>JBBRAH010000012.1:0-75499 GCA_038206985.1 Solirubrobacterales bacterium
TTCGACCGCACTGGCCACGGACTCGGCATCCGCGGGGTCGGGGACGATGATTTCAGTCGGCGCATTGGCCCCGCCGGGGAACGAGGCCGAAACCAGAGCCTGGCCCTGCACTGCCTCGACATCGTCGCGGAAGCCGTTGGATGAGGTCAGTCCGTCGTCGTAGTTGAGCGTGCCGAGCGCCATCACCAGGAGGATCGCGAAGGTGCCTCCCCAGACCCTGCGCGGATGGCGCGCGATCCGCTCGCCGAGCCGCCGCCACGGGCCATGCGTGGCGTCAGTGCCCTCGTCGCCGACGTGCGGCACCCGGGGCCAGAACGCCCAGCGCGGGGCGAGCACCAGCAGTGCCGGCAGGAAGGTGAGCATCGAGAGCATCGCGGTGGCGATGCCGATCGCGCCGATCGGGCCGAGGCTCTGCGTCGAGTTGAGATCCGCGAGAGCCAGACAGAGCAACGCCGCGATCACCGTTGCTCCTGAGGCGAGGATCGCCGGGCCCGCGGTGCGCAGCGCGATACCCATTGCCGCGGACCGGTCCTCATTGGCCCGCAACTCTTCGCGGTAGCGCGAGATCAGCAGAAGCGCATAGTTGGTGCCTGCTCCGAGCACGAGCACCGAGAGAATCGAGGAAGACTGACCGTTGACCGTGACGCCCGCCTCGGTGAGTCCGAAGCCGATTGCTCGCGTGACGATCTCGGCAAACGCCACCGCGAGCAGCGGGAACCAGAGCAGGATCGGCGAGCGGTAGATAAGGATCAGAAGCAGGAACACGAGCCCGAAGGCGGCGGCGAACAGCGTTCCGTTGATCGACTCGAAAACCTCGATCGCATCGGCCGAGAACCCCGCGGGGCCCGTAACAGCCACCTGCAGCTCGCCTGCCGCGTCGTAGTTATCGGTGCTGACGAGGTCACGCGCGGCGGTGACCGGACCCCGGATGCTCTCGCCGTCGCCGGTGGCCGTGATGCTCGAGAAGACAAGTGTTGCGCTGCCGTCCTGGGAGGTCCGCCCGACCTCGAACGGTCGGCTCACTCCCTCGATGTCGGCGTTGAGTGCCTCCACGTCCGCCTGAATCTGCTGTCTGTCGGCGGCGGTCAGGCCACCCTCGCGCCTGTAGACGATCACGATGCCGGCCTGCTCGCCGTCAGTCAACTGGCGACTCTTCTCCAGGGCGAGCGTCGACTCGGCGTCACCCGGCAGGTAGGAGGAGGACTCGTTGTTCTCCGCATCGGCGAACTTGCCGGGCAGGTTGGTGGCGAAGATCGCGAAGATCGCGACGAACCAGATTGCGACGAAGACCCAGCGGGCCCGAGGTCTCGAGGGGAGCGTGATCAACCCGCGCATGCGGGCAAGATATGGGATCCGGGTCGCGGGTCGCTCGTCAATAGGATGCGCCGCCAATGGCCAACGAAAGGATCTGGGCGCCCTGGCGCCTCCGCTACGTGAAGAACGCCGACAAGAGCGACGACTGCATCTTCTGCGCCAAGCCCTGCGCCGGTGATGATCGGGAGACCCTGATCGTGCACCGCGGGACCTCGTGCTTCGTGATGCTCAACCTGTTCCCGTACACGAACGGCCACCTGATGGTCGCCCCCTTCGAGCACATCGGCGCCACCGAGGAGATCGAGGCGACGGTCACGGCGGAGATGATGGCCCTGGCTCAGCAAGGGATCCGGATCCTGCGCGAGGTCTACCAGCCCGAGGGCTTCAACCTTGGGATCAATCAGGGGCGGGTTGCGGGGGCCGGCGTCGAAGGACATATCCATCTGCATGTCGTGCCGCGCTGGGCGGGCGACAACAACTACATGCCGGTGATCGCGGATGCGCGTGTGATGCCGCAGTCATTGGAAGAGAGCTACGACGCCCTGCTGGGAGGCTTCAACGGATGAGTGAGACGACGAACGGCGGACCCGGGACCATCGACGGGAGCACCTTCAAGGCCTACGACGTACGGGGGCTCTACGGAGAGCAGATGGATGCCAACAGCAACTACCTGCTGGGACGGGCCTTCGCCCGCGTCCTGGGTGAGCTGCGCGAAAAACCGCCCGCAGAGCTGACGATCGGCGTCGGCCGCGACATGCGCCTGCAGGCCCCCGAGATGGCGCAGGCCCTGCGCGACGGCATCGTCGCTGAGGGCGCCGACGTGGTCGATGTCGGCATGGTCGGGACCGAGATGCTGTATTTCGCCGTCGGCTTCGAGGAGCTCGATGGCGGCGCGATGGTCACCGCTTCGCACAACCCCAAGGCCTACACCGGGGTCAAGCTGGTCCGCGAGGCCGCCCTCGCGCTCTCGGGCGACACAGGGATCACCAGGATCCGCGATCTGATCGTCTCCGGGCTCGGCGATCCCCCCGGCGGAGGCAACGTCAGCGACCTCGACATCTACGAGGAGTTCTCGAAGCGGGCGATGGGCTTCATCGATGTCGAGGCGATCACGCCGATGAAGGTGGTCGTCGACGGCGGCAACGGGATGGCAGGGCAGATGGTGGGCCCGCTGCTCGAGAAGCTGCCGATCGAGCTGGTCGCGACCTACTGGGAGCCGGATGGCAACTTCCCCGATCACGAGCCGAACCCGCTGCTGCCCGAGAACCGCGAGTTCATCATCAACAAGGTCAAGGAAGTGGGCGCCGACCTCGGCATCGCCTGGGACGGGGACGCCGACCGCTGCTTCTTCATCGACGATCGTGGCGAGTTCATCGATGGCGACTTCCTCACCGCGCTGCTCTCCAAGCTGGTGCTCAGCAAGGAGCCGGGCGCCGACATCCTCTACGACGTGCGCGCCTCGCGGGCGGTGCCGGACACGGTCACCGCCCACGGCGGCACGCCCCACATCAACAGGGTCGGGCACGCGTTCATGAAGCGGGCGATGCGCGAGCACTCGGCGGCATTCGCCGGCGAGGTCTCGGGCCACTACTACTTCAAGGAGTTCTACAACGCGGACACCGGCACGATCCCGGCGCTGCTCGTGCTCGAGTTGCTGAGCAAGGAGGGGCGGCCGCTCTCGGAGTTGGTCGGAGACCTGGTCTCGAAGTACTTCATCAGCGGCGAGATCAACTCCGAGGTCGCCGACCAGGAGGCGAAGATGAAGGAGATCGAGGCCTCCCATCCGGAGGCTGAGATCAACTGGCTGGATGGCGTCTCCGTTGACTACGAGAACTGGCACTTCAACGTCCGCCCCTCGAACACCGAGCCGTTGCTGCGCCTCAACCTCGAGTCGCTGATCTCGCGCGAGGACATGGAAGCCAAGCGGGACGAGATGCTGGCCTTCATCCGGGCCTAGGCGGCTCGACCGTGGACCCCGCCTCCCAGGATCACTCGCCGGAGCGGACCGGTCACGGGCTCGCGGATGAGCACGGTGGCGGCGGTGTCCTGACGACCGAGGAGGCCTGGGCCCGGGTCGGCGATGCCCGCATCACGATGCTGCGCATTCCGACCCCGTTCGCGGTGGGCAGGGTCAACACGTTCGTCATTGAGGACGAGCCCTTGACCCTGGTCGACACGGGTCCCAACTCCGGCAAGGCCCTGGACGAACTCGAGACCCAGATGCGCGCGATCGGACACTCGATCGAGGCGCTGGAGCGGATCGTCGTCACGCATCAGCACATCGACCACAGCGGCCTGGTCTCAATCGTGGCGCGCCGCTCCGGCGCCGAGGTCGTGGCAATCGACCGCCTCGCCCCGTGGATGGAGCACTACGCCGACAGCGCCGAGCTCGACGACAGCTTTGCCGCCCAACTCATGCTGGAGCACGGCATCCCGGCCGACATGGTCACCGCTCTCCGCACCGTCTCCGCCAGCTTCCGCCTCTGGGGTGCGGGCGCGACGGTCGATCGCACGCTGGCCGACGGCGAGCTGCTGGAGTTCGCGGGCCGCAGCCTCGAGGTTCAACTGCGTCCGGGGCACAGCCCGACGGACACGTTGTTCTGGGACGCGGAGCGGCGGCTGCTGATCGGCGGCGACCACCTGCTCGCCCACATCTCCTCAAACCCCCTGCTGTCCCGGCCCCTCGATGGGAGCCCCGAGCGACCGCGTTCCCTGAACGACTACATCGCGAGCCTGAAGCTCACGCGCGAGCTGCCCGTCGATGTCGTCCTCCCCGGCCACGGCGAGCCGGTCACCGGCCACGCGGAGCTGATCGACAAGCGACTGGAGTTGCACGAGCGCCGCGCCGACAAGCTCAGCGCCCTGCTCGCGAGCGGACCCCTCAGCGCCCACGCCATGGCTCAGGAGTTGTGGGGCAACGTGGCGGTGACCCAGGCCTTCCTCACCCTGAGCGAGGTCGTTGGCCACATGGATCTGCTGACCGAGCGCGGAAGGGTCAGGGAGACGAAGATCGACGGCTTGAAGCGCTTCGAGTTGACGTCCTGACCGGGAGGCGGGCGAGCCCCCTCCCGCTCTGCTCGCAACCCCGCGAACCGGCCAGGGTAGGATCCGGCGGTGAGTTCAGCCGCGACACCCGAGGCGCCCGCGCGGCCTGACACGTCCGGGAACCGGCAGCCGGACCCGGAGCGCCCGCTGAAGAAGCGGATGCTGATCATCGTCAACCCGTATGCGACGACCGTCTCCGACCGTCTCAAGAACCTGGTCGTCTACGCGTTGCAGGGCCGCTACGAGGTGGAGGCCGTCACCACCGAGGCCCAGAACCACGCAACCGAGATCGGTCGTGAGGCGATCAACGGGGGCTACGACGTGGTGGTTGCCTTCGGGGGCGATGGCACGTTGAACGAGGTTGCCAACGGCCTGGCCGGCACCGACATCCCCGTCTCGGTGCTACCCGGCGGCTCCACCAACGTCGTCTGTCGCTCGCTCGGGATGCCCAACGACGTCGTCGATGCGACCGAGCACCTGCTCTCGCTGGCCGACGACTTCAAGCCCCGCAAGATCGACCTCGGCGTTGCCAACGGACGTCACTTCGTCTTCGCCTGCGGCGCTGGTCTCGATGCCACCGCAGCGGCCCGGGTCGACGCCAACCCGCGCCTGAAGAACCGGATGGGGCCGTACTTCTACACCTACGCCGCGGTACGCGGCTTCTATACCCGCTACCTGCGCGACCCGGTGATGATGCGGGCGGAGACCGCGGCCGGAAGCAGCGAGGGAGTGACCGCGATCTGCCAGAACTCCGATCCCTTCACCTACTTCAAGAACACCGAGGTGCGGATCTGCGAGGACGTGGAGTTCGACTCCGGCACGCTGTCGCTCGGCGTGCTCGGCCGCGCCAAGCAGCGCGACATGCCTTTCGTCATGGCCCGGGTGCTGATGCCCGGGATGAGCGCCACCGGCCACCGGCACATCGACCATTTCGCCGGCCTGACCGGGGCCCGCATCGAGTCGCTCTCCAGGGATGATGAGGGCCACTGGCGGAAGTTCCCGGTGCAGGTGGACGGCGACTACATCGGTGAGCACGGCGAGCTCGACCTGAGCGTCGACCCCGCCGCCCTGACGATCATCGCCTGAGACCCCCTCTCGCATGGCCGACTGCATCTTCTGCGCGATCGCCTCCGGTGAGGCCGAGGCAGAGATCGTCTACCGCGACGAGCATGCGGTCGCCTTTCTCGATGCCCGGCCGCTGTTCCACGGCCACGTCCTGCTGGTCCCCCACGACCACCACGAGACGCTCGCTGATCTACCCGTCGAGCAGGTCGGGCCGCTGTTCGAGGTGGCTCAGCAACTCTCGATCGCGGTGCGGGATGCGATGGACGCCACGGGCACCTTCGTCGCGATCAACAACAAGGTCAGCCAGTCCGTCCCCCACCTCCACATCCACATCGTCCCCCGGACCAAGGGCGACGGCCTCAAGGGCTTCTTTTGGCCCCGCAACCAGTACGCCGAGGGCGAAGCGGCGGCCGCGGCGGAGAAGATCCGCGCGGCCCTGGATTGAAGATAGTCAGGTTTCCTGACGCGGCTGGGAGCGCCGAGGCCCAGGAAGAGGTCCGCCGGCCATAGCAGCGCTAGCCGGTGGGCCGATGACACTGGCATCGGCGCTCCCAGCCCGTCAGGCTCCCGGGGTCACCCGGTAGGCGTCGAATACGCCGTCGACCTGGCGCAGGCGGGAGACCGCCTGTTTGAGCTGGGCCGTGTCACCGACTTCGACCACGAAGCGGTTCTGGACCATCGGGTGCTTGGTCGCGCACTTTGCCTCGAGAATATTCAGTCCGGCCTCCGAGAAGCTTCTCGAGAGGTCTTCAAGGAGGCGGACTCGGTCCCAGGCATCGATTTGAATCTCTACCCGGTAGGAGGTGCGATTGTCGCCGTCCCAGGAGACCGGTGTGAAGCGGTCCGGGGACTTCTTGAGCGCGGCGACGTTCTTGCAGTCCTCACGATGGATCGTGATGCCGCGCCCGAGTGAGACGTACCCGACGATCTCATCGCCGGGTACGGGGCGGCAACACTTGGCAAGCCGGACCATGACGTCGCCGACGCCCTTGACGGCGATCCCGTAGCCGCTGGCCTGCTGCGTGCGCCGCTCGCGCTCGTCCTTGCCTTCGAGCACTCCCTCCAGGCGCGACTCGGTCTCGTCCCCGGCGACGGCTTCGCCCGCCTTGAGGCGCTGCATGAGCTTGTTGGTGACGGTGCCGTTGCTGATCTTGCCCTGACCCAGGGCGATGTAGAAGTCATCGGCCTTGCGGAAGCCCATCTCGCGGATCACGTCGACGAGCAGCGGCGAGCCCGCTATGCGCTGTGGCGGCAGGCCGCGCTTGCGCAGCGCCTCGGCGAGCGCCTCGCGCCCATCCTTCTCGGCATCTTCGCGGCGCTCGGCCTTCAGGAAGCTGCGGATCTTGTTCCGCGCCCGGGTGGTCTTGACCAGGCTGAGCCAGTCCCTCGAGGGTCCGCGCTCGCGCTTGGTGGTCAGCACCTCGACGATGTCGCCGCTCTTTAGCTGATAGTGGAGCGGGACGATCTTGCCGTTGACTTTGGCGCCCACGCAGCGGTGACCGACGTCGGTGTGTACCGCGTAGGCGAAGTCCAGCGGGGTGGAGCCGGCGCTCAGGTTCTTGATCTCGCCCTTCGGCGTGAAAACGAAGACCTCGTCCTCAAAGAGGTCTACCTTGAGGGCCTCGAGGAACTCCTTGGGGTCCGCCTCGCCCTCGTCGTCGAGCAGGTGCCGGAGCCAGGTCATCTTCGACTTCTCGACGTCCTTGCGGCCCTTGCGGGAGCCGGAGCTGCCCTCCTTGTAGACGACGTGCGCGGCTACGCCGAACTCGGCGAGGTCGTGCATCTCGGAGGTGCGGATCTGGATCTCCAGCGGCTGGCCCTGAGGTCCGATCACCGTGGTGTGCAGCGCCTGGTAGAGGTTGAGCTTGGGCGTTGCGATGAAGTCCTTGAAGCGGCCCGGCAGGGGCTTCCAGACGGCGTGGATCACGCCGATCGCGCCGTAGCAGTCCTTGACCGATCCGACCAGCACGCGCATCGCCGTGAGGTCGTAGATCTCGTTGAACTCCCGGCCCTTCTTGGTCATCTTCGAATAGATCGAGTAGAAGTGCTTGGCACGGCCCGAGATCTGCGGATCCTCGATACCGACCTTCGCCAGTTCGCGGGCGAGGAAGCGCCCTGCGTCGGCCACGTACTCCTCGCGCTCGACGCGCTGCTGGCTGACCAGCTTCTTGATCTCGTCGTACTTGCGCGGGTGCAAGATCTGGAACGAGAGATCCTCGAGCTCCCACTTGATCGCGTGGATGCCCAGGCGGTGTGCGAGCGGGCCGTAGATCTCCAGGGTCTCGCGGGCCTTGCCGAGCTGCTTCTGCTTGGGCAGGGCCGAGAGAGTCCGCATGTTGTGCAGGCGGTCGGCGAGCTTGATCAGGATGACCCGCACGTCGGCGGCCATCGCGACCATCATCTTGCGGTAGTTCTCGGCCTGGCTCTCGTCCCGGCTCTCGAAAGTGATCCCGGTCAGCTTGGTGACGCCGTCGACGAGGTGGGCGACCGGATCGCCGAACTGCTCGGTGACCTCCTCGATGCTCGCGCTGGTGTCCTCGACGGTGTCGTGCAAGAGCGCCGCGCAGAGCGTCTCGGTGTCGAGCCGGAGACCCGCGCAGATCTTCGCGACCTCGACGGGGTGGTTGACGAAATCCTCGCCGGAGCGCCGCTTCTGATCGGCGTGCCGCTCGCAGGCGAAGACGAACGCACGCTCGACCGTCGGTCTGTCGATCTCCTCCTCGCCGCCCGTGGCGTGCTCGCCGATCACGGCAAACAGGTCCCCGAGGAGCGCTCGCTCCTCGTCTGTGAGGCCCTTTGTGATCTCGTCGTCGACCGGGACCGCCTCGGCCGATTCGCGCGCGCCGACGCGGGTGTGACCGTTGGGATCGATGCCGTTCTGCTCCGCGAGGCTGGGGTCAGCCTCGAGCGCGGGCTCGTCGCGGGTCAGTTCGCTGTTCGGCTCTCGGGTAATCGGGCGAGGCCTTCCTCGTAGTTCTCGGTGTAGGCGCGCCAGGCGCCGGACCGCTGCAGGTCGGTCGTCTCCGAGGATAAGACCCTGAGGGTGCGGGTGCCCGCATCACCCTCGAGCGCCGCAAGACCCAGCTCCGTCAGGACCCGCACGCAACGCGCGGCCACCAGCGGCGAGCGGCGGTAGGACCCGGTACCCACCAGGAGGACGCCGAGTGCCTCTCCTGAGACGTCTTCGGCGAGCGCGCCTCGATAGACCTCGGCGAGGGCAGGTCGCGGCTGCCAGCGCTCCGCGAGGCACAGCCCGGGCAGCTCGCCCGCGCCGGAGCTGACGTCGTGGATCAGGCCGGGGCCGGACGAATCGAGCAGCTCGGCGGCGGCCGCGTCGGGCGCCGGATCGACGATCACGACGTGATCCAGCGCCGAGACGGCGGCGGGATCCCGCCGCAGTGCCTCCCAGTCCGTCATTACCAGCGTGGCGGCTGAGGCGCAGGCGCTCGCGAGGGACCCGGGCTCGCAGTCGCCGCAGACGACGGCGTGCGAGGCCCCGAACCGAGCCGGTCGTGCGGCAGCCAGGGCCAGCACTCCCCTGCGCCGGGCATCGGCGCCGAGAACGAGTATTCGCCGACCGCTCGAGAGTAGCTCCGCGATCAGTGCCACGGGCGAGCGCGCGTCGTGGGAGATCCGCGTCCGGACAGTGGCGGACTCCGCCGATGTGTCGCCTGCTCGCTGTGTCCCCGGCTCGCGCTTGAGCTCGGCCTCGAACTCCCGCCACCAGACCGCGTCGGCGGCGATGGCGCAGGCGCAGGAGGCGCTGCCGGGCAGCGCCTCTCCCCCGCTCTCCGCGCGGGCCAGCACAGCCCGCGGCTCGACCGACCCGTTCCAGTGGTTGAGCTCGAGCCGCACGGTGAGGTCGGCGGGCCCGGCCTCCGCCTTAGCGAGCGAGCGACTGGCATTGAAGGCGACGGCGCTCGCCTTGCCGCCGCCGCTGCTGAAGTTGAACCTGGCATGACGACCGCCTTCCCCCATGGGCCGTACGTCCCCGACGCTGGCCCAGGGGACGAGCAGGCGGACCTCGGGGTTTCCCTGGCCGAAGGGCCCCAGGTCACCGAGCTGCTCGGCGGCCCGGATGTCCAGCGCCTCGGCACCGACGACCGCGTCGATCCGCTCGATCCGCTCCGGGGGTCCCTCCGGAAGCAGGCACTCGGCCGCGGCGGCGAAGTCGCGGCGAAACGCTTCGATCGACGAAGACTCGAGCTCCAGGCCCGCCGCCGCCTTGTGCCCGCCGAAGCGCAGCAGATGCCCGGAGCACTCCTGCAAGGCGGCAAGCAGGTCGAAACCGGGAATGCTGCGACCCGAACCCTTGGCTTTGCCATCGGGGCCGATCGAAAGCAGGATCGCCGGGCGCCCGTGCCGCTCGACGACGCGCGAGGCCGCGATCCCGACCACACCGGGATGCCAGCCCTCGCCCGCGAGCACGAGCGCGGCCGCATCCCGGAGCTCGTCGGGAAGCTCGCGCCGCGCGGCCTCGGCCGCTGTGCTGACCTCGCGCTCGACCTCGCGGCGCTCGTAGTTGGCGGCGTCGAGCTCCGCGGCGATCCTCGCCGCCCGCTCCGGGTCCTCGGTGATCAGCAACTCGACCCCCGCGTCCGCCCGGTAGAGGCGACCTGCGGCATTCAGCCGGGGCGCGATGCGGAAGGCGATGTCACCCTCGTCCAGATGCTCGGGCTCTACCCGCGCGGCGTCGAGCAGTGCCCTGACACCGGGCCGCCGAGCGCGGCGCAGCTCCGCGATCCCCGCCCGCGTCAGGGTCCGGTTCTCGTCCAGCAGGGGCACCATGTCGGCGATCGTCGCCAGGGCCACGAGGTCGAGGTGGCCGCCGGCCGCCGCACCCATTCCATCGGCGGCGTCGAGGGCCTCGACCAGCTTGTGAGCGACGCCCGCGCCGCAGAGACCCTCGAATGGATAGCCGGAGACGGCCGGGTGCACGATCGGGCATTCGGGCAGCACATCCCCTGGCTGGTGGTGGTCGGTGACCACGGTCGCGATCCCGAGAGCCGTGGCCATGGCGACCTCGTCCGGGCAGGCGATCCCGCAGTCGGCTGTGATCAGCAGAGCGGTGCCACGCTCGGCGGCCCGGGCGATGGTCCCGTCGGAGAGCCCATAGCCGTCCGCCGAGCGATCGGGAATCAGCCAGTCGCAATCGGCTCCGCGGGAGCGCAGTGCGGTGAGGAGGATCGCCGTGGACGCCATGCCGTCGACGTCGTAGTCGCCGTGGATCGTGATCCGCTTCCCGGCGGCCGCCGCGGCGAGAATCTGCTCGGCGATCGCCTCGATACCGTCGAAACCACGGAAATCGTGACTCTGCCCGGCGCTGATGAAGGCCTCCGCGGCAGCCACGGTCCGGAAGCCGCGGCGCACGAGGGTGATCGCCACGGGCTCGGCGAGGTCGAGCGCGCGCATCAGCTCCCGCGCCTCCTCGTACTCATAGGGCTCGGCCTCGTACTGCGCTGTGGCGGTGACTGCGATCGGCTCAGTTTGCACCCGGTCAAGGCTGCCAGCGGGGGTGGACGGATCAGGGCCCGCCTTTATCCCCGTGGATGCGGCGAATTCGCCGGCAGGGAATACGCGCAGGGCGGAACCCGGCGGGCCGCTCAGACGAGCGGAGGGTTCGCCTGCTCGTGGCGCACGCCCAGTGCGTAGACGAGACCCAGGCCGAGCAGGCACCCTGGAACCGCTGCGAGGACGGTGAGCAGGTCGGTCTGGCCGATGCTGTCACCGATCGCCACCTGCCAGATCGCCCCGGAGAGGAGCGCGCCGAGCATCGCCCCGCCGAAGGCACCAACGATGCCTCCGCGGAAGCGGTCGGGGACGAACACGGTGAAGTGCCAGATCGCAATGCCGAGTGTGAGCCAGACGAGAACCGCCATCAGTTCCTCCTACCGGGGCCTTCCATGTTTGCGTTGCCGCTCCCGTCGCTCCTTGCGCTGGCGGCGGACCTCGCGCTTGCGCTCGCGTTCGGCTACTTCCTCGGGAGTGAGGCCCTCATCGACATCGGGGGTCGGCACCGCTTCGCGGCCGGAGCCGGACTCGGGATCGGCGGCGGGCTGTGCGCCTGAGAAGTCGGTACCGACGGGCATGGCGTCGTCGCTCACACCGTCGTCGTAGCGCCCCTTGCCGTTGCCATCGCCCCCACTCGGGAGTTCCGGCGCGTCGTCGGGACCGTCGCCGACCCGGGCGACCTCGTTCATCTCCGGGAATGGCGGAACCTTGCCCATGAGCTCGCGGATCCGGGCAGCCCGGGCACGATAGCCGGGTTCTCGCTCCTTCCAGGCGATCAGCACGGGGGCGGCGATGAACAGGGACGAATAGGTACCCGAAATGAGGCCGACTGCCATCGCGAAGGCGAAGTCGGTCAGCGTCTCGCCGCCGAAGATCATGATCACCGTCACCAGGAAGACGGTCGAGAGCCCGGTAATCAGGGATCGCGTCAAGACCTCGTTCAGCGAGCGGTTTGCGATCTGGGCAAAGGTCGCTCGCGGCAGGCGCGGCACATTTTCACGTATGCGGTCGAAGACGATCACGCAGTCATAGAGTGAATAGCCGAGGATCGTCAGCAGCGCGGCCACGGTGGCGCT
Source organism: Solirubrobacterales bacterium (assembly GCA_038206985.1). GTDB lineage: Bacteria > Actinomycetota > Thermoleophilia > Solirubrobacterales > 70-9 > CAXMST01. The sequence continues at coordinate 12,012 of JBBRAH010000012.1, forward strand.
CGAGACCTCGCGCCCGGCAAGTGAGTAGATGCCGGCAGTGATCAGGAGGTCGTGGACGACCGCGATGAGGACCGGGACCGCGTACTTGGCCTCGAAGCGGAAGGCGACGTAGGCGCTGATCAGAATCAGCGAGAAGATGATCGCGTAGACAGCGCTGCGGGCGATCTGCTCGCCGAACGTCGGGCCCACTGTGTCGCTGTCGAACCCGCCCTCCGTCTCGTCCTCGGCGCCCAGAGCCAGCCCGAAGTCGTCGTCGAGTTGATCCTGGACCAGGCCCACCTGATCGGGCTGCACGTCGGCCTGGATCTGGACCACGTTGTCACCGAACTCGGGCTCGGAGACCGCCTGGATCTTGGCCGAGTCAGCCTCTTCGACGCCCGCTGCGCTCAGCGAAGAGCGCACCTCCTCGATCGATGCAGACTCGACCAGCGATGCCTTGATCCGGGTCCCTGACTCGAAATCGATCCCGAAGTTCAGCTGCGCCGTGGCGAAGGAGATCGCGCCGATCGCGAGAATCGCGCCCGAGGCGGAGAAGAACCACTTGCTGAGCCCGGCGAAATCAATTCCCCAGCGCTTCGTCCCGTCCCCGGCGCCGACGAACTTCGGGTCGGTGAGCAGGCGCGAGCGACCCAGCAGGCCGAGCACGGCCCGGGTGAAGACCACCGCGGTGAACAGGGAGACGAGCACGCCGATACCGAGCGTGAAGGCGAAGCCCTTGACCCCACCGGTGGCCAGCCCGAACAGCACGAACGCCGTCAGCAGCGTGATCACGTTGGCGTCGATGATCGTCCCGATGCCCTTGCGGTAGCCGGTGGTAATCGCACTCAGCATGGAATGGCCGCGCCCGGCTTCCTCCTTGATCCGCTCGAAGATGACGATGTTCGAGTCCGCGGCCACACCTATGGTCAGGATCAATCCCGCGATTCCCGGCAGCGTCAGCGTGATCGGGATCAACTTCATCATCGCGAAGAAGAAGATCGCGTAGACCACCAGGCCGAGCGTGGCGACGAGGCCGAGGAAGCGGTAGTAGAAGAGCAGGAAGAGGACGACAAGGGCGAGACCGATCAGTCCGGCCAGCGTCGCCTGATCGAGAGCCTGCTGGCCCAGGGTCGCTGAGATCGTGCTCTGGCTGACCAGGGTGAGGCTCACGGGCAGGGCGCCGATCCGCAGAGAGTTGGCCAGGTCCTGAGCCTCCTGGATCCCGAACCCACCCGAGATCTGGGCGCCGGTGCGTCCGTCGATACCGCTCGGGTTCTCAGCGGGGTCGATGACCGGCCGGGAGACGATCGAGTCATCGAGCACGATCGCGAACGAGTTCGGAGTCTGGCCGAGCGTCGCGAGTCCGCGCGTGGCGATCTCCGCCGTCACTTCCTGGAACTGCTGGCGCCCCTTGTCGGTGAAGTCGAAGGTGACGTTCGGCTGGTTGGTCTGCGGATCGAAGTTCTGCTCCGGGTTCCTGATGTCCTCGCCGGAGAGGCTCGGACGGTCTCTGAGAACCAGGTAGCGCTCGGCGCTGAGCTCGTCGCCGCTGCCGTCGCTGCTGGTCTGGTTCTGATCCTCGACGACGATCGTGCCCTGTGGCACCTCGACGATCTCGACCTGGTCGTCGGGCAGTGCCAGGACGTCCGGCAGGCCCGTGAGGTCGGAGCGGGTGTCGTCGGGACCGCCGACGAGCTCCTTGGTCTCCTCGTTGAAGGCGTAGTAGCGGGCCCCGGTCGTCGTGCAGGCGTCCTGGAAGCACTCGGGCTTCTGCTTGGAGGCCAGCTTGACCGCGTCATAGATCCTCGCCGTGGAGTTGGCCGCGATCTCGTTCGGATCGATCGGCGGCTCGACTCCGCTCTGGAGCGGGATGATGTTCGGCTCGAGATCGTAGAAGTAGAGCTGTGCTGTGGTGCCGACCTGTTCCTGGGCACGCTGGATGTCCTGGACATCGGGCAGGTTGACCTGGATTGATGTCGCGCCGAGCTGGGAGATCTCCGGCTCCGCCACACCGAGGGAGTCGACGCGATCGCGGACGATCTCGATCGCCCGCTGGATGTCGTCGGGCTGCGGGTCGGGGTTCTGCGGAGTCCCCTGCGCCTCGAAGACGAGCTGGGTGCCGCCGCGCAGGTCGAGACCCAGCTTCGTGTCCTTCGTGAAGATCGCCGCCAGCGATCCGGCCAGCAGCAGGGAGACGAACAGGACCACCAGCACGTTTGTACGTCGGCTACCCATGATCTCTCACCCCCTGCGCCGCCTACTCCGGCGTCAGCACGAGCAGCAGCCCGCCGTCGTCGTCGTAGGCAGGGAAGACATCGGCCACGGCCTTGGCCGGCAGATCGCCCTCGGCGTGGACTTCGACGCGCTTGCCGAGCGAGCGTACGCCCCACTCCAGGGTCGTCTCGATCGGATCGGTCTTGCCGTTGCTGTCGGTGTCGGCGCTCTCGCCGCCATCGCCCGGGTCGATCCATTCGAGTCCGAGCACATCGGTCACCGCGCGGCCGATGACGTCCTCGTCGGTGAGCCCGGTCAGTTCGAAGCCACCGCGACCGACATCGAGCACGCGGCCCTGTTGGTCGCAGGTGAAGAACGCGGCGTCGGGGGCCGGGTAGTAGTCGTCGAGCAGCTCGAAGACGAAGCCGAAGCCGCATTTGGAGCAGCCCTTCGGGCGCGAACTCAGGCCGGCCTTGCGCTCGGCGCTCTGTTCGCGGTTACCGCAGTTCGGGCAGATGAAGAATGGCACGGGAGGAAGGCTATTGAATCGAGGCCACGCACCCGGGCGGGAAGCTTCCCGCGGCGGTCCGGTCGCGCCCTTAGAACAGGCTCGCGGCCCCGTCCGGTACCGGGAGCCCGAGATGCGCGAAACCCCGCTCGGTGAGCACCCGTCCCCGCTGCGTCCGTTTGATCAAGCCCTGCTGGAGCAGGTAAGGCTCGTAGACATCCTCGATCGTGTCCTGCTCCTCGTCCACGGCGGCCGCCAGGGTCGAAAGCCCGACCGGGCCGCCGGAGAACTTCTCGGCGATCGCGCCGAGGATCGCCCGGTCGTGGCGATCGAGTCCGGCCGAGTCGACCTCGAGCATCTCGAGGGCCTCGTCGGCGATCTGTGCGGTCACGACGCCCGTGCCGCGCACCTCGGCGAAATCACGGACCCGCTTGAGCAGTCGGTTGGCCACTCGCGGCGTTCCGCGTGAGCGCGTCGCGATCGCGATCGTGCCGGCGGGCTCGATCTCGACCCCGAGGATGCCCGCGGAGCGCTCGACGATCAGGGCCAGATCCGCCGGGTCGTAATGCTCGAGCCGGTGGCTGAGCCCGAAGCGGTCGCGCAACGGCGTGGTCAGCAGGCCGGCGCGGGTCGTGGCGCCAACGAGTGTGAAGTCCGGCAGATCGAGGGTCACGGTCCGTGCCCCGGCGCCCTGGCCGAGGACGACGGGGAGCTGGCGGTCCTCCATGGCGGGATAGAGCGTCTCCTCGATCGCGCGGTTGAGGCGGTGAATCTCGTCCACGAAAAACACCGAGCCGGGCTCCAGGGTGGTGAGGAAGCTCGCGACGTCGGCCTTGCGCTCGAGGGCCGGGCCGGCGGTCTGCACCATCGGCACGCCGAGCTCCGCGGCGATGATCGTCGCCAACGAGGTCTTGCCGAGCCCCGGCGGACCCGCGAGCAGAACGTGATCGAGCGGCTCGCCGCGCTGCTTAGCGGCGGCGATGAAGATCTCGAGCTGACCGGTGACCTGCTCCTGGTTGACGAAATCGCCCAGCGTCCTGGGTCGCAGGCTGCGATCGAGGTCCTCCTCCCCGCTCTCGATTCGAGCGTCGGCGATCCGGGGCTCCGCGTCCGCTTCCGCGGCGGCCTGGTTCAGGGGGATGCGCTTTACCGACATGCGGACCCCAATCTAGATCGCGGTCCGGTCAGCCCCGGCGCCCGCGGCGCCGCGGAGGGCGGAGCTCAGCAGATCCTCGGCGCTCGTACCGGTTGCCGCGGCAAGAAGTCGCTCCGCCTCCACAGGCGTGTAGCCGAGCCCGAGCAGGCCCTCGCGGGCCTCCTCGCGGGCGCCGCCCGGGGCAGCGGACTTGCCGGCCGCGTCGGGCACGCTCTCCTCGAGTTCGGCTCTCACGCGCTCACGAAGCTCGACGATGATCCGCTCCGCGGTCCGCTTGCCGATCCCCGGTACGGCCTGGAAGCGCTTCGCGTCGCTGCCGGCGATCGCCCGGATCAGCTCGCGCGGCGGCCCGTCGGAGAGCGCTGCGAGCGCCACCTTGGGCCCGACGCCGGAGACCGAGATGAGCGAGAGGAAAAGATCCCGCTCCTCCTCGCTGGCGAAGCCGAAGAGCGTCATCGAGTCGTCGCGGACGATCAGGTGGGCGTGCAGCACGGCGTGCTTGCCGGTGGCGGGCACGGCGCGGAGGGTCTCGCTGGAAACAGAGAGCCGGTAGCCCACTCCCATCGCATCGATGACCACGTGATCGGGCCGGCGCACGAGCACCTCGCCGCTGACCGAGGCGATCACGAGAGCATCGCCGCCCTGCCCGGCCCGGCGCCGCTTTCGGGCTGCGGGGTACGGGTGACGCTGATCATCGCCGGCGACTGGGCCGCGTGGCAGATACCGACCGCAAGTGCGTCGGCGGCGTGCTCGGAGGTGGGGACCGAGGTGAGGCCGAGCAGGGAGCCGACCATGCGCTTGACCTGTTCCTTGTCGGCACCACCACTTCCGCAGACGGCCATCTTCACCGCCTGCGGGGTGTAGTCGAAGCAGGGAATCCGACGTTGCGCCGCGGCCAGCATCACGACTCCGCGTGCCTGCCCGACGCCCATCGCCGAACCGACGTTCTTGCCGAAGTAGAGGCGCTCGAGCGCCAGCGCCTCAGGCTCGTGCCAGTCCAGCAACTCGGCCATGGAGTCATGGATCTGGGCGAGCCGCTGCTCGATCGACGGTCCGCTCGGGGCCTCGACGACCCCGCCGTCGATCGCCGTCATCCGCGAGCCGGAAACCCGCAACACGCCGAATCCGGTGTTGGCCAGGCCGGGGTCGATTCCCATAACGATTCGCATCCGATACTGATTCTGCGCCCCGCCCCGGATGCCTTCCCCGGAGCACTATCGTGCCGCGGGTGGGCAAGCTGCGACAAACCGCCGTCAAGGGGCTCCTGCAGTGGCGCGCGAGCTATGGCTCGCGCAGCGGAGAAGCGGGGATGCCGCCACACCTCGAGCGCGATCTGAGCGAGTCCTTCGGGTCCTACTGGCGCCGCCGAGCCGACCACCACAGCAACGACAGCTGGGCCGGGGTGCCGATGTCGAAGTTCCCCGAGGATCTGCGCACCTACCAGCATCTTCTCTGGGAGTCCCGCGCCGACACCGTGATCGAGGTCGGAACGAAATGGGGTGGCAGCCTCCTCTGGTTCCGGGATCAGTTGCGCACCAACGCCTCCTACGGACGGATCGCCTCGCCGGCCGTAGTCGGACTCGACTTGATCACCGGCCCGGCCGAGACCACGCTGGACCGCGCCGATCCGACCTGGCGCGAGCAGATTACCTTGATCGAAGGCGACATGAACGAGGCGGCGACACTGAGCCGGATTCGTGCTGCCCTCCCCGCTGATGCCCGCTGCTTGATCGTCGAGGACTCCGCTCACACCGGCGAGACGACCCGCGCCGCGCTCGATGCGCTCTCGCCCCTGGTCCCGACCGGCGGCTACTTCGTGGTCGAGGACGGGATCGTCGACGTGCCCGAGGTTCACCCCGAGCCGCCGCTGATCATCCAGACAGGAATCCGCACCGGTGGCGTGCTTGCGGCGATCGACGAGTGGCTGCAGACCGACCAGGGCGCGGAGTTCAAGCTGCGCCCGGACCTCGAGCTCTACGGCATCACGAGTAACCCCGGTGGGTTTCTGCAGCGAGCTGAGATGGAGTAGCAGGACCCGCTAGGCGGCCAGCTGCTCGAGGATCTCCGCGGGGATGTCGAAATTGGCGTGGACCTCGTCGACGTCGTCGTGGTCATCGAGGGCCTCGACGAGGCGCAGGAGCTTGCGCGCGTCGGCCTCCTCGATCTCGACGGTGGTCGTCGGTTCCATCGTGACCTCGGCGGAGGCGATTTCGATGCCCTCCTGCTCGAGGGCGTCCCGCACGGAGCGCAGGTCGGAGGCGGCGGTCAGGACGCGCAGCTCGTCGCCGTCGGCGACTACGTCGTCGGCGCCGGCATCGATCGCGATGATCAGATCATCCTCGGAGTGCGTGGCCGCATCGACCCTGATGATCCCGCGCTTCTCGAACATCCAGGCGACGGAGTTCGGCTCGCCCAGGTTGCCGCCGTGGCGGTCGAAGGCGTGGCGCACCTCGGCGCCGGTCCGATTGCGGTTGTCAGACAGCGCCTCGACCAGGATCGCCGCGCCTCCAGGCCCGTAGCCCTCGTAGAGGATCCGCTCGATCGTGTCGGCGTCGGTGCCTTCGCCGGTTCCCCGGTCGATCGCCCGCTGGATGTTGTCCTTGGGCATCGAGAACCCGCGGGCCTTCTCGATTGCGGTGGCCAGCGAGGGATTGCCGTCAGGGTCGCCGCCGCCCTCGCGCGCCGCGACCGAGATCGCCCGTGCGAGCTTGGTGAACATCTTGCCGCGCTTGGCGTCGGTTGCCGCCTTCTTGTGCTTGATCGATGACCATTTGGAGTGTCCGGACATGGCTCGATGTTATCGACGGCGCTCGCGTCTGCAGCCGGACTGCAACGAGCGAAGGCCGGACCCCGCCCCCGCGTGATCCGGCCTCCATTGCGTCCTCGCATCCCTCCCCGAAGACAGTCACCTCGTAGTCCCGTACGGATGGCGTCTGGCTAAAGCGTGTCGGCATTGGGGAAAACCCCATCGGTCCAGCAAAGTTGCGCGCCCGGGCGGCCCGCCCGAGGCGCTTAATCTTGGCTCAATCTGAGACCGGCGCGGAGCCCGTCCCGGCTCCCGCTTCAGACGACGAAACGGCCGTCTTGCTGCAGCAGCTCGCCGTCCACGGTGATGCTGCCGCCCCTGCGCAGGTCGCAGATCATGTCCCAGTGAATCGCCGATTCGTTGACGCCGCCGGTGTCGGGGTAGCTCTTGCCGACAGCCAGGTGCACGGTACCGCCGATCTTCTCGTCGAGGAGGATCTCCCCCGTCCCCTCACTGATCCCGTAGTTGGTGCCGATCCCGAGCTCACCGAGACGCCGGGCGCCATCATCCGTGTCGAGCATCTGGATCAGGAAGTCCTCGCCCCGCTCGGCGCTCGCATCGACCACCTTGCCCGCCTCGAAGCGGAAGCGGACCCCGGCGACCTCGCGGCCCGCGTATGTCGCCGGCAGGTGGAAGCTCACCTCGCCCTCGGCGGAGTCCTCGACGGGCCCTGTGAAGAACTCCCCGTCAGGCATGTTGTGCTTGCCGTCGGCGGCGATGAAGTGACGCCCGGCGACATTCAGCTTCAGGTCGGTGCCCGGGCCGGTGATGTGGACCTCCTCGCGGCCCTCGATCCACCCGGCGAGGCGATGCGTCTCCTCCGAGGCCCTCTTCCAGGCCGCGACCGGATCCTCCTGGTCGGCGAGGCAGGCGCGGAAGTAGAAGTCCTCATAGGCATCGAGGCTCATCGCCGCACCCGAGGCGTAGGCGTTGGTCGGGAAGATCGTCAGCGCCCAGCGGTGCTCGCCCTCGGCGGCCCGCTTCATCATCGCCCCCATCAGTGGCGCCATCGCCTTCTGGCGCAAAGTCTGCCGCGCCGGGTCGATCGCCGACATCTCGCGGGTGTTCTGGGAGGCCATCAGGCGGAGGCGGACGTCCGACTCCTCGGCGATCCAGCGGGTCGTGGGTGAGATCCATTCGATCTGGGCGTCGCTCGCGCGCTCGAAGAAGGCCGCGCTCGCCCCGTCGAAGTCCATCGCCACGATCGGGTTGCCGCCGGCGTCGAGCACCTGCTCGTAGACCGAGCGCACCAGCGGCTCGGCCACGGTCGGGCCCTCGATCACGCAGACATCGCCGGGCTTGACCGCCGCCGAATGCTGGACCAGGATCCGGGCAAGGTTCTCGACCCTCGGGTCTCTCATCTGTTCGCCTCCTCGTTGCCGGGTGCGCCGAGGCGCTCACGCGCTCCGGTCGCGAATGCCATCAACAGCGCGTGTATGCGCGAATCCTCGCCGAGCTCAGGGTGGAAGGAGCAGGCCAGCACCGGGCCCTGACGGACCGCGACGGGGTGTCCATCCCACTCGCCCAGAACCTCGAGCTCCGGGCCGCAGTCCTCCATCCAGGGCGCCCTGATGAACACCGCGGTGATCGGTTCAGGGCCGATCCCCTCGATCGGAACTTCGGCCTCGAAGCTCTGCAGCTGGCGACCGAACGCGTTGCGCCGGGCGAGACCGTCGAGCAGGCCGAGATGCTCGCGGTCGCAGACGATCATCCCGGCGCAGGTGCCGAGCACAGGCCTGCCACCTGAGGCGAGCTCGCGGATCGGCTCCGCAAGCTGGTCGCGATCGATCGCCTTGCTGATCGTGGTGCTCTCGCCGCCCGGGATCACGAGCCCGTCGAGGCCCTCGAAGTCACGCGGCAGGCGCACCTCACAGGGGACGCCGCCCAGGGAGGTGATCATCGCGGCGTGCGCGGCGAAGTCGCCCTGGCAGGCGAGCACGCCGATCCGCAGTTCGCGGTCCCGATCTGAGCCTTGTGGGGCCGCCCGCACTACCAGCCGCGCTGCTGCAGCAGCTCACCGTCGGCTGCGAGCTGGGCGATGTCGTCGCCCCGCATCGGCTCGCCGAGGTCCATGGAAGCGGCCAGCAGCCGCTCCGCGTCCTTGAAGTGAGTGGTCGCTTCTACGATCGCCTTCGCGCGGCTCTCGGGATCCTCGGACTTGAAGATCCCCGAGCCGACGAAGTTGCCCTCGGCGCCGAGCTGCATCGTCAGCGCCGCGTCGGCCGGAGTCGCGATCCCTCCCGCGCAGAACATCGGGACGGGCAGCCGGCCATGGCTTGCGACATCTCGCAGGACGTCGATCGGCGCCCGCAGCTCCTTGGCCTCGGCCGCAAGTTCCTCGGCCCCGAGCTGGGAGAGCCGCCTGATGCCACCGACGATCGAGCGCAGGTGGCGCACAGCCTCAACGATGTTGCCGGTCCCGGCTTCGCCCTTGGAGCGGATCATCGCCGCACCCTCGCCGATGCGACGCAGTGCCTCGCCGAGATCGGTGGCGCCGCAGACGAAGGGAACGTCGTAGGCCCACTTGTCGATGTGGTGCGCCTCGTCGGCGGGCGTCAGCACCTCGGACTCGTCGATGTAGTCAACCTCGAGGGCCTGCAGGATCTGGGCCTCGGCGAAGTGGCCGATGCGGGCCTTGGCCATCACCGGGATCGTCACCGCCTGCTTGATCTCCTCGATCATGCCGGGGTTGGACATCCGGGCCACGCCGCCCTGCGCGCGGATGTCGGAGGGCACGCGCTCGAGTGCCATCACCGCGCAGGCGCCGGCAGACTCGGCCAGGCGCGCCTGCTCGGCGTCGACGACGTCCATGATCACGCCGCCCTTGAGCATCTCTGCGAGGCCGGACTTGACTCTGAATGTTGCGTGCTCAGTCATGAATCGGCGGCGGATCTTACGCCCCGCCGCCACTCCGCTTCTGCTTCGTCTTGCGCTCGGCTTTCTGACGCTCGTCTCCGCCCTTGACCTGCTCCTTCTCAGTGGCGCTGGGAGTGGGCTCCTTGGCTTCGCCGGCGGGGCTGGAGGCGGCGGCAGGCTGATCGCTGTCGGCCGCGCCGGACACGACGTCCGCTGCCGCCCTTGCCTTGTCGGTGAGGCTGCCCTTGCCCGAGGCGGCTTCCTTGATGCCGTCGGCCTTGCGCTTGAGGTCGTCTTTGTCGGCCTTGTCGTAGGCCGTCTTGGCCTGGGTGGCCAGTAGCTTCCAGTTCACCATCTCTGCCGCTGTCTCCTCGCTGTTCGCGTTCGGTCGGGTAGGCGAACGTTAGAGGTCGGCGGCGGTGCTCAACGATCAGCGGTTGACGCGCTTGCAGTCAGCGAACGAATAGAGGCGGCGCATTTGCACCGCCTCCAATCGTCGTTTCCGTCTGTTTGCTGTTCGTGGCAAGTACTACTTGAGCTTGAAGGCCCGGATCCGATCCTTGAAGGCACCCTTGTCACGGGCATAGACCCCGTAGCTCAGCGCTTGCACGAGAGCCAGCAGCGCCGTGGTTGAGCGGGTGTACGACGGCGAGTCCGAGGACCAGTAGAGCGTGTGCTCGGCGTGTTCGCCTACCTCCGACAGCGTCGCATCGCTGATTGCGATGGTGTGGGCGCCACGATGCCGGGCGAGCTTCATTGCCCGGACGACGAGGGGGTGCGCGCGGCCGGCAGAGAAACAGACCACGAGGGTGTCCTCGTCCGTGTTCCCGAGGCGCGTGATCGACTCCTGGCGCGGCTGGGTGACTGTCTCGGCCCGGATGTCCAGGAGGGCGAGCATGTGCCGCAGGTACTGTGCGAAGAAGGCCATCTGGTCCATCGCGACGATCACGACGCGCTGGGCCGTGGCCAGTTCGCGCACGCAGAGCTCGACCTGATCGCGGGTCAGACCCCGTACGGTGCTTTCGATGTTGGCGTGGTCGGCTGCCAGCGAGGCCTCGAACTCCGTGTGATCGAAGTCGAAGAGGCCGCCGGAGCCTTCCTTGGCCCCCGAGCCGCCGCCTGCGACGCCGTTGCGATACTCCTCGATCGCCGCCTGCTGGAGCTCGGGGTAGCCCTCGAAGCCGAGCGCCTGCGAGAAGCGCACGACGGTCGAGGAAGATGTGTTTGCCCGGCGCGCAAGCTCCTCGGCGGTCTGAAAGGCCGCTTCCTCGAGGTGGTCCACGATGTAGCGGGCGACGTCCTTCTGTGAGCGGCTGAACTCGTCAAAGCGCTCGGTGATGTAGTTGGAGAGGGTCTTGCCGGCCTTGACTCCGCTGTCGCCATTCCCGTTGGATGCGGGAGTGGTCGAGGTGGAGCCATTGCGGCGGGTCCGGGTCTTGGTTGCAGTCTTGCTCATCGCGTCCCAGATTCGCCTCGCCCGATCGTTTCCCTTCCGGGTCGTGCACGGATCTCTGCAGCGGCGTGATTTGCGGCGGCCTCCGAGGTGTGGTTGGATCGTCACCGTGGATCTCTCCGAGCACCTCACGCGCACCAACCGGGCGATGATCGGCTTTGACCTGCTCCTCGGCTCGGCGGCGCTCGCGGCGCCTGGACCCACGCTGCGGTTGCTCGGTCACGAGCAGCCCAACCCGGATGCCGAGCACCTCTTCCGCCGCTGCGGGCCGATCTGGCTGACCTTCGCCGCCGCCCACACCGCGGCGGCGATTCGCGGCGAGCCCCGGGACTGGTGGGCGCTGGCGTGGCTGCGCGGCACCGAGATCGCCACCGACGCCGTCTGGGCCTCCTCGCCGGCGATCTCCCGGCCGGGAGCAAAGGCCGGCCTCTATCTCGCCGGGCTCGCGAACCTGGCGATGGCCGCTGGGTTCGCCCGACTCTCCAGATCCGCCTGACCCCCGCAGTCGGGTCTAGGCGAGCTCCATCTCCTGCATCTCCTGCTGTCCCATTTCCTCCAGGAGGCCGCGCAACAGCCGCGACACCTGCATCTGGGAGATGCCGATCTCACCCGCGATCTCGAGTTGGGTGCTCTCCAGGCCGAAGCGCATCGCCAGCAGCTTGCGTTCGCGGGCCGGAAGGCCGGCGGTCAAGCGGTCGACCGTCATCCGGGTCTCGGCCCGGCCGTAGCCGGAGTCACTGGCGCCCACGGTCTCCTCGAGGCTGGCGGTGCCGTCGCCGACCTGCTCCTGCAGCGAGCGACCCCAGGACGCATCGAGCATGGCCTGCGCCTCGCGGATCAGAGCCGGGTCGATGCCGGTCAGCTCGAACAGATGCTCAGCGCTGGGCGGGGCTCCGTGCTCAGCCTCGTGAGCGCGGCTGATCTGACGGACGCGCAAAGCGGCGTCGTGCAGGGGTCGCGGAATCCGCATGCGCCAACTGCGGTCCCGGAAGTGGCGCTTGATCGCGCCCGCGATGCAAACCGCCGCATAGGAGGCGAACTGCCCCCGTTCGGGCTTGAAGCGACCGACGGCTTCGACGAGCGCGACGCTTCCGGTCTGCGTCAGGTCGTCGAGCTCCTCCTGGCTCTGCTGAGAGTGAAAGCGCCTGGCGATGCGCCGCACCAGCGGCGTGTGCTGACCAACGATCCGCTCGAGGGCGCGCCCATCGCCCTTCTGTGCGGCGGCGATCAGTTCATGCTCGTCGGCGAACTCGTCGGTTGACCCGGGGCCGCGGGCAGCGGCAGGGTCACGCGTAGCAGTAGTGGTACTCATCTCGGTCCTTTCGTAGTGCCTCGCAGGGCGAGGCGGGACGGATGAGTTCCGGGGGTAAGGGAACCCGATGGGGGCTCTAGCCGGGTTTGAAGGGCTCGAGCAAGGGGTACGTTAGCAGACGCAGCCCCGGATTCAGCTCTCGGGCGCCTCGCGAGGGAGCAGGTCGCGGGCGCTGATGATGCTCTGCGCGATGTCAACGACGCGGATCTGCTCCGCGCGGGCGTGATCGCGAATCCTCATGAACGCCTGGACATCGTCGATCCCGTGCCTCTCCATAAGAATGCCTTTCGCTTGCTCGATCGCCGTCCGCCGGGCGAGGATTCCGTCGAGATCGCCGAGTCGACCCTCCAGGTCACGCGTCTGGCGATGCCGCTTCAGCGCCACCTTGATGACACGATCGATCGTCTCGGGGCGCCCCGGCAGATGGAGCACCTCGAGCGAGCTGTCGGCCATACGCTGCAGCGTGTCGTCGCTGATCTCCCGCGCCATCACCACCAGGGGGATCTCGGCGAATCCCCTGATCTCGGCAAACAGGCCGAGCGCGTGGTCATCCTCCCCGCTCTCCACCAGGATCAGCGCGACATCGGGCTCGTGTTCGACGATCGCATCGGCCACTTGGGCCACCGTTATCGCGAGGGAGACCACGTCATGTCCCGCCCCCTCGACGATGGTCGCCAGATCCCTGAGTTCGGCTTCGACCTGATTTGCCAACAGCACCGAATAGCCCTGAGCTGCCATCGCCGTCGATTGTGCCACTAAAGGGGCCGACACGGTGTCATCGCCGAGCCGGCCTGATTGACGGTCCCCCGAACCGGGTATCCGAACGACGTAACAGTTCCCTACGAAAGGACTCCAATGTCTGAAGACACCAAGGGCAAGGTCGACGAGGCCAAGGGGAAGGCCAAGCAGGCCGCAGGCGATGCGACCGGTAACGACGACCTCAACCGCGAGGGCAAGGTCGACGAGAAGGCCGGCGAGACCCGCCAGAAGCTCAGTGACGCCGGTGACAAGGCCGGCGACGGTGTCGACAAGGTCAAGGACAAGACCAAGGACATCGTCGGGGGCGGCGACAACTAGACCTGACACTGAAGGCCCCCGTCACCGGAGTCGCCGGCGACGGGGGTTTTCGTCGTTGAGGCCCCGCGAGACCGCCGGACAGCCGTCTGCAGGCGTGGCGTATCGTCAACCCGCACCCCACGGACAGGAGCGGCGATGGCTTTCGACCAGGCGATGATCGGGCAGATGACGGCAGAGTTGATGGAAGAGGCGGACGCGCAGTACTCCGACGACGCCGAGATCAGGCTGGCGGCGATGATCGTCTCGGTCGAGCATGGCGAGAAGACCACCTACCACTGGCGCTTCCGGCCGCAGGGCAACCTTCCGCACGAGGCCCTCGGTCTGCTCGAGTACGTGAGCCGCCACATCGCGGGCCGGAGCCGGCCCGAAGAGGATCGCTAGATTGGCCGCCGACGTGACGACCGAGGCCGATATCAGTTGGAACCTCGATCACCTGATCGACCTCGAAGCCGCGGGGCTGGCGGGCGAGGCGGCGCCGGATGGGGCCGCGGCCGTCAAGGTGCTGCTCGACGAGGCGGAGCGCTGCAGCGAGGTCTTCGCGGAGCGGTATGAAGGCAAGGTTGCCGATCTGGACGGGCCGGGGCTGCTGGAGGCGATGACCGAACTCGCCGGCATCAGCGACCTCGCCGGCAGAGCCCTCAACTACGCCCATCTGCGCTTCGCCGCCGATACCGCCGACCCGGAGATCGGGGCATTGCTGCAGAGCTCCTCCGAGCGGGCCACGCGACTCAACACCAGGCTGCTCTTTTTCGAGCTCGAGTGGGTCGAGATCGACGATGATCTCGCCGAGGAGCTGCTCGCCACCGAGGGCCTCGACTTCTGTCGCCACCACCTACGGCTGGAGCGGCGCTACCGGCCGCACCTGCTGACCGCGCCCGAGGAGCGCATCGCCAGCGAGCTCTCGGTCACGGGCGCCGGTGCCTGGAGCAGGCTCTTCGATGAGCTGACCTCGGCGATCCGCGTGCAGGTGCCGGGTGCGGAGGCTCCGATCTCTCTCGACGAGGCTCTCTCCAACCTCTTCAATCCCGATCGCGAGGTGCGCAAGCAGACGGCCGAGGCTGTCACCGAGGCGCTGGAGCCCGGCCTGAGAACGCGCGGCTACGTCTTCAACACGTTGCTGCAGGAGAAGTCGATCAAGGACCGCCTGCGGAGCTATCCGCACTGGCTCGCCACCCGCAACCTCAGCAACGAGGCCTCCGACGAGTCCGTACAGGCTCTGGTCGAGGCGGTCAAGGCACGCTATGAGCTGCCGCGGCGCTGGTACCGGACCAAGGCTCGTCTGCTGGGCCTGGAGCGGCTTGCCGACTACGACCGGATGGCCACCGTCGGCGCCGACGACACCGAGATCGGCTGGCAGGAGGGCAGCGAGATCGTGCTCGACACATTCGGCTCGGTCTCCGAGACAATGCGCGATGTCGCGACCCGGTTCATCACCGAGGAATGGATCGACGCTCCGCCACGAGAGGGCAAGCGCGGAGGCGCATTCAGCGCCTCCGCAGTGCCCAGCGTGCATCCCTACGTGATGCTCAACTGGACCAATCGCCGCCGCGACGTCACGACCCTGGCACACGAGCTCGGGCACGGCATCCACCAGTACCTGGCGCGCGAGCAGGGGATCTTCCATCAGTCAACGCCACTCACCGTGGCCGAGACCGCGTCGGTTTTCGCCGAGGAATTGGTCTTTGGCCGCCTGCTCGCGGCGACGACCGACCCGGCCCCCAGGCTCGGCTTGCTCGCCGAGGCGATCGAGGGACAGATCGCAACCGTCTTCCGTCAGATCGCGATGAACCAGTTCGAGGATCGCGTCCACACGAGTCGTCGCGAGCAGGGCGAGCTCTCGGTCCAGCACTTCGGCGAGCTCTGGGCGGAGACCCAGACGGAGTTGCTGGGCGATTCGGTGGAGATCACCGACGACTACCGCTCGTGGTGGAGCTATGTCCCCCACTTCATCGGCTCGCCCGGCTATGTCTACGCCTACGCCTACGGCCAGTTGCTGGCGCTCTCCGTCTATCGGCTCTACACCGAGCGCGGCGAGGAGATCGTGCCGGGATATCTGGAGATGCTCAGCGCCGGCGGCTCGCGCTCGCCCGAGGAACTGGGTGAGCTCGTCGGCGTTGATCTCCGCGATCCGGGCTTCTGGGACCGGGGTCTCGACCTGGTCGAGGAGCAGCTCGATGCCGCCGAAAGCGCCGCCGAGGCGGTGCTGGCAGAACGCGGCTGAGCTGCGGTGGAGCCCTACAGACGGCGGAAGCGGGTCTCAATCAGCGTCGAGTAGACCCCGAGGACGATGAATCCCAGCGCCACCGCCCCGAGCAGCAACGGACCGTAGGGCTGCTGGGCGAGTTCCTGGAGGGCGCTATCGATGCCCTTGGCCTCCCTGGCCTGCGATTCGACCGCGGCCTTGACGAGAAAACCGCCGATCAGGGCATACACCACGGCGCGAGCGATGTGCCCTGCGGTACCGGTGATCTTGGCCAGGCGCTGCTGGCGCTGATCCATGCGCTGGGTTTCGAGCTCCTCCATGAACGAACCGCTCGCGCCCCGGTAGACCTGGTAGACGGCGACGCCGATCAGCACGATGCCGCCGAACCCGACGAGCAGCTCACCGGCGGGCAAGTCGAAGACGGTCGAGGTCTGCTGCCTGGCGCCGGATGAACCGGCCCCGGATCCGGTGGCCAGCCGGATCGCGGTGACACAGAGCGCTCCATAGACCAGCGTGCGGAAGATCGAGGCGACCCGCTCCACCGCCGCTTTCGAGTCGTCCCGCTCGCCAACGGGACCCAGCACCACCTCGGTGCCCCGGTATAGCGCGTAGGCGGCGAGGCCGATCGCGATCAGGATCAGCGCGATGGGCCCGGCGTCGGAGTCAGCGATCGAAGCCAGCGCCCCGCTCTGGTCGGCTGAACTGCGCTCCTCCCCGAAGGCGACGGCCAGCGCGATCGCCCCTACGAGTCCGTAGACGATCCCGCGCGCGGCGAATCCCATGCGTCCGATCGTCTTCCGCGTTCCGCTCGTGGCCTGGCTCATGGCCCCAAGCTACAGGGGTGGTGGCGTCCTCAACTGGGGGTCGCGTGGAGGATCCTTGCTCGGGCACCCACCGCGGAGCGAAAGCGGCGAGACTCCCGGGCAGCCGAAGGTCCCACCCTGCTCGCCATCGCCCTCCTCACCCTGATCGCCGGCCTGCTCGGCAGCATCGGCCAGACCACGGTCGGATTCGGTGCGGCCCTGATCCTGTCACCGATCATGATCACCGTGCTGGTGCCGGACGAGGGCGTGCTCTGCACGCTGACGGCGGTGACCGCTCTGAGCATCGTGATGCTCGTCAGCGAGCGCCGCGAACTCGAGGTCGACCGCGACGCCCTCGCCGGTCTGCTCGTCCCGGCGGTTCCGGGTGTGGCCGCTGGAATCGTGCTGCTCGAACATGTCGGCCGCTCCTCGCTGCAGCTCGGTGTCGGCATCGTCGTGCTGGGGTTTGTGGGACTGCAGATCCGCTGGAGTCATCTTGGCCACCGCGAGCAGGACTCGCCGCGCTACCGGGCATCCGCGCCGCCGGCCGGTTTCGCAGCCGGGGTGTTGAACGGGGCGATTGCCACCGGCGGCCCACCGATCGCAGTCTGGCTCCAGTTCATGCGCGCGAGCGCGAACCAGGCCCGTCACACCCTCGCCGTCGTATTCATCGTGATCAACTTCGCGACGATCCTCCTGCTCGTGCTCAGCGCCGCCCCACCGATCACCGGCGACGGCAGGGCGGCCTTTCTCGGTGCCTTGCTCGGCATCCTGGTCGGCTACCGGCTTGGACTGCAGGTGCTGCGCCGGGTGGATGCCCGGCTCTTTACGCGGCTTTTCGGCGCGATGCTGACAGCGCTGGGCCTCGCCAGCTTGATTGCCGGCCTCAGCGGGATTTGATCGCGAACGAGTCGCGGGGCCGGTGGCCCGTACGCCGGCTTCTCAGCTCACCTTCTGACCGGCATCGACATCGATACTCAGCCCGGGGTGCTCAGCGATGCGCTCCATCGGAGCGGGACGCCCCACGTGGTAGCCCTGTGCGAAGTCGATGCCCATACCCCCGAGCATGTCCAGCGTCGCCGCGTTCTCCACGCCCTCGGCAACGGTGGTCATGCCGAAGTTCCGGGCGACCATGACAATCGACTCGACCACCCGCTGGTCGACCTCGCTGCGGAGCAGATCCTGGATGA
Source organism: Solirubrobacterales bacterium (assembly GCA_038206985.1). GTDB lineage: Bacteria > Actinomycetota > Thermoleophilia > Solirubrobacterales > 70-9 > CAXMST01. Next base: position 29,569 of record JBBRAH010000012.1, read on the forward strand.
AGGACATGTCGATCTTGATCTCGGTCACGGGCAGGTGTCGCAGGTAGATGAAGGATCCATAGCCCGTCCCGAAATCATCGACGGCCACACCGCAGCCGATCTCCCGGAGTTGCTCCACCAGGCGCCGGGCGGCGTCGATGTTCTCGACGGCCGCGGTCTCGGTGATCTCGAAGACGACGCTGGCAGGTCTGGTGTCGTGCGCCTCCATCGCGGCCCGGACATGATCGATCAGACGCGGGTTGGAGAGGCTCCTCGCGGACAGGTTGATGGCCACGGACCCTCGTGCGGCGAGCTCGACCCCGTGGTCGATCGCCCAGCGGTCGATCTCGGTGATCAACTCGGAGTTCTCGGCGCTGGGCAGGAACTCTGCAGGTCCCACGGTCCGGCCATTGAGGTGCATCCGCAACAGCAACTCGTGGTGGTCGATATGACCCCCCCGGATCGCGATGACCGGCTGGCTCCAGAAGTGGAACCGCCCCGTGGTCAGCGCTGTCTCGATGCGCCGCCGCCAGAGCTGAGCATTGGCGTCCTGATGCTCGCGCTGCTCGCGGTGTAGGCGGTCGGTGATGTCGTGAGCGCTGGAGGAGATCCCGATGATCTCCCCCGCCTCGCTGCGGATCGGGAACGCCCGCAGTGACACATGCCGCTCCGCGCCGTCCTTGCTGTTGTGCAAAGCCATGGTCGCTGCCGAGCCGCTGGTGAGCACGGTCCTGTCGATCTGGTCCTGTTTTTCCCAGCGCTCCCTGGGCACGACCAACTCTTTGAGCGGTTTGCCGATCGCCTCCTCGGCTGCGTATCCATAGAGCCTCTGGGCTCCGTGGTTCCAGACCGTGACCAGGCCGTCGAGGTCCCTGGAGATGATCGCGTCCTCGGAGGAGCGGACGATTGCCGCGAGGTGCTCATTCTCGGCCTGGTGCCGCCGGGTGTCGCTCGTGTCGTGGATGAAGGCCGTGAACATCGGGGGGTCCTCGCGGATGCGCGCCACCGATACTTCGATCGGAACTCGCCTGCCGCCCGCGTCGACGCCGATCGTCTCCCGGCGTCGCTCGAGCGCTCCGGTGCTGTTCCCGGCCGCGTCGCCCCCGGACCCAGCCGGGAGACCCCCCGGCAGGATCAGATCGCCCACGTTGCGACCGATGGCTTCAGACTTCGAGTAGCCGAACAGATCGCCGGCTGCGTTGTTCCACTCGTGGATGATTCCCCGCGCGTCAACGGTGACCACGCCGTCGAGGCTGGCCTCGATCGACGCGGTGTGAGTCGTCTCGGCTGTGACCGCGCGCGCATCGGCCCTCCGTGTCCGTGCGATGAGCCTCAGAAGCTTGCCCACGGCCGCAACGAGGACGAACACCGCGAGACCGACCGTGACCACGTCCAGCCGTGAGAAGTGGTCCCATGCGAGGACGACGATGGCCCCCAACGCGGCGCCCGCCATCAGCATCGGATCGACCCGGCTCGCCTCCACACCATCGGCGAGGAAGAAGACCGCGGCGGCGCCCACGAGCACGAGCCGGAAGGCCCAGTCTTCGATCAGCACCGAGGATGTCCCGGGAACGGTGGTCGTTGGCTGCACGAGGATCTCGATCACGATCAACGCGGCGCCAACCAGGACAGCCACGAGCGCCCGGCTTCTGCGACTCCGCCACGGAGCTTTCCTCCGGCCTGGTCCGCCTGTCCCTCCGTCAGTCGTCATGAACTCCTTCTCAACGGCTCGAGAATCCATTCTCCACGGGCTCCGTCGTCAGAGCCGAGCAAAATATTAGCCCTTTGCAGGCGCAAACACCCCGTCGGATCGAGCCGTGAGAGCGGGACGCAGGGAGTCAGCCGCGCGAAAACTGGCCGTGGAAGCCGAACGGGATGTGATGCGGCGCCTCCGCGCGAGCGAGCTCGCCCAGGTCCCGAGCGTCCAGCACGAGCAGGAACGAGCGCGCGGTCTCCGCGTCGAGCACCACCGAGAGCAACACACCGTCGTCCTCGGCTTCGCCCCCCGGCCTGGCGATGAAGACAGGCTCGCCGGGGGAGCAGCCCGATTCCACCCACTCCGTCGAGGAGCGACTCTCCAGATCGGCCCGGACGATCCGCTCGAACCAGCCCGACTCGCCAACCCCGACGCCCCAGACGTAGCGGTAGGGCCGCTCGCTGCAGCGCCCATAGTTGATCCGGGGCAGCTCGAGGTCGGTGTCCAGGAGGCGTTCGCTGCTGATCGACCCATCGCCCGGCCGGACCCTCACCCGGCGCAGTTCAGAGCGAGCGATGCCTCCCCCTGAGCGAAGCCGGTCGAGGTAGAGATCGTCGATCAGGCCGGCATCGGCGTACGCCGACATGTCGATCACGACGTCATCGTCCTGCTCATAGGCGTTGACGTGGTGGAAGCTGAAGAAGGGATCAGTGGTCAACGGAGGATGGGCTTCGCCTCCATCCCGCTCGATCAGCGTGACCCTCGTGCCGCGCTCCGGTTCCCAGCGGAAGTTCCGGATGAAGGGCTCGCGCCCGGAGGCGAGCCGCAGCGGGTTGACGGTGAAGGGGAATTCCGCCAGCACCAAATACCGCTCGGTGAGCCCGAAGGAATGCATATAGGCGGGCCGCTTCACGGGCAGGGAAGCGATCGCACGGGGGGCCTCCGAGTCGGGCTCGAGGAGGAAGAACCGGTAGCTGTTGCGGGGCCCGAGTTGAGTTGCGTAGTTGAGGAGACCACCGCTGGCGCGGTCGAGATGCGGATGGGCCGTGGTCAGCATCCCCGGCGGCTCGAAGGCGACCCCGGCGGCGGCCAGGGTCTCGGGGTCGAACTGCATCGGGATGGGTGTCTCGGTCATAGCGATGAAGCGCTCGCCGAGCTGCACCAGGTTGACGTTGCAGTTGTCGGAGAACTGCGGGCTGAACATCGCCATGGCGCGGCCGAAGAGTGTGCGGCAGGGATCGGTGGCGAACTCCGAGAGGCCGACCTCCCCCTTCTCGGTCGCCGCGAACGCGCGCGTCTCGAGGAATCGCGACGCGTAGGAGACCGCGCCCGAGCCGAAGCCGAAGCGGTGCAGCATTGCCTGGCCGTCGAACCAGTGCTCATAGGAGCGCTCCCCCGCCTCGAAGCGCGCGGGACCGGTCCGGATCAGGGAGCCCTCGAGCCAGGAAGGAAGCCGCCCACTGAACGGGAGGGAGTCGATCCGCACCTCGTGCTCGTGATCGAGCGACTCGAAGCCCTTTGCGTAGCGGGCAGTTTCGGCGTCAGAGGTGCGCTGGGCCACCGTCCCATCCATCCGCCGGGAGACTACTCCTCACCCGGGCAGCCGCATCATCAGTCCGGCCACCACCAGCCGGGTTTAACTCTTCCAAGGCGCGGCCGATAAGTAGCTGCATGGCATCCTTCTCCAACCTCCTCGGCACCGCCGACGTGGAAGCGCGGACGACGCCACCCCGACTGGTGGCCACCGTCGGCGCCTACCTGTTCTTCGCGGGAGCGACCGCGACCGCCGTGATCCTTCTGGCCGAGCCGAACTTCGTCGGCGAGACCACGGGCTACTGGTTCCTCTGCCTCACCCAAGCACTCCTGGGGTTCGTGATGCTGGCATCGATCCGAGTGCGCGGCGACTGGGTGCCCTCGGTGCTGGTGTTCGGCGGCATTCTGATCATCACGGCGGCGATCGCCATCAGCGGGGAGCGCACGCAGGCGGCGGTCGTGCTCAGCATCTTCTACGTCTGGCCGGCGCTCTACGCGGGTTACTTCTTCAAGCGACCCGTCGTGGCGACCGTCATCGTCGCAATCGCCGTCGCCTACGCGTTGGCCCTGGTCATCATCGATGCCGACACCGAGGCGATCGTCCCACGAGCGCTGGTGACAGTCTCGGTCGTCGCCGGAGTGGCGACCGTCGCCCATGTCGTGCGCCGGCATGTTGACGGGCTCGTGGGGCGGCTGGATCGCCTGGCGCGGGTCGACCCGCTCACCGCTCTGGTCAACCGGCGCGGTTTCGCTGAGAGCTTCAAGGACGAACTCGAGCGGAGCCGACGCACCGGGCAGCCACTCGCCGTCGCCCTCGGCGACATCGACCGCTTCAAGGCCCTCAACGATCGCTTTGGACACGCGTCCGGAGACATCGTGCTCCAGGAGTTGGGCCGGACGCTGCTGGCTGCCTCCCGGACGGTCGATACCGTCGCTCGGCTCGGCGGTGAGGAGTTCGCGGTGCTGATGCCCGTGACCGACGTGGATGCCGCAGTCGTGGCGGCGGAGCGACTGCGTGAGCGGGTCGCGGGGGTTCTCGACCCAGCCGGCGATCCGATCCAGATCACCTTCGGCGTTGCCTGCACCGAGCAGAGGAACTGCCAGGACGGTAACTCCCTGCTCCTGGCCGCCGACCGCGCCCTCTATGTCGGCAAGTCCCGCGCCGGTAACTGCACGGTGCGCTACGAGAGCGGCATGGATCATGGCACCGAGCGCCCTCCCCTCGATCCGTTCTCTCCGATCCCGTCCAGCTGATCGCGCTCTGGCTAGACCTGCCGGCATGGTGTCGGCGGGACCTGCGCGCTCAAGGTATGCGGAACGCTGTCGATGGTTGCTGTACCGCCAAGGATGGCGGTTCCCCAGAAAGGAGAGTCCGAGCGAATGGAATCGCCGCCGTCCCCGCAGGAGGGACAGACAGCAATGCCCGAACGGGGCCGCGCCTCGCGCTGGGATCGACTCGGGATACCGGCGCTCGTGGCGATCGGCGTGGCCGCGCTGTTGGTGGCTGTAGCGGGTCCCGAAGGCTGGGCCGGCGCTCTGCTGATCACCGCCTCGGCGGCACTCGTCCTGCTGCGGACCACCCTGCTTCCCGACCAACGCGTCGCCTGGGGCCTGATCGCTGTTGCCCTCACCCTCTGGAGCGTCGGCAGTATCTACTCGCAGCTCGCGCTCGGTGACGATCCCTCGATTCCACATCCGTCGCTCACCGACGGATGTCTCCTGGCGTCCTTCGCCGCACTGATCGGCGCCGTTCGCCTGATGGGAGGCAAGGTGCGGGATTCCAAGCCGCTTTCCCTGGGTCTGGCCGTCACGCTTCTCGGGCTGGCCTCAGCCTGGTCCTGGCTCGTATTCGGAGGCGTCGCCGATGTGGCGGATCCCAGCATCGCCGTTGCGTTCGCCTACCCGTTCCTGGACGTCGTCCTGGTCTTTAGCGTGCTGATCGCCGTGGCCGCCCGCCGCTGGCGGATCGATCCCGGCCTCGGCGCAATTCTCGCGGGCTCCGTCTTGCTCCTGCTCGCCGACGTGGTCAACGCAGCGTGGGTCGCGAGCGAGGGTCCGGTGGCCGGCGCTGCACTCGAAGCCTTCCGTCCGTTGGGGGCGGTCGCGATCGCCACTGCCGCATGGACTCGACCTGGCGCACCCGCAGCCGGGAACGGCATCAGCGGCGAGAAACTGATTCCCATCCTGATGAGCACCGCTGCGCTCCTCGCCACCTCCATCCTCGTCTGGGATCACTTCAGCTCCCGCAGCGATGTAACGATCGTGCTGGCCACGATCACGTTGGTGGCCGCGATTGCGGAGATCCTCCTGCTCAATCGCCGGACCAGGCGGGCAGATGAGCAATCTCGAGAGGCTGAGAGGCTGCGCTGTGCCTCGATTGATGCCGCGCTCGACGGCGTTGTCACGATCGATGCCGGCGGCATCATCCGCGAGTGGAACAATGCCGCACAGCGGTCCTTCGGGTACTCCGCCGCCGAGGCGATAGGCCGGGATCTCTCAGAGCTGATCGTGCCGCCGGCGCGGAGTGACCGCCACAAGAGCGACGTGGGCAGGCTTGCTGCCTCAGGCGACCCCGCGTCGGTGCTCGACCACCGGCGCGAGGTAACCGGCATCGATGCCCAGGGACGGCGCTTCCCGCTCGAGGTTGCGGTGACGAGGATCCGGGAGGACCCTCCGATGTTCACCGCGTTCTGCCATGACATCAGCAAGCGGCGACGTCAGCAGGCAGAGGTTGAGAGTCTCGCGGCGATCGTTCGCTCATCCGCGGACGCAATCGTCTCATTGGACCTGGAAGGGGTCGTTACGGCCTGGAATCAGGGCGCCGAACAGCTCTATGGCTACTCGGCCGAGGAGGCAGTTGGGGCGTCGCTGGAGAACCTGATCATCCCCGACGACAGATCGTCGGAGCTGGAGCAGATGCATAACGAGGTCGCTGCCGGGCGCACGATGGCGTTCACGACCAGGCGACAGACGAAGGACGGCCGGGAGCTGGACGTCTCGCTCCGTGTCTTCCCACTCCGCGACGAGACGAGCGCCGTCGTTGGTCTCGCGGTCAGCGCCCACGACATGACCGATCAGCTTCGGCGAGAGGAACAGGATCGTCAGGACACCGAGGGACGTCGCTGGCGACGCAGGATCCAGGAGGCCCTCGCCCACGACCGCCTTTCCTTCTGGGCCCAGCCCGTTGTCCACATCGGATCGGGGAAGCTGGATCACTGCGAGCTGCTCCTGCGCATGCAGTTCGAGGGGCGCACGATCAGCCCCGGCCTATTCCTGCCCCATGCCGAGCGGTCGGAGCTGATCGCAGATATCGACCGGTGGGCGTTGGCGCGCGGCGCCGAGCTTGCGGTGGGTGCCCGTGTCGCGATCAACCTCTCCGCCAGAAGCCTCTCGAACCCGCGCTTTATCGACCGTGTCCAGGAGGAGCTCAAGCGGACGGGCACGAGAGCCGACAGCATCATTTTCGAGATCACCGAGACGGCAGCGGTCGAGAACCTCGGCGCCGCTCAAGCGCTGGTCGAGCAGCTGAGGACGCTCGGCTGTGGCGTGGCACTCGACGATTTCGGTACCGGCTATGGCTCGTTCACCTACCTCAAGCACCTCGCGGTGACCGAACTCAAGATCGACATGTCGTTCGTCAGCGGCCTGCGCCGCGATCCGGCGGACAGACGTGTCGTGGAGTCGATCATCATGGTCTCGAAGAACTTCGGCATCACGACGGTGGCTGAGGGGGTCGAGGACGCGGAGACCCTTGAGATCCTTACGGAGATGGAGGTTGATCTCGCCCAGGGCTACCACCTCGGTCGCCCCAGCCCGGCCCCGATGGCCGGCTGGCCCCAGCTCGGCGCTGGGTCCTCCGCCTTCGATCATGCGCTGCCCGAGTAGGTGCCCTACTCCGACGGCGTGCCGTAGGAGGTGGTGAAGGAGTCGGTCGAGCGGTTGCCGCCACCGGTTTTGACGACCCGCATGATGGTGATGTCGAAGCCGCCGTTGCCGTTGTCGGAGCGGCTCTGGGTCACCGCCTTGACCGTGCGGCCACCGCTGTCACCGTAGAGGCTGACCGTGACCGAGGTATCGCCGGCGGAGGCGCGGACCACGACCGGGGCGCCGGTGTCGTTGGTCCACAGCAGGTCGATCGACCCGAAGCTCAGCGTCGACTCACGACCCGGTGGATAGCGGCTGATGTAGAAGCTGTGCGGCGTGTGGGCGTCGATCTGCAGTCCGGCGAAGTAGGCGGCGTTGTAGGCCGTCGTCGAGAACTGCGAGACGCCGCCGCCCACCGTGTCGATCAGCTCGTTGCCTTCGCCGATCGTCGGCGCGTCCTTGTAGCCCTTGGCCATCGTCCGCTCGCCGACGATCCCGTTGAGCGAGAACTGCTCACCGGGGTTGATCACGGTCCCGTCGACCGTGGCCGCCATCTGCTGGATGTTCGTTACCCGCGGCTCACAACAGCTGTAGGCCGTGGTGAAGGTGCCGATCAGCGAGGTAGCGCCCTTGGCGTCAGCACTGCGCACCGTCGGCTGGGTCTTCTCGGTCGGGAAGCGGGCGAGATGCTCGCCGTTACGCACCGCCCGCGCAACGTTGCTGGCGGACTTCCTGCGGACGATCTGTCGCCCCGAGCGGGCCTTGATCACCTTCGCGGCGCCGGGCTTCGGGCTCCAGGTGAGATCGCCTTGCTCCGACAGAGTCACAGGCGGGGAGGCTGGGGTGTCGAGCCTGGCATCGCGCGGCTGCCGGTCGCGGCGCTCGGCGAGGCTCGCGACGAGGTTGTCGGTCTTGCCCGGCTCGACCCCAAGCCGCAGCTCGCCCTTGCCCGCGGCAGACTCGATCGCCAGGATCCGCGCGATCCGCCCGGGTGAGAAGTTGACCGGCCTGCCGAATGTGTCGATCCGCAGCGGAGCGCTCAGGTAGACCTCGGCCTCGCGCTTGACCGCGCTCACCTCGGCGGGGTCGGGAGCGGGCCGGCGGCGGACCGGCAGCTCGACCTGCGCGCGGTCGATCTCGAAGGCGTCGAGCAGCACCTCGCGGGCTTGGCTGCGCGCCACGGTGACCCCGGCCTTGGGCTGCTTGGTGGTCACCTCGAGTGTGTTGGGATCCGTTGACAGGGCGCCGCTGAACGGCTCGCGGTCGACCTCGTCGGAAATCTGATCGATCGTCGCGCGGAGCTTGCGGGTCTGGACCTCCTCGTAGGCGAGACCGGTCTCGCGCTCGCCGAACATCACGGCCGGGCCGCCGACGATCGCCCCGAGCCCGGTCCGGCCCGCGTCGTAGGCCTGATCCACGGTTGCTTCGAGGTCGAGCTCGAGGCCGGCCTGCTTCGCGCGGACCTCGAAGTCACCCGACTCCGCCGCGAGCGTGACCGTCTCGGGTGACATTGCCCGGATCCGATCGGTTGCGTCGTTGCGCGAGAGGCCACCCAGATCGACACCGGCGACGCTCGTGCCGGGCAGGATCTCGCCCGAGGCCCCGAGGCGAAGCACCAACCCCGAGACGATCCAGATCGCGACCACAGCCGCGATCCCGAGCAGCGCCCCGGCACGGCGCGACGGCCGTCGGCGTTCGCGCTTGGGGGGAGCCGGTCGAGGCGGCATCCGCCCCTCGCGGCGCCTCTCCCGCGCGAGATGCTCCTGCTCACGATCTTGCTCGGATCTGTCCAAGCGTTCGATTCTGGCAAGCGCCGAACCCGTCCCCGCGGCGCAGGCCGACTACTGGATGGCTTGGGCCGACGAAGCGCTGCTGTGCTGTCCGGTTTGAAGCACCGCTCCTGGGGTACTTGAAATTTCATGGGCGCTGCCGGCAATCAGCTTGAAGACGTTGCTTTGACCGATGCAATATCAGCATCAATGGTCGAGCTCTATGCCGAGTTCTACGGCCACGACCGCACAACGGCGACGACCTATATCAACGACAACGTCGTCGTCTGTGTTCTCGAGGACATCCTCTCGACGGCGGAAGCGGACGAGATCACGGCCGGCGACACGGCCGGCGTCATCGACCGCCGCGTCGCCTTTCAGACCGGAGCGGAGGACGAGTTCACGGCGGCCGTCGAGCGGCTTACTCACCGCCGTGTCACCGCCTTCCTGAGTGCGAACCAGACGTCGCCGGGGGTTGCCAGCGAGGTGTTTTTTCTGGAGCCGCGTGATGGTCTCCTGGAGCCGCGTGAGGTATCAGGGCGAGGACCGTGACCGCCGCGCTGCCCCTTAACAAGCGGGAGACCGACGACGCCCTGATGCAGCGGGTCCAACGCAACGATACCGAGGCGTTTGCCGAGATCTACGCTCGCTACGCATCGCAAGCCCTTGCCGTCGCGATGTCCGTCAGCCATAATCGGGGTCTCGCCGAAGACGCAGTTCAGGAAGGCTTTGTGTCGATTTGGAGAGGCCGAGCGACATACAACCCCCGCCCGGGTTCGTCGTGTCGCGCCTGGGCGATGCGTACCGTTCGCAACCGCGCCGTCGACGGCGTCCGCATGAGCGCTTCGGCGGCCCGGCCCCAGACAAGCTCGCTGGAGCACGAGGTCATTGACAGCACTGCGGCAACGCCTCACGAAAACGTCGCTCAGCGGGAGACCCACGGCGAGCTGGAGGAGGTGCTCGATCGGCTCCCGGAGGCTCAGGCCGCTGTCATCTCGCTGGCCTACTTCGGTGAGCTGAGCCACACCGAGATCGCGGCCGAGCTCGACCTGCCGCCCGGCACGGTCAAGGGCAGGATGCGGCTCGGTCTCGAGAAGATGCGGCACGACTTGGACGTCGCCTGAGCGAGGCGGTCTCGCTTGGCCAGGGGCTTTGGGGATGGGCCGGCCTGGACTCGAACCAGGGACCTAGGCGAAAGCGCCAGGTGCCCGTGGTCGCGGACGACCGGCTTTCGGCGGCCAGAAACGGGCTGACCGGCGAACTCTGACGCGTTCTACTGACCTATACGGTCGGCTATTCGCAGTGAAGCGACTGTGTGTGCGAGCGCGAAACACCACGAAGAGCATCACTCATCCGCCAACCGTTCACTCATTTGCCTGCTCCTCGGAAATCGCCTTGGCCAGGTTCGCTTCGGATTCGCCAACTCGACCTTGCCGTTCCAGCGCGGCGGTGGGGCCGAGCACCTTGAAGTTTGGCCGACTTGCGGTAGGCGAAGGCGGCTACGCGTTGCGCACGAGATCCGCAACGACCTGGTCGGCATCCTGGTGGCGTTCGTTCGCGATCCGCTCGAGGCGCTTCGCGTCGTCCCCCTCGATGTTGACCACGATCCTCACCTGGTGGGGTTGCGGATCCTCGCCGCCGCCGACATCCGTTGACGGCGATCCAGACGAGGCAGATTCGCTTGATCAAGCTGATTCGGGATGGGCCGGCCTGGACTCGAACCAGGGACCTACGGATTATGAGTCCGCTGCTCTAACCAACTGAGCTACCGGCCCGGTGGCGGGAGTATGCGGATCTGGTCGGCGGGTTGTTCCCCGGCCGCTGCCCCCGAGGCGCTACTTCTCGACGAAGTAGGCGCCGCTCGTCCGGCCGTCGCTGAAGTAGCGACTGGTCACGGTCTTCTTGCGGGTGAAGAAGTCGATGGCGTCGGGGCCGTGGGCGTGGAGGTCACCGAGGAAGGAGTCCTTCCAGCCACTGAACGGGAAAAAGGCCACGGGCGCAGCGACGCCGATGTTGACGCCGACCATGCCGGCTTCGACGTCGTGGCGGAAGCGCCGCGCGGCGGCCCCCGACTCCGTGAAGATCGAGACGCCGTTGCCGAAGGCGCTCTCGTTGACGGTGGCGATCGCCTCCTCGAGCGTGTCCACCTCGATCACCGATAGCACGGGTCCGAAGATCTCCTCACGGGCGGCGGCCATCTCGGTGGTCACCGAACCGAGGATCGTGGGGCCGACGAAGTTGCCGCCCCCCTCCTCGCTCGCCTCGGCACCCGTCGCCTCGCGACCATCGACGAGCAGTTCGGCGCCGTCGGATTCCGCCTGTGCGATCGCGGTGAGGATGCGCTCGCGGGCTGCGGCCGAGACGACCGGTCCGACGTCGACGGATTCGTCGCTCGGGTCGCCGACGCTCAGCGCCTTCGTGCGCTCCGCCAGCGTCGGGAGCAGTCGCTCGGCGGCCTCGCCGACGGTGACGAGCACCGAGCCCGCCATGCAGCGCTGGCCCGCGGCCCCGAAGGCGGAGCCGATGATGCCGTCGACGGTCTTGGGCACGACAGCGTCGGGCATGATGACCATGTGGTTCTTGGCGCCGCCGAGGGCCTGGACCCGCTTGCCGGTCCTCGCCGCACCCTCGTAGACGATCCGGGCCACGGGAGCCGAGCCGACGAAGCTGACCGAGTCGATGCCCGGATGCTCGAGGATTGACTCGACGATCTCCCGCCCTCCGTTGACGAGGTTGACGACGCCCGGGGGCAGCCCGATCTCGTCAAGCACCTCGAAGGCGATGTGCTGAGTCATCGGAACCTGCTCGGAGGGCTTGAGGATGAAGGCGTTGCCGCAACCGATCGCGAACGGCAGGAACCAGAAGGGAACCATCGCCGGGAAGTTGAACGGGGCAATTGCGGCGCAGACACCGACCGGCTGGCGCACCGTCTCGCAGTCCACACCGCGCGAGACGTCCTCGATGACCCGGCCCTGCATCGTGGTCGGGATCGCGCAGGCGCACTCGACCATCTCGATCATCCGCGCGACCTCGGCCCGCGCGTCGGCGATCGTCTTGCCCATCTCGGCGGTCGCCGCCTGGGCGAGTTCCTCGCGCCGGGCGTCGAGCCCGTTACGGAGGGCGAACAGGCGCCGGGCCCGCTCGATCACGTTCACCGCGCGCCACTCGGGCAGGGCGGCCCGCGCGGCCTCGACGGCCGCGTCGAGTTCGGTGCGGCCCGAGAGCGGCACGCTGGTCAGCTGCTCCCCGGTGGCCGGATTGGTGACCGGGATCGCCTCGGCCGAGACGCCGACCCACTGGCCGGCCACGTAGTTGTCGAGAACCTCACTGCTTTGCATGCACCCATTACACAGGCTGAGGCGCCCGAACGCGAGAATCGCTCCGAGTTCGTCCACAGTGGACAATGGGCGGCGCACATGTACGACCACCTGCCCGACGGACGCCAGTCGCTGCTCGGCCTCACCGCCGAGGGCGATGAGGCCTGGCTGATCCGCGGCATCTCCCAGAAGCTCTACACGTGCCCCGGCTGTCACGGGGGCATCGAGATCGGTGAGACCCACGTGGTCGTCCAGTACGTCCTGCGCGAAGGCGGCACCGACCACCACCACTGGCATCGCCCCTGCGCTCACGCCATGCTCGTCCCCGAACTACGTCGCGTGAAGGCGGTCAACGCCGGCGAGTCAGGCCGCCGAAAGCTCGAGAAGCGCGGCGCCCGGCCGGCGGGCAAGCGGGGGCGTCGGGCACCCCGTCGTTGAGGGTTCGTGGCCCGGTTCCGCGGAACCGGCGCCGGCGGAGACCCCGACCTAGCCTCAGCTTGCCTTGTCGATCGCGGCGTTTAGTTCGCCGGCGCTGAAGGCGCCTTCGATCTCGGTCGAGATCGTGCCGTCGGTGTTGACGACGAAAAGCCAGGGCTCTGAGGGCAGGCTGTAGGCCTTGACCTGGGGCCGCAGACTGTTCTCGCCGATGACGTTGTCCTTGTAGATCTCCATCATGATGTAGGCGGCGTCATCGGGGCGCTGCGCCTTGACCTCCTCAGTGATGTCGACAACCGGTCCACAGACCCGGCTCTGGCAGAGGGCGGGGGTGGCGAAGAGCAGGACCACCGGCTTCTCGCCGACTACGTCCTCGAAGTCCACGTCGTGCAGCGTGCTGGGCGGCTGGCGAGTGTCGATCTTGGTCAGGTCTCCGCCGACATCCTCGGCGGTGGGAGTGCTGATCACAGGTGCCTTCTCGCCGGCCGCCGGCACGTTGTCGAATTGCCCTACCACCGCGCTTGGCGCGACTGAGTAGGTGAACTCGTCGCCCTCGCGGATCAGTGCGAGCATGCGCCACTCGCCTTTGCTGTCGAGATCGACGTCGGAGGCGTAGACGACCTCGGCAGCGTCGGGATCGGTTGAAGTGCCCTTCGACTGGAAGGCGGCCGAGACATTCAGCGGCTCGACGGCTGCAGGGAACGGTCCGAGCGCGGGCTGGTTGGGCTTCGCTACGTACAGCGCGACGTCGGCATCGAGGATCGGCTTGCGGTCGATGGAGAAGACTCCGAAGCCGACCCGGTTCTCGCCCTCGCGGAAGACCTGGCCGGCCGGAGATACGACCAGATCGCCTTCGGTCGCCTCCTGTCCTGCGAGCTCCTCGAGTGTCCGGCTGTTGACGGCCGGGAAATCCTTGGCGCTGGGCGCCGCTGCCTCGGTCATCGTGGGACCGTCGTCGCTGGAGGAGCCACAGCCGAGGCCCGTCAGGGCGGCCAGAGCGGCTGCAGCAGCGAGCAGCCGCGTGGGAGTTCCTGCCTTAAACCTCATGGCCATTCATGGTAGAGAGGTGGACTAAGCGGCCCTAAAGCCCGGCAGATAGATTCCACGGGCAGGCGGTAGAGACTCCCCCGCCCCGTCAACAGGAGGAAAGAGACTTGGCAGATCGAGCAGCAATCATCACGGGTGGATCGAGCGGTATCGGGCTCGCGATCGCTCGTGCCCTGGGTGAGGACGGCTACGCCCTCACCCTCTCCGCGCGTCGCCCCGACAAGCTCGAAGCAGCGGTCGCCGTCCTCAAGGAGGAAGGCCTCGATGTCGAGGCGGTGGCTGCGGATGTCTCCGACGAGGAGCAGATCAAATCGCTCATCGCCGCCCACGAGGAGCGCTGCGGACGGCTCGACGTGCTCGTCAACAACGCCGGCGTCGGTATCGGCGGCGCGCTCGCTGATATCGCGACCAAGGCGCTCGACATGCAGCTCAACGTCAACCTGCGTAGCTACGTGATCGCCATCCGGGAGGCGATGCCGCTGCTGAAGAAGGCGGGCGCCGAGCACGACAAGGCGCTGATCGTGAACACCGCCTCGATCGCCGGCAAGTCCGGGCAGGGCTGGCTCGCGGTCTACTCGGCCACCAAGGCCGGCGTGATCGGGCTCAGCCAGGCCACGCAGATGGAGGTCGGCTCTGACGGGATCCAGTGCACGGCGCTCTGCCCCGGCTTCGTTGACACTCCGATGACCGAATGGATCCGCGAGCAGGTAGAGCCCAAGGACATGATTCAGCCCGAGGACCTGGCGGAGACCGTACGGCTGCTGCTGCGCACGTCGCCGAACTGCCTGATCCCCGAGATCGTCTACACGCGGCCGGGCGACCCGTCCGCGTTCTCAACCTGAGCCGGGAGGGCTCAGACGCCGGCGCTCTCGCGCTCGACTGCCTCGGTGCGATCGAGCAGCGTCGCGGCGGCCTGCTCGGAGTGCTGCCCGGAGGCGGCGGCCACGCGGCGGCGCCAGGTGTCGTAACGGCGGGTGGGCCTGATCCAGGACCAGAACTCACGCCCGGCCAGCTCACTGCTGCGATCACGCTCGCCGGTGGGCTTGCGCTCGGCCGGTGCGGAGCCCCGCTCGCGACTCGCCTCGATGGTGTCGGCGACGATGCCCGAGGCCCGGTGCTCGGAGCGCTCGCTGCGGATCCGCGAGGCGGCCTGAACCATGGATTCGCTGCCCACCGCGGGATCGATCAGGCTGAGCTCGAGGTAGCTGCGCAGGGTGCGGATCTCGCGCTTCGTCGCCAGACGCGCCTTGCGGGCACCGGTGTAGCAATCCCAGGAGCGGGCGAAGCTGGCGAGATCGGTGCGACCTCCGTTGCGATGCGCGGCCAGCATCGGGCAGATGCCGCCCGTGTTCGAGTCGGAGTAGGCCCCCGCGATGATCGGTCCGGCGTCGAGCCCACGGAGCATTGCTTCGCGGCTGTGCCTCGGCAGGGCGTCCACGGCCGAGCGCAGGCGCTCGGCGGGGCGGCGGTGTCCTCGGTTGAAGTTCATGGCCGAAAGCATGGAGCGCAGCGCCCGGGCCGGGTGTGGAAGCCCGCGCCGCGGGAGGAATATTGCAGGGGAAGGAAGACCCCGATGGGGGCCGACGGGCACGGGATCCCGGCCGCGGGGCGGGCATGACCGGCTCCCGGATCCTCCTCGCGGCGTTCGGCGATGCCGGCCACGCGTTCCCCGCCATCGCGCTGGCGCGGGCCCTGCACGATCGTGGTCACGGCGTCGCGGTCGAGACCTGGGAGCGCTGGCGCGAGGCTGTCGAGGGTGAAGGCATCCGCTTTCAGGCGGCCGAGCAATACAAGGTGTTCCCGCCACCGCCACCGGGTAGCGGGGCGGGGCCGGCCGAGGCGGCGACCGCCCTGCAGCCGCTGTTCGACGACTTCCAGCCCGAACTGGTCGTCAGCGACATCCTCACCGCGGCGCCGGCGCTGGCCGCGGAGCTCAACGGCTGCCCAACGGCCACGTTGATCCCCCACCTCTACCCCGTCCACCAGCCGGCGATGCCGTTCTTCGGCTTCGGGATGATGCCGCCGCGGACCGGCCTCGGGCGCTCGCTGTGGAAGGCGGCGCTGCCGATTCTGGAGACCGGCCTTCGCCAGGGGCGGAAGGAGCTCAACACGGTGCGCGACGTGCTCGGGCTTCCGTCACAGGAGCACTTCCACGGCGGGATCAGCGAGCGACTCGCGCTCGTCTCCACCTACCCGGACCTGGAGTACCCGCGCGAATGGCCCGCATCCGTGAAGGTCTGCGGGCCGCTGAGCTTCGAGATCCCCCACCCCGATATCGACCTGCCGGCCGGAGAGGACCCCCTGATCCTCGTCGCGTCCAGTACCGCGCACGACCCCGAGTGCGAGCTGATCAGAGACTGCTTCGCGGCCTTCGCCGGCCGGCCGGTGCGCGTGCTGGCCACCAGCAACGGGCACTTCCCAAGGCGACCGATCAAGGCCCCGGCGAATGGGTCACTGGTCGGCTGGCTCTCCTACACCCAGGCGATGGCGGCCGCCGACCTGGTCGTCTGCCACGGTGGTCACGGCACCGTCTGCCGGGCAATCGGCGCAAGGAAGCCGGTACTGGTCTCCCCCGCGATCGGCGACATGGCCGAGAACGGGGTCCGCGTGCAATGGACCGGCGCCGGCCTGATGTTGCCGAACCGCCTACGAGCCCCGGCAAGTCTCCGCTGGTGTGCGAAGGAGCTGCTCGATGAGCCGGCCTACGCGGCCCGGGCCACGGAAATCGCGACGGCGAGTCCCCCGGGAACACCCGAGACACGGATGTGCGAGGAGATCGAGCGGCTGCTCGCCTGAGCCGCCGAGCTGCTCCGACCCGGGAGTGGTGAGCTCCGGGGGTGGGACTCGAACCCACAACCCTCGCATTAACAGTGCGATGCTCTGCCATTGAGCTACCCCGGACCGGGAATTCGCCGACCCTGAACAGAGCGCGGCGCGGCCCGGCACTTTAGCCGGGCGGTCGGCCACCCGTCACAGCCGCCGCTCAGCCACTGCGGGTGGCGACCGCGTCGGCGACCTTGGCCCGCTCGCGCTGTAGGTCCACCATGCGGCTCGCCTCACCGGTGCCCTCGCGTCGCAGACGGGCGATCTCGCGGTCCAGGCGCGCCCGCTCGAGCATCAGCCAGGTCATCTCGAGCGCTTGGTCCTCGTTGGGCTCGTTCTCGGCGATCTGCGTGAGGCGGGTGATCTCGGCGTGCAGTTCCTCCTCCTCGCGCGGCAACCCCTCGAGCGGGTCCGCGATGTGTTCGAGCAGCCACGGAAGCGCCAGGCGGGCGCCCGGGCTCGCCAGATGCTCGGGGCTCAGCCGGGCCAGATAGGTGGCACCGCGCTCGCCGGAGGCGATGCACATCGCCAGGAAGGCGTGCTCGCGCCGCTCCTCGGGGGTGAGCCCACGCCTCCGTGGCGCCTCGGCGCCCGGCGCAGCGCCGCCCTCAGGAGCGGGGTCGCCCGCTGAGAAATCCGGCTCCTCATCCTGCTGATGCTGTTCGGCCCGGGCCCGCTGCACGGTCCGCGGCTCGGCTCTCGGCCGCGGCGCCTCGCTCACCCGGCGCCGGATCAGGGCCGGCTCGGTGTCGAGCCGGTCGGCCAGCTCACCGACCAGCTCCTGGCGGGTGATCGTCTCCCCCATCCCCGCGAGCACCGGGACCACCTCATCGAGGGCACGGTCGCGCCCTCCCGGCGAGGACAGATCAGCGGCGGCGAGGATCGCCCGGGCATGGAAGACCGAGAGGTCCACTGCGTCGGCGAGCAGACCTCCGAAGCGGGCCTCGCCACCCTCGGCCGCGAGCAGCTCGGCGGGATCCTCGCCCTCGGGCATCGCGACGACCAGCAGGCGCAGCTTGCCGCTGCCCGCCACCCGCTGCGCCCGCAGCATCGCCTCGCGGCCGGCGCGGTCGGCATCAAGCGCGAGGACGACCTCCTCCGCGTAGCCGCCGAGCAGCTTGAGCTGATCCGCCGTGATCGCCGTGCCCATCACGGCCACGGTCTCCTCGATCCCGGCCTGGTGCAGGGCCAGCACGTCCGTGTAGCCCTCGACGACGACGGCCCTGCCCGACTGGGCGATCGGCTTGCGCGCGCGGTCGATCCCGTACAGCGTGCGGCTCTTGTGATAGAGCTCACCCTCGGAGGAGTTCTTGTACTTGGGCTTCTGGTCCGCCCTGGTCGCCCGGGCGCCGAAGCCGACGGTACGGCCGCGGACATCGCGAACCGGGAAGGTGATCCGCGCCCGGAAGGCGTCGTAGTGGCCGCCCTTCTGGGAACGCTGCACCAGGCCCACAGCCTGCAGCTCATCGATCGAGTAGCCGGCGCGCTGACCGCGTAGCAGGATCGAGTCCCAGGGACTCGGGGCGAAGCCGACGCCGAAGGCCCGCAGGACCTCCTCCCCCAGGCCGCGCTCGGCGAGGTACCCACGCTGCTTGCCGGCCTTCTCCGATTCCCACAGGTAGGCCTCGTAATAGGCGGCGGCACGCTCCAGGCACTCGCTGAGGCGGCCGCGGCGCCTACGCCGCTCCTCGGCCTCGGGATCCTCCTTCTCGCGCTCGATCTCGACGCCGTAGCGTTCGGCCAGCGCCTCGACCGCATCCGGGAACGAAAGTCCCTCCTTCTCCTGGACGAAGCGGATCGTGTCGCCGCCGGCCTCGCAGCCGAAGCAGTAGTAGAAGCCCTCCGCCGGCTTGACCGAGAACGACGGCGTGCGCTCGTCGTGGAAGGGACAGAGACCGACATGGCGCTCACCCTGGCGGCGCAGGTCCGTGTAGGCGGAGACGATCTCGACGATGTCGGCGCTGTCGCGCACACGCTCGACGGTCTCGGGGGTGAACAGGCTCACAGCCGTGACTCCTCCGGGAGCGCGATCCGGCGGAACGTGGCGATGCAGAAGCGGTCGGTCATCCCCGCTACATAGTCGGCGACGCGCTGCAACTCGCCCTCCCCCTCGCCCGCCCCGACCGAGCCGGGGATCTCATCGGGGTTGGCCAGGTAATGATCGACCAGCGCAACGAGCGTGCGGTGCACCCGCGAATGCTCGGAGCGGGCGTCGTCGCCAAGGTAGACGTTGTCGAACATGAACTTGCGCAGGCGCAGCATCGCGCCGCCCAGCTCGCGGCTCTGGACGATGTCGCCCGCCTCGCGG
Organism: Solirubrobacterales bacterium; assembly: GCA_038206985.1. Taxonomy (GTDB): domain Bacteria; phylum Actinomycetota; class Thermoleophilia; order Solirubrobacterales; family 70-9; genus CAXMST01. Next base: position 48,340 of record JBBRAH010000012.1, read on the forward strand.
GAGCAGCTCACGATGTCGCGGACCAGTCGGTCGATGCGGGCCGAGCCGGTCGGGCCGAGCAGGCCGATCTCGGCGCCGGGAAGGTCCTCCTCCGTGATGATCCCGGCCCGCACGGCGTCGTCGATGTCGTGGTTGATGTAGGCGACCCGGTCCACCAGCCGCACGACACGGCCCTCGAGGCTCGCCGGCTTGCTGGAGCCGGTGTGGTTGAGGATCCCGTCGCGCACCACCTCGCAGAGGTTGAGTCCCTTACCGCCGCGGGCGAGCTGATCAACGATCCGCAGGGAGTGCTCGTTGTGGTGGAAGCCGCTGCCGCCGCGGGCACGCAGGGCTTCGTCAAGCGCCTCCTCACCGATGTGCCCGAACGGTGGGTGGCCGAGGTCGTGGCCGAGGCCGATCGCCTCGGTCAGATCCTCGTTCAGGCCCAGGGCCCGCGCGACGGTGCGGGCGATGAAGCAGGTCTCGAGCGTGTGGGTCAGCCGTGTGCGGTAGTGGTCGCCCTCGGGAGCGATGAACACCTGCGTCTTGTGCTTGAGCCGGCGAAAGGCCTTGGAGTGGGCGATCCGATCGCGATCGCGCTGGAACGGCGTGCGCACGGGGCTGTCGGGCTCGGGTTCACGCCGCTCCGCCGGGTAGGAGTGGGTCGCGTACTCCCACAGATACTCGGCTTCCCAGGCCCGCGTGCGGGTCTCCAGGTCGATGCTCACAGGTGCCTCCACACGATAAAAGCTAGTCGGGCTGGCAAGCCTCGGCTGCGCGGGACGTCAGGCTGCAGGCCGCAGGTGAACCTGGGCGTGATGGGCGAGCACGTCCCCGATCGCGCGCTCCGCCTGCCGGAGCGTGGCATCATCGGCATCGGGCAGCTCCGCGAGCGGCTTGCGGGTCGCCGCAACCATGAACGCATGCGCCTTGCTGGTCAGCGGAAAGCCGCCCCCCTCGCAGGCGGCGCAGACGATCCCGCCGGCGGCTCCGGAGAAGGCCGTGATGCCGTCCACCTCCCCACAGCGGGCGCAGGAACCGAGCTCCGGGCTGAATCCGGCCGCGAGCGCGAGCTTCAGCCGGAAGGCGAGGCTCGCGGTCCGGCTGGCCGCCGCCGCCGCGCCGGCGGTCGTACCCGGTGGTTGATCCGTGGCCGCAGTCGCCGGCGCCGCCTCCGCGTCGAGCATGCCGAGGTAGCGACCCAGTAGGTTGTAGGCGGCCCGGTTGGGTTCATTGGAGTCGAGCAGGCGCAACACGGCATCGCAGCCCCGGGCCGCGGCACCGATCGCGGGACCGTTTCCACGCAACCACGGATAGCCGTCCAGGGTCGAGGCACCGGTAACGGTGAGCAGCTCGCCGCGGCCCTCGTGCAGCATCAGATCGAGCCGGAAGAACGGCTCCAGCCGGCCACCGAAGCGGGAGCGTGGCTTCCGGGATCCCTTTGCGATCGCGCCGATCCGGCCGCGATCGGGGCTGTAGAGATGGAGGATGCGGTCGGCCTCCCCGTAGCGGATGCTGCGGAGCACGATCGCCTCTGTCTTCAGGCTGCCGGGCACCGAACAATGATGATGCAGCCCGCGGACGCCGATCAGGCGGGCGGACTGACCGAGCGCACGCCGTCGCGGACCGCCGTCGCAGTCAAGGTCGCTGCGAGTGTCCCTGTCGCCATCACCGGCCAGGATTCGTTGGCCCTGCCCCCTGAGGCGAGGCAGAAGACGATGTCGCCGTCGAAGGGGGTGTAGACCGGATCAACCGCGCGCGCAATCCCCGCCGAGGCCATGCGGGCGACCCTGTTCGCCGCCACCTTGTCCAGCGCCGCGTCGGTCATCAGACAGACCAGCGTCGTGCTTTCGCGGGGCTCGCGGGCCGTCCACTCCGGCGGACCCAGAGCCCCGGCGATCAGATCCCGGCTGCGTGTCACTTCCCCGTCCCCGACCCGGGGAACCGCCAGCGGAGTGCCGTCCTCCTCGAAGATGTCGCCGGTCGGGTTGACGACCGCAATCGCCGCGACCGTCTCGCCGCTGCCGAGGCAACCCGCCGCGTAACCGATCCCTGCGCGGGTCGCGTGCTCGCGGCCGAACGCCTTGGCCGCAGCAGCCCCCGTGCCGGCCCCCAGGGGCCCTCGCTCCGGGACTCCCTCGGTCGCCGCCTCGCAGGCCGCGTAGCCCTGCTCGGGGCCCGGGCGAACGCTGCCGTCGCCGGCGATCAGGTCGTAGATCACCGCGGCGGGAACGAGTGGCACGCGACCACCGGGGGTCTCGTAGCCCCGGCCGTGCTCCTCACACCAGCGAACCACCCCGTCCGCGGCCGCGAGGCCGAAGGCGCTGCCGCCGGTAAGCAGGACAGCGGTCGCCTCCTGGGCGTTGGTCAGGGGACCGATCACCTCGGTCTCGCGCGAGCCGGGACCGCCGCCGCGGACGTCCACCCCACAGGCAGTCCCCGGGGGAGGCAGGATCACCGTGCAGCCGGTCTCGGCGACGGAATCGGTCCAGTGCCCGATCGAGAAGCCCTCAGGCGGCGGAATCGGCTCGGTGCTCACCGGTGCCTCGCCTCGGACGTCTTGCGCTTGCGCTTCTTGCGCAAGCGCGTCTGACAGGCAGCACAGAAGTAGGTCGAGCGGCCGCTGACGACGATCCGGGCGATCCGCTCGCCGCAGCGCGGGCAGTCCTCGCCCTCGCGGGTGTGGACGAGGAATTCGTCCTGCATGCTGCCCGACTCTCCGCGCGCATCCCGGTAGTCGTCGATCGAGGAGCCACCGTTGCGGATCCCGAGCTCGAGTGCCTCGACGATCCCATCGCGCAACTCCTCCCAGTGCTCAAGCCGCATCGATCCCGCCGGCGAGAGCGGGTGCAGCGCGGCCCGATGCAGGGCCTCGTCGGCATAGATGTTCCCGATCCCCGCTATCCGCCTCTGATCGAGCAGAAAGGACTTCAAGGGAGCGGTGCGGCCCGCGGCGAGCCGGCCGATCAGCCCAGGTGTAAGTTCGCCGTCGAGGGGCTCGACCCCGAGGCGCTCCGCGAAGTAGCCGTCAAGCTCGCCGGCGCTCAGCAGCTCACCATGGCCGAAACGCCGGGGGTCGGTGAAGCGCAGCGCGCGGCCGTCGTCAAGCGCCAGCTCGGCCCGCAGGTGCCGGTCCTCATCGCCAGTGTCGTAGAGCCGCTCCCCTCCGGGGTGCCGCTCGCCGATGATCAGATTGCCGGTCATTCGCAGGTGCATGACGAGGGTCGAGTCGTCGTCGAGGACAACGAGGATGTACTTGCCCCGGCGCTCGACGGCTTCGATCCTCCGGCCGACGAGAGCACGCTCCAGTTCCGCCGCCGGGCGCGGCCTGCTCCAGCGCCGGTCGAGGATCTCGACCGCCTCGATCGTGCGGCCGACCACCTCGGGTCGCAGCTGTCTGCAGACGGTCTCGACTTCGGGAAGCTCGGGCACGAACCAGCCCTTCTAGCAGGCCGGCGCAGGTCGCTCAGGCGACAGCCTGATCCACGCGAGCGCGCGGGTGGGCCTCGAAGTAGACCTCTTTGATCTGTCCGGAGGTCAGATGGGTATAGATCTGGGTCGTTGCGACGTCGGCGTGGCCGAGCATCTCCTGGACCGAGCGCAGGTCGCAACCACCCGAGAGCAGATGTGTCGCAAAGCTGTGCCGCAGCGTGTGCGGGCTCATCTTCTCGCCGAGCCCCGCAGTTCGGGCGTGGCCCTGGATGATCTTGTAGAGCCCCTGGCGGGTCAGCGCGCCGCCCCGCTGGTTGAGGAACAGGGCCCGCTCCTCACGGTCGGAGGCGATCGTGGGCCGTCCGTCGCGCAGGTAGCGCTGGACCGCGAAAGCGGCCTCGCGGCCGAGCGGCACGATGCGCTCCTTGGACCCCTTGCCGAAGGCGCGGAGGTAGCCGGCCTCGACATCGATGTTCGAGAGCTCGAGGCCGACGGTCTCCGACGCACGCAGGCCGCAGCCGTACATCACCTCGAGAATCGCCCGATCGCGCAGCGCTGCGGGCTCAGCGCCGGCGACGCCCTCGAGCAGGTGCTTGACCTCGCTGTATCCGAGGACCTTGGGCAAGGCCTTGCTCTTGCGCGGGGGGCGAAGCTCGGCGGTCGGGTCCACGTCGATCAGCTCCGCGCGACGCAGGTGCCGGTAGAAGGAGCGCAGGCAGGCTGTCTTGCGGTTCAGCGTGGCCGGCGATGCCGGGGGGCGGCCGTTGCCATCGCCGCGGGCGAGGTCGGCGAGGAAGTCGGAGAGATCGGCCTGCCTCACATCGGCGGCATCCAGTTCCCGCTGCGCGAGGAATGTCCCGTACTGCAGGAGATCGGTCCGATAGGCGGAGAGCGTGTTGCGGGCCAGGCCGCGCTCGAACTCGAGGTAGGCGAGGAAATCGAGCAACAGGGACTCGAAGCGGGCACCGACCCCGGGGACGGCGTCGGTGGTCTCGGCGGGTTTGCTCACGCCCGCTGTTTCCCCTCCGCGGTAGTTCTCCCTGCCCGTGCAACGGCGCGTGCGCAGGACCGTTGGGCTTCGAGATGTCTAAAGGTGCTTTCAGTCGCCCCCGACCAACCCGGCAAGCGCGGAGCCTGCCGCGAGCGGTGCAGCGAAGAAGGCTGGATCCTCATCGATGTGGCGGCCCATGCTGGATCGCGGCAGTCCTGCATCGCGGTAGCCCGCCAGGTCGGCGATGCCCGGCAGCAGGCGATGCCCCGCCTCAGCACAGGCCCGGGCCAGCTCGCCGCGTCCCTCGGCGGAGACGGGGTCGCTCCCGTCGCCTCTCTCACCCGGGAGCGCCACATCGACCGGCGCCAGGAGAAGGTCGAGCACCGTCTCGGTGTGATGGCTGAGACCACGGTGGCGCGGTCGCGGATCGCCGCTGGAGAGCCGAGGCGAGATCAGCGTTGGCAACTCGAGCGCAAGCGCCGCATGGGCCGAGTCCAGCGCCGCCATGCCGCCATGCCCGTAGCGCGATGCCGAGCCGATGATCCCCGGGCCGGGGCCCGCGATGACCGCGTCCCAGCCCAGCGAGCCCGCCGCGGCATGGAGCGCGCCGGTGACGCTGATCGCCTCGTACTCCCCGCCATAGGTGGATCCAGCGGTCACATGTCCGCAGAGCAACCCGCTCTCGCGCAGCGTCCGCACGTCACGGGAGAAGCTCCCGGGCAGCGCGGCGCCGGGCGTCTGTACGTAACCGACGGAGGGGCTCGCCGGACTCGTGGCGCGCTGCTCGGCGGCTGCCCGGGCGAAGGCCCAGGCGGCCGGCGCCAGATGACCGTGGAGCGGCAGCACGAGCACCGGGATCGCCCGCACGGCTTGAGCAGGTGCGTCGGCCGGCTCCTCGACCCCGTCCACCGCGTGTTGCAGCGAGCTGTAGTTGAGCTTCATCACGTGGATGCCCTCGGCGGTCTCGCCGCCCCCGAGCCCGCGCGTCAGGTTGACGTGCACGATGTCGAAGCCTCCGGAGCCGAGCCCGAGGTCCAGGGCCGCAACGTTGACGACCACCTCATCGCCGGGCTCGCAGGAACCCACCAGATCCGGATCGGCCCAGGCGCGGCGCCGCTCCGTTCCCCGCCCCGTCCCGACCTCGACCACGAGTGGGTCGGACTCCGCGACAACGCCACGGCGCAGCTTCAGCACCTCGGCGCCCCCGGCCCTCTCACCTGGAGGCCGCCTCCGCGACCGCGGCCTCGCAGACCTCGAGCATCAAGGTGAGGCCGTCAGCCGTCACCGACTCCTCAGGCGTGTGGTTGGCGAGCGTGCCGTTGGCCAGCAGCAGCGCATCGAAGCCACGGGCGCGGAATGCGTTCGCGTCGCTGCCGCCACCGGTGCTGACCTCGCGCGGCTCGATCCCGCAGCGCTCGAGCGCCGATCGCGCGACATCGAGCGAGGCGGAAGCGGGCTTGACCCGGTAGCCGCGGAACAGCTCATCGATCTCGATGTCCACATCGCAGTTGTGCTCGCCGGCGGCCCACTGACAGGCGTCGATCATCGAGGCCAACACCTGCTCGGCACGGCCCAGCTCGACACTGCGCGCCTCGGCCTCGACCCGGCAGCTTCCGGCAACCACATTGGGGGCGGTGCCGCCGGTGATCACACCCACGTTGGCGGTCGTCTCCTCGTCGAGCCGTCCCAGCTCCATACCCGCGATCGCGGCTGAGGCTGCGGCGATCGCGCTGCGGCCGGCCTCGGGACGCAGACCGGCGTGGGCCTCGACTCCGGTGAAGTCGGCGACGAGCTTCTTGTAGGTGGGTGCGGCGATGATCAGCTCGCCGATCGGGGTGGCGTGGTCGAGTACATAGCCAAGCTCGGCCCGGAGCTCAGCAACATCGAAGGCGTGGGCGCCGCGCAGACCCTGCTCCTCGGCGACGGTGAACAGCAGCTCGATCCCGATCGGCGGCTTGCCCCGCTCCAGCGCCCGCGCGGCGAGCTCCATGATCACCGTGACCGCGGCCTTGTTGTCGGCGCCGAGGATCGTCTCTCCCTTGCTCCGGAAGACCCCGCCGTCGTCGAGCACCTCGATCGGCTCGGTGTGAGGCACCGTGTCGAGGTGCGCGCAGAACATCAGGTAGCCCTCGCGCTCTCCCTCGATGCGGGCGAGCAGGTTGCCCGCGCCCGCCCGCGCCGGACCGGCGCTGTGGTCCTCGCTGGCCTCGAGTCCCATCGAGCGCAGCTCGGCGGCCACGGCATCGGTTATCGCCCGCTCATCCCCGGTGATGCTCGGAATCTCGCAGTGGCGCACGAAGCGCTCGAACATCCTCTGGTCGCTCATGCACTCATCCCAGCGCGGAGGCTATGCGCTCGGCTGCGGCGACGCATTTCACGACCGGCGCGGAGGCGTCGTCAGGAGCTGCGGCGGACGCTGATCTCGGCGCCGTCAGCGACTGGATCAGCGGGGTCTCCAGCGCCCGGCTCTGCCGCTTGCTGCGCCGGGCGGGCACCGGCGTGCCTCGTGGCGGCGCCGATGAACTCGCGGAAGAGCGGCTCGGGATCCGTGGGCCGTGAGTTGAACTCCGGGTGGAACTGCGAGGCGAGGAAGAAGGGATGCTCGGGAAGCTCGACGATCTCGACCAGGCGCTCGTCGGGCGAGGTACCGCTGATCACCAGACCGTCGTCCTCGAGCCGTCGGCGCAGCATGTTGTTGACCTCGTAGCGATGCCTGTGGCGCTTGTAGATGACGGCTTCGCCGCCGAAGATCTCCCTGGCCCTGGTGCCCTCGTGCAACTTGACCGGATCGGCGCCCAGTCGCATCGTGCCGCCGAGGTCGGAGACCTCCTTCTGCTCGGGGAGCAGATCGACGACCGGAAAGGGCGTCTCGGGATCGAACTCGGCTGAGTTGGCGCCGTCCATCCCGGCGACGTGCCGCGCGTAGTCCACGACAGCCATTTGCATCCCGAGGCAGATACCCAGGAACGGTACGTCCCCCTCGCGAGCGAAGCGACAGGCCGCCACTTTGCCCTCGATGCCGCGCTCGCCGAAACCACCGGGGATCAGCACGCCGTCGGCCGCCTCGAGCACGTCCTGATCCACCTCCTCGGAGCTGACCAGATCCACCTCGACGTTGACTCCGTGGTAATAGCCACCGTGCTTGAGCGCCTCGATGACCGACTTGTAGGCGTCCTCGAGCTGTACGTACTTGCCGACGAGGGCAATCCGGATGGTGCTCTCGGCAGAGTCTGCGCGCCGGCAGAGCTCCTCCCAGTCCTTGAGGTCGGGGGCAGGAGCGTCGATCTCGAAGTGGTCGAGGACGAGATCGTCCATACCCTCGGCCCGGAAGACGAGCGGCACCTTGTAGACGTTGTCGACATCGCGGGCGCTGATCACCGCCTCCTCGCGGACCGAGCCGAAGAGCGCGATCTTGCGACGGATCTCGCGGTCGAGCCCACCCTCGGAGCGGCAGATGACCGCGTGTGGCTGGATGCCGATGCGCCGCAGCTCATTGATCGAGTGCTGGGTCGGCTTGGTCTTCAACTCACCCGCATGACCCACGTAGGGGACGAGGGTGAGGTGCAGGAACATGCAGCGCTTGGGGCCGAGGTCGGTGTAGAGCTGGCGGATCGCCTCAAGGAAGGGCAGCGACTCGATGTCGCCGACGGTGCCGCCGATCTCGGTGATCACGAAGTCCACCGACTGGGCCTCGGCGACGATCAGGATCTTCTGCTTGATCTCATCGGTGATGTGCGGGATGACCTGCACGGTGCCGCCGAGGTAGTCGCCGCGGCGCTCCTTCCTGATCACGCTGTTGTAGACGGCCCCGGCAGTCACGTTGGAAGCCCGCGAGGCGTTCTCCCCCGTGTAGCGCTCGTAGTGGCCGAGGTCGAGATCAGTCTCGGCGCCGTCCTCGGTGACGAAGACCTCACCGTGCTGGAACGGGCTCATCGTGCCGGGATCGACGTTGATGTACGGATCGAACTTCTGCAACTGCACCCGGAACCCGCGGCTGACCAGCAGGCGGCCGATCGAGGCGGCGGCGATGCCCTTGCCGAGAGCCGAGACGACTCCTCCGGTGACGAAGATGAAGCGGGTCTCGCCGGTCGGGTTCCTCGAGGTTCTGCTCCGTTCACTCATCAGCCGCGAGCGAGTCTAGCCCCGCCGGGGACGGAATCGCGGACGCCGGCCGGAGCGACCGGCCCGAATCCCGCGATTTGCGAGAAGGGATCCGGCTACTCGGGCAGCCGGCCGACGCGATCCAGGGCAGCCAGCGGCCCGATGCGGTCGATGGTGGCCGAGATCGAGCGGAACTCGCCGTAGACGGTGATCGCTGCGACGACCACGAGCGCGACCAGGCGCGCGTCCTCCCCGAGCGCGAGCAGCAGGCTGACCCCGGCGATGGCGCCGGCGAGGTTGGCGCCGGCGTCGCCGAGCATCGCCCGCTCGCGCAGGGTGAGCGCGGCCCCCGCCAGCAGCGGGCCGATGAACAGGCCGAGCACCTCCAGTGGGAACACTGTCCAGGCGCCGAGGCAGAGCCCGGCGAGCAGCAGGGCGAGTCCCTTCTCGACCCGGCCCGGGCGCAGGTCGAGGAGGTTGAAGAGGTTGGTCGCCAGCAACAGCAGCGCGAGATCGGCGAGATAGCCCGCCCATTCGCGGCCGAGTCCCGAGGTCGCATAAGCGGCCAGCCCAAACGCCCCCGCAGCCTTGATCGCCCCCGTGGAGAGGCGTCCCGAGAGCACCGCCGAGGCATGACCGCGCCAACCCCGCGCCGTATCACCCTCGGCGCCACGGCCGAGCATGTCGTCGAGCAAGCCCAGCAGCGCCACGCCGACCACGAACCCGAACCAGCGGCGCAGATCAGGCTCGAGCAGATCGAGGTCCGCGCGGTCGTCGAGCATCGCCAGGGGGATCAGAGCGAGCAGCGAGACCGAGATCAGCAGGGCGCCGAGCGGAAAGGCCAGGGACGCTCCCCGCCAGTTCTCCCGTACCAGCCCGCTGGAGCGCATGTCCGCGCACCAGCGTGGCAGCAGAACCACCGCGAGCGCGAAGGAGAGCAGGAGACCGGCGAGGGTCACGGCCCGGCGGGGGTGACGGACTCGGTGCCGGGAGCCGGAGCGATCAGTTCGGGCAGGTAACCGTCGGCCTCGTCGCCGACGCCGTAGCTACCCTCCGCGCCGAGCAGCGAGAAGACGAGCGCCGTCTTGCCGGCCGCGATGTCGACGTGGTCCACGGTCGGGAGCCCGGCGTCGCTGAGTGGGTCGAGCATGGCCGCGTCGGCGTCGGTTCCGATCGCGCCGGCCGCACCGCCGCTGCCCGCTCGCACGCCCTCGTAGAAGCCGCGGGCCAGGGCATCCACGTCGGCCTGCTGCTCGGGGTCGAGATCACCGGGCACCGCGGGCACCAGGACCACATGGTCCACGGAGGCCAGGCTCCCGCTGAAGCGGCTGAAGAGCGTTCCTCGCAGCTTGCCCAGGAGCCGGCTGCCACCGGTGATGCCCTGCCCGGCGGCCCGTCCCAGCGCGCTGAGTGAGTCGCGCTCCGCCTCCGAGCCACGCGAGCCGACCCCACTGAAACGCGAGCCGGCAGCCGCGAGCAACGCTGTCCGGTCCGGAGGCAGCGCCAGAACCGCGACCGAATCGAGCTTGGCGCCTGCGGGCTCGATCGCGTTCTTGACGTCGGTGGCCGTGGTCTCGGGCAGAGCACCGATGCCGATCAGGGCGACCGAGGTCCCGGCCAGGCGGTTGGCCACCAGGGCCGGGTAGACGGCGTCTCCGAATTCTTGCTCGCGATCGAGGATGGTCTGCAGATCCTCGGCTCGAGACTCCGCGTCGCTGACATCGGAGCGCAGGCTGCTCTCCAGCTCCTGGGAAGCCGTCGAGACCACATCGTCGGCCAGCCCGATGCCGATCAGGATGCCGACCGCCAGCGCGATGAACACGGCGAGCAGCGAGGCTGCGTGGTAGCGGGTGCTGTAGCCCATCAGCTCAGAATCCCAGACCGTCGCGAATCTTGATCCACAGGGCCTCGGTGACGTTGTCGAGCGCCGGCGAGGCGATCACCACGACCACGACCAGCGCGATGAAGGCGAGCGCGAACATCGCCATGGCTCCCCGGCCGAGGCCCGGCGTGTAGAGCCTGCTCACGCCCTTGGCGTCGACGAGCGTCTCCCCCACCCGCAGGCGCGTGAGGAAGGTGGAGGACATCCCGGCGCGATTCTTGTCGAGGAACTCGGTCAGGTTGAAGTGGGCACCGACCATCACGATCAGCGAGGCTCCCCGCTCGTGGGCGAGCAACATCGCGACGTCCTCGCTGGTGCCGGCTGCAGGCACCACGAGATGCTCGACGCCGAGCGCGGCGAGGCGCTCCGCGCCGGGCGCCCGGCCGTCGGAATAGCCGTGCACGACGATCTCAGCCCCCGAGCGCAGTGCCTCGTCGCTGGCCGAGTCCATGTCACCGAGGATCATGTCGGGCTTCAGCCCCGCCTCGAGCACGGCGTCGGCACCTCCGTCCACGGCGAGGACCAGCGGGCGTCGATCGCGGATATAGGCGTTGAGGGCGCTCAAATCCTCGCGATAGTCGGGACCGCGAATGACGATCAGGGTCTGGCTCCCGCGAAAGTCGGTACGCACGGGCGGAAAGTCGATGTCGCCGGAGAGCAACTCGCTCTCCTCGCGAACGTGCTGGATGGTGTTCTCCGCGAACGAGGCCAGCGCCTCGTCGATCATCTCGCGCTGCTGGGCCAGCCGGGCCTCCGTCTCGCTCTCACCGAGGCGCGAGCCCCGGAACTCGGCTCCGTCCCGGATCCGGATCGTGTCACCGTCGATCTCGAGCCGCCGGCCATCATCGATCAGTTCGAAGAGATCCGCCTCGCTGACGTCGATCAGTGGCACCCCCGCCCGGGCTAGGAGCAGCGGCCCGACGTTCGGGTAGTGGCCCGTCGAGCTCTCGGAGTTGTTGAGCACCGCGACCACCCCCGCATCGGCGAGGTCCTCAGCGGCGATGCGGTCCAGATCGGGATGGTCGATCACGGCGATGTCGCCCCGGTGCAGTCGTTTGACCAGGTCCTTGGTCCGCTTTCCGGGCCGGGCCCTGCCGGAGAGCACGCCGGCCTGGTCCGCCGGCCGACCCTCGGGGGCTCCGCCCCGGCGCCAGGGCAGGCGGCGAGATGAGGCTGGCGACTCCACGCCATGATTATCCGCAAAGAGCGGCTCCTCCGGGCACCCGGACGAAGGACTGCACGAATGACTCGCCCATCGGGGGCGGGGATCGCCGGCGTCGCTCAGGCCGCGAGCAACTCACGGGCGTGCTGATCGGCAGCCCGGTCGTCGCCGTCGGCACCGAGCATCCGCACGATCTCGGCAACCAGTTCCTCGCCCCCGACCCACTCGACCGTTGCGGTGGTGCTCTCCTCGCCAGCCGACTTCTCGACCCGGAAATGCGCGGCCGCGAGCGAGGCGACTTGCGGCAGGTGTGTGATGCAGAGAACCTGTCTGCTGCTGCCGAGCACCCGCAGTCGCTCGCCCACACGCCGGGCGACCTGGCCCCCTATGCCCGCGTCGATCTCGTCGAAGACGAGCGTCTCGACGTCAGCGCCCCGGCCCAGACCGGCGAGCGCGAGCATCACCCTCGAGAGCTCGCCGCCGGAAGCGGTCTCGCCGAGCGGCGCCAGCGGCATGCCCGGGTTGGTCGAGACCAGCAGCTCGACCGACTCGCGACCGGAGTGCCCGTAGCCCTGGGCATGCGGAGGCAGCGAGACCTCCAGCGAGGCTCCATCCATGGCCAGCTCCTGCAGCTCGCCGGCGACGGCAGCCTCCAGCCGGGGGCCGGCCTGCACGCGCGAGACGCTGAGTCGCTGACCGAGGTCGGCACGCTCCTGCTCGGCGGCATCCACAGCGGCCTCGAGCTCGGTCGTCCGCTCGCCCGCCTGATCCAGACGCTCGATCTCGGCCCGGCAGCGCTCGGCGTGAGTGAGCACGGTCTCGATCGAGCCGCCGTGCTTGCGAAGCAACCGATCGAGAGCCTCCAGTCGGGTCTCCACCGCCTCGAGCCGTTCGGGATCGGCCTCCAGCCTCTCCACGTAGCTGCGGAGCTCAGCGCCCGTGTCGGCCAGCTCGAGCGCCGCCGAGACGACCCTGCCGCGCAGCTCGTCCAGTTCGGCGTCGACGCCCGAGGAGCGGTCGAGCGCCGCCTCCGCGTCCGCCAGCAGCGCGGCGGCGCCTCCCTCCGCGCCGTCCCCGGCCACCGCTTCGAGCGCCTGGGCAGCCCCCTCACGCAGGCCCTCCACGCCGCGCAAGCGGTCGCGGTCGGCGACGAGGCTCGCGAGCTCATCGGCATCCGGCTCGAGTTCGTCGATCTCGCTGAGCTCGAAGCGCAGCAGGTCGAGGTCGCGCTCGCGGGCGCCGTCGCGCTCGCTCAGCTCCGCCAGTTCGCGGCGCAGCGCCGTGACGCGGGCATGGGTGTCCCGGTAGGCGGCCCTGAGCTCGAGGTGCTCGGGCCCGGCGAAGGAGTCGAGGATCTCGCCCTGCGCCGACGCCAGAGTCAGCTTGCGGTGTTCGTGCTGTCCGTAGAAGGCGAGCAGGCGAGCGCCCAGCGCCTTGAGGTCGGCGGCGGTCGCCGCCCGTCCCGCGACGAAGGCCGAGGATCGACCGGAGGCGGAGACGCGACGTGCCAGCACCACCTCCTGCTCGTTGGCGGGAACCCGTTCGAGCAGGTCGCTCAGCTCGGGCTCCTCGCGCAGCCCGGGATCGAGGTCGAAGCAGCCCTCGACCCAGGCCTCCGAGGCGCCGGGACGCACGATCCCGGAGCGCGGCTTGCCGCCCAGCAACAGGTCCAGTGAGTGGGCGAGCACCGTCTTGCCCGCACCCGTCTCGCCGGTGATCGCGTTGAGCCCCGGCTCCAGCCGCAGCTCGGCCCGCTCGATCAGAAGCAGGTTCTCGATCCTCAGTTCGCGCAACATGTCCGGCTACTAAGTAGCAGCGGCGACCGACGGATTCCCCCCGCCACCCCCTTTGCAGCGCTTTCGCGGCAGGGCCCGGTCCGTTTAGTAGGCGAGGCGGCCGAACTTCTCCCGGAGGCGCCGGTAGAAGGTGGCTCCCTCGAGCTGGGCCAGGCTCCCCACGCCGTCGCGGAAGTGGACCTCGACCTCCGTTCCGTGGGCCAGCTCTCCCGCAGGACGGCCATCGATCGCGATGTCCACCGGGTCCCGCTCGGCCGAGTTGAGCACGTGCAGAACGTCGTCGGGCGCGACGACCAGAGCCCGGGCGGTGAGAGTGTGCGGCGCGATGAAGCTAACCACGTAGCCGGCCACACCCCAGGCCAGAATCGGGCCGCCGTTGGCCAGGTTATAGCCCGTGGATCCGACCGGGGTGGCCGCGACCAGGCCGTCGCAGCGCACGTGGCCGACCTCGCGGCCGCCGAGCCGGTAGGAGAGCTCGGCCACGCGGTGGTGCGGGCGGCGGGTGAAGGAGATGTCGTTGACGGCGAGCAGGGTCTTCCCGCCCACCTCGATCGCGAGACCCGGGAGCGAGACCTGCTCGAAGCCGCCGGCGAAGGCCTGTTCGAGCCCGGCCTCCAGCTCGGTCGCCTCGATTGCCGCGAGGAAGCCGATCGTCCCGTAGTTGATCCCGAACACGGGCACGCCCTGTCCGGCGAACATCCGCAACCCGCGCAGGATCGTCCCGTCGCCACCGAGCGCCAGGCAGAGGTCGGGAGCGGCCTGCAGATCCCCGGCGGGGCCGATCCCCGCGGCGGCCTCACGGTGCTTGTCGAGCTCGGACTGCTCAGCGAACAGCTCGACGCCCGCCTTCCGCGCTGCCGCCGCAGCGGTCTGCAGCGCGGCACCGGTCTCCTCGGGTCCCGAGTGGGTGAGGACCACCGCGGTCCGGATCGCGGCCGACTGCGAGGCGCTCACGAGCCGACCTCCTTCGCGGCCAGGCCGGCGAGCTCGGCGTCGGGCAGGGAGCCCTCGGATGTCGTGCGCAGGAGCAGGAAGGTCTCGACGTTGCCCTTGGGCCCCGGCACGCCCGCCACGCAGACGCCGGCGGCATGCAGGCCGATGCGGGCCGCGCCCGAGGCCACGTCGCGCACTGCCGCGAGCCGCTCGGCGGGATCGCGGACGACGCCACCCTTGCCGACCCGGGAGCGGCCGAGCTCGAACTGGGGCTTGACCATCGCGAGCACCTCCGCACCGGGAGCGAGCAGCGGCGGCAGGGGCTGGAGCACCTTCTCGACCGAGATGAAGCTGACGTCGATCGTGACCAGGTCGGGGGCATAGGCGAGGTCGCCGGGCTGGAGATCGCGGGCGTTGAAGCTCTCGATCACGGTGACCCGCTCGTCATTGCGCAGGCCCCAATCGATCTGGCCGTGACCGACGTCGAGCGCGATCACGTGGGTGGCGCCACGGTTGAGCAGGCAGTCGGTAAAGCCTCCCGTCGAGGCGCCGAGGTCCAGGCAGTTCCGCGCCTCGGCCTCGACCCCGAGGCGTTCCAGTGCCGACTCGAGCTTCAGCCCGCCGCGCGAGACGTAGCGCGGTCCACCCTCAACACGGATTGCAGTCGCCTCGGGGACCATCTGGCCCGGCTTGCTTGCGCGCTCGCCGCCGTTGCCGATCCGCACCTGGCCGGCGCGGATCGAGGTCGCGGCCGCGGTTCGCGACGGGGCGAGCCCGCGTTCGGCCACGAGGGTGTCGAGTCGACGCCGTGCCATGGAGCCGACAAAGTACCGAGCCGGAGCCGCTGGACCGATTCTCTGGACCGAGGCTGACGGCGGACGCCCGATCAGAGGGCGGTGGGCAGTGTGCGCACTGTCACACACAAACCGTACTCGCGTTCGTATTCTGATTGAAGACTTAGCGGTTCGGCCCCGGCTGGACCGCCCTCCCAAACCAAATACTCTCCTCCCTGTACCCCGAGAAGGCCCCGCGATGCGGGGCCTTCTCTTGTGCCCCCCGGTTCAGCTGCCAATCGTCGGCAGGCTCGGGCAGCCCGCCGCCGGATTCGTCTCGCTCGCGAACCCCGAGGTGCACTCCACCCAGGCGTCGCGGCGCCAGAGCGTGGTCGGTCTGGCGCTGTTGACGCGCAGCGCCATACGGGCCAGGATGCGGCGCTCCACGCCGTTGTCGGAGCCCTGACAGACGATCTGGCGGGTCAACAGGTTGTTGGTCAGGTTGGCGGTGTTGCTCAGATCCAGACCGACGTTGGTGGACGTGTAACACGTGACCGACTGGCCGGCCGCGAGGTTCGGGATGGCCACCGCGTCGCAGAAGCCGGACGCCGGTTGGCCGTCGAGAACACCGAGGGTCAGCTGATTACCGCTCAGATTGAGACAGCCGGCGGTCGCGACGACCCCGCTCGTCAGCCCGACGAGGCTGCGCACATCGTTGGAGACGAGGTGGCGGTTCATATGCCAGTTGATGACGTCGGTGGCCGAGTCGGCCAGCTCGAAGGCCTGTGCGGAGTCGCGCGAGCGGTTCGTCTCCCCGAGGGAGCTGACCGCGTAGCTGACGGCGACGGTGGTCAGCAGCAGGATGATGAACATGATCAGCATCACCGACGCAAGCGCAAATCCGCGCTCGCCCGCTCGTGGGCTCGGCGCCCGGGGGCTCGCCCGCTCGCTCATGAGGCCAGCACCAGCCCGTCCTCGGGGTCGATGACGATCGTGCTCAGGTAGACCGGGTTGGCCGGCGTCTGGTCGCTGCGGGCCCGGTCCACCGTCACGATCACCGTCACCCGCTTGGTGTTGTGCGTGGTGTTCTGCGTGCCGGCCATCGAGGTGTTGAGCGCGGCGAGGTTCGAGTTGAGGTCGCTGAGGCTCACATATGCCCCGGTGCTGCCGCCGATCGTCCCGATCAGGCTGTTGGAGGCGTCGCACAGAGGCTTGGCCAGCGGGAGGAGACAAGAAACCGACGCCAACGGGGCAAGCACTGACTGCACCGCTGCGGTCTGCGTTTCGAGCGCAGCGTCCGCCTCGATCGGCGCGGTGATCGAGGCCTTCACCTGCAGGGCGCCGGAGTCGTTGGTCTCGAGCACTTTGAAGAGGTTCGTCAACTGGCTGAGCTTGAGATCACAGAGATCGGCAGTACTCAGACCGTCGAGTGTCGCCTGGAGCGTGGTGATCTTGTCCTGCAGGGCAGCGATCAGACCAAGTAATGCCGGCACGTTGGCCGGGATTCCCGCCACCTTGTGGTTGGAGTCCTTGAGATTGCGGGCAGGAGCGGGAAGCAGCGGGTTGAGGATGTCGAGCAGGCCGCTGTTGAGGCTGTTGAGCTGTGCCTGGCGTGCGGCGAGTTGCGTGTTGAGCGCTGAGATCGCCGCTTTGACCGCGCCAATCTGCACGAGCTCGCATTCCTCGTCCCTCCAGGTGACGACCGTATAGACGTGCCCGGTGATCGCCGGGCCGCCTGAGGCCGCGGGCACGCTGAACGCACGGGACTGGGCCGCGGGCGAGATCCGGAAGTTCGCAGTGCTCTCCCCCGACTCGGCGGTGGCCCCGGTAACCAGCTGTTCGGACCCGGGTGCGTCCGGGGCGGTGTAGGTGGTGGCCGTCGGCGCCGTCTCGCCCGAGGGAACGCTCGGCGTGCCGCTTCCGGAGTGACCGACCTCGGCGTAGTCGAGCGCGCGGACCCGCTCCAGCGCGAGCAGCGCCTGATCGGTGGCAACCTGCTGGTACTCGGAATCGAGGGTTGCCTTGTCGGAGCCGGTAAACGCCGCGGCCGAGCCGAGTACGCCGATCGCCAGGACGATTGCCGCGACGAGTGCCTCGATCAGGCTGACCCCCGATTCGGAGCGGAGGAGCGACGCCCGGCGGCGCGCGGCGGCGCGGCTGCTGCGTCGATCGCTCATGAGCACGCCGGCAGCAAGGTCGAGGACGGGATCACGCAGTCGTTGCGCAGGGCGTATTCGCCGGTCATCGCGACGGCGCGATCGCGGCCGTCCGGCAGCTGCGCGATCCGCACGCCGACGCTCGCCGCGCTCGAGTCTGGGAACGGGTTCACGGTGGCAAAGATCGCCGGGGAGGTCGCGACGTCGTCGACAAGCTTCACCGGCCCGGAGATCACCGCGTTGGTGGTCTTGTTCAGAACCGACCGTGTGCAGTCGCCGCTCGTGCAGTCGTAGAAGTACTTCTCGGCCGGCCCTGTGATCGTCAGCGAGGCCCCGCCGGCGCCCACGGTGGCGCTCCTGCCGATGCGCACGTCGCGCGAGATCTTCTCCAGGGAGGTGCGGGTGTCGGCGATGGTGTTGCGGCGCGCCCCGGTGTCCTCCGTGCGCTTGACGACCACCTGGTAGAAGCCGACCGCCGCCGTGAAGATCACGCCCAACATGGCGATCGCCGTGAGTACTTCGATCAGGCTGACGCCCGCCTCGCCCGAGAGGTGGAGTGGTCGGTCAGCCTTGCTTCGCGTCCGTGCAACCGTAAGTTCCGCCGCCTGCGTGTCGCAGCCAGACGTGGTCATCGGGCTTCCTATCGGCAGGCCGGCTCGATCCTGTAAACGGGCTAATACTTCTGGCCAGCGCGCACTGGGGGACCCCTCAGCCGGAGACGGTTTGCTTACTGCCGATCGCACTGAGCACGCGCTCGGCCACGTCCGGCCCACTGAGACCGACCTCCTCGCGGAGCAGCGCCGGCTTGCCGTGCGTGACGTAACGATCGGGTAGGCCGATCCGCATGATCCGGGCCCGCTCGCGCGGCAGATTGTCCTCGGCGTGCTCGAGCACCGCGGCACCAAAACCACCCGGCAGCACGTTCTCCTCGATCGTGACCACCAGTTCGTGCTCGGCGCACAGGCGCGCGGTCAGCTCCGCGTCCAGCGGCTTGGCGAAGCGCCCATCGGCGACGGTCGGGGTCAGGCCGTGCTCGGCGAGCAGCGCCGCGGCGTCGTTGGCCACCTGCACCCCCCAGCCGTAGCCGAGCAGCGCGACGCGTTCGCCGTGCTGAAGAACCTCGCCGGTGCCGATCGGGATCTCCTGCGGCTTGTCCGGAATCGGCACACCCTCGGCCGCGCCGCGTGGGTAGCGGAACGCGATCGGACCGTCGTGGGCGATCGCGGTGCGCAGCATATGCACGAGTTGTGCCTCGTCCCGCGGCGCCATCACCACGACGTTGGGGAGCGGGCGGAAGTAGGAGACGTCGAAGACACCGTGGTGGGTCGGCCCGTCGTCGCCGACCAGCCCCGCGCGATCCATGGCGAAGACCACGTCGAGCTCCTGGAGGCAGACATCGTGGACGATCTGGTCGAAGGCGCGCTGCAGGAAGGTCGAGTAGATCGCGCAGACCGGCTTGCCGCCCTGCAGGGCAATCCCCGAGGCGAAGAGCACTGCGTCCTGCTCGGCGATCCCGACGTCGTAGTACTGCTCGGGGACAGCGGCGCAGAGCTTGTCGAGCCCGGTCCCCCCTGCCATCGCGGCGGTGATGCCGATCACGCGGGAGTCGGCCTTGGCCTCCGCAACCAGCGCGTCGGCGAAGACGGCGGTATAGGCGGGCGGCGAGGGCTTGGGCGGCGGCTCCTCGAGCTTCTCGGGGGCGATGGCCTCCGGTGAGTCCGACTCGCGAACGGGAATCGGCTTCGGCTTGGCGGGCGCGGGTTTGCGATCGACGATCGAGCCGGGCTTGGCCGCGTGCCACTTCTCCATGCCCTCCAGGCCGCCGTCCTCGGCAGCTGCGAAGCCCTTGCCCTTGACGGTGTGGATGTGGACCACGACCGGGCGCTCGGCCGCCAGCGCGTCCCGCAGGGCAGCGCGCAGGGCGCCGACGTCGTGACCGTCCACGACACCCATGTAGGCGAGGTCGAGCTCCTCGAACAGCAGGCCGGGGGCCCAGTAGGCCTTGAGCGCTGATTTGATCTCCGGGCCGAGTCGCTCGACCCGGTGGCCGAGGCCGAGGGGCAGCTTCGAGAGCTTGTCCTCGACGTCTTCGCGCGCGTGGTAGAAGCGCGGGTTGAGCCGGAAGTGGTTGAAGTAGCGCGAGAGGGCGCCGACGTTGGGCGAGATCGACATCCCGTTGTCGTTGAGGACGATCACCATCGGCGTCTGCAGGCCGCCGGCCTGATGCAGGGCCTCGTAAGCGACGCCGCCGGTCAGCGCGCCGTCGCCGATCACCGAGACGACCTTGCCGTCGGGACCGATGCCCTTGCGCATCGCCTCCTTGAGGCCGACGCCGTAGCCGATCGAGGTCGAGGCGTGCCCGGCGCCCATGATGTCGTGCTCGGACTCGAACATCGCGCAGAACGGGGCCAGGCCGCCGTACTGGCGGATCGTCTCCAGCCGGTCCTTGCGTCCGGTGAGGATCTTGTGCGGGTAGGCCTGGTGGCCGACATCCCAGAGGATCTTGTCGCGCGGGGATTCGAGCAGGCTGTGCAGGGCGACGGCCAATTCGCAGGTTCCGAGGTTGGCGCCGAAGTGGCCGCCGATCTCGCCGATCACGTCGATGATCAGTTCGCGCGTCTCTTGCGCGACCTGCTGGAGTTGGGCATCGTCGAAGCCCTTGAGGTCGGCGGGACCGTCGACGGAGTCGAGCAACCGCTCGCGGGAACGGGCAGCGGGGGCCGGCTCCGGCGGCCCGGCTGATCCGGGTTGCTCTTTCGAGGCGTCGGACATCGGCTTCCGATTGTCCCATGTCCCGGGCCCGGGACCCTTCGGCAGGGCCGCGGGCGGGGCGGCTCAGGCTTCCCGGGTGTGGATGAAGCCGGCGATCCGCTCGAGGTCCGCGACGCTGCCGGCGGCCTCGGCCAGCGCCCGGCGCGCGCCGGCGTAGGACTCGTCGGCGAGCAACCGGGCCCGCTCCAGCCCGAACAGGCTCACGTACGTGACCTTGCCGTGGCGCTCGTCGGAGCCGCTCGGCTTGCCGAGTTCCTCATCGCTGCCGGTCACGTCGAGGATGTCGTCGACGATCTGGAAGAGCACGCCCAGCTCCGCCGCGAACCGGCGGTAGGGCTCGGCGTCCGCACCCTCGAGTCCGGCGAGCACCAGGGCCGACCCGACGCTCGCGGCGATCAGGCGTCCCGTCTTCAGGGAGTGCAGCTCGCGCAGCGTCTCTGGGGCCTCCCCACCGCCGGTCACGTCCACGTATTGGCCGCCGACCATGCCGTCGACGCCCGTCGCGGCGGCGATTTCGCGGATCGCGCCGAGCACCTGAGCCGGCTCGCCCTCCTGGCGTTCGGCGATCAGACGAACGGCCTCCGCGAAGAGGGCGTCGCCGGCGAGGATCGCGACGTCCTCCCCATGCTTGACGTGCGAGGTGGGCCGTCCGCGGCGCAGATCGTCGTCGTCCATGGCGGGCAGATCGTCGTGGATCAAGGAGTAGGTGTGGACCAGCTCGAGCGCCGCCGCGGTGGGCAGCAGCCGGGAGGGCTCCAGCCCCAGGGAGCGGCCCGTGGCGAGGCAGAGGACCGGGCGAATCCGCTTGCCGCCCGCGAGCAGCGAGTAGCGCATCGCGTCCTCGAGGCCGGCCGTGGCCGGGCGGTCGTCGAAGCTCAGCTCGTCCAGGTAGCGATCGACGAGTTCGCGCAGCTCTTCGGGATACGGGCTCAACGCGGTCGGGTCCGTGATCTGGGAGTCAGTCGGAGCTCTCGGAGGCGGCCCGCGCGGCGTCGGCCGCGATCGCGCCGACCTCTCCGGCGATCTCGGCAGCTTCCCGGGCCAGGGCGACGGCAACCTCGTCCCCGGTCTCGGCGCGATCGAGCTCGGCCGAGATCTGCTCGAGCCGGGTGGCCGCGTTGCGGAGCTTGCCGTTGTGGTCCTCGAGAGCCATGGTGCGGATTCCTCGGTCCTGCCCGAATCCTATGCGGGAGCTTCGCTGCCCGTGCCGCGCCGCTCCCCGGTCGCAGCGCTCAGGATGCCGTTGATGAAGCCGGGTGCGTCGGCCCCGCAGTAGCGGCGGGCCAGCGAGACCGCCTCGTCGATCGCCACCGCCGTCGGCACATCCTCGCGATGGGCGACCTCGTAGAGGGCGATCCGCATGATCGCCTTGTCGAGCGGCGCGATCCGATCCAGGCTCCAGCCCCGGGCGTGGTCGGCGATCTCGACGTCGAGCTCCTCCAGGTGATCGAAGGTGCCCTCGGCCAGGGCCCGGGTGAAAGGCTTGGAGCCCTCGAGCAGATCCTCGAGCGGGCGACCGGTAACTTCCTGCTGGTAGATGGCGAAGGCCGCCTCACGGCGTTGATCGGTCCGGCGCATGCCATGGAGGTTACGCCGAGGGCCGGGCGAGCAGAGCTCGCAGCTCCCGCTCGACGGTCGTCGGCGCACCATGGAGCCGGCGTCCGGTGAGCCGATAGGAGCTCCAGCCCGCCGCGAGGAGAGCACCGTCCCGTTCGCGATCCTCCTCGAATCCGCGATCGCCCTCGTGCGATCCGCGGCCGTCGAGCTCGACGATCAGCCGCTCCTGGAGCCAAACGCAGTCCGCCTCATAGCTGCGTGCGCCGGCGGCGATGCGGGTGTTGGTCTTCGGCAGGGGGATACGACGGTCAGCGCAGAACTCGAGGAACTCGTCCTCGAGCGGACTGCGGATCCGCCGCGCCCAGGTCCCGCGGGTGAGGACGCTCCGCACGACCCCCGTTCCCCGGGCGCCCGGGTAGCGCTCCGCCAGGGCGAGGAGGTCGTCCTGCGGCCGGCCCCTGTGGTGGAAGTGCGCCTCGCGTAGTGCGCGCCGGAGCGACCGCTCGCCCTCCGTCGCCGCCAGGTCCAACAAGGTGCGCGCGATCGTGGTCGTGGGGATGTCTGCAATAAGGGTGAGCTCGTCGGGCGGCAGGGTGCGCCTGTGGCCGCGGATTCCACGGCGGTGGTGCACCTGCTGCGAGGAGGTGAGGTGAATCGGGCCACGAGCCAGCTTCTGCAGGGTCGCGAGCTCGGCTGCGGAGCCGTGGCTCAAGGCCGATCCGGGCGCCCACAGGGTCGCGGCCCGCAGTTGCCCCCGCCGGCTGACGGACCGATGGCCGACCGCATAGACACCGCGGAGCAGTGGATGAAGGAACCCGGCGCGGCAGCGGTACTCGATTGCATCGAGGGTAAGGCCGACAGACCGCAGCTCGTCTGCCGAGAGGACGCCGTCGCGGGTCGCCGCAAGAAGGCTCACCCCCCTCCAGATCGAGCGAGTGTTCAGAAACCCGTGACTATCGCGGTTTTCTGAACTCTCGCCGGACATACAGCAAGGTTGACGCCCCACCTGTCACGGATGGGACACGCACCGCGCCGAATCAGCGCCGGAGGCCAACCCTCCCTCGCTGCCCTACGGCAAACCGGGTCCGCCACTCAGAGAGCGACCAACGACCCTACGCCCGGCTGACGTACTCGCCGCTGCGCGTATCGACGCGGATCTTCTCGCCCTCTTCGATGAACAGCGGCACGTGGACGACCACGCCGGTCTCCAGGGTGGCGGGCTTGGTGCCGCCACCCGAGGCCGTGTCGCCCTTGAGGCCGGGATCGGTCTGGGTGACCGCGAGGTCGACGGCGCTGGCGACCTGCACGCCACCGGCCCGCTCGTCGACGAAGAGGATCTCGACCTCGTCGTTGGCGCGGATCCACTTCATGTCCTCGCCGGCGATGTCGGCCGGCAGCTCGAGCTGCTCGTAGCTCTGGTTGTCCATGAAGACGCGGTCGTCGCCGGAGTCGTAGAGGTACTGCATCTTCCGGGTCTCGGTGTGGACCAGGCGGAACTTCTCGCCGGCGCGGAAGGTGCGGTCGATTACCGAGCCGTCCTCGTGGCGGCGCAGCTTGGTGCGGACGAACGCGCCGCCCTTGCCGGGCTTGACATGCTGGAAGTCGAGGATCTTGAAGATCGTCCCCTCGACCTCGATGTGGGCGCCGTTCTTGAACTGGTTGGTCGAAATCACGCTGGGAAGGATAGAGCGGCCGGAGGGTACATCCGCGTCTCTCGCATTGGCTGGAAGGGGATCGCGACCGCCAAGATCCAGAGTCTTCGCGTGGGTTCGGAGGCGATTTCCTTCGAGTTCCCGGTGACAGACTCCTAGGAGCGGACCTCGCGCCCGTTCTCGTCGATCACCACGCTATTCGACTCGCCGCCGCGACAGATCGCCACGTCGTAGCCGCCACCCGCCACCTTGCGCCCGGTAGAACCGGCTGATATGTGAGCAACGTAGGTTCCGGCCTGCGCTCCGAGCTCGAACAGATCGATCTCCACGCTGGGCTCCGTGAACGAACCCGCCCACCATGTTTCGTCCTGTTGACCGTCCCGGTAGAGCCACCACTGCATTCCTTCCGGAATCGGTGTGGTACAAGCCGACTCGGGTGCGGAAGCGAGGAGCATGAGCCTCATGGAATTGCCGCCCCCGTTGTAGAACATCTGCAGGTCCATCGAGTCGGCGGTTGCGGTGATCTGCGCCTTGCCGGCGCGACACAGTCGAGTCCCCCCGCTGATCTTCTTCCTTGCAACACGAACGAAATAGGTGGCTTCGTCCAGGTTGCCTTCCATCGGAATCCGAAGGCTGAACCCGCCAGCGCGAGTTGAGGTGACCCGTGCCTGCGTCGCCTCGCCCTGCTTCGCCAGCGCGAGCTTCCGAGCGCGGACGCAGGTGGAATGTGGGCTTTTCAGCTTCCCCGTGACTATCCACTCGGTAGCGCTGCTGCTCGCGGCAAACCCGGCGATGCTCATTTTTGTTGCCGTACGCTGAATCGCGCCAGCGCTCGCCGGCATCAGCAGCGCCATCGCAGTGAACATGAGTAGCGCCCCTCGGGCGCCCCACGACATCGAATACAAGCTCGACCCCTTTTCAGTGTCGCCGGTGAAGACCGAAGAATAGCGGCCAGCAGCGCTCGATATGCGTGTGTAACCGTTCTTGAACTGATTGGTGGAGATCACGGGGGGTCAGTGTAGGGACCGACGGCCGATTCGATGCGACGATCGCCAGTCCCAGCCGAGCCCTCTAGCCTGCCTGCCCCCGATGCGCTCCTTCACCTGCGACAACTGCGGCCAGCTGATCTTCTTCGGCAACCTGGAGTGCCTCAACTGCGGCCACGCCCTGGGCTACGACCGCAACAGACAAGCCCTCATCCTCCTCGAGGGGAGCACCATGGAGCGCTGCGACAACGTCAAGCTCGCACGCTGCAACTGGCTCACACCGCCCGATACCTCCCTGTGCGGTTCATGCGAGCTGACCCGCACCCGCCCCGAGGACGGTGACGGGGCCGGACTGGCGGCCTTCATCAAGACCGAGGCCGCAAAGCGCCATCTGCTCTACGAACTGGACCGCCTGCGGCTGCCGGTCGAGGGCTCCCGGGAGCGCCGGGGCGGGCTCGCCTTCGACCTCCTCTCGAGCGCCTCCGAACGGGTGACCACGGGTCACGCCGACGGCGTGATCACCCTCGACCTCGCCGAATCCGACGACGTGCACCGGCGCCGCATGCAGGAGCAACTCGGCGAGCCCTACCGAACGATCCTCGGCCACCTGCGGCACGAGGTCGGCCACTACTACTTCCCGCTCCTCGTCGCCGACGACGCACGCGAGGCCGCTCGGGCCCTGTTCGGCGACGAGCGCTCCGACTACGGTGGCGCCCTCGAGCGCCACTACGAGCAGGGCCCACCACCCGACTGGCACAGGCGCCACGTGAGCGCCTACGCGACGATGCACCCCTCCGAGGACTGGGCCGAGAGCTTCGCCCACTACCTGCATATTCGCGACACGCTGCAGACGGGCGCCGCGTACCGGATGAGCATCCTGGGAGCGCCCTCGAGGGAGCCCCTGGGCGCCTGGCCGCGCGAGAACTATCCCGATGAGTTCACCGAGATCATCGACGACTGGCTGCCGCTGACCTATGCGCTGAACGCGCTCAACCGGAGCATGGGTCAGGACCCGCTCTATCCGTTCGTGTTGAGCTCAGCGGCGATCGAGAAGTTGGGCTTCGTCCACTCCCGGGTCAAAGCCCTGGCCTGAGCTGGGAGTGGCGCCCCCGGCTTCAGGCGCTCAGGGCAGCGGCAGCCCGAGTGCCACGGCACCAACTCCGAGAGCCGCGGCCCCGAGCAGCGTGCTGACCACCCCGCGCCCCAGCCCGAACAGCGCGAGGGCGGCGAGCCCCAGGACGACGAACTGCCAGGCCTCGCCCAGCGCCAGCGAAAGCGGCAGCGCGACGCCGAGAATCGCCCCGATCGCCGCCGGGCCAGCGCCGTCGAGGAAGGCCCGGACCGAGCCGCTGCGGCGCAGTGTCTCGAACCGCGGCGCCAGCGCCAGAATCAGCGCGAACGAGGGGGCGAACGCGACGGCTGCGGCAAGCAACGCCCCGCCGACACCGGCGGCCGCATAGCCGACCGCCGCAACGGTGTGGACCACCGGCCCGGGCGTCAACTGACCGAGGGCGACAGCGTTGAGGAAGTCCGCGTCACTCATCCAGCCGTAGGTGTCCACGGCGTCGACCTGCATCAGCGGGATGATCACGAAGCCGCCACCGTAGGAGAGGGCGCCGACCTTGAACGCAACCCAGGCAAGTGCCGCGGTGCCCCCCGAGGAGATGGCCGCCGGAGCCAGCAGGCCGAGACTCGGCAGAGCGAACCCGCCAAGGCCGCCCGAGCCCCGGCGCAGGAGCAGCTCCGCGAACCCCGCGACCAGCAGGACCAGGACGACCCAGGCCCCGGCGAAGGCCGCGCCCGCTGCGCCCGCTGCGGCATAGGCGACCCAGCGCTCACGATGACCGCCCGCCTTCGCCCAGCTCGGCCCGATCAACCCGATGCCGGCGCTGAGTGCGACGGCCGCCACGGCGGCACCCGCCCCGGCGCCGGCCGCCAGCACGAGCTTGGGCGGCGAGGAGGCGAGGAACAGCGCCGAGAGCGCGATGATCGCGACCAGCCCCGGGACGATGAAGGCGAGCCCGCCGATCAGGGCGCCGGCCACGCCATGCGAGCGCCAGGCGCAGAACAGGGCGAGCTGGGTGGACGCGGGACCGGGTAGCAGGCCGGTGGCGGCGATCGCGTCCTCGAACTCGTCCTCCGCGACCCAGCCGAGCTTCTCGACGACCCGCTCCCGCAGCATCGCGATGTGGACCGGCGGGCCCCCGAAGCCGAGCAGGCCGATTCTCCCCCACTCGCGCACGATCCCGGCGATGCTCGCGGAGTTCGTGGCGACAGGCTCCGGCATCGCGCGAACGGTACCCGGCCCGGCTCAGCTCAGCTCAGCGCGATCAGTTGCTTTGGACGAGTGCTGAGGTTGCGGATGCCGTCGTCGGTGACGACGACCAGATCCTCGATGCGGATCCCGAACCGCCCGGGCAGGTAGACGCCGGGCTCGACCGTGACGACGTCGCCGGCCAGCAACTCGTCCTCGGAGCGCTGCGAGAGGCGCGGCGCCTCGTGTACCGCGATCCCGACCCCGTGGCCGAGGCCGTGCCCGAAGTACTGGCCGTAACCGCGCTCGGCGATCAGCTCGCGGGCTACGGCATCGATCCGGCGCCCGTGCTCGCCCGCGGCGATGGCTGCCAGGGCTGCCTCCTGTGCCTTCCAGACCACGTCGTAGGCGTCCCGGGCCTCCTCCTCGACCTCATCGAGTGACCCGACCGCGTAGGTCCGCGTGCCGTCGGAGCAGTACCCGTCGAGAATCGCGCCGATGTCGGTGACCACGAGATCCCCGCGCTCTATCGGCCGCTCGCCCGGCTCATGATGCGGCAGCGCCCCGTTCGGCCCCGAGGCGACGATCGGGGCGAAGGCGACCGCGCTGGCGCCCAGCTCCTTCATGCGCTGCTCGATCCAGAGCGCCACCTGACGCTCAGTGCGCCCGCCGAAGCCGGTGGACTCGAGCTCCTCGTACACAGTGTCGGTCAGCTCCGATGCCGCGGCGACCGC
>JBBRAH010000013.1:0-70211 GCA_038206985.1 Solirubrobacterales bacterium
ATCGCTATGCGTCACATCCCACAGCGAGAGGCCGGTGCCGACGAAGATATTGTTGCTCAGGTACTTGTTTGCTTCGACATCGAGCAGCACGGCATGCTCACGCACCTTGTCGTCCGCCATCACCAGGCTGAAGGCGATCCCAGCCGCACCCGCGAGTTCCCAGTTGTTCTGAAACCGCTTCGCGACGCCAACCTTGACGCCGAAGATCGGTGAGCACTGCGCGAAGTCGGTCAGCCCGGTGTTCGGGATCACGTTACTGCCGCCGACAGTCGACCGTCCATCGATCGGGCGGACCCGGCGATCCTTGCCGGCGAGCGCGTCGATGAAGAACGGGCGCGCGGCCATCGCCGGCGCTGGGGGCGGTGCCGGCTGTGCGGGCGGTGGTGGTGGCGGTGGCGGCGGCGGCGGTGGCGGCGGTGGCGGTGGCGGCGGCGGCGGCGGCGGCGGTGGCGGAGATGGTGGCGGTCCCGACAACCCGGGCGACAGCGGCCCGGGTACGGGCGGCCCCGGCGACGGCGGCGGTTCGAGCACCGGTACCGGTAGCGGCAACGGCGGCTCGGGCAACGGCGGCGCAGGCAACGGAGGGGGCTCCGGTGCCGGAGGCGGCGCAGGCAACGGAGGCGGCAATGGTGACTGCCCAACCTTCGGCGACCAGGTCGCTGCGATCACCGCGGCCGGAGTCGACAATGAAATCAGCAGGCTCGGGGGCCTGCTACTGGCGGCCGGAGGAATCCTTGCCGGATTCTTCCTGGCCAGCATCGGGCCGCTTCGGGGAGGTCGGCGCAGCCAGGGCTGACCCAGATAGTCAGTCGAGCCGGCCCGGAATCCGCCGGGCCGGCACAGACCTCCTGAGCCCCCCGGCTCAGATGGCGCCGAGCCCCGCACCCGCCCTCCGGGGGCGGGGCTCACGCGTTAAGGACTCGCGCGGGCTGGCTATCCAGGGCGCGGGAGCGGACGAATGGGCCGGACCAACCTGGCCAGAATTCAAGCAACGCGGCTCGAGCACCGACATGATGCCTGCATGCAGCTGACTCAGAGCCGTACAGAAACCAGGCAGGCTCACGGCGGCAACGGGGGCTTCCCCGAGCCCCCGCGTGGCGCCGCCGTACGCGTGATCAGCCTCACCCATCCGGCTTGCGGAACGGAGACCCGCATCTTGCTGCCGAGCGGGGTTCCCGACGACGTCATTCGCAGGGTTGTCTGCGACGGCTGCCGACAGACCTTCGAGGTCGGCGCCGACTGCTTCAGCCCCACCCCGGCAATCGCACCCTACACCGCCGCGGACGTGACAACGAGCGCACCGTCCCGCGCCGGCGGCCCCATAGACGCCGTGCGCGGATTCGGTCTCGCGATCTGGGACTGGCTCCTGGACGGCGCCGATGCCGTTCGCGGCCGGCTCCCCTCGACACCCGATATCTCACGCAACCGCCTTTGGGCCTGGGCGTCGCTGCCGCTCGCGGCGCTCGGCGTGATCGCCGGCCTGGCCCTGATCCAGGGTTCCAGCGATCCGGCACCTCCGGCGCCCGCCGCGCCCGCCGCGGTAACGGGCGCCGCCGACGCCAAGTTCATCCAGGAGACCGGCTACTCACTGGCGCTGCCACCGGGCTTCAAGCGCGCGGATCCGCCGGATGGCGCCAGCTTCCGCGCCGAGGCCAAGAGTGGGAACGCCGACGCAACCCTGTGGATCGAGCGCGCTCCCAACCTCAGCTTCAAGGAGTTCGAGAAGCGCTCGCTCGAGCAACTCTCCGGCCTCGCCGGTAACGCCCGCGTCGTAGATCGGGTCGATGGGCCGACGCTCGAGACCTCGATCGTCGAGTTGCGCGCCGACGCACCCGTGGCCGATGGCGCAACCGCGACCTACCGGGTGACACTGCGCGCGGCCGGTGACTTCAGGCTCTACTTCGCCACCGTCACCCAGCCCGGCGCCGAGCCGGACCTGCTCTCCGGCGTGGGCTTGATGCACGGTTCGCTGCGCCCTGAGGTCAAGCTCAAGGGCGAGGGAGAGGGCTCGTGAGCCTGCTGCGACCCTGGCATCTGCTGCTCGTCGCCCTGGCGCTGTTCGTCCCGATCCAGGCCGGTGCGCTGAGCGGCGGCGGAGCCGCCGGGCTCGGCGTCTCGGCGAGTCTGGGTCAGTGCGGTGTTTCCGAGGCCGGCATCGTCTGCCGCATCGACGCGAGCTGGAACGGCGTCGAGGGTGCCTACCGCTACACGGCGTCGATGACCCTCGCCGACGGCTCCGTCCAGGACATGGGCGCGGTCGGATACGGCAGTGGCGGAGGCAGCACGTCACTCTGGGTTCCCTACGCCGGCGACGGCACCTACACCGTCACCGTCACCGCCTGGGGCACCGATGAGCGCGGCCACGAGAAGAAGGTGGGCGTAGACAAGGGGAAGGCCCAGCTCAAGGAGCCGGCTGACGATGCCGGCGCCGAAGACGATCAAGCCGAACAGCCGGATGAGGGCTTTGCGGAGGGGGCCGATCCGGTGGGCGGTCAGCAGGGCGACGGGGCTGACTCCGGCCCGGCTGCTGAGCCCGAGGCACCAGCCGAGGAGGAGGGCGACCCCCCGGCCGAGAAGCCCGCGGATCCGACTCCCGAGCCGGACGCACCGGCCGATGAAGAGCAGCCCGCCGGGATCGGCGGCGGTGCCGCGGCCGGGAAGACGCCTCCCGCAGCGGACTCTGCCGCAGCAGACCCCGGTATCTGAGCCCGCCGACGTAGTGGATCGGGCACGCCGGGCCGGGGTAAACCGGTGTACTACTCTGCGCCGCGATGACCGACCAGCTCGCGATCGAGGCCTCAGGGCTGACCAAATCCTTCGGTGCCGTCAAGGCCCTGACAGGGGTCGACCTCGAGGTTGAGGTCGGGACCATCCTGGGGCTACTCGGGCCGAACGGGGCCGGAAAGACGACCGCGGTGCGGATCCTGACGACGCTCTTGCCGCCGGATGGCGGCAGCGCGCAGGTGGCGGGCTATGACGTTGTCGCCGAGGCCTCCGAGCTCCGCGCTCACATCGGCCTTGCGGGCCAGTACGCCGCGATCGACGAGAACCTGACCGGCTTCGAGAACCTCGAGATGGTCGGTCGGCTCTACCACCTCGACAAAGCCACCGCGCGGGAGCGGGCCCGCGAACTGCTCGAGCAGTTCGAGCTCAGCGATGCGGCCGATCGGCCCGCGAGCACCTACTCGGGCGGCATGGGACGACGACTCGACCTCGCCGCGGCACTGGTTGCAGCGCCTCCCGTGATCTTTCTGGATGAGCCGACCACCGGCCTCGACCCGCGGAGCCGCGCCGGCCTCTGGACCACGATCGAGGGCAAGGTCGCTGAGGGGACGACGGTGCTGCTCACGACCCAGTACCTGGATGAGGCCGATCGCCTGGCCGACAAGATCGCGGTGATCGACCACGGAACCGTGATCGCGACCGGCACCTCGGATGAGCTCAAGGCCAGGGTCGGCGGCGACCGGCTCGAGATCACCCTCGAGGACACAGCTCGAACCGACGCAGCCAGGAGCGCGATCGCAGCGATCGCGTCCGATCGGCCGAGCGTCCATGACGGCCACCTGCATGTGCCGATCCGCGAGCGGCGCGGCGCCGTTGCGGAAGCCGTCCGCCTGCTCGACGGCGACGGGATCGGGATCGAGGATGTGGCGATCCGCCGCCCCACTCTCGACGACGTCTTCATCGCGCTCACGGGCCACGCCACCGAGAAGGCCGACGACGACGCCACGGACGCGGAAGCGGATCAGGCCGCGGTTGCCGGGGAGGCCGGTTGATGACCCGCCTGCGCTACCAGTTCGCCGACACCCTGGTGCTCTGCAAGCGCAACCTGCTGCGCTTCCGGCGCTCGCCGGAGATGGTCGTCGGATTCCTCGTGCAACCGGTGATGTTCATCCTGCTGTTCGTCTACGTGCTCGGCGGCGCGATCGTCACCCCCGGCTTCGACTACGTCGATTTCCTGATGCCGGGGATCATCGTCCAGACGATCGCCTTCGGCGGCTTCGTCACGGCGATCGGCCTCGCCGAGGACATGAACAAGGGCCTGATCGACCGCTTTCGCTCGCTGCCCATTGCCCGCTCCGCGGTGCTCGCCGGCCGCACCGTCTCCGACATCTTCACCAACGTCGCCGCGCTTGCCGTGATGTTGATCGTCGGCTTCCTGGTCGGCTTCAACTTCATCAATACCGGGCCGCTCGAGATCATCGGCGGCGTCGTGCTGCTGCTCGCGATGGGCTTTGCCTTCAGCTGGATCTTCGCGCTGATGGGGCTCGCCTCCTCGACGCCGGAGGCGGCACAGCAGGTCGGCTTCATCCTGATCTTTCCCCTGACATTCGCCTCCTCGGCCTTCGTCCCGGTGGCCACGATGCCGAGCTGGCTGCAGCCCTTCGCCGAGGTCAACCCGTTCACGATCATCGTCGACGCGATGCGCTCCCTGTGGCTGGGCATCCCCGCCGGCAACAACGTCTGGGGGGCGGTCGTCTGGATCGTCGTCCTCGTCGCGATCTTCGCCCCGATCGCCACCTGGCGCTACAAGAACACAGTCAGCGACTGACCCGGCAGGGAGCCGAGCCGGCTACTTGATTCGCGGATGCCCGGGGTGGGATTCGAACCCACATGCCCGCAAGCGAGCGGCGGCTTTTAAGGCCGCCTGACTGGACCAATTCGTCGACCCGGGCGGGAATGGTTGATCGTAGCCGCCCGGACACTTAGCCAAGACTTAGTCTGAGACGAAACTAACGAGTGAGTACGGTGTTCATCGGGTAGGTACCTGGAGAGTGGAAGCATCGGCACTTACACACGCGTCACGACGCGGGCTACTAGCCCGGCGCTCTCGCGTGCTCAAGCTGGAGAACGATGAGCACCTCGTCGCGCTGATCCGTTCCGGCCACGACCGTGCCTTCGAGGTCCTCTGGGACCGCTACAACTCCCGCCTCCTCGCCTTCTGCAGCTCGATGCTGAAGAGCCGCCAGGACGCCGAGGATGTGCTGCAGGAAGTCTTCGTCAACGCCCATAAGGCGATGCTCGCCGACGACCGCAAGATCAACGTGCGGCCGTGGCTGTACCGGATCGCCCGCAACCGCTGCCTCAACCACTTGCGCCGTCCCGTGCCCGAGGGGCAGGACTCGATGGACATCCACCCCCACATGCACGGCACGAGCACGGCCGAGCGGGTGCAGAAGCGCGAGGAGCTGCGCCAGGTCCTCCAGGACGTCGACACCCTTCCCGAGACCCAGAAGACCGCGCTCCTGCTGCGCGAGATCGACCAGATGTCCTACGACGAGATCGCTGTGACGATGGAGACCACGATGCCGGCGGTCAAGTCCCTCCTGGTCCGGGCGAGGATCACCCTCGCGGAGTCGAGCGAGTCCCGCACGCTTAGCTGCGACGAGGTGCGCCTGACGCTGGCCGAGGCCGCCGAAGGCATCGGCAAGGCCACCGGCCCCGTCCGCCTTCACGTCAAGAATTGCGAGGGCTGCTCGACCTTCCGTGATCAGCTGCGCAGCGACCGCAAGGCGCTTGCGGCGCTGTTCCCCGTGGGGCCCATGGCCCTGCTCCAGAGCGGTTTCCTGGCGAAGATCTTCGGAGGCGGCGGCGCCGCTGCCGGAAGCGGGAGTGCCGGCGCCGCGGGCGCGGGTGGCTCCGGTGCAATCGGCGCCGCGGCAGCAGGCGGCGGCGCTACAGCCGGCGGACTCGGCGCGATCGGTGGCGCGATCGGCACGAAGGCTGCCGCGGGCGTGGCCACCGCAGCTCTGCTCACCGCCGGCGCGGTCGAGGTCAAGCATGTTGCCGCACCCAGTTCGACGCCCCCCGCGATCGAGCGGACTGCCTCACCCCCCCCCTCCCAGAGCCTCCCGCCGAATCGCAGCAAGAAGCTGAGCAAACGCATCGGCCCGGCCCTCGTCGCGCTCACAGGCGCCTCCCAGGCCGACCGCGCGGCCGCCGCCGGCAAGGACGACGCCGAGCCCGTCGAGCGCGCCGCGCCCCCGGCCGACGATGTCGCCCCGGCTCCGGCCGGCGAATCCGAGAGCGCCGCACCGGTCGAGGGTTCCGGTTCGGATCCCGAGGCCGTAATCGACGCCGGCGCCGGCGCCGGCGCCTCCGGTGCTCCCACCGGGGCCGAGCGCCCGGACGAAAGCGGCGGCGCGGTCGTCGACGGCGAGATCAGCGATCCCACTACACCGACTTCACCCACCACCCCGGACCAGGGCGGATCTGAAACGCCGCCCCCGAGCGGCCACACGCCGGCGCCCGCGCCGGCAGCGCCTACTGAGGACCCGCCCGGGGCGGACTCCTCCATCGCTGCCGGCGGCTGAGCCCTCCCCGCGTCCCTCCCGCCTGGATCAGACGTCCGTAGGTCTCGCCTACGACGTTCGTTGGCTCTTGCAACGAACCGCCTCATGCCCGTGGGCTCATCGCCCGATAGGGGTGTAGACCCGAGAACCCCATGAGGGACAGCACGGAGGTCCACATGAGTGCCATACCCCAGATCGATCAGAACGGCATTTGCCGCTACGCGAGGGGAATCGTCACCTATGACTCCGTGCGAAAGCGCGTCTGGGTCGGCGACCAGCGACTCCACCACGGGCTGACGGGCGCGCTTCTCGCCGGAGTCGGCGTCGCCGGGCTGGCGGCCCAGAGGATCGGGCCGCGCGGCGGTCTCGAGTGGGCCCTCGCCGGCTCGGTGCTCATGGCCCACGACTGGCACGACCGCGGCCACTGGTTCGAGCCCGGCCACCAGGCCGAGGACTGACCTCCCGTCCCGTCCCGCCGGGAGACACACTGGCGCTTGACTGCGAATAGCCGACCGTATAGGTCAGTAGAACGCGTCAGAGTTCGCCCGTCAGCCGGCCTGTGGCCGCCACAACAACTCCGGCGGGGCTCCGGCCCGGATCGGCCGCCGCTCAGGCCGAGTGCACGTCGCCCGGCTGCATGATCACGACCTCGGCATCCATGGCCGACTCCACCTCGGCTTTGAAAGCGTCGAGGTCGGTCTCGATCGGCGGGAACGTCGTGTGATGGACGGGGATCACCGTGGAGGCCCCGACCAGCTCACAGGCAACGACTGCGTCGTGGCGATCCATCGTGTAGTGGCCGCCTACCGGTACGAGGGCGACGTCTACCGGCGTGCGCCTGGCGATCAACTCCAGATCACCGAACAGCGCGGTATCGCCGAGGTGGTAGACGGTCTTGCCGCCGATGCCCACGACCCAGCCCGCGGCCGAGCCGATCACAGTGCCGGGGGTCGGCGAGAAGGGCGCCTCTTCTGAGCCCGGAGCAGTGCTGGTGTGGAAGGCCTGGACGAGCTTGGCCCAGCCCCAGTCGAAGGTGACGGTCCCACCCAGGTTGGGATCCAGGGTCTTCTCGATCCCCTGCTCGCCGAGCCAGTTGGCGAGCTCGACGATCGCGGCGCAGGTGGCGCCCGTGCGCTGCGCGATTCCGACCGCATCGGCGAGGTGGTCCACGTGGCCGTGGGTGACGAGGATCGTGTCCGCCTCCACCTCGTCCGCGGTCACGGTCGCAACCGGATTGTTCGGCTTCAGGAACGGGTCGATGATCACGTTTGCCGAGCCGTCGGCCAGGCCGACGCACGAGTGTCCGTAGTAGGTGATGTCCATGCTTACTCCTCCTGCGATTGGTTCGAGTTCAGTTCTCCCGCGAGCGCCCAGCCGACTGCGACCCCGATCATCATCGAGATCCGGTTCTCCTCGGCCAGCAACGAGCGCACCGCGGTGATCCGCTGGTCCGCGTCCGGTTTGCTGGCTGCCTCGAGAATCGCCCCCTGATGCGAGTCCTCGAACCAGCCTCCGCTGGCGAGTGCGTCGGCCAGGATCTTCTGCAGGCCGGGCGCCGCGGCGGCGACGAGCATCTCGGCCTCGCGAAACCGCTCGGAATCGCTGAGTGCCTCGACGGCCCTCTGCAGCTCGTCCTCGGAGTAGGTCGGTGGGACCACCCTCTCAACATATCCAGTCGCCCACCCCGCGGTGGACCGCCCGCCGCCGGATCGCTCAAGAGGCCGGACCGCTGTGCCTCTCCCAGATCCCGATCCCACCCAGATCGCGGTAGCCGAGGCGGGCATATACCGGTGCGCCACTTCCGCTCGCCTGTAGCGACGAGCTCGAGCACCCGCGGGCGCGAGCCTGGATCAGCGCCCTGTGGAGCAGACTGCCGGCGAGCCCGTTGCCCCGCGCCTCCGGGAGGGTCGCGATGAAGCTCACGAGGCAGTCTCCGTCCGTGTCCAGGGTCGCGAGCGTGGAGGCCAGAAAGCCCTCGTGGTAGGCGGCGCAGACATGCAGGCCCCGTCCGGGACGGGCGCCTGTCCCGGACTCGAAGGTGCCCTGCTCGAGTTCGGAGGCTGCGTCGTTGATCTCGCAGAGTTGACTCCAGTCGATGCTCTTGGCCAGCTTGAGCTCGTCATCCGGCTCCGGGATCTGCTCGAGGTCGATGCTCATCCGGCGGGGGCCGGCGCCGAGCTGATGGCCGGCGGCCCGTAGCAGGCGCTCGCTGTTTGCGTCCTCCTCGGGAGCCCAGACGGCCCAGACGTTGACGCCCACGCCGGCGTAGCTCTCGGCGAGCCCGCCGAGATGCTGCTCGAGGCTCTGCGGGCTCTCGTAGACCGCGAAGTTGAACAGGGCGCTGTCCGGGGTCGCCGACGACACAGCGGCCACGAGACCCTCGTGGCGAGTCAGCTCGATGCCGCCGGACCCCGATGCGATCGCCTCGAGAAGGCGCACCATGCCGGCGTAGCTCCGTGCCTCCCAGCCCGAGGCCGTGTCCTCGTGCGGACCCTCCCTGGCGCCCCCGCTCATCACCGTCTCACCCGTGCTCAGGGTCGGCCCGTGATGCGGGTCGCGGCGATCTGGCCGAGGAGCAGGCCGAGGAGACCGCCGACGAGGCCGACGATCGGCTCCGCCGTCACTTCGACCAGCGGCAGGAGCAGCAGGACGACGGCGATCACGGTCACGCCGAGCGCGTCGAACGGCTCCGAGAAGGTAGTCCGCGCTTCGGCCCGCCAGAGCATCAGCCAGGCGCCAAGCAGGCCCAGAGCAATGCCGTTGCCACCTGCGGCGACAAGGAAATCGATGAGCCCGGCGGAGGCGACGGCATCGGCCGCGAGCATGCCGCCCGCGCCGCAGACGATCATCAGGACCAGAGTCGAAAGAGACCCGATACGTCGCTCGACGGCCGGGCCGAAGATCGCGATCGCGATCGCGATCACGAGCAGCGCACCGATATCCTCGTAGACGAACGGGGCCGTGACGTAGCGCCAGACCTCCGAGCCGACCGGGCCGACGATCGCGCCGGCTTCGCTGAGGCTCCAGGGCACGGCCCGCTGCAACACGACCAGCACGGCCGAGACCGCCAGCACGAGCACGGTGGCCACCGGCTTGTGGTCGAGATCCGGTGCGCCGAAGTCGAAGCCCCGGCCCTCTCCCGACCCCTGCCGCTGCTCGCGCTGCTCGCGCCTGAGCCGCCGGCGCTTGTCGCGACGAGACTCGTGGACCTTGATCTCGTCCCCCTCGCGTTCCAGCTTCGGGGCGCGTTTGCGGATCCGGTTGCCGCAATAGGGGCATTCGGTGACGTAAGGGCTCACCTCGGAGCCACAGCTCTTACAGACCACGCTCAACTCGGGCGGCGACACAGCCACGAGGATAGCCATGCTGGAAACCTGAGCCGGGACCGGCCCGACAACCGCCGCGATGGCAGGATGGAGCGGATCCTCAGTCGGTCAGCAGGACCGTCTCACGGACGACCTCGCGGAGGTCGCCGCCGTTGCGCTCGGCGACCTCGAGCTGGCGCCTGGAAGGCGTGCCTCCTTCGACGATGTCGCCGATCCGCGCGAGTTCCGCTACGCAGCCGAGGGCCTCGGCACTGGGTTCGAGTTCGGTCAGGAGCCGCTCGGCGAGCTCGCCCGCCGGCACGTGGCGACCCTCGCTCAGGTCCAGCAGCTCGCCCTCCATGCCGCGCAGGGCGGCACGCACCTTGTTGTCGTCAACGAGCTCCCAGGGGACCTCGAAGAGCGGCTCGCCGGCCTCGTAGGTCTCGGCCATGCGGTGAGCCAGCGACTGGGTCAGCGCCGCGAAGGCGAGAGTGTCGCGCAGCTCGTTGGCCTGATCGAAGATCCGGGTCTCGACCGTGCCGAGGTTCGGGTGGGGGCGCACGTCCCACCACAGATAGGTGTAGTCCTCGATGGCGCCCGAGCGCATCATCTGTTCGACGCGTCCGCTGAAGATCTCCCAGCTGCCGTAGTGCGGCGGCACACCGACTCGCGGGAACGCACGGAACACGGGTGTGCGCGCCGATTGCATGCCGGTCTGCCGCCCCTCCCAGAAGGGCGAGTTCGCCGACAGAGCCAGCATCAACGGCAGGTAGCGCCGGATGCCGTCGGCGACGTAAATCGCTTTGTCGG
Organism: Solirubrobacterales bacterium; assembly: GCA_038206985.1. Lineage (GTDB taxonomy): Bacteria > Actinomycetota > Thermoleophilia > Solirubrobacterales > 70-9 > CAXMST01. The sequence goes on from JBBRAH010000013.1 coordinate 10,409, forward strand.
GAGAGTCGATCCCGACGTGGACGTGAGTGCCGAAGATCAGCTCACGCTCGGCGATGAAGCCGAGCTCGGCGACCAGTTCCCGGTAGCGCGGGCGGTCGACGATGTGCTGCTCGTCGCAGAGCGCGAACGGATGCGTGCCCGCTGCGCCCACCAGCATCCCGTGCTCGGCCGCGATCTCGATCACCATGCGGCGCAGCTCGATCAGCTGCTTGGCAGCCTCTGCGATGTCGGCGCAGGGACGGGTCGCGATCTCGAGCACTGACTGGAAGAGCTCGGTCTTGACCTGGCCCTCGAAGCTTTCGGGAACCGACTCCAGGATACGCTCGATACCGTCGGTGAGGTTGAGGCTGTCGGGGTCGACCAGCATCAACTCTTCCTCGATCCCGAGCGTGAACGGCGTCCCGTTGAAGCTGTGTTGGAGCACCCTTGATTCCTCTCGAGGCGCCGGTTCCGGAGCCCATAGCGGCCGATGCTAACCGGCTACGCCGCTATACACTGGGCCGCCCGATCCGAAACATCGGCAGCTCCACCCGGGGCGCCACGAACACGAAACTCACCGAGTCGCCACGAGGAGGCACCCGCACATGGAGGTCAAGAGCATCACCGAGCAGAAGTCACTTCTGGAGGGTCTCGCGCCCGGAAAGCGCGCCCGCCTGCACCGTCTCCTCTTCGAGTTCGGGCCCGGCAACGGGACGCTGATGCTGCTGCCGATCGATCAGGGGATCGAGCACGGCCCGCGCGATTTCTTCCCCAACCCGGCCTCCAAGGATCCTGAGTACCAGTTCAAGCTTGCGGCCGAGGCGGGCTATTCGGCGATCGCCTGCCAGATCGGGATGGCCGAGAAGTACTACCCCGACTACGCGGGCTCGGTACCACTGATCCTCAAGGTCAACGGCAAGACCGACGTGCCGCCCTCCCCCCGGGCGCTCTCGACCTGCAACTCCTCCGTGGAGGATGCCGTGCGGCTCGGCGCCGACGCGGTCGGCTACACGATGTACCTCGGCTCCCCGCGCCAGGACGACGACCTCGCTCAGCTGCGCGGGGTGCGCCAGGACTGTGACCGCTTCGGCATGCCGCTGATCGTCTGGGCCTACCCGCGTGGCGAAGACATCGACGGCAAGGGTGGCGCCGGCTCGTTCTACGCGATCGACTACGCGGCACGCATGGCGATGGAAATGGGCGCCGACGTGGTCAAGCTCAACATGCCGAAGATCGATCCCGACAAGGACAAGGACTCCCCCGCCCCCTACAACGAGGGTGGCTTCAGCCAGGAGGACGCGATCACGCACTGCGTCGAGTCCGCCGGTCGCTGCCTGGTGGTGCTCTCCGGCGGCTCGAAGATCGAGGACGAGCAGCTCCTGCAGCAGACGCGCTTCGTGATGCAGGCGGGCGGCTCGGGCGTGATCTACGGCCGCAACGTCTGGCAGCGCGAGTGGGGCGAGGCCCTTGAGATCGTTGAGCAGATCAAGGAGATCATGCTCTCGAGCGTCTCGCGCGTTCCCTGATCGCGGCCGACCGCCATCCGGCTCAGCGACCGTAACGCGGGTGGACTGCTACTCGTCCTGATCCTGGTGATCGCGGGGCTGCTCGCGGACAGGATCGAGCGCGACGGAAGCGTACCCGGCGAAGAGCCGGCAGGGGCCGGGCCGGGCAACAGCGCCTCGGCGAAGGTCCTGCGGGTGGTTGACGGCGACACGATCGAGGTTGAGCTGCGGGGCCGCACCGAGGACGTCCGCTACATCGGCATCGACACGCCTGAGTCGGTCAAGCCCGGCACGCCGGTCCAGTGCTTCGGCAAGGAGGCCTCCGACTACAACGCGCGTCTCGTTGACGGCGCCACCGTGCGGCTCGTCTTCGACCGCGAACTCCGCGACCGCTACGGTCGCCTGCTCGCCTACGTCTACGCCAGTGGTGATCTGGTCAACGCACAGCTCGTAGCCGCCGGCTACGCGCGCACGCTCGAGATCGAGCCGAACACTGCGGAGGCCGATCGGTTTGCGAAGCTCGAGCGCCGGGCGAGCAGCACCGGCAGGGGCCTGTGGGGCAGTTGCTGAGCCCGGATGTCCGCTGAGCGTCGTGTGACCAAAGCGTGAGTACGGGGTAAGATCCCCCAGCGATGGCGACCGACCTGCACAGCGAACTCTCCCGTCGGCACCTGAGCCCGGAGCAGTTCGAGGAAGCCTGGGAGCACGAAGCTCGCCTCGAGGAGAAGCGTCGGCACGAACTGCGCAAGCGGGCCGCGAACCGCTCGCGGGCGCGCAAGATCGATCGTGCCGAACGCAGCGGACTGGTCCGCTTCACCATCCTCGCGACAGCCCTGACGCTGACCGCTGTGGTCGTCGTCGTGGTTATGTTCGAGACACTCGCCTGGCTCGTCGGCGGCTGAAGCCACCGTCGATCCAGCCTACAACGCGGTCAGCCGGTCTTGCGCTGGGCCGACTCGTCCGAGGAGTCCGCGCCTCCAGGACCGTCGTAAACCTCTTTGCGGAAGACGCCAACGCTCCTCGGGGCTTCGATTCCCACCCTGACTTTGTCCCCACTGACGGAGAGGATCGAGATCTCGATCTCGTCTCCGATGATGATGGTTTGATTCGTCTTCCGGGTTAGAACGAGCACGGTCCTTGTCCTCCTCTGCGAAACGGCCACACCACAGACAGGCAGGCGAATCGAGATACGGCCAAGCTCGATCGCTGGATCAATCTACTGAAGCGTGCTTACAAGAGCGGTGCGCCCCCAACGGACGATGGTGACTGTGGTGACTCGCTCTACGGCCATCGGGTCCCGAGCGGGCAGGGGTCGAGGGGTTGGCGCTGGTAGGCTGCCGCCCTCAATGGCAGGCAGATCCCTACGTGCACAACTGAATCAGATCCGCGCCTGGGTCCGCGAGGGCCGCACGGACGCCTGGATCGCCCATCAACTCGAGGTACCCGCCTCTGAACTCCGCGACTTTCGTCGCCGTCACGGCCTCGCGGCCGACTCCGAGGCCGATAGCGCCGACGATCTCCGCGATGAGATCGAGGCCGAGGTGGAAGCGGCGACGCTCGCCGCCGACGACGAGGACGACGACGAGGACGAGGAGGACGACGATCGCGATGAAGATGATCGCGACGATGCAGACTCCGACGCCGACCGCTCCGACGACGACAGCGAAGGCGACGGCACCAAGCGCCGCCGCCGCCGCCGTGGTGGTCGCGGACGCCGGCGCGGACGCCGCATCGAGGCGAGCTTCGACCACGGGGAGACCGACGGCTACGGCCTTTGGCTCGACCCCTCGGTCAAGGACAACCCCGTCTACTCCGAGCACTGGGCAGGCCAGGACAAGGTCGACGTCTCGATCGAGGCCGACCAGATCGTGATCCGGCGCTCGGGCGAGTAGCCCGGCGCCGGCGGCAACCCAGGGCCTACGGGCCGGGCCCCGAGAGGGGTCGCGCTCCGCCGTGCCCGGATACACACGCCACCTCCTCGGGCTTCGCCCTCCGGGGGTGTGCGGGCGACAGCGACTCAGCCGCGGATGGCGGTCTTTGGCTTCTTCCAGACGCCGCGCGGCGTGCCGCGCAAGACCGTGATCGTGGCCTCGAGCGTGTGCAGGTCGTAGGCCTCGGCAACACCGTCGTTGATCAGTCGCTTGCCGATCTGATCGCGCTCGGCGATCGGCCCCCCGGCGAAGAGGAACTCACCGATCGCCTGGTCGCGCTGGACGGCGTGTGGCGAGTCGTAATCCTTGGGCAGTCCCGGGGTGCCCCCGGCGACCGCGGTTTGCCGTAGCGCCGCAACCAGGACGCGGGCCTCGTCACCCTCCTCGGCCTCCACGAGGCCCTCGGTGGCCTCTGCCGCGGGCTTGCGCCCGAGTACTGCGCGGCGCAGGGCGCGGCGCTGAGGACGCGGCAAGGAGTGGAGGCCGGCGGCGGGATCGAAGCGCTCGACCGTGCTGCGCCCGATCACGGCGCGGACCATCTCGATGAGCGGACCGCGGTGATAGGACGGAATTGCGCCGAGCAGCGGCACCAGAATGATCCACAGACCCATCGCGATCACGCCGAGAGCGATCTGCGGGATGACCGAGCCCGCGTCGATCAATGAGTTGACCCAGCCGAGTATCAGCGCGAGCCCGATTGCGATGCCCATGGCGCGCCAGGGCAGGTCGATCGGGCTGCGGCCGGACTGCGAGCGGTAGAAGATGTATATCCCCGGGGGGAGGAAGGCGAGCATCATCGCCATCGGCGCGCCCCTGACGCCGAACGCCTCGATCAGCGGGATGGAGAGCCCGATGAAGAGGATCGCTGCGCATACGGCGCCGATGATGAACGGGATCCGCTTGTCGCCGTACTTGACCGACTTGTTGAGCATCCGGTAGACGGTCGGCGCGACAAGGCCGCCCGCAAGCAGCGGCACGAGGGGTGCGGCGGCACCATAGGAGGCAGGCGAGACCCGGACCAGGACCTCGGCGAAGACCGTTACGACGAGCATCGTTCCGGTCAGCATGAGGACGAAGTAGCCGAACTGGGTACCGCGCGCCGTACCCACGCCGTACTCGTCCTCGACGGCACGGAAGGTCGCGGTCTTCTGCAGCGGGCGCAGTGCCTTGCGGTAGCCGGCCGGCAGAAAGGCAGCGAGTGTGGCCGCCTTGGAGGCCAACAGATAGGTACCGAGGTCGGCATCGGAGACGAAGCGGGAGAGGATGAAGACATCGAAGTAGCCGACGATCCACATCGAGAGCACCAGAGGCACCCTGATCGCGCCCTTGCGGTAGATCGCGATCGATTCCCTGATGCTGAAGGCCCACTCCCACTCGCCTCGCAGCAGGAAGAGGGCGAAAACCGTAGCGAGGGCAGTGCCGATCGCGGTGCCGGCGATCGCGCCCTCGAGTGCGCCGCCGGCGAGCAGCAGGGGGACCGTGGCCAGCAGCGTGAAGACCGGCTTGGAGGCCTCGACCGCGATGTAGGGGTACGGGCGGCGCTCCAGCCAGATCGAGATCGAGGCGACCCGGTAGATCGCGCCGGCGCCGCCGGCTATCGCGGCCCAGATCACCAGGATGTGGTCGGACTCTTCGCCCAGCAGCACATCGGAGATCGGCTCGGCCAGGAGCACGGTGAGCAGCGTGCCGAGGATCGAGACGAAACCGATCAGCACCATCCCCGTACCCAGGGTGCGACGCGGGGAGATCGAGAGGTCCTCGTCCTCCTCGTCGTCGTCATCGTCATCGTCGCCGCCGAACGTGCGCTTCATCGTTCCCTGCTTGGAGGCCAGCGTGAAGAGCAGCGTCATCAGGCCGGCGAGGAAGATCAGCAGGCCGAGCTGGCCGAAGGCGTCCGGCTCGACGAAGTAGGTGATGACGATCAGTGAGCCGAACGTGAGCACGTTCGAGAGGACCACACCGACCGTGTGGATGCCCGAGTAGCGGAGAACCTGGGTACCGAGAGCTGCCCCGGTGCCGCCGGGCGCGGCCGCCTTGCTCACACGGACCAGTGTGCGAGATCGCGACCGGTGAACTCCCGCAGTCGCTCGGCGTCCTCGTGGAGGACCTCGATCACCTCTTCGCCGAGAGCCTCGCTGATGCCCTCGGGCTTGGAGATCGGCTTTGCCAGCGGCAGCGCCATATCGAGCGCCAGCCAGACGCGACGGGGTACGTGGCTACCCCAGCGTGACTTGCTCATCTTCTGCACGCGCATGCCCAGTTTGGTCGCACGTTTCTTGCGGGAGGTCGAGTGACGCATCTGGTCGAACTTGGGATGTTCGAACTCGGCGTCGACGCCGACGAACTCGAACACCCTGCGCAGAGTCGCCGCGCGGTCGTCGCGCAGATCCGCATTGTCGATCACCAGGATCTGGTCGCGCTTGTAGAACTCGAGGAAGCGCTGGAGCTGGTCGAAGTAGCGACTGCGCGCGACGTAGGAGGTGTTCGGATGCAGGAGCGTCTGGCTCAGGCTGCCCTTCTCGCGCCGTTTGGCGAAGTTGTGGACGTAGTGGGCGGCCATCCGGTCGAGCGGGTCGCGGACCAGGTAGATCAGCTTGGCGTCGGGCACAACCCCGGCCATCCGCTCCGGTACGCCCATGTGCTGCGGGAACGCGCTGTAGTTCGGCGATGCCTCGCCGCGGCAGCGCGCGTTCGGGTCGAAGTGCCGGGCGTACCACTCCAGGCCCCGGCCCCAGTTGCGCTCGGCAATGAAGAAGTTGAGCTCCTTCGGGCTCGACATCGAGACCTCCGGGTGCAGGCTCAGGTAGTAGTGCAGTCCACTCGTGCCGCACTTCTGCGCGCCGATGATGATCAGATTGGGCAGCGTCAGACCGCGCGAAGACGCGTCGTCTTGCGCACCAGAAGATGTGCGGCCGCTGCTGTCTCCATGCGCGACTGCAGACGGCTCAGGGCTGGCCGGAGCCTCCATGGATACCCGGGAGGGTAGCGGAGCGGCTGCCCTGATTCCTCGCTCACGCATGGTCGGCCTCCCCCTCTGCGCCGCCGATCCTGCGGATCGGCCAGCGGCCCCGCCATGGTGAGAGCGCCAGCTCGACCCGGCGATCGACCAGCTCGTCATATGCGGGGTCGGAGCTCTGCATGCCGACCTCGGCCGGGCTCGGTAGGCGTTGGATCCCGACCCCGAGACGACGCATCGCGGCGAAGTCCAGCGAGTCGGTTATGACCAGCACCCTCCCGCGGTCCACGGCGAGCGAGTCGATTGCGGCGGACAGCTCGTGCTCGAAGCTCTCGGGATCGACCTCCAGGGCGAGGATCACGCCCCGCGGCTTGCGTCGCTCCGGGTGGCCGAGAAGATCGCGGGCGGTGAGCGCGAGCGCGAGCGGCAGGCTGGGGCCGACTGGATGACTCGAGCTGTGCAGCCATCGCCGCATGCGGCTGCTGTCGCGCACGGCGGGCTGCGGCGGCGCGCCACTCGCGAGCGCAGCCACCAGCTGGGCCGCCGCAACCGCGCCATTGGGCCGGGCGAGCTCCCGGCAGCGGTCGGCGAGCCTCACGCGCCGTGCGGGATCGAGCAGCTCTCCCAGCGCCTCCTCCAGACCGGCCGCCTCGGGTCCCTCGACGGCGATCGCGGCGCCCTCGGTTGCCGCCCAGGCCGCGCGAGCTGCCTGATCGTCGGTATTGCGCGGCATCGGGACGAAGAGCGTGGGCACGGCGAAGGCCAGCAGCTCGTGGAAGGCGTTGTAGCCGGCGGCGGCGATCGCGAAGTCGAAGGCGCGGAGGTAGCGGCTGACCGGGAACGTCGCGCTGAGCCGCACCGTGCCCTCCGGCACGCGCAGACCGGCGCCGATGCTCGACGCCAGTGCAGCGACCTGGAGTTCACCACTGCCGCTCAACCTGTGCAGGACGCGGGCCACCGCCGCGTCGGTGGCTCCCCCCTGCCCCAGATTCACGAGCGCGGTCGGGCGCCCCGGATCCAGACCCAGCTCGGCGGCTGCATCGGCGCGGTCGAGCAGCTCGCTCTCGTCGAGGTAGACGATCGGCTCGACCGCAACCACCTCGTCGCGGCGGGCGACGGTGGGCCCGCGGTCCCTCTCACCGGCGAGCTCGCCGGGTTCGAGCACCAGGTCGAAGGCGCCGGTGCGCTGGAGCGCGGCGTCCTGCGTGCCCGCGCGCCACAGCGGCCGCCGCGACCAGACCGAGGGCGGGGCCCCCGGGGCGCTGAGCACGTGCGTGACCGCCCGGTAGGGGTGCACCCCGTCGAAGACCACGAGGTCGGGGCGCTCGTCGGCGAGCAGCATCTCGAAGCGGTGGCGCAGGCGCATGTTCCACTGCCAATCCGACCCCGACCCGGGTCGCCTGTAGCCGGGGAAGTACTCGGCCCGGAAGCCGGCGCCGACCACGGCACCGACTGCCTGCGACAGCGTGAAGAAGCTGGGCTCGAGATCGGCGGGCAGGCGGCGGGCAATCGACATCGCCCGGTTCAGGTGCCCGAGCCCGGTCCCATTGCTGGTAGCGAACAGGACGCGGCTCATCCGCCAACCTGCTCCCGTTCGAGCGCCGCGCGCAGGACGGGGGCGGCGTGATTGCCCTCCGCCTCGAGAGTCGTCACAGCCCGCTCATAACGCCGCTGGACCCGGCGACGGCCGAGTGCGCCAAGCTGCAAGCGCCAGCGACCGCTGTGAGCCGCCTCAGGCGTCACCTGGGCCTCGAACCATGACCGCAGCCGTGCCTCGTCCCGCAGGCCCAAGAACTCCAGCAGCTCGCCGTAAACGCGCTCACGTTCGGGACCGACCAGATCGTCGAGCATCACCACCTGGAAGGCATCGGGGCCGAGCGCCCAGGCCGCACCATCCTCGGAGCCGCGAACTCCGCGCTCGATCTCGCGCAGGCGCTGCTCCCACCAGCCGATCGCGGCGCCGACGTTGTCGGGGCCCCAGGTCTTCCCGGTGACCGATGCCGCGGAGTCGCGGCCGTCCCGCAGGGCGTGGATCACCTTCGCCTCGGGGAAGAGCCGCAGCAGAGTCTGGGCTTCCTTGACGTTGTGCGAGGACATCTCCACCAGGCCGGGCTTGCCGGCACGGGTTGCGGCCGGCCCGAGCAGGTCGAGGCAGAGGTTGCGGCACGCGGTGATCCGGCCGGACGGATAGGCATCCTCGAACCGCTGCAGAGCCGCTTCGAAGGTGACCTCGTCCATCAGGTTGTAGAGCCCGCGCGGGCGACCGTCTACGCGCACCCTGTGCCACCAGAACCCGCGCAGCTTCTCGAGGTAGCCGGCGAGGGTGATCCTGCTCTCGAGCAGGTCCGGCATCCCGCGCTTGTTGCAGTGGAAGCGCGCCTCGATCGGCACATCGGCGAGCTGCGAGTGGCGACCGAGCAGCTGGGCGATGGCATGGGTGCCCGAGCGTCCCGTACCTCCCACGAAGACGATCGGCGGCTCGTCCCGAGCCGGGGCGAAGCCCGCCTCCTCGCTCACGCCGGCTGGCGCCCGTATGCCGCGCGTAGCTGTGGAGCGCAGTGGAACCCGTCTACCTCGAGGCGCGTCAGGGCCTTCTCGTACTCGCGGACCAGCTCGTCCTGGCGGCCGGAGCTGAGGCCCTCCCGCCAGCGCTCCTGGTGGGCCGCGTCAGCGCTCATCTCCTCCTCGAAGAAGGCACGCATCGCCGGGGCGTCGTCGAGACCCGTGAACTCGCGCAGTTCGGCGTAGACACCCTCGCGGTCCCCGTCGACGAGGTCGTCGAGGCTGACGGTCAGAAGACGGTCCGGCGCCGGCAACTGCCGCACGCCGCGCTCGATGTTGCGCAGACGCCCCTCCCACCAGCGCAGACCCTCGAACTGGTCACGCGGGTGGGAGCGCTTCTGGCGCTTGGAGACCTTCGAGGATCCGGCGTCGCGCCCGTCGCGAACGGTGTGGATCAGCTTGCACTCCGGGAACAGGCGCTGCAGCGTCGGCCCCTCGGCGACGGTGAAGCAGCTCATCTCGATCAGGCCGGGCTTGTCCTGCTCAGCGGTCAACGGCCAGAGCAGGTCGAGGAACAGGTTGCGGCAGGCCAGGTCGAGGTCACGGGGATGGGTGCGCTCGAACTCGGTCACGGCCAGGCCGAAGCGCTCGCGGGGCACCACCTTGTGCAGGCCCCGGACCTTGCGACCCATGGCCAGGCGCTTGGCCACCACCGGCGCCACCTCCCCGGCGCGGATCCGCTTCCACCAGAACTTCTTCAGCTTCTTGAGGAAGACATCGACGCTGACCTCGCCCGAGAGCAGGTCCGGGAAACCCTGGGGGTTGCAGTGGAAGCGGCACTCGATCGGGACGCGCGCGTAGTTGGGATGAGCGCCGAGCAGATGCGAGATCACGTGGGTGCCGGAGCGGCCCGTGCCGCCGACGAAGACCAGGTCCGGGGACTCCGGGCGAACCGGCAGGCCGAGCTCAGCCGCACTCTCCGCTGTTCCGGGGGTGCTCATCCCCCCGCCTTCATCTCGTAGGTCCGGCGCAGCTGCGGGGCGCAGTGGACGCCGTCGGCCTCGAGGCGGTCGAGGATCTCGCGGTACTCCGCCTCGATCTCGTCCTGGTGGCGCTTGGGGACGTTCTCGCGCCAGCGCTCGAGGTGGGCGTTGCGATCCTTGACCCTGTTCTGGAAGTAGTTGAGCATTGCCTCCTCGTTGCGCAGCCCGGCGAAGCGACGGGTGAGGCGGTAGATGCGGCGTCGATCACCGCCGACGAGCTCGTCGAGGCTGACCGGGTAGACCCGTCCGGGCTCGACCCCGCGGGCGCCCTCGTCGATGCGGCGGATGCGTCCCTCCCACCACTCGAGCCCCTGCTTCATCGTGCGGGGACGGGTCAGCCAGCGGGCCTGCCCGACGCGCGAGGCGGCCGTGTCACGACCGTCGCGAACGACGTGGAGGAACTTGGCCTCCGGAAAGAGCAGGCCCAGGGTGGGGGCCTCGGCGACCACGTCGCAGCTCTGCTCGATCAGCCCGGAGCTGGCCTCCTCCGCGGCCAGCGGCCAGAGCAGGTCGAAGAACAGCTGCCTGCAGGCCGCCTCCGGCTCCTGACGCTCGCAGCGCCGCAGGAAGGCCTCACATGCCGCGTCGAGACGCTGGCGCGGGACGTAGCGATGGATTCCCCGAAAGCTCATCCGGGTGATCTCGAAGTTGCGATACCAGTGCTTGCGTAGGCGCCAGACGAACAACTCCGGGCTCGTCTGGCCGCGCAGGACATCGGGGAAGCCCCCGGGATCGGTGTGGAAGCGGGCCTCGTTGGGCACCTTGCGGTAATAGCTGTGGCTGCCGAGGATCTTGGCCAGCACGTGCGTGCCCGAGCGCCCGGTCCCGCCGATGAACAGCAGGGGTGCCGGGGTGAATACCTCGGAGTCGTCGGCACGTTCGAGTGCAGCCTCGATGTCGAGTGCGGTCGGAGCAGTCATCATCACTTCAGGTCGGCCTCCGGCGAATGGCACGGTAGGCGGAGCCCATCTGGAACGGTTCGTTCCGGGCCCCCTGGAGGCCCCGGGAACTTTAGATGAGGCGGCCTACTTGAGGCCTTCGACCTTGTAGGCCTGCTCCCCGACCCCGACCAGGCCCAGCTCGCGAGCCTGGCGGATAGCCGCGGCCGGCGTCTGCAATTCGGTTGCCTGCCGCTTCAGGCGGTCGTTCTCGCTCTGCAGCTCCGCGAGCCGCGCCTCGGCCGCCTTCGACTCCTGCCAGCTGTCCACCAGGTGGATCACGGGCCGGATATATGACGCGATCACGGCGACCAGGACCAGGACCAGAACGATCCGTCCGACGCGGTCCCACTCGATGTTGGGACCGGTGGTGCGCCCCGGACCCGAGCGGGGAGCGATACGAGGGCGCGAACGCCGAGCCGTGGTGCTGCTCACGCCACCCCATTCGACCCCGAAAGCCGGTTGCCTGCAAGCAAATTGGCTGCAAGCGAGGTTGCGGGAGTGGTGGCGGGACGGGCCCCGCCCCCTACCGTCCTGAGTAGGCGCTCAGTCCGGGGTAGCTGGCCTTGTCGCCCAGTTGCTCCTCGATGCGGAGCAGCTGGTTGTACTTGGCGACCCGATCGGAGCGCGAGGGGGCGCCGGTCTTGATCTGGCCGCAGCCGGTGGCCACGGCGAGGTCGGCGATCGTGGTGTCCTCGGTCTCGCCGGAGCGGTGCGACATCACCGCGCTGTAGCCAGCCTCGCGGGCCATACGGACGGCCTCGAGGGTCTCGGTGAGGGTTCCGATCTGATTGACCTTGACGAGGATCGAGTTGGCGACGCCGGTCTCGATGCCCCGGCCCAGGCGCTCGGGGTTGGTGACGAAGAGGTCGTCACCGACGAGCTGGCAGCGGTCGCCGGTGGCGTCGGTGAGCGCCTTCCAGCCGTCCCAGTCCTCCTCGTCCATGCCGTCCTCGATCGAGATGATCGGGTAGCGGGCGACCTTGTCGGCCCAGTAGGCGGCCATCTCGGCGGAGCTGAGGCTGCGGTTCTCGTGCTCGAGCACGTAGCTGCTCGAGTCGGAGTCGAAGACCTCGCTGGTCGCCGGGTCGAGGCAGATGAAGACGTCTTCGCCGGGCTTGTAGCCGGCGGCCTCGATGCCCGCGACAAGCGCCTCGAGCGCGGCCTCGTTGGAGGGCAGGTCGGGTGCGAAGCCGCCCTCGTCGCCGACTGCCGTGTTCAGACCCTGTGCCTTGAGGTGGCCCTTGAGCGCGTGGAAGACCTCGGTGCCGATCCGCAGGCCCTCGCTGAAGCTCGAGGCGCCCGCCGGAGAAACCATGAACTCCTGGAAGTCCACCGAGTTGTCGGCATGGGAGCCGCCGTTGAGCACGTTCATCATCGGCACCGGCAGGACGGTGGGCTCGGCGCCCTCCCCGTCGTAGAGAGAGGCGACGTAGCGGTACAGCGGCTGCTCGGCGGCTGTTGCGGCTGCGCGGGCGACGGCCAGCGAGACGCCGAGGATCGCGTTGGCGCCCAGCCGAGATTTGTTCGGCGTGCCGTCGAGCTCGATCAGCGTCGTATCGACCTTGGCCTGGTCGGGTGCTGCGGCACCGCAGAGCGCATCGGCGATCTCGCCGTTGACGTTGGCGACCGCGCCGCCAACGCCCTTGCCACCCCAGCTCTCGCCACCGTCGCGAAGCTCGGTGGCCTCGAACTCACCGGTCGAGGCCCCCGAGGGCACCGCGGCGCGACCGTGGCCGCCTCCGTCGAGGCTGACCTCGACCTCAACGGTCGGGTTGCCTCGTGAGTCGAGGATCTGGCGGGCATGAATGTCGTTGATCACTGGCATGGAGCGGGCAGTCTCTCACGCCTCGTCCGCCGAGGACTTGAACCGTGCGGTAGCAGCGCGCAGGGCGAGCTCCGGATCGGAGCGCAGGCGGCGTGAGATATCGACCACGGCGAAGAGGAGCTCACCCAGAGATTCGTCGATCGCGTCACGCGCCTGCGGCTCGGCACCGGGCGTGCCGTCGGCGCCGGCCTCCGCGAGCTGCTCCAGCCGGGCCAGCTCCTCGCGCGCGACGGCCGCCGCCCCGGCGATGCCCTCCCCCGTCCCGACCACGCCGAGCTCGGCGCCGTCGGGGGCCCGGTTGGCCGCCCGGCGCTGCAGCTTCCGCGCGAAGAGCAGGGCCGGCAGGTTTTCGGGAACGTCCGCGAACAGGCCGCTGCGACCCTCCTTGTCCTGCTTGATCTGGTCCCAGTTGGCGAGCACCTCGCCGGAGTCGGCGACCTCCGTCTCGCCGAACACGTGCGGATGGCGCCGGATCAGCTTCTCCGTCATGCCGGTAGCTACGGCCCCGAGGTCGCCGGCGCCACGCTCGGAGAGGAGCAGGGCGAGAAAGTGAACCTGAAAGAGAACGTCGCCGAGCTCGTCGAGCAGCTTCGCGTCGTCGCCCGACGCCGCGGCGTCGGCCAGCTCGTAGGCCTCCTCGACGGTGTGCGGGACGATCGAGCGCTCGTCCTGCTCGCGATCCCAGGGGCACTCGCGACGCAGCAGGCGGGTGATCTCGTCGAGCCGCTGAACGGCGGCAGCCGCCTCGGCCGACTGACCGTCACCGGCGCCCTTACTCAAGACCTGATCAGGGAGTGGCGGGGGGCGCGCCGGTCACGGGAGCGCCGTCGGGACCGACCGGGACCGCGCCGGGAGGCAGGGATCCGGCGGCGCCGGCGGCTGCCGGATCGACGGCCGGGGTCAGATCATCGGGGCCACAGGGATCGATAGCGGCCCCCGTTGCACCGCCGGCCGCCGCAATCTGATCCTCGGACGCGCACTCGTCACCGATCTGCTTGGGTCGCTGCGGGAGTCCGGGTTGCGTGTTGCCGTCGGGCGAGAGGGTCGCCGTACCGGGGGCGATCGGGCTGGTGCCCACCACGGCCGGAGGTGTGGGCTGCTCGGGCTGGCCGGGGACAGGCTCGGGATCGGGGGCGACGAAGCCGTCGCAGAAGGCCATCAGCACCTGGTCGATGCACTGCGTGCGGAGCATCCACTTCTCGACGAAGTCGTTCTGGATCTGCTGCTCTCCCGCCTGCTGGCGGGCGGTGACGAGCTGCTGCTGGATCTGGGGAGTGGCCTCCTCCAGGGTCTGGGTGGTGGCCGGGGTCTCCTCGACGACCTGGATCAGATAGAAGCCGCGCGAGGTCTCGAACGGACCGACGAGCTCACCCACCTGGGCGGAGAAGATCTGACTCTCGAGCTCAGGGTCGCCGGCGCCCTCGGTGACGCCCTCGAGCAGGCCGCCGCGATCCTTGGACGCCTGATCCTGCGAGTACTTCTTGGCGACGGAGTTCCAAACCTTCTCGAAGCTCGGATCGTCGGGGCTGATGCCTTCGAGCTCACTCTTGGCGGCCTCGACCTCGGCCTCGTCCTCGTTGAGGATCTGGCGGACGCTGCGGGTGGCCGGCGTCGCGAAGGCCTCCTTGTTGGCCTCGTAGAAGTCCTCGATCTCGCCGTCGTCCACTTCCGGTGTAACCGCAAAGGCCTCTGAGAGGGAGCGCTGGAGCGCGAGTAGGCGACCCTGGCGGATCACGTCCTCGCAGTCGATCGGGTCGGTCTTGGCCGCGATCTCCTCCTCGGTACAGAACTTCGACTGCTTGACGACCTGGGCGAACTCCTTGGGGTTCTCGAAACTCTCGGTGATCTGGTCGAGCTCGGACTGGACGTCGGCATCGGTGACGTCGATGCCGCGGTCAGCTACCTCGCCCTCCGCCCAGCGAGCCAAAAGCAGGCCCTGCATGGTCTCGGAGTTGAGCTGCTCGTACTGGGGATCGCTCGGGGGCGGGACCTCCTGCAGGCCGAGGCGGGCTGCGGACTGCTCCATTGCGCGGTCGTACTCCTCGCGGCTCACTCCAGCGTCCACGCTATCGGGCAGATCTTCGACGAAGGCGACGTCGCCATCGGGAACGCCGGAACTGCCAAGCCCCTGCGTCGCAGCGACGAGAACGAAGGCGAGCATCAGGCCCAAGGCCAGTATCAGCGCTACGAGGCGCTTGCGGGAAGCGGTAAGTCCTGCCACGGGTCGCTGAGAATAGCGAGCGCGGCCCCCCGGCGGGACGGCCCGGGCGCTCCCGGCTGCCCGCCGCTCGGTCATCTAGGCGGCAACCGGCTCGGCCCGCGAGTCCGCGATCGCCGAAGTGAGGGTCTCCAGCGCGGCGATCCGGGGAGCCTCCTCCTCGGCGGCGTCCGGCACCCGCAGCGTCAGGCTCTGCTCCCGGGCGGAGTAGATCGCCTCGCTGATGAGCTCCCGCAGACGTCCAACGCGGTCGGATTCCCACTCGAGGCCGGAGGCCACAATGCGACCTCCCCGTAGCGCAAGTGAGCCGGCACCCTCGCGGCCCAGTTCGATCCGGGCCCGCTGGATCGTGAGCAGCGCCTCGACCGGCTCCGGCGGGGCGCCGAAGCGGTCCTTGAGTTCGTCGCGCAGAGCGCGCAGATCGCCGGGCTTGCGCGCACCCGCGATCCTGCGGTGCACGTCGATCTTGGCCGCCTCGTAGGGGATGTAGGCGCTCGGGATGAAGGCGGAGACGTCGGCATCGAAGCGCACCTCACGCTCGATGCGCTCGGTCCCGTCGGCGGAGCGCAGCGCCTCGACCGCCTCGTCGAGCATCTCCACATAGAGCTCGAAGCCGACCGCGGCCACGTGCCCCGACTGCTCGGAGCCGAGCAGGTCGCCGGCCCCGCGCAGCTCCAGGTCGCGCATCGCGATCCGGAAGCCCGAGCCGAGCTCGGTGTGGTCGGAGAGCGTCGCCAGGCGCGCCGCCGCCTCCCGCGTGACCCCCTCCTCGGAGGGGTAGAGCATGTAAGCGTAGGCACGCTCGCGGCTGCGGCCCACCCGACCGCGGATCTGGTACGCCTGAGCGAGGCCGAGGTGGTCGGCGCGCTCCACGATCAGCGTGTTGGCGGAGCTCACGTCGATGCCGGACTCGATGATCGTGGTCGCGACCAGCACATCGGCCTCACCGCGCATGAAGCTGAGCATCGTCTTCTCCAGCTCGCCCTCGTCGAGCTGTCCGTGGGCCTCGAGGAAGCTCGCCCCGGGCACCATGGCGCGCAGCCGCTCGGTCGTCTCGTGCAGGGTCTCGATCCGGTTGTGCAGATAGAAGGCCTGGCCCTCGCGGCGCAACTCCCGCTCGATCGCCGTCTTGACCAGGTCCTCATCGAAGGGGCCGACGTAGGTGCGCACCGGCCGCCTGCCCTCGGGCGGCGTCTCGATCACGGAAATGTCGCGGATCCCGGCCAGGCTCATCTGCATGGTGCGGGGGATCGGCGTGGCCGACATCGACAGCACATCCACCTTGAGCTTGAACTGGCGCAACAGCTCCTTCTGCTTGACGCCGAAGCGCTGCTCCTCGTCGATCACCAGCAGACCCAGGTCCTTGGCCCGCACGTCCTGGGAGAGCAACCGATGAGTGCCGATCAGGATGTCGAGCTCTCCCGAGGCGAAGTCGGCGAGCGCCTTCTTGACCTCGGCCGGCCTGCGCAGCCGCGAGACCATCTCGATCTCGTAGGGGAAGTCGCGCATCCGCTCACGGAAGGTGCCCAAGTGCTGGGTCGCGAGGATCGTGGTCGGCACGAGCACCATCACCTGTTTGGAATCGGCAAGTGCCTTCTGGGCAGCGCGGATCGCGACCTCGGTCTTGCCGTAGCCGACATCGCCGCAGATCAGCCGGTCCATCGGGCGATCCGACTCCATGTCGGCCTTGACCGCCTCGATGGCCTCGAGCTGGTCGGCCGTCTCCCGATACGGGAAGGACTCCTCGAGCTTCAGCTGCCACTCACCGTCGGGGCTGAACTCGTGGCCGCGGCGGGCCTGGCGCTCGGCGTAGAGGTTGAGCAACTCGCCCGCCATCTCGCGCGCCGCGCGCCGCGCTCTGGTCTTCAGCTGCGACCAGCGCTTGCCGCCGAGCTTGGAGAGCTCGGGGGAATCGCCGCCGCCGACGTAGCGTGTGATCTTCGCCAGCTGGTCCGCGGGAACGAGCACCCTGTCGCCGCCGCGGTACTCGAGATCGAGGTAGTCACGAGTGATCCCGGCGACCGTGCGAGTGTCGAAGCCACTGAAACGCGCCACGCCGTGGTCCTCGTGGACCACGTGCTCACCGACCGCGAGATCGCCGATGTTGGCGAGCCGCCCCCGCGTGGGCGCCGGCGCCTCTGCCCGGCGACGATGGACGAGCCGCCGGTGCGGGATCACCGCCAGCTTCAGGGAGGGCGCGATGAAGCCCTCCTGCACCGAGGCCCCCGCGAAGAGCACCGCCGGAGTCGTTGCCGCCGGACCCTCCGGAAGCGATCCGGGCGTGAGCCGCTCCATGGCGTAGCGGGCCCGGTCGGCCTCGCCCTGGTGCTCGAAGCAGACCACCGTCACATAGCCGGAGCGCAACTGCTTCTCGAGCTCCGGCTCCGCCTCCGCAAGGCTGCGGGCGGCCGAGACCGGGGTCGATGCCCGAAAGGAATGCTCCTGACCCGACTCGTGAGTGCTCATCCGCAGTACGGCACGTTCGGCCAGCGGCTCGGCGACCTCGACGTAGAGCGCCGCGACATCGTCATCGTGGATCGCGGCCCGCACGTCTGTGAGCTGGTCGGCCAGTGCCGCACCGAGGTCCTCCGCCGCTGCGACGATGATGGCCGTGTCGGGGTGGATCAGATCGAGGAATGCTCCGAACTCATCGGTCGGCAGCAGCTCGGCAAGCGGCTGCGCGGCGCCCCCATCCCCCTCCTGCGCCGCCTCGGTCGTGTCCTCCAGCGCCGCCTCGGCCAGCAGCCGGTGGTCGGGATCGATCTCAGCGGCCGGATCGAGCTCGAGCCGGGCGGTCTCGCCGAGCGAGCGCTGCGTGAAAGTCGAGAAGTAGCGGATCGACTCGATCTCGTCGCCGAACAGCTCGACCCGGGCAGCACGGTCCTCGGTCGCACCGAAGACGTCGAGAATGCCGCCACGGACCGCAAACTGCCCGCGGTCTTCGACCTGCTCGACGCGCTCGTAGCCCGCACCCGCGAGCAGGCCGGTCACGTCGTCGAGATCGATTTCCTCCCCCACGTGAAGGACGAAGCCCGCGGGCCGCAGGGAGGCATCCGGCACGGCCTCCGCCAGAGCCACGGCGCTGGCGACGACGATCGGCGGGCCGGCGCCCTCCTCACCATCTGCTCCATCTCCCGCCGCGCCCTCGGCTGCGAGCGCGTCGAGAGCGGCAATCCGCAGCCCGACGAGGTGCGGCGGCGGGGTCAGGTGAGACTCATACCCCGTGCCGCGGGACGGGTAGTAGCGCACGCGGCGCGGGGCGAGGAAGGCGTTCAGTTCACGGGCGAGGTCGCGAGCCCCCCGGTCGTCGGCCGCGACGATCAGCAGGGGCCGGCCGGCCAGACCGCCGACCCCGTCCACCTCCGTGAGCGCAGCCAGGAGGAAGGGCCGCAGGCCCGAGGAGACGTACGCCTCCGGCTGCTCGCCGGCCCCGACGGCAGCGATGAGCGCCCCGACGTCCGGGCTCTCGGTGCCGATCTCGAGCAGTGGCCTGAGCGTCATCAGTCGGTGTAGCCGAGCCCGGGACCCTCGCTCTGCCAGGCAACCTGCCCCTGTCCCTCGACGTGGGAGCGGTCCTCGACCCCATCCCACTCGTGCAGCATCGACTTGATCCGCGTGAGCGACTCGGGCGGCATGGTCGCGATGTGCGAGGCGAGCGTGAGCGCCGCCTGCTCGGTCGCGGGCGCGGGCGCCACCTTGTGCACGAGGCCCCACCGCAGGGCTTCGTCGGCGGCGATCTCCTTGGAGGTGAGCAGCAGATACTTCGCCACCGAGAGGCCGCAGAGCGTGACCAGACGCGCCGGCCCGACCGGGACGCCCAGCGCCGCACCGGGAAACCGGAGGCGCAGATTGGAGCCCCCGACCCGCAGGTCGCAGGCGATGGCGATCTCGGCGCCACCCCCGACGCACGCGCCGTGGCAGGCGGCGATCGTCGGCTTCGGGAAGGCCGTCAACTCGTCGTAGAGCTGGGCGAACAGCTCCATCTTGCGCACGGCCCCGGCCTTGTCCAGCTCTTCCTTGCGGTCGGCGCCACCGGAGAGACCCATGTGGTCGGTCGAGGAGACGACCAGGACGCGCACCTCCTCGTCCTCGCGCGCTGCGGCGAGATGACTCAGGAGCTCCTCGAGCATCGGCGTGTTGATCGCGTTCCGCGACTTGGGACGGTCGAGCTGCAGCAACGCGATGCCATGGGGATCAACCAGGTAGCGGGTAAGGGTCTCGTCGGGCTCGGGCATCGATTGCTCCTTGGCTTCTGTAGTAGGCGGGTCAGGTGGCGGGGGCGTCAGGTGTGTCGACTTCGAGCCCGCTGATCTGCTCCAGCAGGCGCTCGGTCTCGTCGGCGGCCCGGTCGAAGAGCTCGGCCACATCTTCCCGTGACTCGCTGAAGCGCCCGAGCACATGCCGCGAGACGATCTCGGGGTCGGTGGAATCGGGTCGCCCGACGCCGATCCGCAGGCGCCAGAAGTCGCGCGAGCCGAGGCCGCGGTCGAGACTCTTGAGCCCGTTGTGACCGGCGATCCCACCGCCCTGCTTGACGCGCACCTCGCCGAACGGGATGTCGATCTCGTCGTGCAGGACGACGATCTGGCCCAGCTCGAGGCCGTAGCTGCCACGCGCGGGACCGGCGGCGTTGCCGGACTCGTTCATGAAGGTCTGGGGCAGGAGCAGCGCGACGCACGGTCCGCCGGGGCGGATGCGTCCTTCGCTGAGCAAACCACCGAACTTCTTCTTCGGCCGCGAGAGCTCCCAGCGCGTGGCGAGCAGTTCGGCGACGTCAAACCCGGCGTTGTGACGGGTACCGGCGTAGCGACTGCCGGGATTCCCGAGACCAACGATCAGGGCATCCATCGAACTCCGCCCCGACGCGCTTCCGCGGTCGCTCCGGCCGGGGCGCCTCGCGCCGCGGCCCTAGCCCTCGTCGTCGCCGGAATCGCCAGAGTCGCCGGAGTCGTCCCCGGCATCGTCGCCGTCGGCGCCTTCAACCTCGTCGGCTTCCTCGCCGATCACCGTGGTCTCTTCCTCGACCTCGGTCTCGGGCTCCTCGATTACGGGCGGCGGGTTGAGCGTGGCGATCGTGACCTCGTCGGGATGGTCGGCCATGAACTTGACGCCCTCAGGGGCGGTGACCACGGAAAGCTGAAGCGTGTCGCCGATCTCCATCGCCGAGACATCGAGCTCGATCTGGTCGGGAACGGCCTCGGGCAGAGCCTCGACCGTGATCTCGTCGGTGACGAACTCGAGGATGCCGCCCTCCTTGACGCCCGGAGCGTCGTCGCCGCCGACGAGCTCGATCTGCACGTCAGCCTGGATCGCGACCTTGAGGTCCACCTCGTGGAAGTCGATGTGGACGAGCTCGCCCCGGACCGGGTGGCGCTGCTCCTCCTTGACGACGACGGGCACGCTCTGCTCACCCTCGATCTCGAGATCGAAGAGGGTGTGGCCCTCTCCGAGGAACAGGGAGACGGTGTGTGCGTCGGCCTGCAGATGACGCGCGTCCTGACCGGCCGTGTAGACGATTCCGGGCACCATGCCGCTGCGCCGGAGCCGCCGCGAAGTGCGCGAGCCGAACTCGGTGCGAGTGGAAACCTTGAGGCTGGGGCGTGCTGCTGCCATCGGGCACGGCAGGATAGACATATTGCCCGCAAAGTTGCGGCGGACTGCGGGCGTAGCGCGTTCTCCGGGCAGCAGGTAAGAATCCGCGTATGCGCGTAATCGTGATCGGAGCCGGCGAGGTCGGCCTGAATCTTGCCCGGACCCTCGGCTCGGACGGTCACGACGTGACCATCGTCGACACTGAATCGAGCCGCTGTGCGTCGCTCGAGGGGGAACTGGATGCGCTCATCGTCGAGGGTAACGGCGCCAGCCCGCGGGTCCTGCGCGAGATCGGGGTCCAAAAGGCCGATCTGCTCGCCGCCGTCACCCAGGTGGACGAGGTCAACCTGATCGCCGCGATGGGCGCCAAGCAGATCAATCCGGAGATGACCACCGTGGCCCGGGTCCGTGACCCCGACTTCACCGGCAGCGACGCGGACGACGAGACGACCCGTGGGCCGTTCGGGATCGACTTCGTGATCGACCCCGACCACGCGACCGCCCACGACATCGCCGAAGCCGTCCTGCTGCCCGGCGCGGTCTCGGTCGAATACTTCGGCGACAACCGCCTGGGCCTGGCCGAGGTGATCCTCAGCCCCGACTCGCGACTGATCGGCAACCCGCTGGCCAAGCGAGAGCGCCGCCACCCCGCCTACATCGTCGGCTGGAGCCGGGCGGGGAACGCGGAGCTGGCCAGAGGCGACCACGTGCTGGAGGCCGGCGACCACCTCATCGTGGTCGCCCCGAAAGAGGCGCTCGCCGAGGCAGTCGCCGACTTCGCGGGCAAGACGCGCGAGGTGAAGAAATGCATCGTCTTCGGGGGCGGCAGGATCGGCCTGCGCCTGGCCAACATCTTTGAGAAGACCTCCGTGCAGACCACGGTGCTCGAGCGCGAGGAGTCGCGGGCCCGGCGGGTGGCCGAGCAACTCGGCAGCACGCTGGTGCTGCACGAGGAGGGCCTCAGCCGCGAGGCCATGCTGCAGAGCGGGGTCGGCGATGTCGATGCCTTCGTCGCCTGCGCCGGTGATGACCGCGCCAATCTGCTCGCGGCGCTCAACGCCAAGCGACTCGGCGCCGACCTCTGTCTGTCGGTTGTTTCGCGCGAGGAGTTCGTGCCGCTGGTCGACGCGCTCGAGATCGACGCAGCCTTCTCGCCCCGTCTGATTACCGCGGAAGCGATTCTGCGCTTCGTCCACACCCGCGCCCTGCGTGCGATGCACCTGCTGCGCAGCGGCTTCGAGGCACTCGAACTGGAGGTCGAGGACGGCGCCCTGATCATCGGCAAACAGCTCGGCCACACCGGCGGGATCCTGCGCGGCTGCCGCGTTGGCGCGATTCTCCGCAATGACGAGATCATCGTCGCCAGCGAGGGCACCGAGATCCTCGCCGGAGATCGTGTGCTGATGCTCGGCGTCGAGGGCACTCTGCACGACATCGAGCCCGCCTTCCTCGCCCGGTCTTGATCGCCGTCTCGGCACCACGTGTAGGACCGGGCACCGCTCTCATCTCTCTCGTTGTCGGCGGCACCCTCGTTGCGGCCGGCGCGGGGATGCTGCTCGCGGCGCTGCTGGCGCTGCTCGGGGACGGGCGCGAGATGCTGGCCTTCGTACCCTGCGGGGTGGTCGTCATCGCGCTCGGGCTGGCCGGGATCGCGGTCGCCCGCCTGCGGGGACGCGGCACCGCGAACCTCAGTGCCTACCTGGGCTTCGCGGCCGTGACCCTCGCCTGGGTCGCCGCCGCGGCCGTGGGCACGATTCCGCTGCTGCTGTCCGGGACCTTCGACAGCCCAGTCAACGCGTTCTTCGAGGCGATGAGCGGCTTTACGACGACCGGGGCCACGCTGATCGACGATTTCTCGCAACCCGACGTGGTGCTGCTCTGGCGCAGCGTGATGCAGTGGCTCGGCGGCATCGGGATCGTCGTGCTGGTCGTGGCGATCGCCCCCGTGTCCGGAACCGGGATGCAGCGACTCTTCTACGCCGAGACCACCGGAGTGGCGAGTGAGCGGCTCACGCCGCGGATCATCGACACCGCCAAGATCCTCGCCGGGGTCTACTTGACGCTGACCGCGGCCGCTTTCCTCGCCTACGCGATCGCGGGCATGACGCCCTTCGATGCGCTCAACCACACGATGACGACGGTCGCCACGGGGGGCTTCTCGACCCGGGCCGAATCGATCGCCGGGTTCGACTCCACGGCAATCGAGATCGCGGTGGTCTTCTTCATGGTCCTGGCTGGAGTCAACTACGCCTTCTACTGGCGGGCGATCAAGGGTAAGAGCCTGATGCCTCAGCTCTCGGAGGTCCGGGTATACCTGCTCCTCCTCGGCCTCGCCACCGCCGCCGTCACCGTCAGCGTGCTGATCGCCGATGACGTCGGGGGCTTCTGGCAGAGTCTGCTCGACTCGGCGTTCAGCGTCACCACGATCGTGACCGGCACCGGCTACGTGACCGCCGACTTCGACGCGTGGAACACGTTCGCCCGGGTGGCGATTCTGGTGCTGATGTTCGTCGGCGCCTGCGCCGGCTCCAGCTCCGGCGGAATGAAGGTGATCCGGGTCTGGCTGCTGCTCAAGACCGCACGCCAGGAGGTCGAGCGGCAGCTGCAGCCGACCGCTGTCCATGTCCTGCGCATGGGCGGTCGCCCCTTTTCGGAGGATGCACGCCGGGCAGTGCTCAGCTTCTTCCTGCTCTACGTCCTCGTCTACGTGCTCGGCGCCATCGCAATGGCCGCCACGGGGGTCGATGCGATCACCGCGATCAGTGCCTCCGCCTCCACGCTCAACATCGTCGGGCCCGGGCTCGGGGAGATCGGCGCGACCGACAACTTCGGAGCGATCCCTGAAGGTGGGCGGATCGTGGCCGCGGTGCTGATGCTCATAGGCCGTCTGGAGATCTTCACCGTCGTCGCGCTGATGGCCCCCCTGTTCCGGGTTCGCAGAGGGCTGGTGTGAGCCGGGTGGCCACCCCCCGCATCGGCCCGACCGCTGCGGTGATCTCGCTGGTGGTCGGCGGTGCGGTGGCGGTCACGGGAGCGGGAATGCTGCTTTCCGCCTTCCTCGCCGAACTCGGTGACGGCGCACATGTCCTGCCGTTCGCCGTTGGCGGTCTGCTCAGCCTGCTCGCCGGGCTCGGCGGGGTTGCGCTCGCGAGGACGCGCCGGCGGGCCTCGACCGCACTCAACCCCTACTCAGGTTTTGCCGCTGTCACGCTGGCCTGGGTGGTGGCGGCCGGGGTCGGGTCGGCCCCCCTGCTGATCACCGGCACCTTCGACAACCCGATCAACGCCTACTTCGAGGCGATGAGCGGCTTCACCACCACGGGAGCCACGCTGATCGAAAACTACAACCAACCCGATGTCGTGTTCCTCTGGCGCAGCATCATGCAGTGGCTCGGCGGCATCGGCATCGTCGTGCTCGTCGTGGCCATCGCGCCGGTCTCGGGAACCGGCTTTCAGCGCGTCTTCTACGCCGAGACCTCCGGCGTCACGAGCGAGCGGCTCACGCCGCGGATCATCGACACCGCCAAGATCCTCGCCGGCGTCTACCTCGCGCTCACCCTGGCCGCGTTCCTGATCTTCGACGCGACCGGGATGAACGCCTTCGAGGCGCTCAACCACACGATGACCACGATCTCGACCGGCGGCTTCTCCACCGAGCCTGCCTCGATCGCCGCCTTTGACTCCGTGGGCGTTGAGATCGCCGCGATCGTGTTCATGATCCTGGCCGGCATCAACTTCGCCTTCTACTGGCGGGCGATCAAAGGGCGCGACCTGATGCCGCAGCTCTCGGAGGTGCGCCTCTACCTGTCGATCCTGGCGATGGCGACGACCGCGGTGACGATCAGCGTGCTGATCGCCGGCGATATCGAGGGCATCGGCGAGAGCATCCGCGAGTCCGCCTTCGCCGTCGTCTCGCTGACCACCGGCACCGGGTTCGTGACTGCGGACTTTGACCTGTGGAACACCTTCTCGCGGATCCTGCTGCTGAGCCTGATGTTCGTCGGCGCCTGCGCGGGCTCGGCCTCGGGTGGGCTCAAGGTGATCCGGGTCTCGATGCTGTTGAAGAGCTCCCAGCAGGAGATCGAGCGACAACTGCGGCCCAACGCCGTTCAGGTGTTGAGGGTCGGTGGCAGGACCTTCTCCGAGGACGCGCGCCGCGCCGTGCTCGGCTTCTTCCTCCTCTACGTGATCGTCTACGCGCTGGGCTCCGTCGCCATGGGCGCCACCGGGGTCGATCCGATCACGGCGATCAGCGGCGCGGCAACCACGCTGAACATCGTCGGCCCGGGCCTCGGCGAGATCGGCGCGACGGACTCCTTCGGCGCCATCCCGGAGGGTGGCCGAGTGGTCGGCACGCTGCTGATGCTCATCGGGCGGCTCGAGATCTTCACCGTCGTCGCGCTGTTCGCGCCGCTGTTCCGGATCCGCAGGGGGATGATCTAGGAATGGGATTGCGAAGACCTCTCGGTCCGGGAACGGTGCTCCTCGGCGTCGTCGCCTTCGGCACGTTCGGAGTCTGCGGCGTGGGGATGCTCGCTGCGGCGCTGCTCGGTGGCCTGGCCGACGGGCGAGACCTCGGCGCGCTGATCGGACCGGCGCTGCCCCTGATCGCAATCGGCCTGCTCGGCGTACGGGTCCTGCCGCCGCCGGATCGCCGCGCCGCCATCCGGCCCACGGCGGGCCTCGGCGCGATCACCCTGGCCTAGAGCCTCGCGGCCCTGGTCGGGACGATCCCCTTCCTGGTCACGGGCCAGTTCAGCAACCTCATCGACGCCTGCTTCGAGGCAATGAGCGGCTTCTCGACGACCGGCGCCACACTGATCGACGATGTCGACGCGGTGCCCGACGCGCTGCCCGCCTGGCGCAGCATCATGCAATGGCTTGGCGGCGTCGGGATCGTCGTGCTGATCGTCGCCATCGCCCCGACGCTCGCGCCCGGCCTGCAGCGCTACTTCGATTCGGAGGCCCCGGGGATCGGGGACAGCCGGCTGACTCCCCGGATCGCCGAAACGGCGAAGATCGTCGGCTGGATCTACGCCGCCCTGACCGCCGCCGCGGCAATCGCCTACTTCGTCGCCGGCATGGGCAGCTTCGACGCGATCAACCACGCGATGACGACCCTGGCGACCGGCGGCTTCTCGACCCACACGGCCTCGATCGCCTACTTCGACTCGGTTGCCATCGAGGGTGTGGCGATCGTCTTCATGGGGGCCGCAGCGATCAACTTCGCCTTCTATTGGCGGGTGATCAAGGGTGAGTCGCTGATGCCGCAGCTCGCCGAGGTCCGGATCTACATCGGCATCCTGGTTATCGCAATCGCCGCGGTTACGCTCAGCCTGATCGGCACCAGCGACGCCGACGGCGCGGGCGAGGCGCTGCGCTGGGCGGGATTCACAGTGACCTCGCTCTCGAGCACCACCGGATTCACGACCGCTGACTTCGACCTCTGGGGCGGCTTTGCGGAGATCGTCCTGCTCGCCACCATGGTGATCGGCGGCTGCGCCGGCTCCACCGCCGGGGGCATGAAGGTGGTGCGGGTGGCGCTGCTCGGCAAGGCCGCCGCACAGGAGCTTCAGCGCCAAACCCAGCCCAGGGCGATCACGGTCCCGCGGCTCGGCGGGCGGGTCTTCGACGAGAGCATCCGCGGCGCCGTGCTCGCCTTCTTCTGCATCTACGTACTGATCTTTTCGATCGGGGTGATCGGTTTCACAGCGTCCGGGCTCGGTGAGGTGAGCGCGATCGGCGGAGTGGCCGCGACCCTCAACGGGGTCGGCCCTGGGCTCGGCGAGCTCGGCGGCCTGGAGAACTTCCAGGCGCTGCCCCAGGGAGGACGGGTCCTCGCCAGCTTCCTGATGCTCGTCGGCCGGCTGGAAATCTTCACCGTGGTCGCGCTGCTGGTCGCTGCAGCGACCGCGCTGCGCCGCCGCTGAGCCGGGCCCTCGGCCTGGCCGCGCCGCGGCTGATCAGCTCAGGAGGCGCGGATCATTGCTGCAGATCCCCGCGACGCCGATCTCGCGAAGCGCCGCGATGCGCTCCGGCTCGTCGACGGTCCAGGCGATCAGGCAGACGTCGATCCGCCGGGCGGTCTCGGCCAGACGTTTGCTGATCAACGGGTGATAGACCCAGGCCGCCGTCGCGCCCAGCTCCGGAGCACGCCGCTCGAGCAACGCCGGCAGGCGGCGACGCATCATCGCCAGCGCAGCGAGCACGGCCGGCCGGGCCAGGGGCTTGCGGTCCCAGGGGCGGGTCACCTTCGGGTAGGTCCAGCCGCGTCGCAAGTCGGGCTCCAGGGCCCTGATCGCGGACAGCGACTCCACGTACGCGGTCGAGACCATCGCCCGGGAGACGAGGTCGCGCTCGCGCAGGGCGGCGACTAAGTCGTATTCGCGGCCGGGCAACTTCACGTCGCAGTTGAACTCGACCTGGGTGAGCGGCGGGCGGGTGAAGGCATCGAGCGCTTCGCTGAGGGTCAGCGCCTCGCGAGAGTCCGCGTCGTGCCAGTCGTGGGCGATGACCAGCTCGGTGCGCTCGCCGACGGGGACCTCGGGCGCCCCGTCGTGCCTCCAGAGCACGTCGAACTCGATGATCTCGACACCGATCTCGACGGCCCGCTCGAAACTCGCGAGCGTGTTGCCGGGCACGAGGAGGTCAGCACCCTTGTGACCGACCCGGCGGAATCCGCCAGGGGCCGGGGCAGCTCCGCTCACCGTTCCTACTTCTCCTCGTCCCCGGTCTGCTCTTCGGTGTCGCCCGCCTGCTCATCGAGCCCGAGCTCGAGCTCGGGCGCTTCGTCGGCGTCGAGCTTCCCGGTCCCCTCTTCCGCCGCGTCGGCGTCCTCGGCGGCAGGGCTCGAGCGGCGCGAACGTCGCTTGCGTTGAGCGGCGGTCGCGGGTGAGGCCTTGGTGGCACGGTTGCGTCCACCGCTGCGCCCCCTCCCACCGCGGCGTGCGCGGGACGCCGGCTTGGCGTCTGCCTCCTCGCCGGCATCGGAAGTTTCGGCGGTCTCGCCCTCGGCCTCCTCGTCAAACAGCACTGAGCTCTCGGCTGCTGCCTGCTTCTGACGCCGGCGCGAGCGAGCGCTGGACTTGGACTTCGGCTTCGGCTTCTTGGACTTCTGCTTCGGCTTCGATCCGGCCTCAGCCCTCTTCTCATGCTCCATTTCGTCGATGGCGGAGCTCAGAGGTTCGTAGCCGCCCTGGCGATCGACGCGATCGCTGACCAGCATGCGCAGGATCGCGCCGAGGCCGCTGAGGACCCCGGCCGAGGCCAGGCCGCCGGTGAAGATCCCGATCGCGGCAATCCCGCGGCTCTCACGCTGGAGGTCCTCGAAGAACGGCAGTGTGTTGTCGGAAGTGGTGATCGTGATCGCGATAATCAGCGAGAGCGTGAGGACGATGCCGGCCGCCCAGATCAGGGTCTTGGACAGCAGCTCGAACCAGGCGAGAGTGGGGCGCTCCATAAATGCAGCCTATTGGGCCGCGCTGCCCGGCCCCGGCGGCGCCTCGCCGCTGCGCTCACCGCGCCCCCGCACGCGCCCACCGACAAAGAGCACACAGACCACGAAGCCCGCCAGCGCCACCCCGGCGACCACCTCGAGGCCGGTCTGCAGGCCGGCGACGAAGGAGTCGCGGACGATCGTCTCGATCTCGGCCTGCACGCTGCCGCCGAGCTTCGCGAGGGCGACCGACGCGGCGTCGGTCCCGGTCAGCAGACCGTGCAGGACGGAGGTCTGCTGGCCGGTCAGGTCGGTGCCGGCCGCACTCGCCTGCGAAGCGAGCACGTCCTCGGACCGTGCGGTGAAGATCGCCGTGGTCGCCGCCAGTCCGATCGCCCCGCCCGCGATCTGGCACATGTAGATGATCCCGCCGGCGAGGCTCGACTGCGAGGCGGGCAGCGCGGTCACCGCCGAGGTCGTGATCGAGGAGTAGAAGGCGCCGACGCCGACGCCGAGCAGGAAGAGGCCCGGCATGAGGGACGTGTAGCCCGAGTCGGGGCCGATGGTGGAGAGCAGGAAGGTGCCGGCGACCATCAGGGCGGATCCCCCGGAGACCATCAGCTTCGCTCCGAGCCGCTCATAGACCTGGCCGGCGACGTAGGAGGTGACCGCGAAGGTGCCCATCATCGGCAGCAACCCGAGCCCCGCCTGCAGGGGCGAGTAATCGAGGATCTTGATCAGAAACTGGGGTACGTAGAGGACGACTACGAAAAACACCGCGGACATCAGCAGCGTGCTGAGCGCCGCTGCTGCGAACTCCCGGTTGCGCATCACCTCTGAGGGCACCAGTGCGGCGCTGCCCATCCGCGGTTCGATCAGGCCGAAGGAGACGATCAGCACTGCGGACGCTACGAGCAGGCCGACCACGCGCGGGTCGCCGAAGCCCCAGTCCGAGGACTGGTCGAGGGCGAGCATCAGGCAGAGCAGTCCGAGCGAGAGCGCCGCCATCCCGGCGTAGTCGATCCGCTCGCGGACATGCTCCTCGGTCTGGTGGATCTTGGCCGCGATCACGAGCACCGCGAAGATCGCCACCGGCACGTTGAGGAAGAAGATCCAGCGCCAGCTGAACAACTCGGTCAGCGCGCCGCCGAGCATTGGTCCGATCGCATTGCCGAGACCGGCGACGGCGAGGATCAGCCCGCCGGCGAGTGCAGCGCGGCTCGGCGGCAGAGCGGCGTAGGTCATGCCGAGGATCGCCGGCCACATCAGGGCCCCACCGAGCCCCATACCGACCCGCATTCCGATCAGGGTCTCCGCGTTCGGCGCGAGCCCGCCGAGCAGTGAGAAGCCGGCGAACAGGGCGGCACCGATGAAAAACGTCTTCCGCCGGCCGAACATGTCGGCGAGGCGACCGCCTGTGACGATCGCCAGGCCGAAGACCAGGGCGTAGGCGTTGATAACCCACTGCGCGGTGCCGACATCAACGTCGAAGTCCTGCTCGATCGCCGGGATCGCGACGTTCAGCGCCGTGAAGTCGTTGGCGATCACGAAAACGCCGAGCGCCAGCGCGAACAGGGCCACGCCCGTGCCGGGCGGCAGAGGCTCCTTCTCTGTTCCGGTCGGCCGCGAGTCCATCAGCCCCCCGTTCCCCCTCTTCTCCGTCCCCCGACAGCGATCATCAGCGCCTCAGCGGACTACCACGGCCTGCGCACATCAGAAGAGCTGGTTCTCGCCGGCGAAGATCTCGGAGACCGAGTCGTCGCTGAAGATCCGGCGGATCGAATCGGCGAGCGTCTGGGCCGTGGAGAGCACCGTGATGTTGGGCGGCGCGCCCTCGCGCAGCGGCATCGTGTCGGTCACGACGATCCGCTCGATCTTCGAGTTCTCGTAGGCGAGGCGCTCGTAGGCGGGACCGCTGAAAACCCCGTGCGTGGCACAGGCGATCACACGGGCCGCGCCCTCGTCGAGGACCGTGCTGGCGGCCGCACAGAGTGTCCCGGCCGTATCGATCATGTCGTCGACGAGCACGGCGGTCTTGCCCTCGACTTCACCGACCACGTAGCCGATCTCGGCGACCTGCTGCTCGGGCCGCTCCTTCTCCATGACCGCCCAGTGGCAGCCGACCTTGCGGGCAAAGTTGCGGGCCACCTTGACGCGGCCGGCGTCGGGGCTGACGATCACCAGATCCTCCTCGAACTGCTGATCGATGAACCACTGCGTGAGCATCGGCATCGCCGTCATGTGGTCGACCGGAACCTGGAAGAAGCCCTGAACCTGGCCGGCGTGCAGATCCATGGTCAGGACGCGATCGACACCGACCTCCTCCAGCAGACGGGCGACGACGCGGGCGCTGATCGGCTCGCGCGGCTTCGATTTCTTGTCCTGGCGTGCGTAGCCGTACCAGGGCATCACGGCGATGATTCGGTGCGCGGAAGCTCCCTGCGCCGCGTCGATCATGCAGAGCAGTTCCATCAGAGCGTCGTTGGGCGTCATGCCGGCGCGATCGTTGGCGGCCGTGGACTGGATGATGAAGACATCGGCGCCGCGGATCGACTCGTTGTAGCGGCAGTAGATCTCGCCGTTGGAAAAGGTCTTGAGGTCGACCTGGCCGAGGTCCACGTCGAGGCGCTGGGCGATGCGCGCGGCCAGCTCCCCCGAGGCGCGGCCGCCGAAGACCATCATCCGCTTGTTGTACTCCTGCGAGATCGAGCTCTCGATCCGAGGCTCATCCAGGGTGCTCACCGGTCTTTGTTCTCCTTCTTAGTGCCCTCGTGCTTCGCAACCTTGCGAGCCGCGTAGCCCTCGATCTCGACCTGTTCGGATCTCGTCAGCGCCAGCGAACCCGCCGGCACGTCTTCCGCGATCACCGATCCGGCGCCAGTGTATGCCTCATCGCCGACCTCGACCGGCGCGATCAAAGTCGTGTCCACCCCAGTCCGCACATTGCGACCTATCTTCGTCCGGTTCTTGACGAATCCGTCGTAGTTGGCCGTGATCGTCGCGGCGCCCAGGTTGGTGCCCTCGCCGATGTCCGCATCGCCGATGTAGGAGAGGTGCGGCACCTTGGAGCCGGCGCCCACCGTGGAGTTCTTGATCTCGACGAAGGTACCGGCCTTGGCGCCCTCCTCGAGACGCGCTTTCGGCCGCAGGTAGGCGAACGGCCCGACGCTGCAGCGGTCGGCGACCGAGCACTCGACGAGGTAGGAGTGGGGAACCGTGACCTCGTTACCCAGCTCGGCGTCGATCAGGGTCGTGTGCGGGCCGACCACGCAGCCGTCGCCGACCCTGCAGGCGCCGATCAGCGTGCAGCCGGGCTCGATGCGGACGTCGGAGCCGATCTCGGCCTCGACCTCGATGTAGGTCGTTGCCGGATCGACGATCGTGGCGCCGCCGCGCATATGCCGCTCGAGGATCTGTCGCCGGGCCTCGGCCTCGACGGTGGCTAGATCGACGCGGTCGTTGATGCCGAGGATCACGTTGGGGTCGGCGGAGACGAAGGGCATCACCTTGCCGCCCGCGGCGCGGATCGGGCCGAGCACGTCGGGCAGGTAGTACTCACCCTGAGCGTTGTCGTTGGTGATCCGATCGAGCGCGGCGGCGAGGGCAGTGGCCTCGAAGACGTAGATGCCGGCGTTGATCTCGCGGATCTCGAGTTCGGCGGCGCTTGCGTCGCCGGCGGCCTTGGTCTCGACGATCTTCTCGACCTCGAGGCTGTCGGCGTCGCGGACGATGCGCCCGTAGGAGCCGGGGTCGTCGAGGATCGCGCTGACCAGGGTGGCGGCCGCGCCAGAGTTGGCGTGGGCGGCAAGCAGATCGGCGATCATCTGCGCGGAGACGAGCGGCACGTCGCCGCTCAGCACGAGGACAGTCTCAGAGGCCTCGACCACCTCGCGGGCGGCGCGCACCGCGCCACCGGTCCCGTCGGCGACCTCCTGGGGGACCACCTCGATCTCCTCCGGCAGGGCGCCGGAGATGTCGCGGTCGGGCGAGACGATCACCGCGATCCGCCCCGCTCCGGCCTTCCGCGCGGCCTCGATCGGCCAGGAGACCATTGCCCGCCCACAAACGGGATGCAGGACCTTGGGCACCGCGGACTTCATCCGCGAGCCCTGCCCCGCGGCCATGATCAGGACGGTCGGCGCGCTCACCGGTCGAATCGTATTGACGCAGCCGCCCACAGCGCGATCCGGGGCGCATTCATGCAGCGTCCCGCCTATCGGCGCGCTGCGCGTCGGCCTCCCGGCGTTCCCGCTCCCGCTCGTACCAGCGCACCCACTTGCGCACCGCATTGTCGGAAACGCCGTACTTGCGCCCCACCGCCGACCAACTCGTCGCCTTGATCTCGGCCAAAAGTTGGTCGAAAGGCGGTCGCTCGACCTTGCGGGCAGAGGGACGGGGCTTCCCGATCAGGCCCTTCTTGGGCGCGTGGCGACTACAGGCACGACAGCAGTAGCGATTGTGCTCCGTCGCCGGCACGAACTCCGCTCCGCACCAGTCGCATTCGCGGACCGAGTCGAGGACAGCGTTCTTGCGGCCACAGTGCGTTGGGAGGGTGGCCGCGCAGTTGGGGCAGAGCATCCGCAGGTTCTCCAGCCTGTGGTCATCCGGCACACCGTTGATATGGCCGAGGATCAAGGTGAGACGCGCGCCATGCCAATCCTCCCCCTGTCCGCACATCTCACATTCGGCTTCGAGGAGACCATCGTTGAGCAGGCGCCGCTTCAACTTCCCGCGCTGGTAAGTCGACGACTCAACCATCACTTCTGCCAGCGGGATCGGTGGACGGTGCGGGTTCCCGGCCGACGCTCGATACGGATCGAAGTGGTTAGCCGGGATCCTCCAGATTTCATCGACCCAGTGCCGGAACAGCTTGTGATTCCCGCCGGCCGGCCGCATGCCTAGCTTCCGGAGCGCCTCTGCGTAGGAGAACGAGCTTGCTACGGCCTCCCTGGCGGCAGCTTCCGAGTACCTTTGGCACGACACGAACACTAGTTCGTGTCGTGGACGGATTCGGCCAGCTCCACACCCCCTACAATCGCGACGTCGGTCCGGGGTGGTGTAACGGGTTAGCACGCGGCACTTTGGATGCCGAGGCGGTCATGGGTTCGAGTCCTCCCCCCGGAATGTGGCGCTTTTCGCGCGAACGCATACAGTCGCTTCACTGCGAATAGCCGACCGTATAAGTCAGTAGATCGCCTCAGAGTTCGCGAGTCGGACGGCCGCCGGCGGTCCGTCTTGCTATCGCCAAACCGACATTCGGCTCCCGCCGCTCAGTCGTTCGTGGTCTTCCTCGGACGGCCGCCCTTGCTGCCGGGTTCCAGGGCCGGGCCGCTGGGGGCCGGGATGCCGAGGACGCGCATTGCCTTGAGGCCGAGGCCGAGCTTTTCGCGGCCCTCGGTGGAGTTGAGGTCGTGGCCGCAGAGTTCGCGGACGCGCTCGAGGCGGTAGCGGATCGTGTGGCGATGGGTGAAGAGGGTCTCGGCGGTCGGGGTGACGTTGCCGTCGTTCTCGAGGTAGGCCTCGACGGTGGCGACCAGCCCGGTCTCGTACTGCTCGTCGTAAGCGGAGAGCGGCTTGACGGTCTCCTCGTAGAAGCGGACCAGCTCGCCCGGGTCCTCGCTCATCGCGGGCAGCAGCAGCCGGTAGGAGCCGGTCTCCTCGAAGGCGAGCGGCGTGGTTCCCTCGGCCTCGCCGACGTTGACGGCGAGCAGCGCCTCCTTGCCGGCCCGGTAGATCTCGGTCGGATCGACCGCGTGGCGGCTGTAGCCGACCGTGACGTCGAAGCCGGCCAGCGTGGCGCCCAGCTCGCTCTGCACCTCATGGGCGGCGCGGGCGATCTGCTCGGGCTCGGCCGTGGGAACCACTGCGGCCACCTCGCCGGCTTCGGCCACGTCACCGTGGGAGGCGTAGGCGACGGCGCCGGTGCCGCCGGCGCGGACGGCGCGCAGCGTGAGCATCAGGACCCGGGCCCGCCACTCGCCCGGCTGGGCTGCATGCGGGTGGGCGCGCAGGTAGACGACGCCGCAGCCCTGGGAGAGATCGGTGCCGAGCTCCGTGGCCCGGGCGCGGATGTCATCGGGATCGCTGAGGGTGCGGCCCAACAGGGCGGCGACGAAATCATGGGCCGCGGCGTCGCTGGCCCACTCCGGGGCGCGGGCGCGCTCGAGCTCGAGGCCCAGCAGGGTGGCGACCATGCGCACGGTCGCCGCGCTCGGTCCATCCTTGCCCCGCGGCCGCAGGCGCAACTCCCCTACCACCGCGTCGGCCACGCGCAACTCGGCCTTCTCCACCCCGGCCTCGCCGTCGACGAGCTTCGTCTCTTCAGAAGCGGATGCCGCGGCAACCGCGAGAACGGCGCTGGAGCGGTCGATCAGGGCGACGCTGGAACCCAGCGCCGCGGCCGCGGCACGGGCGACGGCGGGCAGACCGGCTCCCGATTCGATCGCATCCGAGAGCGCCTCGAGGCTCCCTCCGCCCTTGCCGGCAGTGGCGCCAGGGCGTGCCGGAGCCGACGTCTCCGAGCTCTTCGAAGTCGCGCCCGAGGTAGTTTTCCGGGCCGTTTCCTTGTCACCGGAGGTGGTGGCCACCCGCCAATAGTAGGGCGGGTCCGCCGATCATCGGGTTCGCGTGGGCGGCCGATCAGCCGAATACGCCTGAGATCTCTTCCCAGTAGTACACCACGACCACGCCGACCGCGATGCCGACGGCGACCAGCGCCGCGAGGACCAGCAAAGAGAGGAGCACGGCCGTCGCCTTCTCCCAACCGCGCCCGAACGAGCCGATGGCGGGCACCAGGATCAAGGTCGCGAAAGCGAGCAGGCTGATCAGCCCCGCGCCGCCAAAGATCAGTACCTCAGTGCTCATCCGGCTCGGGATTGTGCCGTATGTGTGAGACGATCACCGCGGCAACCGTTGCCAGGGCGAAGGCACAGACGCCGAGACCCCAGCCGCCGGAAACGTCACTCATGAAGTGGACCCCGAGGTAGACGCGGGTCAAACCGATCGCCACCGTGAGCAGAATTCCCGCGACCAGTAGCGCCGTACCCCCGCTCCAACCGGGCCGCAGCCGGACCGTCGCGGCAATCGCCAGCCAGGCGTAGACCACCGAGTAGGCCGCGTGCCCGCTCGGGTAGGACTGGCCACCGGCACCGATCAACGCACCGGTCTGCCGGGGCCGGTCGATGAGCGCCTTGAACTCGGGCACGGCGATCAGCAGCAAGATCACGGCCCCCACCAGAATCCCGAACTCGACCCAATGGCGCCGGACGCCGAACACGGTCGCTGCAACTGCGGAGACAATCACGAGCGCCACCGGGCTGCCGAGCGCGGTAATTGCCTTGCAGACCGAGGTGAGCCAATCACTCCGGATGCCTCCGACGAAGTCGATCGCCTCGGTATCACCGGCGGTCGGCCCCGGATCGTCGCCGACGATCAGCGCGAATGCGATGAAGACGAAGCCACCGACCGCGAGCGCGGCGGCCGGCCCCGTCAGCTCCAGCCCGAGCCCGCCGGGAGTCAACCGCTCCCAGAGGAAGCGCACCTGTGGACCGAGCCGCAGCAGGGGGCGCAGCCAGGCCCGCTCGCGCATCTCCTCCTCGACCTTCGCCCGGTTCTCGGCGACCCGCAGGTAGCGGACCGTGACGATGATCCCGACGACCAGCGCCACCATGAGGCCGAAGTAGAGGAAGCCCTGCTCGGCGGCGTGGATCACCGCGTCCAGATTCTGGGAGGCGAAGTAGCCGAGCAATGTGAAGAACGAGGCCCAGAGTCCCGTCCCGAGGATGCTGAACGGCGCCATCCGCGAATAGGTCATTCCCGAGCTGCCCGCGATGAAGGGGGCCAGTGCACGAACCACGCCGATGAAGCGGCCAATCAGGATCGTCTTGCCGCCGTGCCGGTCGAAGTAGCCCTCGACCTGCTCGAGGCGCTCCCGGGTGAGCTTCACCCGGTTGCCGTGCTCGAGCACGAAGCCACGCCCGAGTTTGGCGCCCAGGAAGAAGCTCGCCGTGTCGCCAAGGAAGGCGCCGCCCCAGGCAAGCGCGATCGTCAGCAGGACCGAGGTCTCGCCCTGGCCGGCGACGGCGCCGCCGAGCACGACGATCGTCTCGCCCGGCGCGACGAGTCCGACGAACGCGCCGGTCTCCAGGAACGCCAGGGCGAAGACCAGCAGGTAGGTCCACTTGCCAAGCGTGCTGGAGATATCGGCGAGCAGCTGCTGGACGTCGAACTCCGGGAAGAACGAGCGGTAGAGGAAATAGACGACGACGACGCCAGCGACGATCGCGGCGAGCCGGACCCTGCCCTTCCTGTCCTTGGGCAGATGCATCAGAGCCAACTCTGGGGGGCGGTGACAATGGCGTTGGCATAGCGAGCCGGAAGCGCGGCGGCCGCAGCATCGGCCCGGGCGATGTCGGTGAAGAGCCCCACCGCAGTCGGACCGGAGCCCGTGGGGAGGGCGACCTCGGCCCCGACCTCGCGGAGAGCCTCCAGAGCCCGCTCGATATCGGGCAGCAGGCTGATTGCCGCTTCGGCGAGATCGTTGACGAGCAGCTCCGCATAGCCCAGCGGTGAGGCTCCTCGCACGGCGGCGGCATGCAGCCTCGTGGCGAGCTCATCGAGCTCCTCAGCACCACGCGCCGCGCCCAGCCGGTCGGCCTCCGCGAACACCTCGGGCGTTGAGAGGCCGCGCTCGTCGGGAATCAGCACCGCCGCCCACTCTCCCGGTTCCGGCAGGGGCTCCAGGCGCTCGCCGGCGCCGCGGACCAGGGCGAAGACGGGATCGATCTGGGAGGGGACGTCGGCGCCGATCCGGGCCGCGATCGAGGCGAGCGTCTGCGGCTCGATCTCGTCCGCGGCCAGGCGCAACACCGCGGCGGCGTCGGCGCTGCCACCACCCAGTCCGGCGGCCACTGGGACTCGCTTGTCGATCTCGATCCGGACAGGGTCGGCCGCCCAGCCGGCCGCGCGCAACTCCCGCAATGCGACGTCGGCGAGGTTGGGAACGGAAACCGTCCCGCAGACCACCTCGTCGGAGCCGTCACTCGCGGGCCCGACCGTGATCCTGTCGGCCAGGGTGAGCGGCTGAAACAGCGAGCAGAGCTCATGCAGGCCGTCCTCCCTCGTCGGTCCCACGTACAGGCAGAGGTTGAGCTTGGCCGGGGCGATCACTGCAGGGCCTCGGCGAGTTGCAGATGCAGCGGCGGCGCCAGCATCTCGGCCCGCGCATCCTGGGGCATGCCGATCGCGCGCAGCGCCTCGCGGGCGTTGTGGCGGATCTCCGCCGGCCTGGGTCGCGGCACCGGCTCCCCGGCCGCAAGTGCCTCCTCCTCGCGGCGGGAGGCGGCCAGCTCCAGCGACTTCGGGATCGTCTTGCGCCGGTGGGCGAAGGAGTCCCTGATCAACTCGATGCTGCGGCCACTGGGGGCCGGACCCCGCCGCCTCAGGGCGAGCAGCGCCGAGTCGACCCTGGGTCGGGGGACGAATACCGCCGGATCGACCTTGCGCAGCATCCGCACCTCGCAGCTGAGCTGCAGCACCACGCTCGGCGAGCCGTAGGTGCGCGAGCCCGGGCGCGCCCGCAGACGCTCGGCGATCTCGCGCTGGACCATCACGGTCCAGCGCCGCAGAGAGGGCAGTTCGGCGACGGTCTTGAGTAACAGGGGCGTGGCCACTGAGTACGGAAGGTTGGCGACCATCGCGGTCGGCGCCGGGTCCAGTTCGCTCAGCTCGGTGCGCATCGCATCCGCCCAGATGATCTGCAGGGAGCCGTGATCGGCGGCAAGCGGGTCGAGGTGCTCGCGGAGGCGCTCGTCGATCTCGATCAGGTGCACGGCGCGCGCGGCCTCGACGAGCCGCCGCGTGAGCACGCCTTCCCCCCCGCCGACCTCGAGCACGACGTCCTCCTCCTCCAGCGCCGCGTCGGCGAGGATCGCGTCGAGCAGATTTCCGTCCGCGAGAAAGTTCTGGCCGAGCCTCACCACGAGCTCACCGGGCCCCGCCCTCCTTGGCCGCTGGGGCCGTTCACCAGCCGAACAGCCTCGCCGCGTTGGCCTCGATCACGCGCTCCTGCTCGAAGGGGTCAACCCCGCGCGCCTCGGCCACGACCTCGGCGGTGAGCACTACGTTGGCCGGCTCGTTGCGCTTGCCGCGAACCTCCTGCGGCGCCAGATAGGGACTGTCGGTCTCGACCAGAAGCAGTTCGTCGGGCACCAGAGCCGCCGCCTCGCGCAACTCCTCCGCCTTCGGGTAGGTCACGTTGCCTGCGAAGGAGACGTACCAGCCATGCTTGACCGCTGTCTCCGCCTGGGCGGGGCCCGCGCTGAAACAGTGCAGGATCACCTCGACACCCTCGGCCTCGGCCTCGAGCAGTTCGAAGCAGCCGCTGACCGCCTCGCCGGCCCCGGGCCCGGCGCTGTCGCGCATGTGGATCACGAGCGGCTTGCCGACCCCGCGGGCGATCGCGATCTGTGCCTCGAAGGCGCGGACCTGGTCGCCGCGCGGGGCGTTGTCGCGGTAGTAGTCGAGCCCGGTCTCACCGATCGCCCTGACCAACGGGTCGGCGGCGAGCTCGCGGATCGCCCCGGCGGCGTCATCGTCGAAGCCCGTGGCGGAGTTGGGGTGGCGGCCGACTGCGGCGAAGACCTCGTCGAACTG
The DNA here is from genome assembly GCA_038206985.1 of Solirubrobacterales bacterium. Lineage (GTDB taxonomy): Bacteria > Actinomycetota > Thermoleophilia > Solirubrobacterales > 70-9 > CAXMST01. Next base: position 48,989 of record JBBRAH010000013.1, read on the forward strand.
CCGGGCCGCCTCGATCGCCTCGACGTTGGAGCGCTCATCCATCCCGACGGTGAGGATGCGGCGCACGCCGTTCTGCTGAGCGGAGGCGACGAGGTCAGCGTCCGGGGGCTCGCAGGCGCCGAGGTGGGCGTGGGTATCGACCATCGGCAGGAGTCTAGGCGGGCGCTCCCCGGGCCGGGCCCGGCTGTCGCCTTCAGCGGAAGCGGTAGGTGCGGCGGTCCTTGCCGGCAAAAAGGAGCTCGTCGACCGCCGCCGCCTTGACCGTGAGCTTGGCCTTGTGCTTGCCCTTCTTCAGCTTCTTCGCCGTGCGCTTGCCGAGCTTGAAAGTCAGCTTGCCCGCGCCACCCCGGGATGCGGTCCCGGTGGCGCTGCCCGCGGAGCGCTTCCGCTTGCCGATCTTCAACTTGGCCACGCCCTCGACGGAGCAGTCCGCCGCCGGGCATGTGAACTTGACGCGCAGCTTCTTCCCCGCCCTGAGCTTGCCCGAGCTGAGCACGATCAGCGAGTCCGAAGCACTCGACTCGTCGGCGCCGATGTCCATGGCGGAACCCTGAAGGCGCGGCGATCCCTCGATATCGAGTGGACCCGAACTGTCGCCCGTGCCGGCATCGATGGTCACCGAGCCGGGAAGCTGGCGGAAGTCCTGAGCCCCGGCCGCCGCGAACAGCGGCGCGTCGGACTGCATACCCGCGCCGGGCGCCAAAACGGCATCGGCGCCGATCGCCTGCTCACCGCTGGAGTTGGTCTGGCTCGCCGTCAAGGTTGCTGTTTGCGCGGCCTGGCTGTCGTAGGCGGCAAGACCCGCAGCACCCCCTCTGGCGATCGAGTTGATGACGGTGATGACAGGGTTGGTCGCCCAGTTGTTGTCGGCGACGATCGCGGATGACGCGTCCCCCAAGGCGATCGCGGTCGAGTTGCGCACCGTGAAGCTGCCGCCGAGCATCCCCGATGCGTAACTGTCCTCGACGAAGGCGACGCTGTTGAGGATCTGGGAGCCGGCACCCGCGAAGAGCGCTCCGCGTGCGCTGATGCCGAAGGCCAGGGCCGAGGTGCGGGAGATCACTCCGTCCGCGCCGACCTGGACTGCGAAGCCAAAATCACCGGGGTTGGTGGTCTCGACATCGAGGTTCCGGAGAGTGACGTTGGAGCTACCGTTGATGGTGCCGATACCCGAGCCAACGATCCGCGGCCGCGCACCGGGGTCCGCCGCCTCGACGGAAGTGCCCGCCAGCGGCATGAGGGCCGTCCCGACGTTGTAGGTGCCTCCCGCGAGCAGCACCCTGTCGCTATTCGTGACGCTACCGCCATTGACCGCGTCGGTGATCGAGCAGGGATTTGCCTCGGGGCACGTCGCCTCCGGGCCGCTGCCCGCGGGGGAGGCATACCTGTTCGCCCCGAGTGCGGGTGACGCGAGAACGGACACCACGAGAGTCGCTGCGACGAAGGCCCCACCTGCAGTTCGAAACACCTTTCGCACTCCTATGCTTTCCCGAAATTTGACGCCCCTTGTATGCACCAGAGACTACGCGGTTATGCTCAGAACACAATGGCCGGCGAGCGAGACCACGAGGCGGGATCCGAAACGGAAGCCGGCGAGTGGCGGGAAATGGCAACACCGCGCATCCCACCGGCTGAAAAGGACGAGATCCACTTCCTGATCCGGCCGCTGATCGCGATCGCCGGGCGTGCGGTTGGCGGGCCTCCGCCGAACATCTTCACCACCCTCGCGCGGCACGGCAAGCTCTTCGCCCCCTGGCTCCTGTTCGCCGGCCGCCTGATGCCCGGCGGTAGCCTGCCTCGGCGTGACACCGAACTGGTGATCCTCCGGGTCGCTCACAACACCCGCTGCCGCTACGAGTGGAATCACCACGTGCGCATCGGCGCCAAGGCGGGGCTCACCCCCGCGGTGATCGAGCGGGTCAAGGGCGGCCCCGGAGCCGGCGGCTGGAGCGAGCGCGAGCAGGCGCTGCTCGAGGCGACCGATGAGTTGCACGCCGAGAACTTCATCTGCGACGCGACCTGGGCACGGCTCAGCGAGTTTCTCGAGCACCGCGAACTGATCGAGCTCTGCATGCTCGCCGGCCACTACGAGATGCTCGCCGGCACGATCAACAGCGCCGGGATCCAGCCCGAGCGCACCTCTGACCGCGGCGACTGACGCTAGGCGTCGAGCTTCGGAAACAGCGCCGCGATGCGCTCGGTCGCCGTGCCGCCCCCGCGCGATCCGAAGGCCGCCAGCGAGGTCGACTCCTCGCCGAGCGCCACCAGCAGCCGGCCGGTCGTCTCGGGCATGTAGGAGTGCAGGGCGAGGGTGACGACCCGCAGCCCCTCGGCGAGGCTGTAGAGCACCCGGTCGAGGTCGGCGGACTTCTCGTCATCCTTGGCCAGCTCCCAGGGCTTGTTCTCCTCGACGTAGCGGTTGAGGCGCCGGACGCGCAGCCAGATCCGCTCGAGCGCCTGGGTCAGCTCGGCGCGGTCGAGCAGCTCCGCAACCTCGGTCTCCACTCCAGCCAGGCCACCGTCCCCGTCGGCCAGGGCAGGATCGACCCCGGCCTCCGGCACGACGCCGTCGCGATATCGCTCGAGCATCGCCAGCGTGCGGCTGGCGAGGTTGCCGTAATCGTTGGCCAGCTCGCTCTCGTAGCGGGCCTCGAAACCGGCGGGCGAGATCGAGCCGTCCTGGCCGAAGCTGACCTCGCGGAAGCAGTAGAAGCGGAGCGCGTCGGCGCCGAAGCGCTCGATTACCTCGAACGGGTCGAGCACGTTGCCGAGCGACTTCGACATCTTCTTCTCGCCCATCAGCAGGTAGCCGTGCACGTAGAGATGCTTGGGCAGCTCGATGTCGGCGGCCATCAGCAGGGCCGGCCAGTAGACCGAGTGGAACTTGAGGATGTCCTTGCCCATCACGTGGTAGTTGCAGGGCCAGAAGCGCTCGGTCAAGTCCTCGCCCTCGCGGGCATAAGCCAGGGCCGTGTAGTAGTTGAGCAGCGCGTCCCACCACACGTAGAGGACCTGCTCGGGATCCCAGGGAACGGGGACGCCCCAGCTCAAGCGGGCGCGGGAGAGCGAGACGTCGCGCAGTCCCGACTTGATGAAGGCGAGAGCCTCGTTGCGGCGGAAGTCCGGTTGGACGAAGTCGGGGCGCTCGGCGAACAGCTTCTCGAGCGGCTCCTGAAAAGCGGAGAGCCTGAAGAACCAGTTCTCCTCGGTCTCCAGCTCCAGCACGATCTCGTGGATCGGGCAGGTGTGGTTCGGCCCCATCTCGGTCTCGCTCTTGAAATCCGCGCAGCGCGGGCAGTAGTAGCCCTCGTAGGTGCCCTCGTAGACGTGGCCGTTGTCGTGGACCCGCTGGATGACCTCCTGGACCCGCTCGACGTGCTCGGGGTCGGAGGTGCGGATGAAGAAGTCGTTGGAGGCACCGATCTTCGGCATCAACTCGCGGAAGCGCTGCGAGTTCTTGTCGGCGAGCTCACGGGGCTCGAGCCCCTGCTTCTCGGCCGCCTGGGCAACGGGCTCGCCGTGTTCGTCGGTGCCGGTGAGGAAGAAGACGTCCTCGCCGCGCTGGCGCATGTGCCGGGCGAGGATGTCGGCCCCGATCGACGTGTACGCATGGCCGAGGTGCGGCTCGGCGTTGACGTAGTAGATCGGGGTGGTGACGTAGTAGCTCACGGGGAGGCGCAGGATAGTTGGGTTGCCGCCGGGTGCCCGCACGGCGCGCGGTTGCGAGCGGCTCCGTCGCCCTAAGCTCGAGCTGTGGAGGACGTCCTTCAGATACTCGGCGCGATCGTCATCCTGATCGCGTTCATCGCTGCCCAGCGCGGGGCGATGTCGCCGCAGTCGAAGATCTACCTGTCGCTCAATCTGGTCGGCTCGGTGGTGCTCGCCGTGCTCGCGGCGCAGCACTCGGACTGGGGTTTCCTGCTGCTCGAGGGCGTCTGGGCAATCGCCTCCGCCTGGGGCCTGATCGAACTGGCCCGCGGACGCGGGCCAGAGCAGGCCCATTGAAGCGTGAGCCGCGCAGCCCTCAGCTCCGCGCGGTATCGAGCACCGCGAGGATGTCGTCTCCGTAGCGCTCCAGGCGTGAGGGCCCAATGCCCTCGCAGGCGAGCAACTCCTTCGGGCTGGACGGCATCACGGCGGCGATCCCCTCCAGCTGCCGGTTGCTGAGCACCACGTAGGCGGGCACGCCGTCGCCGATGGAGCGTTCGGTGCGCCAGCGCCTCAGCGCCTCCTCGGCGGCGGGAGATTCCGGCTTGGGATCGACCGCGATCGGAGGTCGTTTCACAGCGCGGCCGCGGGAAGGTGCCACCGGATCCGGGGCCGGGGCTCGCGCCGGGGCGGTGGCCTCGCCCGTCAGCTCGGCCAGGAAGGAGGAGCGTCGCTCGGCGTCGCCGAGCACCACGCAGCGATCGCGCGCGCGAGTGATCGCGACGTGCAGGACGCGCCGCTCCGACTCCCAGTTCTCGCTGAGCCGATGCGGCAACAGACCGTCGGTGACACCGAAGACTGCGACCCGGTCCCACTCGCGCCCCTTGACCCGGTGCACGGTCGAGAGCGTCACTCCTTGGCTGCCCGCCGACTCTTCCAGCGACGCCCGCAGCCAGGGCTCGAAGGTGTGCGGATCGGGATGCAGGTCCGAGACCTGCAGCAGCGCCTCGAGGTCGTCGAGGTGGCTGGCGCTGCCCTGGTTGCCCTTGGAGCCGTCGAGCATCTCCATCGCCCCGCCGAGCCCGATCCGGTCACGGACGAACTCGAGCAGCTCGCGCACCTGAGCCCCACCGGCAGCGAGGGCTACAAGGCGCTCGATGTCGGTGACCATCTCATCGACCTTCTTGCAGACCCGCTCGTCGTCGATCTTGCTGCTCAGCGCACGCAGGTCGCTGAGCGAGCGGCAGTTGACGAACCACTTGCTGATCCAGCGCGGGAAGCCGCGCGAGGGCCGGCGGCGGATCAGCTCGAGATCTGCGGGGATCAGGCCGTCGGGATCGACCGCGATCCGGATCCAGGCGAGCGCCGCCGCTACTCCAGTGCGCTCCAGGACCTCGGGTCGCACCGAACTGCGCAGGGGCACGCCCGCCGACCAGAGCGCGATCTGCGGGGCAAGCAGCAGCGAGTTGACGCGTGCGAGGACGGCGATCTGCTCGGCCTCCACCCCGTCCCCGTCTCCCGTTCCACGCCATCCGCGGACGATCTCGACCACGCTCCGGGCGGCATCGGCTGCGTCGTGGGTCTCGATCCGCAGCGCGCCCGGATCGGGATCGGCGTCCGGTCCCGGATTGATCCGCTTGTCCACGCGGACGCGGTTGTAGCCGAGCAGCGTCGCCGCTCCGCTCACGATCCGTTCGGCGCAGCGGTAGTTGGTCTCCAGCGCGGTCGCCTCCGCGCCCGGGAAGAAGTCGGTGTAGTCGACCAGGAAGCGCGGGTCGGCCCCGGCATGGTCGTAGATTGTCTGATCGTCGTCGCCGACCCCGAAGACATCGAGCGCCGGCATAGCCAGCAGCCGGACCAGCAGCACGTGCGCCGGGGTCAGATCCTGGAACTCGTCCACCAGAAGATGCCGGTGCTCGGCCTGCATCCGCCGCCGGAATGGCCCGTCGCGCAGGAGCGACTCCAGGGAGCCGTAGATCTGCTCGTCGAAGTCGATCGCGCCGCTGCCGAGCAGACGCTCGCGATAGGCGTCGAATCCGTCGGCCAGACCCGGCACGTCATCGCGCCCCTCCTCGACCTCCTCGGGCGCCCGCAAGCCGAGCCGGACCAGGGTGAGCCCGTCCAGGTAGGGCCCGACCGGATCGGTGTTCGTGCGACGTTGGCGCGGGATCGGAAAGACCTCTTCGACAAGCCGCCGCAGCTCCGGCTCGTCGGCGAGCCGCGGCCGTGCGCCGCGGTGTGCGGCGAGGATCTTGTAACCGAGCGAGTTGAGCGTGCGGGTCCGCGGTTGCAGGCGGAAGAGCCGCGCCTCCATCTCCCGCTGGGCCTCCTTGTTGTAGGCGACGGCCAGCAGCTGCTCGGTCTCGTAGCCGCGATCGGCAAGCAGGTGGCGAACCCGCTCGGTCAGGACGCGGGTCTTGCCCGAGCCCGCGGGCGCGATCACCCGCACCGGCCCTCCCTGGTGGCTGACCGCGGCGAGCTGATCAGCCGCGAGATCGGCCTCCGCTGTGGCCTCGGCCGGAACCGGGGTCAGGCGCCCGCCCTCGATCGAGGCGGTATGGATCACGGCAGCCCCGTCCACCGGCCCGGGACAGCTCCAGCGGGGACCGCCATCGATCCATGCCGCGCCGCCACCGGGCAGGGCAACGTCGGCGGCCGTCGCGGCGAGCGCCCCGGCGCGCTCGGCCTTCACCGACCACCACCAGATCGGCTCGCCGGAGCGGGCGTCGTAGTTGTTGGCCCAGACGAGATGGTGCAGTCGCTCGAGCGGCAGGTCGAGGCCGGGAGGCAGCAGGTACGGAGGCCCGCCGACCGAGACCGGGTCCCGGAACCGGGCCGGATCGACGGCGAGCTCGACGACGACCGGCTGGCGCGCGGTCCAGGCCCGGCGGAGTCGCTCCACGACCTCCTCGGGCGCGCTCAGCTGCTCCTCGCCGAGCTGGACCCGCTCAGCGGCAGCCCAGGGCTCGGGCGCGGACACTCCGGCCCCGATGATCGCCCCACGCCCGAGCCCGGCCTCTGCGGCCGCTCCTACCCGGCGCGCCTCCTGCCCGCCGGCGCTCAAATCCGCGGCTCGCGCCCGGTCAGCTCTTTGTAGAGCTCGTTCGGCCGGGTGCCGGTCAGGGCCGCGACGACGCCGGCGGCGGCTCGCGGTCGGGCGCCCGCCTGGACGAGGCGGCGCAACGCGTCGACCGCGAACGCCGTGTCCGGAGAGGCTGCCCGCTTGCGGGATGGGGAGATGACGACGACGATCTCGCCCTTGACGTTCTCACGGAAGCGGCGGGCCAGATCGCCGAGCGTCCCGCGCGCGACCTCCTCGTGCAGCTTGGTCAGCTCGCGGCAGACGGCGGCGCTGCGATCCGGAGCCAGCGCGGCCAGCGCCCGCAGCGAGTCGGGCAGGCGACGGGGCGACTCGAAGGCGATCACGGTCTCGGTGGACTGCAGCACCCGCTCCAGCTCGCCCGAGCGACGTGGCAGGAAACCCTCGAAGCGCCAGCGGTCCACGGGCAGACCGGAGGCGACCAGCGCGGTCGTGATCGCGCTGGGCCCCGGCAGGACCTCGAGCTCCAGGTCGCGCTCGATCACGGCTGCGATCAGCCGGAAGCCGGGATCGGAGAGCGCGGGCATGCCTGCATCACTGATCAGCGCCACCCTGGCGCCCCGCTCGATCGCCTTCGCGAGCTGCGGGGAGCGCTGCTCCTCGTTCGCCTCGTGGTAGCTGACGAAACGCGGGTGCTCGATCTCGAGCCGCTCGTAGAGGCGGCCGGCGCGGCGGGTGTCTTCGCAGGCCACGAGGTCGGCGTCAGCGAGCGCGGTCCGAACCCGGTCGGAGATGTCGCCCATGTTGCCGATCGGCGTCGGGCAGACGATCAGACGGCCGGCCATCAGGCAGTCACCATGACCCGGCCGTCGAGTTCCTCGAGCGCCAGCGTGGCGGCACCGAGCATGCCGGCCTCCTCGCCCAGGGCAGCCGCCTTCACCGGCACCCGGTTCTGTGGAGGCAGGGCGCGGGAGCGCAGCTCGTCCCGGGCCGGCTCGAGCAGCATCTTGCCGGCGCCGGCGACCACCCCGCCGCCAAGCAGGATTACGTCGGGATCGAGGGCGTTGGCGATCCCCGAGAGCGCGGTGCCGATCCTGCGCCCGACCAGGTCGAGAACCTCGAGCGCGCTGCCGTCACCGGTGCTTGCCGCGGCGACGATCGCGTGTCCGTCGATCGGCCAACCGGCGGCGAGCACCTTTCCGAGAGCGGAGTCGGGGTGTGCCTCGGCAGCCGCACGACCCTCGCGGGCAAGAGCCGTGCCCGAGGCCAGGGACTCCACGCAGCCCCGGTTGGGGCAACTGCCCTGGCACGGCGGGCCATCCGCCGCGATCACGATGTGGCCGAGCTCGGCCCCCGCCCCGCTGGAGCCGCGGTATGGATGACCGTCGATGATCAATCCGCCGCCGATGCCGGTGCCGATCGTCAGCATCGCCACGTTTGTGGTGCCGCGGGCAGCGCCATGGCGATGCTCAGCCAGCACCGCCACGTTGGCGTCGTTGTCCATCGAGGTCGGCAGGCCGATCGCCTCGGCGATGAGGTCCCGAAGCGGCACGTCCGCCAGAGGCAGGTTGACCGCGTTGACGCAGACCCCGCGGCGGCGATCGATCGTGCAGGGCACGCCGAGACCGATCGCGGCCACTTCCGGGCGGGCGGCGATCGCGGCTCGCAACTCACGAACCAGCAGGTCGATCACCTCGTCCTGGGTGCGACCGTGCGAAGTGGCGATGTTGCGGTGGAACACGGTTGGACCGTCCCCCACGACCCCGACGAGCATCTTGGTGCCCCCGAGGTCCACCCCGATTGCCTCGCGCGCGCTCACTGCCGTGGCGGGGGCTGACGGGGAATCCGGGAGGCCATACGGCAGTATTACCTGCTCATGGCTGACGATGATCAGGAGCAGCCGGACCGTCCCGAGTACAACGTGTACCGGGCCGGATCGGGGCGGGGACGCAAGGGGCGCGGCGAGAGCACGCGGGCCAAGCCGTCGCGTGGAAGCTCCCCCGCTCGCCCCTCCAGGGGCTCCGGCGACGGCGAGAGGGTCTCCGGCGACGATCCCGGCTACCAGGTCTACAAGGCACGCCGCAACCCGCTGGCGCGCCTGCGCGGCGCCGATGTCGGCGGCCTGAAGGACCGGCTGGGCGACCGTCGCAAGGCGGGCCGCCGAGAGGAACTCCGCGACATCGACGAGCCCGGCCGCAAGCCGACCTGGCGCCGCGTCATGCGCTGGGCGCTGATCGGGGCCGGGGTGTGGATCCTGCTCTCGATGGTGCTGTTCGCGGTCAGCGCCCAGATCCAGAAGGGCAAGCTCAGCAGCGACGCGGCCGACACGCTGGGCGGCAACCCGCTGATGGCCGCCTTCCCCCAGAACATCCTCGTAATCGGCACCGACGCACGCCCGGAGGCGACCGGCAACCCGGAGGCCGAGACCCGGGAGAAATGCATCGAGCAAGGGTCGACCGGCTCGGCCCCGAGTTCGGATTGCGGGGGCTTCAGGGCAGATACCTTGATGGTCGTGCGTGCCGGCGGCGGTGCCTTTGAGAAACTCTCGATCCCGCGCGACACCCTCGCCGAGATTCCGGGCGTCGGACCAGAGAAGATCAACTCCGCTTACGCGAGAGGGGGAGCGGCGCTTCAGGTCGAGACCGTTGAGAATCTCCTCGCGATAGACATCAACCACGTCGTGCTGCTCGACTTCGCGGGCTTCGCGGACTTCATCGACGCGATCGGAGGGGTGACGGTCGATGTCGGCACTCGCGTGAAATCGATCGTGGACGGGGGTTCCGGCCAAGGGGGGATAACACTCAAGCTGGAGCGAGGAGAGCAGACGCTCGATGGCGATCAGGCGCTTGCTTATGCTCGCACCCGGGAGAACGTACGGAACCCGGACGAGAACGACCTGGACCGGGCCCGGCGCCAGCAGGAGGTGCTGGCAGGCATCAAGAGTCGGCTGACCAGCGTCTGGCGGCTGCCGATCAATTTCCTGCGTGGACCGTTGATCGCATGGAACGCCCCAAAGGCGATGGTCACGGACATGGGCGCGCTTGCACTTCCCCAACTCGCGATCGCACTCGCAATTGGCGGCGAGCAAGGCACCCAGATCCTTGGCAAGGGTGCACCCATATCCCTCTCGGGGAACATCGTAATCCCTCAGGAGGAGTGCGAGAGAGCACTGCGGAAGTTCCTCGGCGAGGCGCCCAAGGATCCGCCGCCGTGCTCCCCGCCGGCCTGAGTCGCTGCTCGGGGGCTACGACGCGCGTTCTGCTTCAGCCGGACCCGGACGACCCGGATGACCCGGATGAGCCCGAGCCCGAGCCGGAGCCGGAACTGCCGCTCGCGGCCTTGGCCTTCTCGCCGCCGGATGACGATGACGACGACGAGGAGTCGCCCGATCCCGACGAGGAGTCCGAGCCCGACTTGGACTCCTTGCCGGAGGAATCGCCGCCGTCGTCGGAGCCGGTCGGCTTCTTGGCGCCCTTGCGGGCGTAGTCGGTCGTGTAGAAGCCGGAGCCCTTGTAGTGGATCGCTGGAGCGCTCAGGATCCGCGCCGCCGGAGCGCCGCAGACCTCGCACTTGTCGAGCGAATCCTCGCTCATCGACTGGATGGCCTCGAAGGTATGGCCGCCTTCGCAGCGGTATTCGTAGATCGGCATGGGCGGGCGATTATGCCAGCCCGTCGTCGGAGCGCCCGCCGGTCCCCCCGGAGAAACGGGCGCTCAACGACGTGGGCTGGAGAGGTTGGTACCCGTCGACCGCCAAACGACCCATACGGCCAGATGGCAGCCGGCGCGGATTGTGGTGTTCAGAACGGAACCCATTTGACCAACACTCACGTAGTGGGCCTATCGGCACCAGTACCCAGAACCTTTAGGTGTTGGTACCTAACCTATTTGGGGTAAGAATGCCTGAGTAGCCAGGATGTGTCGATCTGCAGGGGAAGCGCCGCCCACAGTCCCCAGTCCCCTAGGCTTGGCGGCGATGAGCGAGGAGACCAAAGAGCGCGCCGACGTGAGCCTGGACGAGATTGTCGCGCTGTGCAAGAGGCGGGGATTCATCTTTCCGTCCTCCGAGATTTACGGCGGCGTCGGCTCCACCTATGACTACGGCCACTACGGCGTTCTGTTGCGCAACAACGTCAAGGCTGAGTGGTGGCGGGCGATGCTGACCGAACGCGACGACATCGTCGCCCTCGACTCGGCGATCATCCAGCACCCGCGCGTCTGGGAGGCCTCCGGTCATGTCGGCGGCTTCTCGGACCCGATGGTCGACTGCAAGACCTGCAAGAAGCGCTTCCGCGAGGACAAGCTCGATATCGGGCAGTGCGGCGAGAAGCCCTCCAAGCTGCCCGGCGAGGGCAAGAACTGCGAGCTGACCGAAGCCCGCGACTTCAACCTGATGTTCAAAACACAGGTCGGTCCGGTCGCGGAGACGGGGTCGGAGGCCTATCTGCGGCCCGAGACGGCCCAGGGGATCTTCATCAACTTCAAGAACGTCCTGCAGTTCTCCCGCAAGAAGCCCCCATTCGGAATCGCCCAGATCGGCAAGAGCTTCCGCAACGAGATCACGACCGGCAACTTCATCTTCCGCACGCGCGAGTTCGAGCAGATGGAGATGGAGTTCTTCTGCCCGCCGGACGAGGCGCCGAAGTGGCACGAGCACTGGATGGCCGAGCGCATGCGCTGGTACACCGACCTCGGCATCCGCCCCGGCAACCTGATCCTGCGCCCGCACGCGGGGGACGAGCTGAGCCACTACTCCTCGGCCACCTCCGACATCGAGTACCTGTACCCGATGGGCTACTCGGAGCTCGAGGGCATCGCCAACCGCGGCAACTTCGACCTCACCCAGCACGCCGAGTTCTCCGGGGAGAAGCTGGAGTACTTCGACCCCCAAAGCGGCGAGCGCTATGTGCCGCACGTGATCGAGCCGGCCGCCGGCGTCGATCGCGCCACCCTCGCCTTTCTGGTGGACGCCTACTGGACCGAGGAGGTCGAGGGCCGCCAGCGCAACGTGCTCTCCCTGCACCCGAAACTGGCCCCGGTCAAGGTTGCGGTCCTGCCCCTGGTCAACAAGGAGGGCATGCCGGAGAAGGCGCGCGAGGTCTTTGAGTCGCTGCGGCGACGGATCGGCGCCGAGTACGACACGGGCGGCGCGATCGGCAAGCGCTACCGCCGCCAGGACGAGATCGGCACGCCGTGGTGCATCACGATCGACGGCGAGACCGCCAACGACGACACGGTGACGCTGCGCGACCGCGACACGCTCGAGCAGTCCCGCGTCCCGGTCGAGGGCCTGGCCGCCGAGTTGCTCGAGCGCCTCGAGCAGCCCTGGACCAGCCCGCGGGGCTGAGTCCGTCGGTTCGCGGGCCCGCCCGTCGCGGTCGTCCGTCCAGGCCGTTGCAGCTTGGTCACTCCCTCGCTGCAAACCGCCCCGGCCACACGGCGGGGGACCCTCGGGGTCTCACGACCGATTGCAGGCAACTCAGGGACCGCCGAGTACCCGCACACCCACCCCACGGAACTCGAGGCGGACCTCCGCGCGATGGGAGTCGGCGATAGGTTCTGAGGCATGAGCGAGCCGGAGGCGAAGTCGAGGCGGGAGGCCTATCTCCATGTGCTCGAGATCCCGACCCGCTGGAACGACAATGACGTCTACGGGCACGTCAACAACGTCGAGTACTACGGCTACTTCGACACCGTGATCAACGAGTGGCTGATCCGCGAGGGCGGCCTCGACATCCACGACGGCGAGACGGTCGGCTTCTGTGTCGAGTCGCAATGCAGCTACATGGCGCCGATCTCCTTCCCGGAGACGGTGGAGGTCGCGCTAAGAGTCGGCCACCTGGGCAGCTCCTCGGTCCGCTACGAGATCGGCATCTTCCGCAAGGGCGTCGCCGAGCCGGCGGCCGAGGGCCACTTCGTGCACGTCTTCGTCGAGGTCGCCGGCGGCCGCCCCACCGGGATCCCGGAGTCCGTCCGCTCCTGCCTCGAGCGGCTCCGGCCGGAGGGCAGCGAAGCGCCGGACGAGGCAGCTTCGTGAAGACGCGCTCGGCCGTGTTGCGGGCAATGGGCTCCCCCGGCCCCTACGCCGACTCCAGGCCCCTGGAGATCCTCGAACTCGAACTCGACGGCCCGGGTCCGGGCGAGATCCTCGTCGAGGTCGGCGCCGCCGGGCTCTGCCACTCCGACCTCTCGGTCATCAACGGCTCGCGACCGCGGGTGATGCCGATGGCACTCGGCCACGAGGCCGCCGGCGAGGTTTCTGCGGTGGGAGCCGGGGTCACGTCCCTGGCCCCCGGCGACCACGTGGTACTCGCTTTCGTGCCGGCCTGCGGCGCCTGCAGTCCGTGCCGGACCGGCCGCGCGGCGCTCTGCGAGCCGGGCGCCACCGCCAACGCCAGGGGCACGCTGCTCTCCGGCGAGATCCGCCTGCACGGCGACGACGGCCAACCGCTCTACCACCACCTCGGCGTCTCAGCCTTCAGCGAGCGGATCGTCGTCTCCGAGCGTTCGGCGATCAAGGTCGATCGCGAGCTCCCCTGGGAGATCGCCTCGCTGTTCGGATGCGCCGTGCTCACCGGGGTCGGGGCCGCGACGCGCAGCGCCGACATCCGGCCCGGCGAGAGCGTCGCGATTTTCGGCCTCGGCGGGGTCGGGCTCGCCGCGCTGATGGGCGCCGTCGTGGCCGGCGCCGAGCGGATCGTCGCCATCGATCTGGTGCCTGAGAAGCTGACACTGGCCACCGAACTCGGTGCGACGAGCACGGTCGAAGCTGGCCCCGGAGCGGTCGAAGCCGTCCGCGAGGCGACCGACGGCGGCGCCGACAAGGCGGTCGAAACCGTCGGCAGCGCCGCGGTGGTTGCCGACGCCTATGCAGCCACACGACGCGGTGGCACCACCGTCACCGTCGGCCTCCCCCACCCTGAGCAGATGCTCGAGATCGCGGCCGTCAGCCTGGTCGCGGAGGAACGGACGCTGAAGGGCTCCTATCTGGGCTCCTGCGTCCCGGCCGAGGACATCCCCCGATTCATCGCCCTGCACAAGGCGGGCCGACTGCCGGTAGAGCGGCTGCTGAGCGGCACGCTGGCGCTCGAAGATGTGAACCAGGCATTCGATCGGCTCGCGAGTGGCGAGGCCGCCCGGCAAGCGATCGTCTTCTAGCGCCTGAGGGACACGAGTGTGAGATCGATCACAGTCGGCCCACTCTCCACTGGCTGCTCAGCCAGTTTCGGGGTAGTCTCAACTTGCGCGCTTCGCGTAACCGCACGACCTTTGAAGGAGAGCCAATGTCAGTTGCCGAGCAGTCCCTGACCGATCGGATCACCTACGACGATCTGTACCGCCGCTGGGAGCAGAGCAACTGGTCGGCGACGGCGATCGACTTCAGCGCCGATCGTGAGGGCTGGGAGTCGCTGACCGAGATGCAGCGCAAATCGGCGATGTGGCTCTACTCGATGTTCTTCTTCGGCGAGGACTCGGTCGCGGACAACCTCTCCCCCTACATCGACGCCGCCCCGACCGAGGAGCAGAAGTACTTCCTCGCAACCCAGCAGGTGGACGAGGTCCGCCACGCCGTCTTCTTCCATCGCTTCTTCAAAGAGGTGATCGGCGCCGGCGACACCGTCGCCTCGACACTCGCCTCGACGGAGCCGCACCTCTCCTGGGGCTACCGCAAGGTCTTCGAGCGTCTCGACCGGATGGCCGAGGAGCTGCGCCGCGACCGCTCGCTGCCCAAGTTCGCCCAGGCGATCACCCTCTACCACCTGATCGTCGAGGCGACGCTCGCCCAGCCGGGCCAGCACTTCATCGAAGATTTCTTCGTCCGCGACGGCTCGCTGCCAGGCTTCAGCGAGGGCATGGAGAACGTCTCCCGCGACGAGCAGCGCCACATCGGCTTCGGCGTGAAGGTGCTGAGCGAGCTGGTTCGCACCTCGGACGAGGTCAAGGCCGCGATCGACGAACTGATGGCGGAAGTCATGCCGTGGACCTCCTCCGTGTTGGTGCCGCCGAACTGGGACCTCGAATACACCCGCTGCTATGGCTTCGAGATGGAGGACATCGCGGAGTTCGGGATCAAGGCGCTCGAGCAGAAATGGCGTGCGATCGGCTACCCGATGGACGAGATGCCCCCGGGGGTGATTCCGGTTGACTTCTCTCTTCCGCACCGCGAGCGCGGAGCGCAGATGCTCAGCCTGGTCAAGGCCGGCATCATCGGTGAGCCGAAACCGCCCTCCGAGGTTTCCTCCGATCCCGAGCTGCAGGAGCTGTACTTCGACATGGTTGCCCGCTCGATCGACGACAGCAAGGGCAACGGTTCGCCGTTCACGGTGCAGTGGCGCTTCAGCGACATCGAGCCCTGGAACGTGGTCGTCGATAACGGCTCAACCCGAGCCGAGAAGGGCCTGGTGCCGGATGCCGACGTCACACTCGAAACCAGCTGGTACGACTTCGTCGAGCTCAGCAAGGGTTCGGTGAGCCCACCCAAGGCACTGGTCCAGCGGCGGCTGAAGGTGAGCGGAGGACCCCGCAACCTGCTGCGCTTCCGCAAGCTCTTCGGCTGAGCCGGGAGCATCGTCTGACGTCGAATCGAGGAGAGAGATGAGCGAGATCTACCGCACCCCAGAGGAGCGCTTCGAGGGCCTGCCCGACTTCCCCTGGGAGCCCAGCTACTTCGATTGGGAGACAGCGATCGGGACAGTCCGCCTCGCCCGGATCGACGAGGGCGAAGGGAGCCCGATCGTCCTCTTCCACGGAGAGCCGACCTGGTCCTTCCTCTACCGGAAGATGCTGCCGCCGCTGCTCGAAACCGGCCACCGCTGCGTGGTGCCCGACCACCCGGGCTTCGGCCGCTCCGACAAGCCGACCGACTTCGGCTGGTACTCCTTCGACGCTCACTACGAGGCGACACTCGCCCATCTCGTAGAGGCCGGCGTCAGCGACGCCACGTTCGTCGTCCAGGACTGGGGCGGGCCGATCGGCATGCGGATCGCCGCTGAGCATCCGGAGATGTGCGGGAAGCTCGTCGTCATGGACACCGGCGTCTTCACCGGGCATCAGCCGATGACAGACGCCTGGAAGACGTTCCGCGACTTCGTCGAGCGAACCGATGACCTGCCGATCGGCATGCTCGTCGGCGGCGCCTGCCATACCCCACCGGCCGACGAAGTGATCGCCGCCTACGAGGCACCGTTCCCTGAACCCGCCGCCAAGCAAGGGGCGAGGGCCTTCCCCCTGATGCTGCCCACGACCCCCGACGCCCCCGGAGCCGAAGCCGGCCAGCGGACGCTCGAGGCGATGGCCGCCAGCGACCGCCCGGCGCTTCTGCTCTGGGCCGAGCACGACCCCGTGATCCCGCCCAGCGTCGGCAGCAGGCTTGCAGAGCGCATCGGATGGCCCGAGCCCGAGGTGATCAGTGAGGCTTCCCACTTCCTCCAGGAGGACCAGGGCGAGCTACTGGGCCGCCGAATCGCGGACTGGCTGGCCGGCTGAGGCCGAAGGTCCCAGCCCTAACCAGGCGCTGGAGCCGCGTGGGCCTTCAGGTACGCGTCCCGGGCCTCGCGGAAGGCGCCGTCGGCCTTGACCCGGCCCTCCTCCAGCCAGACCGCACGGTTGCAGAGTCGGGAGAGAATCTCGTGGTCGTGGCCCGCCGCGACCACGATGCCACCGGCGGCAAGGATCGCTTCCGCATGGGCGACCAGGCGCAGCCGGAACTCGTGATCGAGGGCCTCGTGGACCTCGTCGAGGAGCAGGATGCCGGGGCGGGATTGCTCGGCGGCGGCGAGGGCCAGACGCGCTCTCATCCCCTGCGAATAGGAGGAGGCGGGGCGTTCGAACGCCTCACCCAGCGCCGCCTCGGCCTCGATCTCCGGCAACGCTTCCCGGGCCTCAGAGCGGGAGAGACCGGCGAGGACGGCGAGTAGGACAGCGTTCTCGCGGCCCGTGAGCGTCGGCGTCAGACCGGCGTCGATGGAGAGCAGCGAGCCGACCGAACCGCGCACCGAAAGTTCCCCGGCATCGGGCGCCAGCACGCCGCCCAGGACCCGCAGCAGCGTGGTCTTGCCGGAGCCGCTCGGACCGACCAGAGCCAGGCCCTCGCCACCGCCGAGGCCGAAGCTCACATCCTGCAATCCCCACGTCGTCTGCGGATGGAAGGCAAGCCGCGCCCGCCCGGGCGTGGTCACGCGCCGGTGGCTGTCGAACCAGAAACGGACGCCGACCCGGTCGGCGACAACGGAGTTGGCTACGGACCCGGCCATCTAGATCACCTTGGCCAGGTGGCGCTCCTCGCGCCTGTAGATCGGCAGAAAGATGACGAACAGGGCGAGGGCGAAGCCGAGCGGATAGAGCAACTCCCACGCGGCAGGGGAGTCCCCGTAGAGCAGCACGTCGCGGAATGCCTCGAAGATGCCGGTCAGTGGATTGAGCTTGACCCAGTCCTGCGCGCCGGCCGGGATCTCGTTGAGGGAGATGATTCCGGGGGCGAGGAAGAACAGCATCCTGACCAAGCTGCGGGCGATGTTCTGCCACTCCGGGAACCAGATCCCGAACAGAGAGGCCGGATACGCGCAGGAGACGGTGAAGGTCACGGTGACCAGCATCACCACGGGCAGCCAGAGGATCGCCAGAGTCGGACCGACCAGGTAGATGGCCATCAACGCGAACAGCAGCAGCAGGCTGCCGGCGAAGGCGATCGCCTCGGTACAGGCACTCGAAGCGGGCAGCAGGATCCGGTCGAAGCCGACGTTGAGGACGATGGCCTGACGCTCCCGCACCGTCATCATCGAGTTGAAGACGGTCATCATCATCAAGTGGAACGGGACCACTGCGCAGGCGAGGCTGAGGCCCGGTGCGGGCCCACCGCGATCGAGGATGATCGTACGCAGAACCAGATAGACGGCGACCAGAGCCATCGAGTCCAGCATCCACTTGAGGAAGCGCAGCGGATCGCGCCCGTATCGCGCGCGCATGTCCGCGAGCGAAAGCGCCACGAGCAGGTCCGCCTTGCGGCGCAGCCGGGAGGGCTCGATGCGCGGTCCCGCGCGCCCGGTGGCCGCCGGCTGAGGCCGACTCTCGACCGTGGTTGTCCCTACCTCCTGCTCGATGGCAGGGATCATAGGAACGCGCCGCCCCGTAGGCGTCCCGCCGCACCTACACCACCTCGCCTACACTCCCGCCCTTCCGCGCCACGCGTGGAACCCGCCAATGGGCAAAGTTGAAGACGATCACCGACTTGGAGCGGCGGTCCTGGGAGCAGGGCCGGCCGGATTGACGGGCGCTCACGCGCTCGCGCATCACGGCGTGCCGACCACCGTCTTCGAGGCCGACGGAACGGTCGGAGGCATCGCCAAGACTGTGGAGTTCGGCGACTTCCGCTTCGACCTTGGCGGCCACCGCTTCTACACCAAGCTCAAGCCGGTCGAGCGCTTCTGGCAGGACATCATGGGTGACGACTGGCTGACCCGCGAGCGCATGTCGCGGATCTACTACCGCAATCGCTTCTTCAACTATCCCCTGCGGGCCGAAGACGTCTTCAAAGGTCTCGGGATCGTGGAGTCCGCACGCTGCGCCGGCTCCTACATCAAGTGGCGTCGCCGGATGCGCCACCACGAGCCCCAGAACTTCCGCGAGTGGGTAGTCGGCCGCTTCGGCGAGCGGATCTATCAGAACTTCTTCGAGTCCTATACCGAGAAGGTATGGGGGATCCCCGGCGAGGAGATCCAGTCCGAATGGGCAGCACAGCGGATCCAGAACTTCACACTGATGCAGGCTGCGCTGGGAGTCCTCGGCCTGCGCCGCGGTGGCGAGGTCAGCACCCTGATCGAGGAGTTCCAGTATCCGCGCCTGGGTCCCGGCCAGCTCTGGGAGACGCTCACCGAGCAGCTCGAGGCGGCCGGCACCAAGGTGCATCTGCAGCGGCGCGTCACCGGGATCACCCACAATGCCGGCCGCGCCGAGACGATCATCGTCACCGAAGGCGACGGTGAGCATGAGTACGGGGTCGATTCCGTGCTCTCGACAATCCCTCTCTCGGAGCTGATCTTCTCGCTGCAGCCGGCCGCGCCGGCGGAGGTCCAGGAGGCGGCGCTGAAGCTGACCTATCGCAACCTCTGCCTCGTCGCCTTGATGACTGATGAACCTGAGCCGTTCCCCGACAACTGGATCTACCTGCATGACCCCGACACCCGCGCCGGCCGCGTTCAGAACTTCGGCGCCTGGAGCCCCGACATGGTGCGACCCGGAACCACCTGTCTGGGGGTCGAGTACTTCTGCTTCGACACGGACGAGATCTGGAGCATGAGCGACGCCGACGCCGTGGCACTCGCCACGGAGGAGCTGGCCCGGATCGGCCTCGTGACGCCCGATCGGGTCTTTGACGGCGTCAAGGTGAACGTGCCCAAGGCCTATCCCATGTACGACGCCAACTACCGCGAGGCGGTTGCCGAGATCCGGGGCTACCTCGAACACTTCGAGAATCTGCGGACCTGCGGTCGCAACGGCCTGCACCGCTACAACAACCAGGACCATTCGATGTGGACCGCCGTGATCGCGGCGCGCAACCTGGCCACGGGCTCGGCGCACGACGTCTGGTCGGTGAATACCAGGGGGGAGTACCTCGAGCGGCAGGGTCACCTCGAGGTGGAACTCGCGGAGCTGGCACCCCGCGGCTAGATGACCCAGGCGGGTTCCACGGGCGCCTCCACCAAGCTGCCCGCCGACCACTCCCCACGAGCAAGGTTGGGCAAGCTGCTGATCGTGGCCGGAGTGCTGCTCGGCATCGCTGCGTGCCTGGCCCTCGGCGCCCTGCCCCAGATCCTGACCGGTGAAGACGCTCGTTACTCACTCCTGTGGGGCGCGGACATCTTCCGCCTCGAGAGCCCGCAGCTCGATGGCCCGGTCCCGGCCCTGCACCCCCTGCTCCTCGGAGTCGGAGTGCTGCTTGCGCCGCTCGGCGCCGGCGCGGCCAAGTTCATCTTCGACGGCCTGGCCGTCGCGACCTTCTTGCTGCTCGGCTACGCGGCCTATCGGTTCACGCGCGCGCTGGGTGGCGCCCTGCTCGGCGGCCTCCTCGCTGCCCTCGTGGTGCTGAGCCGCCCGGAAACGATCGAGCAGCTACTCAACACGAACAAGGACATCCTCTTCACAGCCCTCGTTCTCCTCGCGGGAACCGTCGCGGTGAGCAGGCGCACCGAACAACCCATCCCGGTGCTCGCCCTACTGGCAATCGCCGGGCTGATCCGCCCGGAAGCCTGGATCCTGCTGGGCGCGTTCTGGCTCCGGCTGCTCTGGGACGATCGACACCTCGCCCTCTCCCCCATCGTCGTGGTGCTCGCGATTGCGGCGCCGATGACCTGGGTCGCCACCGACCTCATCCTGACCGGCGACCCGCTGCACACGCTCCACCACGGCCAGGAGAAGTCGGCGGCAATCGAAGCGGCGGGCCTCGATGGGCCGCGGCTCATTTCCAATGACGAGCGCTCCAAAGACGAGCGGCTGTTCGACGGCCTGGATTTCGGGATCGCTGAGCAGATCGGCTGGGGCGTCATCGCCGGTGCGCTACTGGTTTTTGCCGTCGGACTCCGGCGCGCCCGCGCTGCTCCTCCGGACCCCGATGAAGCCGTCTCCGCAAGATCGGGACTCCTGCACAGACCGCTCGTGGTGCCGTTGGTGCTCGTTGTCGGAACGGTGCTCGGGGCGGCGCTCGTGGTCGCCGCCGGCCTGGCCTTGCCCGGCCGCTTCCTGTTGCTGGCGTCGTACGTGCTGATCTGCGTCGCCGCATCCGCGATCAGGCCAGGCGCTATGCCCACATGGTTGGCGCCGGCAGCGCTCCTTCTCCTACTCGGCGGCACGCTCGCGATCGCCCCGCACACCCGGGACGAGTACCAGAGGATCAGCAGCCAGCGGGAATCGACCGCCGAGCAGGCGGATCGCCTGATCGAGCTGACCTCGATGCCCGCGCTCAGCGAGGTCGTGGAGAGCTGTCCGCTGAGCCACTTCGCGGGGACCAACCTGGCCCGGGTCTCCCTGGGCCGCGGCATCGCTGCCCTCGAGCTGAATATCGGCGTGGGTGCGCTCACACCCGGTCCGGGAGAGGTACCCGAGACCGATGCCTCGGCGCTCAGCTGGGGACGCCCGGACGGCTCCCGGACCGCGGACACCGAGCTCCGCGTCGGCAACTGGTTCTTCGTCAGCGACTGCTGAGCCCAGGCATGCAAAAGGGCGGCCTTTCGGCCGCCCTTTTGCCCTACTGGGTAGACGCAGAGGTGACTACCTCTTCGGCGTGCACTTGGAAACGCCGGTGTCGCTGGTCTTGGAGTTGTCGTCGAACGTCGTGGTCGCCTGAAGCTTGAACCTCTTCGGCTTGCACTTCGCCTGGACGTACTTGCTCTTCGGGATCGTCACGACGAACGCGCTGATCGCGCCGGCGTCGATCGGCGGGATCGAGACGTCGAGGGCCCGGTCGTACTTCTTGCCGGACTTCGACTTCTTCAGCTTGCCGACGAGGACGGTGGCGGGAATGCCCGCGAAGTCGCCCGTGGGC
>JBBRAH010000014.1:0-66917 GCA_038206985.1 Solirubrobacterales bacterium
ATGGCTGTGAAGTCTGCCGCTCGGCGGGCCCTGCGCCCATGGACGACGGTCCAAGGATCCGGCCCGGCCGTTGTACGGGCGGTCGGGGGTCGGGACGGGCCGACTTAGCGCCGCGGCGAGCCGAGCAGACCGTTGATCTAGCCTCCCGGGACATGGCCTCCGAGATCTCATCGATCGGCGAGAGCGAGTTCGCGCCGCGCTCCACAGGGCCTCTGTTCCAGTGGGTGAAGCGCATCTCCTGGATCGAGCTCGGCATCTTCGCCGGCCTGCTTGTCTTCTGGTTGCTGCCCGGTCTGGAGCGCCCCACGTTCTGGTTCGGTCTCGGCCACGGCATCGGCTTCCTGATCCTCTGCGCGGCAATCTGGGTGGCGGTGCTGCGGCGGGAGGCACCCTTCTGGCTACTCGCCGCCGCGCTGACCCCTGTGGGCCCGGTCGGCAGCACGATCGGTATCGCACAGATCGAGCGCCGCGAGGCGGTCGTGGCGGATGCCGCGGGCGGCCTGGCGGATGCGTCCGAACCGGAGCCCGCGGCGAGCTAGGCACAGCGAGCGCCTGGTTGGGGCGCTCAGCGCTTCTCGCAGTGGCGGATCCGGTCCTTGCCGGGGCCGCCCTTGCAGGTGTCCTTGTCCTTGCCGCCGTCGATCTTGTCGCGATCGCCGCCACCGAGCAGGCGGTCACGGCCGGCGCCGCCCTTGAGCTGGTCCTTGCCCGATCCGCCGCAGGCAGCGTCGGCGCCGTCGCCGCCCTTGAAGACATCGGCGCCGGCGAATCCCAGGAGGACATCGCGCCCCGGCGTGCCCTGGATCAGATCGTCGCCCGGGGTTCCGAAGATGTTGACCGGCTTCTTCGCGCAAAGCCGCAACTCATAGGAGCCCGCATCACAGAGCCCGGCACGCGGCGCCCCACGGGCGTCGGCGTCGAGGCAGAGCGGTGAGTCGGAGGGCACGATATCGAGGGCCGGGCTGCCCTTCTTCAGTGCCGCTGTGGGCAGTGGCCCACCGTTGTCCTTCGGCGCTGCCACCTTCGCCGCGAGCGGCGCCTCGATGGTGCCCGAAAGATCGCCGGGCCCGGTCGTCAGCGCGGCGCAGTCGGAGGCGTCGCCGGTGACGTTGTAGCCGGCCGAGACGTTGCCGTTGCCCAACATCCGGCAGTCGTCGCCGATGTCCGCGGCGGTGTTGCCGGCGATCACGCTGGCAGCGATCGTGATGTCGTTGTCGCCATTGACTGACTGGATGCCGCCGCCGTCCCCCAGCGACTCGTTGCCGATGATCGTGGTGGCTGTGATCGTGACGTTCTTGGCCCCGTCAAAGTTGATGCCGCCGCCGAACCCTTTGTTACCTGCGATCAACACGTTGGAGTAGGTCTGCGAGCTGCTGAAGCCGCTGGCGGAGATCGCGCCGCCGCCGCCAGTTGCCGTGTTCCCGACGAACGCGCTGTCGCTCGCGTTCAGCGTGCCCGACTCAATCAGCACCGCGCCGCCGCGGCCGCCGGTGTTCTCGTTGCCCGTGAGTAGGCCGCGCTGCAGGTTGACCACGCCACCACCCCCTACGAAAATGCCGCCTCCGCCACCGTTGGCGTTGGCCGTGTTGGAGCTGATCACGACGTCAGTGAGGTTCGCCGTGCGCGCCGCTCCGATCGGGATGTACAGCGCCGAGCCCGAGCTCGAGGTCCCGTTGGAGATCGTCAGATCCTCGAGTCCCAGGTCTCCACTCACGAGCTCGAAGGCCCGGTCGAGATCACCGCCGTCGATCGTCACCGGCCCGGCCCCGGGGGCCGGACGGATCACAACGTTGTTCGTCACATCGAGGTCGCCCGTAAGCGCAGCGTTCTCACCGGTACCGCCGATCGAGAGCTGATGCGTCCCGCTCGCCAACTCCAGCACGTCATCCGCACCCGCAGCGCCACAGTCGGTGGTTGGCGTCCCGTTTGCCGCCCGCAGAGCCTCCCGCAACGAACACCCCGGGAGGCTCCCCCCGGCGTCGTCAGCAAGCACATCGACGTTGATCAGATTCGCCTGGGCAACCGACGCAACCCCAAGCTGCAAAACGCCCGCAGCCACAAAACCAAGAACACCACGAAACAAGCGCGATTCCATAGTCGGGAAAGCTACTCCCCAGCCGCCCACCGGTCAAGCAATCGACAGCACGCGAGATCGCGGCAGGCTTCCTGCGTCGATCGGCGCACGTTCCCTGTGGCGATCTGGGCCGCACAGGCCGAGGACGCAGTGAGCGAGGTGTGCGCCAGCACATGAGCGAGCGAGGACACGGGCCTGTGCGCCCAGATCGCCACAGGCGGGGGTGGGGTCGCGGGAGGCAGGGGGTCCACGCGACCCGCACCCTCACCAGCGCGTCGGTAGCCAGGGAGGGATGCCGACGCGTTCGCTCCCGGAGGCGGGACTGACCGGGAGCGAGCTTTATAAAACCTGGCTAAAGGCAATCATGCACTATCGGGCCGCCCGATGCAAACGTTTCGCCAGGCGGCGAGCCTCAGGCTCAGCGAAGGTCGCGCAGCACCCGGTGCAGGATGCCGCCGTGACGGTAGTAATGGCGCTCGTTGGGCGTGTCGAGGCGGACATTCGCCGTGAACACGACCGGGTCTCCCACGTCGCTGGAGGCGGTCACCTCGACCTCGGTCGCCTCGCCGCCCTCGAGATCGCCGACGGTGAATGTCTCCTCGCCGGTCAGTCCGAGCGAATCGATCGTCTCGCCCGAGGGGAACTGCAGCGGCAGCACGCCCATCCCGATCAAGTTGGACCGGTGGATGCGCTCGAAGCTCTCGGCGATCACGGCCCGGACCCCGAGTAGCAGCGTGCCCTTGGCCGCCCAGTCGCGCGATGAGCCGGAGCCGTACTCGGGCCCGGCGATCACGACGAGCGGCGTGCCCTCCTCGGCGTACTTCATCGCGGCGTCGTAGATGAACATCTCCTCGCCCGAGGGGATGTGCCGGGTCCAGCCGCCCTCGCGGTCGACCAGCTGGTTGCGCAGCCGGACGTTGGCGAACGTGCCGCGCATCATCACCTCGTGGTTGCCGCGACGCGAGCCGTAGGAGTTGAAGTCACCGGGCTCGACATCCTGTTCCATCAACCAGCGACCCGCGGGGCTGTCCTTCTTGATCGCGCCGGCGGGCGAGATGTGGTCGGTGGTGATCGACTCGCCGAGCTTGGCCAGCACGCGGGCGCCCTCGATCGGCGCCGGTTCGGCGGGCTCGGGATCCATGCCCTCGAAGAACGGCGGACGACGCACGTAGGTCGAGTCGGGCCAGTTGTAGCGGTCGCCCTCGGGGATCTCGATCGCCTGCCAGGTCTCATCGCCCTCGAAGACGTTGGCGTAGCTCTTCTTGAACATGTCGGCACGCACCGCTTCGGCAACGGTGTCGCGAACCTCCTGGGGGGCGGGCCAGATATCGCGCAAGAAAACGGGCTCGCCGTCGGCATCGGTGCCGAGCGACTGCGCCTCGAAGTCGAAGTCCATCCGGCCGGCCAGCGCGTAGGCGACGCAGAGCGGCGGCGAGGCGAGGTAGTTGGCCTTCACGTCCTGGTTGATGCGACCCTCGAAGTTCCGGTTGCCGGATAGCACGGAGGCCACCACCAGGTCCTTGTCGTTGACGGCGGCCGAGATCTCCTCGGGCAGGGGACCGGAGTTGCCGATGCAGGTCGTGCAGCCGTAGCCGACGAGGTTGAAGCCGAGCTCGTCGAGCGGGACATTGAGACCGGCCTGCTCGAGGTAGTCGGTGACCACGGTGGACCCGGGCGCCAGCGAGGTCTTGACCCAGGGCTGGCGCTGCAGGCCGCGAGCGAGGGCGTTACGGGCCAGCAGCCCGGCGCCGATCATCACCGTCGGGTTGGAGGTGTTGGTGCAGCTCGTGATCGCGGCGATCACGACGCGTCCGTGGTCGAGCTCGAACTCGCCGTCCTCGGTGCGCACGGTGACCGAGTCGCCTGAGCGGCGCTCTCCGGCGGTGGCGGTCGTCGTCGGCTGTCCCTTCGGCTTGCCCGCCTCGCTGGTGCTGTTGTCCGGAGAGGGCGGGTCGGAGGCCGGGAACGACTCCTCGATCGCCTCGTCGCGACCGTTGCCGAGCTCGGCGGCGGCATCGTCGTTGAAGCCGGCCAGCGTCTCGTAGAAGGCGGCCTTGGAGTTGGTCAGGGCGATCCGGTCCTGCGGGCGCTTGGGGCCCGCGATGCTCGGCACCACATCGCCGAGATCGAGCTCGAGCGTGTCGGAGAAGGTCGGCTCCTCGGAGTCGGGCGTGTGGAGGAGGCCCTGCTCGCGGGTGTAAGCGTCGACCAGCTCGATCGAGTCGGTCGGTCGGCCGGTGAACTCCAGGTAGCGCAGCGTCTCCGCGTCGGGCGGGAAGATCGCGCAGGTGGAGCCGAACTCCGGCGACATGTTGCCGAGGGTCGCCCGGTCGGCGAGACCGAGGTTCGGCATGCCGGGGCCGTAGAACTCGACGAACTTGCCGACGACGCCCTTGCTGCGCAGCATCTCGGTAACCGTGAGCACCAGATCGGTGGCGGTCGCGGCGGCGCTGAGCTCACCCTCGAGCCGGAAGCCGATCACCTGCGGCAGCAGCATCGAAATCGGCTGACCGAGCATCGCGGCCTCCGCTTCGATGCCCCCTACGCCCCAGCCGAGTACGGAGAGGCCGTTGATCATCGTTGTGTGGGAGTCCGTGCCGACGAGCGTGTCGGGGTAGGCGCGGCGCTGACCGTCGGCGTCGGAACTCCAGACGACCCGGCCCAGGTACTCCAGGTTCACCTGGTGGCAGATTCCGGTGGCCGGGGGCACGACGCTGAAGTTGTCGAACGCGGTCTGGCCCCAGCGCAGGAACTCGTAACGCTCCTGGTTGCGCTCGAACTCCTTCTCGGCGTTGAACTGGAAAGCGCGGGCGTTGCCGAAGGCATCGACCTGGACGGAGTGGTCGATGACGAGGTCAACCGGGACCAGCGGGTTGATCTTCGTCGCGTCGGCGCCCAGCTCGTCCATCGCATCGCGCATCGCGGCGAGATCGACGACGGCCGGCACTCCGGTGAAGTCCTGCATCAGGACGCGGGCGGGCTGGAAGGGGATCTCCTTCGAGGGTTCCGCCTTGGCGTCCCAGGTGGCGATCGCCTCGACGTCGGCGGCCGTGACGCTCTCGCCGTCCTCGAGCCGCAGCACGTTCTCGAGCAGCACCTTGATCGAATAGGGCAGGCGGGCGACGTCGAACTTCTCCTGCAGGGCGTCGAGGCGGTAGATCTCATACGAGTTGCCGCCTACTTCGAGGTCGGCCCTGGCGTCATAGCTGTTAGACATCTGTGCTCCTTGTGCGTCTAGGTCCCGGGCTCGTCGTCGGTGGCACTCGAATCCACCTCATCGGCCTCACCATGGATCGTATGCGCTTCTGGGTCTTCCTCCTCCGCCGGGAAGCGATCGCCCACCGGATCGCCTTCGCCGGCCTGTCCCTCGGCGCGCTCGATCAGTTGCTCCTCGGCTTTCTCGAAGCCCTCGGACTCGCCTCCTCCGGCCTCCTCGACGGGCGCCTGTTCGGCGGCCTGCTTCTCGATCCGCTCGGCATCGAGGTTGCTCTCGGGTAGCTCGGAATCGCTTTCGGGCATCGGTGCTGACCTCCAGGTTGCTTGCCCTGTTCAGCTACCCCCCTCTGCGATCCCTAAGCACGCGAAGGCCGCGCGCCGCGGGCCGGTGCTCAGCGCTTGTCGCTCTGACGCTCGGCCAGCTGTTCGGCGATCTTCTCTCCCTGTCCGCGCTGCACGGCGGCCGCAACCGCGGGGAAGGCGTGGGCGACGTTGGTCAGCGCCCGCTGCTGAGGCGGCGCCACGACGATCTCGCCCCTGTCCTTGTTGATCGCCCGGAGCACGGCCTGCCCGACCTGCTCAGGCGTCCCCGTTCCCATCCCGGGCGGCGGTTTCATCGAGGCGTCGGCGAACATGCCCGCGTCGCGAATGAAGCCCGGCAGCACGACGGAGGCGCTCACACCCGTGCCGTGCAGATCCTGGCGGAAGGCAAGGGCGAATCCACGTAGGCCGAACTTGCTCGCGTTGTACATCGACGAGCGCGGCGAGGGCGCCTTGCCGGCGAGCGAGGAGATATAGACGAAGTGGCCCTGGCCGCGCTCCAGCATGGCGGGCACCAATGCATGCGTGGTGCGGATCGGGGTCTCCAGGTTGACCCGCAGGACCCGGGTGATGTCCTCGGTACTGCGCTCCCAGATCTTGCCCGTGCCGGGCAGGCCGGCGTTGGCGACAAAGATGTCGATGTCGCCGGCATCCGCGGCGAGCTTCTCCCCCGCACCCTCTGCGGCGAGGTCGGCGACGAGGGCGCGGTGTCCGGAGCCGGGCAGTTCGCTCATCATGCCCTCAAGCTCCTCGGGGCGGCGTGAGCTGAGCACCAGGGTCGCGCCCGAGGCGGCCAGGGTCCTGGCGATTGCGATCCCGAGCCCGCCTGTCGCTCCGGTCAGCAGGACGGTCTTGCCATTGGTCTGCATCGGTTCAGCTGTCTCCTTGGTCGTTCGGGATGTGGTGCGTTCGCACGGAGCGCCACGCTGGCGCGTCTACTCGTCGAGCGGCCTGCCGACCGCGCGCTCGAGCCGCTTGAAGGGGCCGTGCAGGTGGTAGGCGCCGTTGACGAAGACGCGCTGGGCCAGAGGCGCTACCTCGATCTCACGCTTGCCGGTCTCGATTGCTTCGAGCACCGCCGCTCCCACCTGCTCCGGAGTCGCGGTCCCGATCCCCGGCGGCGCCTTGCCGCCACCGTCGTGGAACATCCCCGCGTCCCGGATGAAACCCGGGCAGACGGCGGTTGCCGTGACGCCGGTGCCCTGCAGATCACCGGCGAGGCCGAGTGAGAAGGCGCGCAGGCCCGCCTTTGAAGAGGCATACAGGGCGGCCCCGAGCGGGATTGCCTTGGCGGCGAGCGAGGAGATGAACACCAGACTGCCGCTGCCGCACTCGCGCATCTGATCGAGGACGCCGGCGGCGAGCAGCATCGGCACCTCGTAGTTGACCCGCGCGACCGTGCTGATCGCGGCGGCGTCGTTCTGCTCGACCGCGCGCCCGCCACCAAGGCCGGCGTTGGCGACGAGCACGTCGAGCTCACCGGTCTCCGCCAGCAGAGGCTCGACCGATCCCGGCACGTCGAGGTCGGCCACGATCGTCCGGTGATCCGAGCCAGGCAACGAGGCGGCCAGTTGCTCCAGCTCATCGCCCTTACGTGAGCTGAGCACCAGCGTGGCGCCCTGCTCGGCCAGGATCTCGGCGATCGCGCGGCCGAGACCGCCCGTGGCTCCGGTCAGAAGGATGGTCTTGCCCGATGGATCCATGCGGGGCAAAGCTACAGGGGCGGGGCAGAGCGGCGAGCCGCGGGACCCGGCGCATTGCGCGGAGACGCAAGCTAGGCTCGCCCCGATGGCGAAGGGCGACTTTCGGATGAGGGGCCTGGCGGGTCTTGCACCGGCATTGCTTGCCTGCACGCTGGGTCTGTCCTTCGCACCGGGCGCCGCTGCGAACGCGATCGAGGCCGAGGCGGTGCTGCCGCCCGGCAACAGCGGCTACGTCTCGATTCCCGGCGTGGCCACAGGGACGGGCTCTCCCCATCTCAGCGACCAGAACCAGCTCTTCATCGACTTCCAGCTGCGCCCGTTCGGCTTCGATCAGCCGGGGGCCTCCGAAACTCCGAAGCCCGGGGTGACGATCAGCCGCGACACCTACGGGGTGCCACGGGTCGATGCCAACACCGACACCAACGCCTGGTGGGGCGTCGGCTACGCCGCGGGCGAGGACCGTCTCTTCCAGCTCGAGTTGTTCAAGCGGGCCGGCAACGGGACCCTCGCCGAGATCCTCGGCTCGGGCTACCTCGACGATGACCTGATCGCGCGCCGCGACTATTACACCGATGCCGAGATGCAGAAGATGATCAACAAGATCCCGGCAAAGCTCGTCGCCCGCCTCGATGCCTACCGCGACGGCATCAACGCCTACATCGGCTACCTGGGTACCCACCCGCTCGAGATCCCGGGGGAGTTCATCGCGCTCAACGTGCCGGTCAAGGAGATGACGACGATCGATCTGGCCCGCACCGGAGTGCTGCTCGCCCGCACCGTTCCCTCCGGCGACGGCAACGAGCTCGAGAACGCCCAGGTGCTCTCGGAGATCGGTCGCAAGAACTTTGACTTCCTGCATCCGGTGCGGACCAAGGGCCGAATCTCGACCGTGAAGGCCCGGGAGGGCAGGTTCAAGGCCCAGCCGGGCCGCACCCGAAAGCAGGAGAAGCTCGGCTTCAAGCGCACCACGAGGTGGCTGAAGAGCATCGACGTCGCGGGTGCCGGCGGCAACGGCTCGACTCCGCAGAGGGCCGGGACCAGCGGCCAGATCAAGGAGATCACCACCGAGGAGGGCGAGGAGCCCGGTGCGGATCTGCAGCGGATCATTCCCCACGGTGGCTCGTTCATGTGGGCGATCAGCGATGACAGGCGCGGGCGCGGCTACCTGTTCAACGGTCCCCAGCTCGGCTTCTCGATCCCCGAGCTCTTCTACGAGTTCGAGCTGCACTCCCCCAGCCAGGATGTCCGCGGCGTCAGCGCGGCCGGCCTCCCGGTGGTCGGCATCGGCCACAACGACAAGGTCGCCTGGGGCTTCACCTCGGGGCTCTCCGACGAGGACGACCTCTACGCCGAGAAGCTCGTCGACGCCGAGACCTACATGTACAAGGGCGAGGCGAAGGCGATGAAGTGCCGCAACGAGACCTTCGACTACAACGCACCGCCGACCGATCTTCCCGGGCTGACCGATCCCAGCGACATCTCCGGCTCGGTCACCGAACGCATCTGCCGGACCAGGCACGGCCCCGTCCAGGCTCGCGGCGACGGTGTCGCCTACGCGCGCCGTTACGCGATCTGGAACCGGGAGCTGCAGACGGTCGTCGGGCTGAGCAAGCTCAACGACGCGAAGAACATCGATGACGTGGACAAAGCCATGGACCGGGTGACCTGGAACGAGAACGTGATCGCCACCGACAGCCAGGGCCGGATCGGCTACTGGCATCCCGGCCTGCATCAGTTGCGTCCGCGCAAGTGGGACGAGCGGCTGCCCTACCCGGGCGCCGGCTCCGCCGAGTGGCGCGGCTTCCTGCCCAAGGACAAGCGCCCACAGGTCATCGACCCCAAGCGCGATTGGGTCGCCAACTGGAACAACCCCCCTTCACGGGGCTGGACCAACGGCGATGGACCGGCGCGCGAGCGCCTCGCCGGCAACCTGCATCGCATCCGGCTGATCGACAAGCTCGCCTCCCGAGTCGCCAGGCGCCCGAGCTACGCGAAGTCGCGAGCGATCGAGCTGACCAGCGGCTCGACCGCTCAGCAGTTCCCGTTCGTCAACCGCAAGCGTCTGCGGCACGCCCGCAAGAAGGCCGGCAAGGAGCCGGCGCGCCGGACCATCGCCAAGCTTCTGCGCTGGGACGGCGACTACACGAAGACCAACGGAGACGGGAACGTGCACCCTGGCGTTGCGATCTGGGAAGAGTTCAAGGACCAACTAGAGACGCTGATGCTCAGCCACCACGGCGGTGACGCGGCCCGGCCCCTCGCCGGCGAACCCGGCAGCTCGCATCAGTTCGACATCAGCAACGGGGAGGCGATCGCCCTGCGGGAGCAGCGGGCGCGTAGCTACGCCCGGGCAGCCAAGCGCACCGCCGAGGTGCTGTCGGAGCGCTTCGGCAGCCGCAAGCCCGTTGCATGGCGGGAGCCGCGGCGCCTGTACGACGTCGGCGCCCAGGGCGCCGGAAGCGCTCCCGAGCTGCCCTTCTTCGACCGCGGAACCTGGAGCCAGAGCCTGGCAATGGGCTGAGCAGCCGGGCGACCTGTGTGTCTGTCTGCTGACAGCTTGCGGCCCCTTTGTGAGCAGACGCTTGCAAAACGCTGTGCATCTGGTTATAATTCCGCCAACCACGACGCCGAATCGGCAACGACCCCTGTCCGCAGGGGTTCAGCGCCGGACGGGGAACCCAAAGCCGGCAAGCACTCTCGTAGCCGGCATCGGGGCTAACCGGTCTTTGGACCGGGGCGCGGCTCAACTATCCAGCGCCAGCCCGACAGCTAACCCCGTAGGCGGAATGAGCCCAATGGAAATGCTTCGCAAAAGACTCCAGGACTTCGATCCGATCATCGCCGCAACGGTGGTGCTCGTGATCGCAGCCGTCATCGCCCTCGTTCTGGCCCTGAGCTCCGGACCGGCGCTCGCAGCCAGCGGCGGGATCGGCAGCAACACCAACCCCGACAACGGCACCACCGGCAAGCCCGGCAAGGCGAAGCTCGTCAAGGGCAAGGCGATCCCGCCTTCGGACGCTCCCAGGCGGGTCGTCAAGGCGATCAAGGCCGCCAACAAGATCCGCAACAAGCCCTACGTCTACGGCGGTGGCCACGGAGACTTCAAGTCCCGGGGATACGACTGCTCCGGCGCGGTCAGCTACGCACTGCATGGTGGCAAGATGCTCAAGACCCCGATGGACTCCGGTTCGCTGATGAGCTGGGGCCGCAAGGGCAAGGGCGACTGGATCACGGTCTACGCCAACGGCGGCCACGTCTACGCCGTGATTGCCGGACTGCGCTGGGACACGTCGATGACGCCGGGCAACGGCCCCGGCTGGTCGAAGAAGATGCGCTCGACCAGCGGCCTCAAGGCCCGTCACTACAAGAACCTCTAGAGCCGGGCCCCCGCTTACGACAATCCCCGATCGGCCTGCTGGATCGATCGCGTCCGAGACGGCAGAATCCGGGGATGCGCGCCTACTTCGCAAACCCATCGGTCCGGGCGGGCCTGCGTGCTGGAGTGCCGGTTGCCGTGGCAGGCTTTGCGCTCGCCATCTCCTTCGGCGTGCTCGCGCGACCCGTGATCGGCGGACTGGCGGCGGTGATCATGTCCGCGGTCGTCTTCGCGGGATCCGCGCAGTTCGGCTCGCTCGCCGTGCTGGCCGCGGGAGGAGGACCGGCCGCGGCAATCATCGCGGGCATGCTCCTCAACTCGCGCTATGTCCCGATGGGCATCGCGCTCGCGCCTTCGCTCGAGGCCGAGCGCAGCCTCTGGAAACGCTGTCTGATCTCGCAGGCGATGGTCGATTTCTCCTGGGCGGCCGCGATGCGGGGCGGTGGGCGCTTCGATCACCGCTTCATGGTCGGGGTGACGATCCCGATGTACCTGAGTTGGATCGCCGGGACCGCGGTCGGGGTCCTCGCTGGCGACCTGCTCGGCGACCCGGAGAGCCTCGGACTGGACGCGATCTTCCCCGCGTTCTTCCTGGCGCTGCTGCTCGGCGGCGAGGCCGGCGGCTCACCGAAAGCGGTCACCGCGGCGCTGCTCGGCGGCGCGATCGCCCTGGCCCTGATCCCGTTCGCACCGCCCGGCGTACCCGTGATCGCCGCCTGCCTGGCGGCGCTGATCGGGCTCGGCGCGGGTGGGCGAGCGGAGGGCGGGCGGCCCACACCCACCGACGAGGCTCGGGTACTGCTGCCGGCCGCCGGGGAGGTCCCGTGAGCGCCGCCGCCCTGACGATCGCCGTGCTCGCCGTCACCTCGGCGCTGACCCGGGCCTCGGGCGTGCTGATCATGCACGGCAGGCGCCTGCCGCCACGCCTCGAGGGCGTCGTCGATCTGCTGGCGCCGGCTCTGCTGACTGCCCTGATCATGGTCGAGACGGTCGGCGGGGACAACTCGATCGAGGTCACCGCGAGCATCGCCGGCGTCGCGGCTGCGGGTGGCATCCTCTGGCGGAAGCGGGACGCTCTTCTGCCGGCGATCCTGATCGCCGCCGCCGTCACGGCATTGTTGAGGGCCCTTTGACCGCCGACGGCTAGGCGATCTTGTCGATCCGGTAGGCGCCGGCCTCGGTCGTGATCCGCACGCGGTACTCCCCGGCAGGAGTCGCGACCCGGACCAGAGCGAACACCTCGTCCATGCCCTCGGCACTGGTCGCCGTCGCGGAGGTGGGGATCAGCACCGGAGGGGCCGAGCGGCGGCACCGCTCGAGACTGCCGTACTCCTGTTCCCGCAGGCGGCTTCCGTAGAGGCCGCAGCGCTTCTTTGCCGAGCCGCTGAGGCCGCTGATCGCGACGGCCTTGACGGCCTCCTGCTCCGGGCGCGAGAGACGCTCGCCGCAGGTCCGCAGGCCGAGCTTGCGAGAGATCTCGACGGCCAACTCGCGCTCGTCATGCTCACGGGCGGCCGCCTCCGCGATCTTCGTGCGGGGGGCACCCCTCTCCCAGCGGGCGCCCGCCTGCTTGCTGGCGACGCCGCGCCGCTCCGCGCTCGCCACGAGCTTCTCGAAGCGCGCCTTCTTCGCCGCTGGCGGGTCGAGCGCGCCGAGGTCTTCCGCTAACTGGATCCGCACCGGGGCCAGGTCGACCAGCAACCGGGCGCGATCGCCGAGCGTGATCTGGTTGCCGGAATCGATCCGCAGCAGCTCCTGCTCCGCCATCGCGTCGGAGCAGAGCTGGTCGGCGGTGGAGGTGAAGGCCGTAGCCACGGCGATGGGCGCTGACGGCCGCGGGTCCCCGTTGGTCACTGCGGCACGTGAGCTTCCGGAACCGTCCCCACTGCCGCACGCCGCCAGAACGCTGATTGCAACGAGTGCGATCGGGAGCCCTGCTCGTGTCCGCTGCACCCGCGGGACGCTAGCGCGCCGGCCGCAGGTAGCCGGTTGACCGTTGCCTCCGCGCATAGACACACCGACGCTCTGCCGCGGGTAGCCGACCGTATAGGTCTGTAGAACGGGTCAGAGTTGGCCGGTCAGCCGGTTCTGTCGCCGGATACCGGTCGTCAAGGCCCGACCGGTGCTTCGCCCAAACCAACAGCGGGCGTGGTGGCGTCCAGGGGCCGGGCGCAACGAGTGGTCAGAGAACCGCCATAGTCGCGGTTTTCCGACCACTCGCCGGCGCTTGCCTACTTGAGGACGCGGATCAGCTTTTTGTTGACGAACTCGTCCATGCCGTAGGGGCCGAGTTCGCGGCCGAAGCCGGAGCGCTTGACGCCACCGAAGGGCAACTCCGCCCCGTCGAGCAGGACGCCGTTGACGAACACCATCCCGGTGTCGAGGCTGTTGGCGACGCGGTCCGCCTGCTCACTGTCCGTCGTGAAGACGTAGGAGCCAAGCCCGTAGGGCGTGTCGTTGGCGACGGTGATCGCCTCCTCCTCGGAGCCGACTTTGTAGACGCTCGCCACCGGGCCGAAGAACTCCTCCCGGTAGGCGTCGTTGTCGGGGCTGATCCCGGCGAGCACGGTGGTGCCGAAGAAGTTGTCCTTGCGTTCTCCGTCGATGACCACCTCGGCTCCCTGGGCCTTGGCCCGATCGAGCTGGTCCTGGAGCCGGTCGGCCGCAGCGGACGATGAGAGCGGGCCCATCGCCGCGTTCTCGGTCGGATCACCCGGCTCGGTCGCCTTCATCTTCTCGGTGAACTTCGCGAGGAAGTCGTCGTAGAGATCCTCGGCGACGATGAACCGCTTGGCCGCGTTGCAGGACTGACCGGTGTTGTCGAGGCGCGCCTCGACCGCTCCCTCGACCGCCTCGTCGAGGTTGTCGGTAGCGAGCAGGATGAACGGGTCGGAGCCGCCCATCTCGAGCACGACCTTCTTCAGGTGGCGACCGGCGAGTTCGGCGACGGCCGAGCCGGCGCGCTCGGAGCCCGTGACGGAGATCCCGCGTACCCGCGGATCGGGAATCACGGTCTCCGCGATCTGCTCGTTGGTGGCAAGGATCGACTGGTAGACGCCCTCGGGGAATCCGACCTCCTCGTAGATCGCGGCGATCGCCGCGGCCGACTCCGGGCACTGCGGGGCCGGCTTGAGCAGGATCGTGTTGCCGACGATCAGGTTCGGACCGGCGAAGCGGGCCACCTGGTAGTAGGGAAAGTTCCAGGGCATGATCCCGAGCAACGGTCCGATCGAGCTCCGGCGGATGACCGCGGTGCCCTCTCCCGCCAGCAACTCGATCGGCTCATCCTTGAGGAATTGCTCGGCGCGATCGGCGTAATAGCCGTAGATGTCCCCACAGAACTCGACCTCGCCCTGGGCCTGCTCCATCGGCTTGCCCATCTCCCTGACGGCGATCTCGGCCAGCGCGTCCTGGCGCTCGACGTGGAGCTCGCCGACGCGCTTGACCATCGCGGCCCGCTCCGCGACGGGGGTCGAGGAGCGCCAACTGCTGTGCGCGTCCCAGGCCCTGTCGATGGCCGCTGCCAGCTCATCGTTCGAAATCTCGGGGTACTCATCGACCTTCTCACCCGTGGCCGGGTTGACAACTGTGTAGCTGCTCATCTGCTGTCTCCTTCTCTCTGGTTTCAGATTGTTTGTCGGCCGCGCCTCAGGACGCGGGCACCGGCTCGAGGCCGAGGGCGTCCTCCGGCGAGGTGTATTCATGACCGGTCGCCTCCGCGACGGCCTCGAGCGTCACCTCACCGCCGGCCACGTTGATGCCGGGCCGCAGGCCCGGGTCCCGTCGCGTCGCCTCGACGACGCCGTGGTCGGCAAGGGCGAGTACGTAAGGGAGCGTCGCGTTGGTCAGGGCCCGGGTCGAGGTGACCGGCACCGCGCCGGGCATGTTGGCGACGCAGTAGTGGGTGATCCCGTCCACCTCGAAGACCGGGTCGCGATGGGTCGTCGGTCGCGAGGTCTCGAAGCAGCCGCCCTGATCGATCGCCACATCGACGAGTACAGCGTTGCGCTTCATCAGCGCGAGCTGCTCCCGCCGGACGACGTGTGGGGCCTTCGCGCCGTGCAACAACACGGCGCCGATCACCAGATCGGCGTGCGGGAGCATCTGCTCGATCGCCAGCGTTGAGCTGTGCACGGTCGAGCAACGACCGGCGAAGGCGACGTCCAGCTCACGCAGCCGATCGATCGAGGTGTCGTAAACGAACACGTCCGCCTGCATCCCGATCGCGATGACCGCTGCGTTGAAGCCCACCGCGCCGCCGCCGATCACCATCACGTTGGCGGCCGCCACACCCGGAACGCCGCCGAGCAGGATGCCCCGGCCCCCGAGTGGTTTCTCGAGGAAGAAGGCGCCGGCCTGCGTGGCGATCTTCCCGGCCACCTCGCTCATCGGTGCCAGCAACGGCAGGCGCCCGCCACGGTCCTCGACCGTCTCGTAGGCGACGCAGGTCGCCCCGGTCCCCTTCAGGCCGGCCGTCAGCTCCGGCGCCGGAGCCAGATGCAAGTAGGTGAAGAGCGTCGTCTCGGCACGCAACAGCTCGACCTCCACTGCCTGCGGTTCTTTGACCTTGAGCACCAGCTCCGCCTCGCCCCAGACGTCCTCGGCGGTGGGCACGATCCTGGCTCCCTGCTCGGTGTAGTCGGCGTCGCTGATCGCGCTGCCTTCGCCGGCGCCCTTCTGGATCACCACCTCGTGGCCATGCTCGGCGAGCTCCCGCGCGCCAACCGCGGTCAGCGCCACTCGGTACTCGTCGTCCTTGATCTCCGTCGGTACGCCTACGCGCATTGACGCCGCCTCCTGGTTGTAGTTGGCCAATTCACAAACCCGTCGCCCCAGCCGCTCAGCGGCTGCCGCTCCTCGATATCCGATCGAACGCCGCGCGGCTCATCGGACCAGCTCCCTGGCACGCAACGCGAGCCACAGCTCGATCCGGTCCTGGGCGCTGCTCAGATTGCGCCCGGTCAGCTCCTCGACCCGGCGGATCCGGTAACGCAGGGTGTGCCGGTGGCAGTACAGGTCGCGGGCGGCGCGCTCCCACTGTCCGTTGCGCTCGATGAAGGCCTCCAGCGAGCGCAGCAGCTCGGGGCCGTACTCGCCCTCGCCCTCCTCGATCGGCGCCAGCAGATTGTCGGAGTAGGTCCGCAGTGCGTCGTCATCGTGCAGGGAGAGCAGCAGCGTGAAGGCGCCGAGGTCCCGGTGTGAGGCGACCTCCGGCGCCTGCCCGTTGGCCATAGCGGTCGCCTCCAGGGCGCAGCGGGCCTCGTGGAAGGAACGGCGCAGCGATGCGACCTCGCCCGAGCGACTCACGGAGGCGCGCACGCGCCTGCCGCCGCGGGAGAGGAGCTCCTTGGCCTCGCGGGCGACCTCGATCGGATCGCGCTCACCGGGCGAGGCGATCGCGCAGAGCAGCGGCCGCCCTGCGGCTGTGTTGACCGCGACCAGAGCCGGCGCTCCCGCCAAGGCGAGGCCGCTCTCCAGGGTCTCAACGTCGCCGTCGCCGGGGCCCTGATCGGGATCGAAGAGCAGCACAGCGACCCGTCCCGACAGTCCGAAAGGCCGCAGGCGACTGCGCAGGTCCTCGGCTCCGAGGTTGCCACCGAGCGCTTCGGCCAGCACGTCGCCGGCCAGGCGGCGCTCGGTGTCGCGAACCACGCGCTCCCGCATCAACTCCAGGGCAACGACCATCGCGGCCTGTCTGCCGACGAGGCGCTCGAAATCTCCGGCAGCTCCCTGGCGGCGCACGACGACGAGCCAGTGCGAACGCTCACCGGGGCCCTTGAGCGGGACGGGCACGGCCACCGCCCGATCGGCCAGGGGTCCACTGTCCGGCACGAACAGTGACTGCCTGGAAGCGGCGGCTCGCTCGCTGATCTCAGCCTTGATCGCCGCCACGGCCTCCTTGGAGATGCCCCGCTCCTCCGGGTGTCTGGCGCGCTCGGCCCCGCGGTCGTCGATCAGCAAGGCCGCGCCGCCGACGGCCTCGGCGATGGCCCGCATGACCTCGGGCAGCCCGAGCTCGGCGAGCACCAGTCCCTCGAGCCGCTCATGTACCTCGATGCCGTGCTCCAGCACGCTGTACTGCTCGTTGACCAGCGCCCGGAAGGCCGTCTCGGTGATCGCGATGAACGGCGTCTCGTAGGGGACCTCGAACACGGGCAGGCCGCTGGCCTCGGCCTCCTCGAGTACGGCCGCGGGCACCTCAGCGTGGTCGAACCCGGTCCCGAACCCGAGTGCCGCCACCTCGTGCTCCACGAGACGGGCAACGAAGCTGCGCTGCTGGGAGTCCCCGGTCAGGTTGATGCCCGTGGTGAGCAGCAGCTCGCCACCTGAAAGCCATGGGGTCGGGTCCTCCAGTTCGGAGATGTGGACCCAGCGGATCGGCCGCTCGGCAGACTCAGCGTCGGCCGCAGCCGACTTCAGTCCGAGATCACCGAGCAGACGCTGAACGGTGAGCATCCGAACTTCTCCCGGCCCCTCTCAGTTTCCGGAGCCGTTGCGCTGCTCGAGCTTCTCGTTGGCCTCTTCGAGCACAGAGCCGAGGATGCCGGCGATCTCATCGAAATGCTCGGTGTCGCAAATCAGCGGTGGAGCTAGCTGGATCACGGGATCGCCGCGATCGTCTGCCCGGCAGATCAGACCCCGGCGGTAGAGCTCGCCCGACAGGAAGCCCCGCAACAGCCACTCGGACTCGTCGTCGCTGAACGACTCCTTGGTGTCGCGATCCTTGACCAGCTCGATCGCGTGGAAGAAGCCGTCACCGCGGACATCACCGACGATCGGGATCCGGCGCAGCTCCTCGAGCATGCCGCGGAACTCACCCTCCTTGGCGCGCACGTGGCCGCAGAGGTCCTCCTCTTCGTAGACCTCGAGGTTGCGGAGCGCGACCGCCGCGGCAACCGGGTGTCCACCGAAGGTGGAGCCATGGGCGAAGCTGGCGGCGCCGGTGGCGAACGGCTCGAACAGCTCGTCGGAGGTGATCACCGCTCCCATTGGCATGTAGGCGCCGGTCAGCGCCTTCGCGGTGGTGATCATGTCGGGCTGATAGCCGTAGCGCTCGCAGCCGAAGTAGTGACCGAGCCGGCCCCAGGAGCAGATCACCTCGTCGGAGATCAGCAGGACGCCGAACTCGTCGCAGATCTCCCGAACGCGTTGGAAGTAGCCCTCCTGCGGCGGGATGCAGCCGCCGGCGTTCTGGAGGGGCTCGAGGATCACGGCGGCGACGGTGTCGGGCCCCTCGAAGATGATCCGGTCGCGGAGCTGTTCCGCCGCCCACAACAAATCCCGGTCGTCGGGCCAGCGGTAGGAGTTGGTGTTCGGCACGTGCGCCCCGCCGGGCATCGTCGGCTCGAACGGCACCTTCAGGTCGGTTAGCCCAGTCGCGGTCAGCGCCCCCATTGTCGTCCCGTGATAAGCCACCTCCCGGGAGACGACCTTGTGCCGCTGACCGCGACCGTGAGCCCGATGCCAGTTGCGCGCGATCTTGATCGCCGACTCGACGGCCTCGGAGCCGGAGTTGACGAAGAACACGCGGTTCAGATCGCCGGGCGCCAGGGCGGCGATCTTCTCGGCAAGTTCGATCGCGCGGGGATGCGCGTAGCTCCAGTTCGTGTAGAAGTCGAGTTCGCGGATCTGGGCCGCCGCGGCCTCCCCGTAATCGGCGCGGCCGTGTCCGGCGTTGCAGCAGAAGAGCGCGCTCAATCCGTCGAGCAGCTTGTGGCCGTGCTCGTCGTATACGTAGGCGCCCTCCGCCCTCGTGATGATCGGGATCTCGTGCTCGGAGTCGTAGCCGCCCATCCGCGTGAAGTGCATCCACAGATGCCGGCGACCGACCTCTTGCAGCCTGCTCTGTGCGCCCTGCTCGGGTGCCGGCGCGTCCGGTTTGATACTCGCTGTGGCCATCACTGACACCTCTCCAAGACGTGGACCTGACGGATTGCACAACCGTAGATGCTGAACTTGGCGCGCACAATCGAAAGATCGTTCAAGCCCACATTACCTTCTTGTACTATCCGTACAAGTGGCAGGCGACACTTTGGGGCATCCGCGGATTGCAAAGTCCGCCGGATCGGACATAGTTCCGGTTCGAAGGACGCCGCGGTGGCCTTCCAGATCGAGTGACTGATTCAGAGCCAACAGCCCAGACGGAAGCGTCGGCCGAGCAGGCCGGTTCAGGTGGCGTCGCACTGCGCTCGATCGTCAAGCGCTTCGGAGATTTCACGGCGGTCCGGGGCATTGATCTCGACATCGACAGCGGTGAGTTCTTCACCCTGCTCGGGCCCAGCGGCTGCGGCAAGACCACCACGCTGCGGATGATCGCCGGCTTCGAGGAGCCGAACGAGGGCGAGATCCTGATCGACGACAGCAACATAGCCGGGATGCCCGCCCACAAGCGACCGACCAACACCGTCTTCCAGAGCTACGCACTCTTCCCCCACCTCAGCGTGAAGAACAACGTCGCCTACGGGCTGAAGCGCAAGGGCGTGGACAAGGCCGAGATCGAGCGCCGCGTGCAGGAGGAGCTCGAGCGGGTGGGACTCTGGGACGAGGCCCATCGCCGCCCCAACCAGCTCTCAGGCGGCCAGCAGCAGCGAGTCGCGCTGGCCAGGGCGGTCGTCAACCTGCCCAAGGTGCTGTTGCTCGATGAGCCCCTCGGCGCCCTCGATCTCAAGCTTCGCAAGGGTCTGCAGGTCGAGTTGAAGCGCATCCAGCGCGAGGTCGGGATCACTTTCGTCTACGTGACTCACGATCAGGAGGAAGCGCTGACGATGTCAGACCGGATCGCAGTCATGAACAAGGGCGTGATCGAGCAGGTTGCCGAACCCGAGGATGTTTACGAGCGCCCCGCCACCACGTTCGTAGCCGGCTTTATCGGCGTCTCCAACTTGATGCCCGGAACGGTCCGCTCGAGCGGCGGATCCGGCACCCGGGTCGAGCTCGATGCCGGGGTTGAGTTCGATGCGCCGGGCAACAGTTTCAGCTCCGGCGAGCGCTGCCACGTGGTCGTTCGCCCGGAGAAGCTCGAGATCCACGATGCCGACTCAGCGCCGAGCACCGGCCCGAGCGTCGAGGGCCAGGTCCAGAGTTCGATCTACCTCGGCACCGCGACGCAGATCGTGGTCCGCCTCGGCGACAACGTGCCGATGACGGTCCTCGTTCCGAACGCCGACGAGGCCGAGCGCCAGCGCCTCCCGGGTGGCGGCGCCGCCGTGCGCCTAAGCTGGGAGCAAGACCACACGCACCTGGTTCGTGAGTCGAGCCTGGAAGATTCCGACGTGGAGCAGACACCGGCCGACTCTTAGAGACGGCCGACGAGAGAGAGGAGATCAGGACGTGAGAAACGTACAGAGATTTGGCGGGGGCAAGCTTTTGTTGGCGGCGCTGCTGGTACTGGTGGGCGCGATCGCGCTGGCCGCATGTGGCGGCGACAGCGGGATCTCCGGCGGGGCCGGCGACGACGCCGACGTGAGCGTCGCAGAGGCCGAGGGTGAAGCCAGCGGCGAGCTGAACGTCTCGAACTGGCCCTTCTACATCGACAAGAAGACGGTGCCGCAGTTCAAGAAGGAGACGGGCCTCTCGGTCGAATACAACGAGGACGTCAACGACAACACCGAGTTCTTCGGCAAGGTCCAGCCCCTGCTCAACCAGGGTGAGGCGGGCGGGCGCGACATCATGGTTGTCACCGACTGGATGGCAAAGAAGATGTACGACCTCGGCTACCTGCAGAACTTCGACCAGGAGGCCGTAGCTCCGGCCATGGAGAACCTGCGGACGGACCTGCAGGACGTTGCGATCGATCCGAACCGCGACTTCTCGCTGCCCTGGCAGACGGGCATGACCGGCCTCGTGGTCAACACGGCCGAGGCGCCTGACGTGAAGACGATCAACGATCTGTTCGACCCCAAATACAAGGGCCAGGTCGAGATGCTGACCGAGATGCGGGACACCGTGCCGCTGGTCATGAAAGCCGATGGGATCGACCCGGCTACCGCCACCAAAGAGGATTGGATGGCGGCGATCGACAAGATCCGCGAGGCGGCCGACGCTGGCCAGATCCGCAAGTTCACCGGCAACGACTACACCAAGGACCTCGCCAACGGGGATGTGGTCGCGGTGATCGGCTGGTCGGGAGACGCTGTACAGCTGCAGGCCGACAACCCCGACATCCAGTTCGTGATGCCGGAGCAGGGCTGCATGCTGTGGTCCGACAACATGGTGATCCCGGTCGGGGCCGAGAACCCGACCGCGGCGTACGAATGGATGAACTACGTCTACAAGCCTGAGAACCAGGCTCAGATCGCCAACTACAACTACTACCTCACGCCCGTTGACGGGGTGCAGCCGATCCTCGAGGAGCAGGGATCCGATGCTGCCGACAGCGAGCTGGTGTTCCCGACCGAGGAGTTCACCGCCGACTGCTCGACGCAGGTGAACCCACCCGGCACCGCCGAGGACGTCGCCGACGTGGAGCAGGAGTTCCAGTCGGTGATCACGGGCTGACCCGGTTCCAAAGGGACGGGAAGCGGCGACGGTGGAGGCGAACTCGACAAAGGCAGGTAAGTCGAGTTCACTCCGCCGTCGCCTCGCTCCCTATGGACTACTCAGCCCGGGCCTGATCTACCTGCTGCTGTTCTTCGCCCTCCCCATGTTCTTCATGGGGATCGTCGCGCTCCGCTCGGGAACCCTGGAAACCGGCTTCGAGTTCAGCTGGGAGTTCTCCAACTTCAGCGACGCGATCAGTCGCTACGACGAGCAGTTCGTGCGCTCGTTCCTGTACGCGGGCAGCGCCACCGCGATCGCGCTGCTGATCGGCTATCCGCTCGCCTACATGATTGCCTTCCGGGGCGGCCGTTGGAAGAACGTGTTGCTGTTCGCCGTCGTCGCGCCGTTCTTCACCACTTATCTGA
Organism: Solirubrobacterales bacterium; assembly: GCA_038206985.1. Taxonomy (GTDB): domain Bacteria; phylum Actinomycetota; class Thermoleophilia; order Solirubrobacterales; family 70-9; genus CAXMST01. The sequence continues at coordinate 21,595 of JBBRAH010000014.1, forward strand.
TCCGTACGATCGGCTGGACCACGATCCTCAGCGACGACTCGATCGTTGTCAGCACGCTCAACTCGCTCGGCGTCCTTGAGTTCTTCCAGACGATCGGGCTGACCGACACCAGCGACCGCCTGTTGGCGACGCCGGTTGCCGTGGTCGCCGGAATCACCTACAACTTCCTGCCGTTCATGGTGCTGCCGATCTACGCCAGCCTCGAGCGGATCGACGAGCGCCTGATCGAGGCGGCAAAGGATCTCTACTCCTCGGCCAGCCAGGCCTTCTTCCGGGTGACACTGCCGATCTCGGCGCCCGGGATCGTCGCCGGTACGCTGCTCACCTTCATCCCCGCGGCCGGCGACTACATCAACGTGATTTTCCTCGGCTCCGGCAACCAGTCGATGGTCGGCAATGCGATCCAATCGCTCTACCTCGCACTGCGTGACTACCCCACCGCGGCCGCGCTCTCCTTCCTGCTGATGATCGTGATCCTGGCCGTGGTCATGATCTACATCAAGTTCGCGGGCGCCGAGGCGCTGATGGGCGAGGAGGAGGAGGCGAAGTGAGCACCGCCTGGGCGTGGCTGCGCCGCAACGCGATCGTGATCTTCGGCGCCCTGGCGATCGCCTACCTGCTGCTGCCGATCGCCGTTATCGCGGTCTTCTCGTTCAATGACCCGGCCGGCAAGTTCAACTACACCTGGCAGGGCTTTACCCTCGACTACTGGACCGGCGCTTTCGATCTGGCCCCGCTCAACGATGCGCTACTGACCAGCCTCCAGCTGGCGGCACTCTCGACGCTGTTCGCGACCGTGCTCGGCACGATGCTCGCCCTGGCCCTCGTCCGCCACCAGTTCCTCGGTCGCAGGGCGGCGAACCTGCTGATCGTGATCCCGCTGGCCACCCCCGAGGTGGTGATCGGCGCGGCGCTGCTCTCACTGTTCGTCACCTACGGGGTCGGCCTCGGATTCACGACGCTGCTGATCGCGCACGTGATGTTCTCGATCAGCTTCGTGGTGGTCGTCGTGCGCTCACGATTGATCGGCTTCGACCGCCGCCTGGAGGAGGCCGCGAGGGATCTCGGGGCACCGCCGATGACCACCTTCAGGACCGTGACGCTGCCGCTGCTGGCCCCCGGGATCCTCGGCGCCGCGCTGCTCGCATTCGCGCTCTCGATCGACGACTTCGTGATCTCCAACTTCAACTCCGGCCAGACCGAGACCTTCCCGCTGTTCATCTTCGGCGCCGCCCAGCGCGGCATCCCGGTGCAGATCTACACCCTGGCGACGATGCTCTTTGCGGTCACCGTACTGGCCATGGTGTTCGTCACCTGGCAGCAGAAGCGCGCCGAGTCGATGGCCGCGGTCGCCGATGATGATGACGACGGTGATGGTGGCCTGGCCGCTCTGGCCAGCGGCCGCGTCCCTGAAGCCACCACCTGAGACCAAACGTAAGGCAACTTAATCAACGCCCTGATCTCGTTCCTCTCGGTGGCCGCCGCGGTGTACTTCTTCGTCGTGGTGCCGCTCAACAAGCTGAAGGGACCTGGGGAGAGCAATAGGCTTGACGCGAGCACCCGGGAAGGACATGGATGAGCGCAAAGCCTGAAACCGTCGAGACACGACTGCTGATCGGCGCTGAGTTGGTCGCCGGTGAGGGAGCGCCGCTCGCGGTCGAGAACCCGTTCACCGAGGAGTCAGTCGCCGAACTGGGCTGCGCCTCGGTGCAGCAGCTCGACGCAGCCGTGGCGGCGGCACGCGAGGCCTACCCTGGATGGGGCTCAATGCCGGCGGGCGAGCGCTGCGAGCTACTGCACGAGGTCGCCTCCCGGCTGCGGGAGCGCCAGGACGAACTGGCCGCGCTGATGACCGCCGAGGGCGGCAAGCCCCTGATCGAGAATCGCGACGAGATCGACTGGTGCGCGGCCGCGTTCGACTACTACGCGGAGATCGGGCGTGACTCCGCCGGCCGGGTGATCCCGCCGATCGAATCGACCCAGGTGGCGCTGGTCCTCAAGGAGCCGCTCGGGGTGGTCGGCTGCATCGTTCCCTGGAACTACCCACTGCTGCTGCTGAGCTGGAAGCTCGCCCCGGCCCTGGCCGCCGGCAACGCCGTCGTCTGCAAGCCGTCGGAGATCACGCCCCTGTCGACCCTGGCGCTGGCCTCGTGCTTCGAGCAGATGCCGCCGGGGGTCGTCAACCTCATCGCGGGCGCCGGCGACGTCGGTGCCGCGCTCACCGCAGACGAGCGGGTTGACTGCATTGCCTTCACCGGCTCGGTCGCGACGGGGACCAAGGTGGCGTTGGCCGCCGCCGAGCGGGTGGCCCGCGTCAATCTGGAGATGGGTGGCAAAGACCCGTTCATCGTCTGTTCCGACATCGACTCGGCCGAGCAGCTCGAAATCGCCGCGCGCGGCGGCGCCTGGGCGGCCTATCTGAATGCCGGCCAGGTCTGCACCTCGGCGGAGCGTTTCTACGTCAACGAGGCCATCTACGACGACTACGTGAACGCCTTCGTCGAGCACACGCGCTCGCTCATACTTGGCGACCCCACCGAGGTGAGCACCGACATCGGGCCGATGGTCTCGGCCCCGCAGCGAGCCAAGGTCGTTGCCCAGGTCGAAGCGGCGGTCGCCGCCGGTGCCGAGCTGCTGGTTGGCGGCGGTGACGGCGGCAACGCGTCCGGGCACTTCTATGCTCCCGCCGTGGTCACCGGCGCTCCCGCCGAGACCGATCTGCTGCGCGAGGAGACCTTCGGGCCGGTCGCACCGATCGTGCCGGTAGCGGACCTCGACGAAGCGCTTGCCCTGGCGAATGGGACCCGTTTCGGACTCGGCGCCAACGTCTACACGCGCGACCTGCGCACCGCGGTGCGCTGCATGCGGGAGCTGCGGGCAGGAACGGTCTGGATCAACGACCCGCTCACCGACAACGACGCGGGCCCGTTCGGCGGCTTCAAGCAGTCCGGCCTCGGCCGCGAGCTCGGCCGCGAGGGCCTCGAGGCCTTCCAGGAGACCAAGCACGTGCACATGGAGACCGAGATCGAGCGCAAGGAGTGGTGGTACCCCTACTCCGAGTATGGCCCCGGGTGATTTCGGCGATCTGAGCGCCTCACGCGATGAGTGACATCGGCGTCCTCGCGGCGGCTCTGTTCGCCTACAGCCTGATCTCGAGGCGTCTGGAGCGCTACCTGATCAGCGCTCCGATGTTCTTTGTTACGGCCGGCATTCTGCTCGGGCCGGACGTGCTCGGCGCGATCGACCTCGAGCTGACCGGCGAGACCGGGCTGCTCGTCGCCGAGGTGGCGCTCGTGATCGTGCTCTTCGCAGATGCCGGGCGCATCAACCTCAGCGCGCTGCGCGAGAACAGCGGCCTCCCCTCCCGCCTGATTGGTATCGGCATGCCCCTGACGATCGGGCTCGGTGTCGCCGCGGGCGCCCTGCTGCTCACCGAGATCGAGTTCTGGGAGGCCGGCATCATTGCCGCGGTCCTGGCCCCGACAGACGCCGCCCTCGGCCAGGCGGTCGTCTCGAGCAAGAGCATCCCGGCCCGGATCCGCCAGGGACTGAACGTCGAGAGCGGGCTCAATGACGGCCTCGCGATCCCGTTCCTGTTCCTCTTCGCGGGGCTTGCGGCGAGCGGGACCGAAGTCAGCGCCCAGGGCTGGGTCGGCTTCGCAGCTCAGCAGATCGGGCTTGGGGCGCTGGCCGGGGTCGTGGTCGGCCTGCTCGGTGGCTGGCTGTTCCAGCAGGCCACCGCTCGCAAGCTGATCACGCCCACCTTCCAGCAACTCGCAATGGTCGCTCTCGCGATCAGCGCCTGGGCACTGGCGGAGGGTATCTCGGGCAACGGCTTCATCGCGGCCTTCGTGGCCGGCATGAGCGCCGGCCGGATCACGCCCGCCTGCGGCGCCAAGATCCTCAACTTCACCGACGACGAGGGCCAGCTGCTCAACCTGACCGTGTTCTTCATCTTCGGTGCCAGCGCGATCGGCTTCCTGGATGCGGCCGACTGGCGCGTGGTCGTCTTCGCCCTGCTTTCGCTGACGCTGGTCCGCATGCTCCCGGTCGCCGTCGCGCTCAGCGGAACCGGCCTGCGGCGCAGCTCGATCGCGTTCATGGGCTGGTTCGGACCGCGTGGGCTCGCATCGATCATCCTCGCCCTGGTCGTGATCGAGGAGGAGCCGCAGCTATCGGGGATCCCGACGCTGTTCGCCGCGATGACGCTGACCGTCCTCCTCAGCGTCTTCGCCCACGGCATCAGCGCCAGGCCACTCACCCGGGTCTACGCGGCCGGCCTCGCGAGCGCCGACCCCGACGAGGCCGAGATGCAGGCCGTGGCCGAGCATCCGGTGCGCGGCAGCCGGTAGGCTTGCCGCCTTGCCGGGAGCTGAACAGGCAAAGGGGTTTCGGGAGCGGCTCGAGCTGTGGTCGGCGTTGCTGCTCGCGGCGGCCACCGTCGCCACCGCCTACAGCGCCTATCAGTCGACCCGCTGGGGCGGTCAGCAATCAACTCTCTACGCCTCAGCCGGCGCTTCGCGGACCGAGTCGGGCAAAGCGCGCTCCGACGCCGCCTCGCTGCTGACGATCGACGCCGGCCTGTTCACCGACTACGCCGCCGCGTACGTCGATGGCGACGTCAAGCAGCAGAAGGCAACCCAGAGCTTCTTCCGCAATGAATTCAGGCCCGCGTTCGATGAGTGGGTAGCGCTGAAGCCGCTGAAGAACCCGGCGGATGCGCCTGCAACCCCGTTCCAACTCGACTCCTACCGGCCCCGGGCGCTCGTCGAGTCCGAGCGGCTCGAGGCCGAGGCCACCGCGCAGTTCGGGGAGGGCCGCGAGGCCAACCAGACCGCCGACAACTACGTGCTGGCGACGATCTTCTTCGCCGCAGTGCTCTTCTTCGCCGGCATCGCGTCCAAATTCAGCTCCGATCGGGTCGTGGCGCTCTCTCTTGGAATGGGCACCGTGGTCTTCGCCGGTGGGCTCGTCCGGCTGCTGACGCTGCCGTTCCTGTAGCCCACGGGGCAGATTCGCCGCCTGCTCAGCCGAGCCGGTCCACCCGCAGGCTCTCCCCCGGCTCCAGCGCATGGATTGCGACCCCGGGGGCCCGGTCCGCCGCGGCCTCGGCGAACCGATGCTGGGGGCCGTCGGTCAACCAGGGGAAGATCCGCCCCGCCCCGGCTGGCGTGTAAGTGCCCCAGTGGATCGGCACCGCCGCCCGCGGCCTGAGCATCCGCAGCGACTCGGCAGCCCGGGCCGGGTCCATGTGACCGTCCCCCAGAGTCGGACCCCAACCGCCGATGGGCAGCAGCGCGATGTCGATTTGCCGCTCGCCGAGCAGGCGCATCCCGGGGAAGATGTCGGTATCCCCGGCGAAGTAGACGAGCCCGGATCCGTCGCCCACCAGGTAACCCACCTCGGCCCCCACTGCAACTCCCCGCCGCCGCGCCTCGTGGCGGGCCGGCACAGCCTCGACAGTGAGCTCCCCAAGCGTGGTCTCCTCGCCCTCGGCGAGCTCGATCACCGGCCCGAAACCGGCCCGATGCAGGAGCGGTGCCACGCCCTCGGGAACGAGGATCGGGGTGCCGCGTGGGAGGCGCATGAGCGAGCCGAGATCGAGGTGGTCGTGGTCGGCATGCGAGATCAGCACTCCGGCCGGGCGCCGCTTGCGCCAGGGCTGCACGAGAGGGCGGCGCCGGCGCAGGAAGCCGAACAGGCTCGGACGCAGCAGGGGATCGGTCAGCAGCAGCGCCTCGCGGGCGGCGATCGCGACCGTGGAGTGACCCAGGTAGGTGACCTCCAGGTCGCTCACGGAAAGTGTCCGCTCAGCGGCCGACGTGGATCCCCAGCCGCTCAGGCACGCCGCAGATCGCCCGGGTCAGCGGGCCCACCTTGCGACCCTCCTCCTCGAGCCGCTCCTTGCGCAACATCGCACGCCGGATCGCGGCGCCACCGACGTAGCGGAAGGGTTCGGGCGGGACGCGGGCCTGTTGCGGATCAACGATCGCCAGCCGGGTCTCGGGGTCGGTGCGTCCCAGCGCCATCGCGGCCATCGTGCGCCCGAGCAGCTGCGACGGGCCCACACCGTTGCCGGTGTATCCGTAGCCGGCGAACGTGGCGTCATCCAGCGAGCGGACGACCGGCAGGTGCGTGGGCGAGACGTCGATTGGGCCGCCCCAGGCGTGCTCGATCCGTCGTCCCTCGAGCTGCGGGAAGAAGCGCCGCAGGTGGGTCGATACCTCGGTCACCATCGAACCGTCCACCTCCGTGCGACCCCCGAGATGCGCCCCGAAGACGATCCGGCCGCCGCCCCAGCCGAAAGCGATGCGGCCGTCCTTCGTGGTCCGGAAGTAGTGGATCATCGCCCGCGAGTCGGTGATGCACTCGCCCCCGGTCCAACCGAGCTCTTCGAGCAGGTCGGGCACAGGCTCGGTGACGACCATGTGGGAGGACGTTGCGGTGAGGGCCCGCTTCATCCCCCGCAGCTCGAGCAGCCGACCGCCGCCGGCGAGCACGACCGTTCCCGCGCGGACCGAGCCCGAAGGAGTGTCCGCCCGCCCGCCGCTCACATCGTGGCGCAGGCGCTCCAGCGGCGTTCGCTCGTAGATGCGCACGCCGAGGCCGAGCAGCCGCTCGCGCAGGCCGGCGGCCAGAATGGCCGGGTTGACGGTAGCCGCATCCGGATAGAAGGCGGAGCCCCGGAACAGCGGTGAGTCACAGCGCGCCCTGGTGGCATCGGCGTCGAGGATCTGGAGCGCCTCGCCTGCTCCGAGCTCCTCGCAGGCCTCCTGCACGGGACCCCAGGTGCCGTCGTGTGCGGGCGCTGTGGACGCCTGCAGGTACCCACCGGCGCGGAAGTCGGCGTCGACCTCCTGCTCGGCGCACCAGCGGCCGATGCTTCTGATCGAGTCGGCGGCCGCGCGGCCCACCTCCAGCGCAGCGGAGTCGCCGAAGTTGCGGCGCAGGGTCGGCAGGCTGAACCACATCGAGTTGCAGAAGCCACCGTTGCGGCCGCTCGGTCCGTGCCCGCACAGGCGCGACTCCAGCAACACGACATCCACCCCTGGCTCGTGCTGCTTGATCCACCACGCCGTCCACATGCCCGTGTAGCCGCCGCCCACGATCAGTACGTCGGCGCTGGTCTCGGATTCGAGCACATCGCAGGGTGGTACCTCGTCGATCCCCGCCAGCCAGAAGCCTTCGGCGTCATGGCGCATCGAAGGTAATTATGAGGGAGTCGCCCCGTTCGGCCATGCGGCCAACCGGCGCAGGGGCCGTACTACGGAGTGGCAGACTCGGAGGCGCGCAGCTTGGCCCGCTCGATCAGCGTGTTCTGCACCGAGAACGCCTCCTCGCCCGCGGCTGGGCCGCGCGGCGTCCACTCCCCTGCCGGGTCGAGCAGCCAGGCTCCCGTCGTGTCCTTCATCGAGATCCCCAGCAGGTCGAGCATCTCGGCCTTGATCGCCTCGTCCACCACCGGGATGATCAGCTCGACCCGGTTGTAGAGGTTGCGCGGCATCAGGTCGGCAGAGCCCGTGTAGACGGTTGTCTCGCCCGGGCGCTCGAAGGCGTAGATCCGCGAGTGCTCCAGAAAGCGGCCCAGCACCGAGACCACCGAGATGTTCTCCGAGACCCCGGGGACGCCCGGCCGCAGCGCGCAGATGCCGCGGACGTTGAGTTGTACCTCGACCCCGGCCTGCGAGGCGCGGTACAGCGCCCGGATCGTGGGTGGATCGAGCAGCGAGTTCATCTTCATCCGGATGCGGGCCGGACTCTTCGGGCTGTGCGAGGAGATCGTCTTCTCGATCTCCTCCAGCAGACCCGTGCTCAGGTTGTGCGGTGCGATCAATGCCTTGCGGTAACGCTTGGGCCGCGCGTAGCCGGTCAGGTAGTTGAACATCTCGGCGATGTCCGAGCAGATATCGGGGTCGGTCGTGAAGATGCCCAGGTCCGTGTAAAGGCGCGCCGTCTTGGCGTTGTAGTTTCCGGTCCCGATGTGAGCGTAGTGACGCACCCCGTCGCCCTCGCGGCGGGCGATCAGCGCGCACTTGGCGTGCGTCTTCAGCGCCGGAATCCCGTAGACGACGTGTACGCCCGACTGCTCCAGGCTCTTGGCCCAGGTGATGTTTGCCTGCTCGTCGAAGCGGGCCTTCAGCTCCACCATGCAGACCGCCTGCTTGCCACGCTCGGCGGCGTCGATCAGCGAGCGAACGAGCGGCGAGTCGGCGCTCGTCCGGTACACGGTCTGCTTGATCGCAAGCACGTCGGGGTCCTCGGTGGCCTGATGGATGAACGCCTCGACCGAGGTCGAGAAGGTGTCGTAGGGATGGTGGACGAGCACGTCGCCCTCACGCATCGCGGCGAGGATGTCCGGCTGGGCCCCGTCCTCACCCTGGAGGCGGGGCTGGGTGATGCCGCTGAACGGCTCGTCGCGCAACTCGGAGAAGCCGGGCACGGCGACGATGTCCCAGAGGTCGTCCATGCCGAGCACGCCCTCGATCTCGTAGACCTGCTTCTCATCGATCTTCAGCGAGCTGACCAGGCGCTCGCGGAGCCGCGGCTCCACGCCGCTGGAGATCTCCAGCCGCACCACCTCGCCAAAGCGGCGGCGGCGGATCTCGTCCTCGACCGCCTGACGCAGGTCGTCGGCCTCGTCGGAGACGTCGTAGTCGGTGTCACGCGTCACCCGGAAAAGGGCATGACCGGCGACCTCCATCCCCGGGAAGAGCGCATCGAGGTTGCGGGCGATCACCTCTTCCATCGCAACGAAGCTGATCCCGTCGGCGAGCGGCACGAAGCGGCGCAGCAGCTCCTTGGGCACCTTGACCCGGGCGAGGATGTCGCCCTCCTGCTCGGGGTCGCGAAGGATCACCAGAAGGCTCAGGGACATGTTGGAGATGTAGGGGAACGGTCGCCCCATGCCGAGCACCAGCGGCGTCAGCGCCGGGAACACCTGCTTCTCGAAGAGATGGTCGAGCTCGCGCCGGTCCGTCTCGGAGGCCTCCTCGTAGGAGATGATCCGGATGCCGTACTCGGAGAGCGCCGGCCGCAGTTCGTCGTCGAAGCTGCGCTGCAGGCGGGCGCGCTGGGCGAGGACCATGGCACGGACGGCCTCGATCTGCTCCATGGGGCTGAGGCCGTCGGCACCGCGGGCATCGACGGCGGCCGCGACCTGATCGTGCAGCCCGGCAACGCGGACCATGAAGAACTCGTCCAGGTTGCTTTCGTAGATGGCGCAGAACTTGATCCGTTCCAACAGCGGCAGGTCCGGGTTCTCGACCAGCTGCAGGACGCGATCGTTGAAGTCCATCCAGGAGGTCTGGCGGTTGATGAAGTAGGCGGGGTCGTCGAGATCGATCTGCACGGAGGCGGAGGAGTCGGCTAAGGGTGCTTCGATCTCCCCGCCTGGCTCGTGGCCGTCGCCATTCGCGACGGCGGCCTCTCCAACGCTTGTGCCTTCAGCCTCGCTCATGCGCTACGCAGGTTAGCCCCCGGCGGGCCATTCACTTGTAGTCGAGCAGTGACCGCGCAGCCGCCTTCCCGGCCACGTGGTCGGTGGTGCGAGGGTTCAGGCGGCGCTGACGAGTGGCGTGGGGCCGGCCGGCGCACTCGGTGCCGGCGCCGGAGCGGGCCGGACCCGGGTGATCCCGAGCGCCCGGTCGTAACCGGCGGAGAGCTGCTCCATCGCGCCCAGCCAGGTCCGGGCCCGGGCCGAGGCGAGCCCGGCTGAGGCCAGCCGGCGCCGAAGCAACGGGGAGGCGGCCAGATCGAGGACCGCCTCGGCGAGCTGCCCGGCGCTGGGCCCGCGGAGCAAGCCGTCCTCTGCGTCGCTGATCAGGTCGCTCGGACCGCCGGCATCGACGGCGACCACCGGGAGGCCGCTGGCCTGGGCCTCGACGATCACCTGGCCGTAGGTGTCGGTCTCGCTCGCGAACAGGAACACGTCCGAGCTGGCGTAGGTCCGGGCCAGCTCACTGCCGTACTGCCAGCCGAGGAACGTCGCAGCATCGCCGAGCCGCTCCTTCATCGCCTCCTGCTCGGGGCCGCCGCCCGCCAGCAGCAGGTGCAGGCGGGGATCCTGATCGTGGGCGGCGAGGAAGCTCTCGACCAGCAGGTCGGCGCCCTTCTCCTTCGTCTGGCGGCCGGCGTAGAGCACCTTGATCTCGCCGGGGTAGCCATCGGGGTCCCGCAGGGCCGGGTCGAAGCGGCTCGTATCGACACCGCGCGCCCAGCGGCCGATCCTCTCGGCGGTCACGCCCAGCTCCGCGAGCGATTCGTCGGAAGCCGAGCTCGGGCTCAGCACGACCTGGCACTGCGCGTAGAACAGGGCCATCGCCATGCGCATGCCGTTCGTGATCTGCTCGCTCCCGGAGCGCAACTGCGCGTAGGAGACGAGCTCGGTGTGGTGGGAGCCGAGCAGCGGGATGCCCGCGATCCGGGCAACCAGCGCGGCACCGATCCCGGCAGGGCCGGGCGAGGCCACGTGGATCAGCTCGTAGCGGCCCTCAGTCAGGGTCTCGACCAGGCCGGGCAGGCTCGGCACGCCGACCCTGAGGCCCTCGTAGAAGGGCACATCGACCTCGGCGACCGCCGGCAGGCGCCGGTCGACGCCCGCGTCGGTGCCGATCACGTCGACCTCGTAGCCGGGAACGCCGATCTCGCGCAGGCGCTCGATCGTGTGCGAGACGCCGTGCATCGAACCGATCGCGTCGACCACGAGTGCGACGCGCCTGGGCCCCCCGTCACCGCGGCTCGAGAGCTTCTGCTTCTCGCCCGCGAGGAAAGTGGTCGCCGGCGTGTAGGGCACGACCGGGACGATCGCGGCGAACACCTCGCCGAGAACACCGAGCAGTCCCTCACCGCCTTGGTCCGCCGCTTCGAGCGCATGGGTGGTTGCGAGAGCGAGCTTCTGCTCGTGGGCGGCGCGTGCCCGCCGCGCGAGCTCTCCGTGGGTGAACTCGTCCGACTTCATCAGTTCGAGCAGCTCCCTGCCGGAGCCGATGCCGACGGAGCCGAGCCAGGAGCGCAGGAGCGCTTCGGCGTCGTCGGAGGTGAAGTCCTCCCCATCCTCGCCCGTGCGGTCGCTGCCCTCGCTGACGACGCGCTCGCTGAGCCGCAGGACGGCATCGGGAGAGATGAGGTGGAGGGGCGCGGACTCCGCACCCGCCTCGGGTCCCTCGTCGGCGAGCAGGCTGCGGGTTGCAATCGCCAGAGCGGAGTGCGCCCACTTGGCGGCGCTGCCCTGGTCCCCGCAAGCCTCCGCGCGGCCGGCGCGGATATGGCCGAGAAGCTCTTCCGGCGTGGACGCGGCCGGGGTCCTGGTCCAGGTCCGGCCGATGTCCACACCGGCGTGATCATCGGAGCCCGCGACGCCGGTACCGCCGTGGGTCTCGATGTAGACCGCCGCCGGCATGTTCAGCTCGGGGGCGCGGGAGCCGTTGCGGATCTCCCAGACATCGAAGAGCCGGGCCAGGCGGCGCCGGTGGCGCGCGCTCAGCGGTGCTTCCACCGCGTAGAACGGATGCGCCAGGGCACAGGCGATGTTGTTGGCGTGCAGGTACTCGGCACAGGCCTCGACGTCCTTGGCGTGGGCCTGTAGCCACTCGTGATCGACGGGCCGGATGCCGTAACAGAGCACATGGACCGCCTGCGGCTCACCGCGGAACCAGGCGGTCAGCTCCTCCGAGATAAAGACGTCGTCGTAGTGGGCGATCTCGAGTGCCCCGTCGATGGTGTCGTGATCGGTGATCGTGACGAAGTCCATGCCGCGGCTCTTGGCCAGCTCGTAGACCTCCTCGGGCGGGGTCGCGCACTCGGGGAGCCCCGCGGAGCGCTGCACGCCGAGCTTGGAGACCTCGGACGCGGTGGAGTGGCAGTGGAGGTCGGCGCGTACGTCGGAGGTCGAACGGAACTTGTTGCTGGGAATCATCGCTGTCCCCTCTTCTGACCGGATGGCCATCGGGATTGATAGTTGTCGGCATCAGTGTGGGCCCGCAACGCAGCCCTCTGGTGAACGGTCGGGAAAGTTCCCGTGAAAGGAACGTGAACGGGAAAGTCCCCGCAAAACGCCGAAATCCGGTGCTTCACAGGAAAGCAACGAGATCGCCCACCGGGGCTGCGAAGTTCCGTCGTCATGGAGCCGCTCGCGATCCCGAAAGCATCCGCTGACGGTCCGGGGACGCAGGCGGCGGAGCTGCGGGTACTCGAGGATCGGCTCGCGATCAAGCTCCCGGGCGGGGGGGAGATCAGCGACCTGCGGCTCTGGGTGCAGGACGGCACGGCCACCGACCAGCTGATCCAGCTCACCGAGGGCGTGATCGTCGAGGAGCAGCGCGAGGCGCGCGAGTCCGTCCGCATACCTGAGCGGCTCAGCCTCAGCGGTCCCCAGGTCGCGGCTGAGACGAATGCCGGTCGAGAGGTCAGCGTCGCGGTCGAGGCGCGCGGCCCCCGGCACCTGCTGATCACGCTGGCGGCCGATTCGCGCCCGCTGCGGCTCGGGGCGAGCTGGTCCCTGGAGCCGAGTGAGTATCTGACCGGCACCGGCTGCCGGCACGGTCTGCGCGTCGATCAGGTGGGCCGCACGATCCAGCTCGGGGCAGATCGTCGCTACACCGGACCCGACTGCCCACCCGACATGCTCGAGGTCGGCGGTGTGCCGATGGGTGACTACGTACCGATCCCCTGGCTGCTGTCGAATCGCGGCTGGGCGGCCTGGCTGGAGTGCGAAGGACATGGGATCGAGCTCGACCTCGCCGCCGATGTCTCGATCTCCGCCCGCAGCGCATCCGGCCCCTTGCGCCTGCATCTGTTCTGCGATCCGACTCCCGCTGCCCTGCTGCGCCGCTACTGCCGGATGACCGGCTTCCCTCAGGTCCTGCCGGAGTGGGGCTACGGACACTGGAAGAGCCGCGACGTCTACTCGCACGAGAGCGACGTGCTGGAGGACTACGAGGGCTACCTCGAGCACGAACTGCCGCTCGACGCCGTGGTGCTGGACTCCCCCTGGGAGACGCAGTACAACACCTGGGAGTTCAATCCCTGGCAGTTCCCCGACGCCGAGGGCCTGATCGCGCGGATGCGCGGCGAAGGGGTGCGCACCGTGGTTTGGTGCACGCCGTGGATCAACATCGAGTCGGCCGACGGCCAGCGTCCCCCGGACCCGGGGTCGGAGCGCTCGCACCTGACGAAGGCGGCCAACTACGACGAGGCGGACGAGGCCGGCCACTACATCAAGCAGCCCGACGGGCAGAGCTATGTCGCCAGGTGGTGGATGGGTACCGGCTCGCCGATCGACTTCACGTCCCGGGCGGCGCGCGAGTGGTGGATCGGACAGGCGCGCAAGGCGCTGGCCCTCGGCGTCGAGGGGATCAAGGCCGACGACGGCGAGGGCTACTACTTCCCCGACGAGCTGCGCTTTGCGGACGGGCGTGACGCCGCTGAGGCCGCCTGGGCGTACCCGCGGCTGTACCGCGAGACGATGCAGGCGGCCCTCGACGCCGAGCATCCGGAGACAGGGGTGCTGTTCGCGCGCAGTGGGGCCTCTGGCGCGCAGGGGCCGGGCCACGTGTGGGGCGGCGATCAGGTCTCCGACTTCTGGAGCCTGCAGGCGCTGCTCACCGCGACGCTGACGGCCGCTGCGAGCGGCATCTCGAACTGGTCACACGACGTAGGTGGCTACCTGGGCAAGCTGCTCGTCGAGAAATGCCCGCCGGAGCTGTTCGTGCGCTGGGCGCAGTTCGGCTGTTTCACGCCGCTCATGCAGGCGCACGGCCGCTTCGAGCAGGAGGCCTGGCGTTACGGGCCCGAGGTGCTGGGGATCTTCCGCGAGAGCGTCTTGCTGCACGAGCGCCTCGTGCCCTACATCCTCGCTGCAGCGGATACCGCGGCCCGCACCGGGCTGCCGATCATCCGCCCGCTGCCCCTGGTGGACCCCGGCGACGAGTACGGATGGACGCTCAACGATTCCTACATGTTCGGGCCCTCCCTCTGGGTGGCTCCGGTCGTCGAGGAAGGCGCGGAGCGCCGCCGGGCGTACTTGCCGCGAGGCAGCTGGCTCGACTTCTGGACCGGCGCTCGGCTGGAGGGCGGCCGCGACGTTGTCGTCCCCGCTCCACTCGAGCGCATCCCTGTCTGGGTCAGGGCGGGTTCGATCCTGCCGACCCACCCGGCCGAGAGCGTCGCCTCCGGCCTCGGCGACGACGGGGTCGCCACCCGGCCGCTGGAGGCCACGCTCTGGGGACGGCCGCGGAGCGGGCAGACCAAGATCCGGCTCGCCGACGGCACCCGGATCGGCTGGCACCGCGGACGCTGGCGGCTGGAACGCCCCGTGGGCGCCCCCGAGCGCCCGATCGAGTTCCGCTGTCGCTCGCTCGAGGGCAACGGGCACTGACACCGGCTGATACAACCCTGCAATGAGCGACCCCACCGAGCCGGCGCCCGAGGCCCCTGCTGAACGGAAGGTCCTGTTCGTCTGCGAGCACAACGGCGGTCGCAGCCAGATGGCCGCGGCCCTGCTCCACAAGGTCGGCGCCGGAGCGATCCCGGTCCGCTCGGCCGGGCCCGATCCGGCCGCTGCGGTCAACCCGGCGGCGGTTGAGGCGATGGCCGAGATCGGGGTCGACCTCAGCGGGGCGGTCCCCAAGCAGTTGACGCCGGAGCTGCTGGAGGGCGCCGGCCTGGTGATCGACTGCGGCTGCGAGCAACCGCTCGCGGCGGTCGAAGGGCAGGAGCGCCGGCGCTGGGAGATCGGTGACCCGGCCGGGGAGTCGATCGAGGCGATCCGCCCGATCCGGGTCGAGATCGAGTCCGCGGTCGCCGCGCTGTTCAGCGAACTGCGGGCTTAGCCTCCGCGCCTGGCGCGCTCAGCGGCCGCTCCCACGCTGCTGGGCGGCCTGCTCCGCCTCGGCCAGCTCGGCTGCGGCCTGCGCCGCTCGCTCGGCCGCCTCACGCTTTTGACGCTCGGCATCCTCGAACAGTTGCCGTGCCCGGGCCGCGCGGGCCGCTGCCTCCCTGCGCAGCCGGGCGGCCTCGAGCTCGCGCCCGGTCGCCCGTTCCAGGGCCGTCCAGACGCCCATGTCCTTCTGCGCCTCCCAGAGCGAGAGAAACCGCTCGAAGAGCAGATCGCGGCGCGCCAGCAGGTACACCTCGAGCACCTCCAACCCGCGGTAGGAGGTGCGGTGCGGGGAGCGCCCGGCGAGCTCGGGATCGAGATCGTCGGCGTCGGCCGCCGAGGTACGTACCGCGGCGGCGTCCTCGGCGCGCATCTCGCGCCGGTGCGCCCGGAGGCGGGGAAGCATCACGTCGCAGTCGTGCATCTCGCCGAGCAGGTCCTGCAGCTGCTTGGCCTGCTTGCGGGCCGTGGCCGCGGGACGGCCGAAGCAGAAGCCGGTTGCCTCGAGCACGTAGCGCAGCCGCTTGGCCGCGATCCGGGCATCGTGTTGAGCGGCGATCTCGTCCGGATTCAGGCCGGCCTCGGCAAGTGCCCGCAGCTCCTCCAACCGGACGCCGATGATCAGCGCGGCATTCTCGGCCAGCGGCGTGGCCGGGTCGGTGCCCTTTACGCGCTTTGCCTTCACGAAGCGACCTCCCCGTTGTGCTCGCCGCTCGCCTCGGCGCCGCCGGCGAAATCGCCCGCTACGGCGTACTCCCTCGCGGCGGACGTGAGCTCGGAGACCGCCTCCCTGAGCGCGTCCAGCCTGGTCTGCTCAACGTATGGGGCCAGAGCCTCATTGGCCTCGTCCTGCTCGGTCTGAAAGCGCCTGATCAGAGAGCCGACGCCGGGTCTGTCGGGCGCCGGGATCGATTCCGCGAAGTGAGCCAGCGAATTGATCGCGACATCCCGGTCGCGGCGCTCGCCGAGCGCATCCGCGATCGCCTTGACCTCCTTGAGCACGGCCTTGTGACGGCCGCGGGGGAAACAGGGTGCGAAAACCTCGAGGGCTGCGCGCAACCGGCGGGTCGCGACGCGCATGTTGTGGACCCCCTCGATCTTCTCAGTGTCGAGAACGCCCTCGGCGTGCCCGAAGAGCTCGAGCGCCCGGGTCTCGACCACCACGGCTCCGGCCTCCGCGAATGGAGTGTGGGAATCGATCCCCTCGATCTTGCGCGCCTCAGCCACCGCCGGGCGAGTCTATGACGAAAGCGCCTGCGGAGCCGGGCGGCGGCCCTGGCCTAGGCTGCGGCGGCGCTGTCGCCGTCTTCGTTGAGGTTGTCCTTGAGCTGATCGAGAATGATCCCCTCGCGCAGCCCGCCCTTGCCGATCTGCAGGGGCTGGCCCAGCATCTGCGAGATCTGTTCGAGGATGAGGACGCCGGAGGCGAGAATCTCGACCCGGCGCGGATCGAGCTCGAAGCGCTTGGCCACCTCCGCCGCCGGATCCCCTGTCAGCACGCGCACGCCGCGCTCGAGAGTCTCGTACTCGAGCACCGCACCGACCAGCCGCCGGAGCGAGGTCGCGCTACCCCCTACGGCGACCGCCTGGTCGGGCTGGCGAATCTCGACGCCCTCGAAGAAGTCCGAGATCCGGTCGCGGAGGGCGCGGATCTCCGCGGGGCCCGGAGGGTCGGAGCACAGCAGCTCCTCGGCCAGCATCCCCGAGCCGATCTTGAACGAGTGCACGTCGCGTACGCCCTCGCTGACGCTGCCGAGGATCACCTCGGAGGAGCCACCGCCGACATCGACGACCGCGATCTCGCCCTCGACCGGATGGCCGAGCGTTTTGGTCGCGCCGAGAAAGGCGAGGCGGCCCTCCTCGTGATCGCTGAGGATCTCCACGGGTAGGCCGGCCACGCGGGCAATCTCCTCGGCAGCCTTCTTGCCGTTCTTGGACTCGCGGATCGCGGCGGTGGCGACGATCCGGATCGCCTCGGCACCGAGCTCGTCGGCGAGCCTGACCTGGGTGGCGACCACGTCGGCCACCTCGGAGATCTTCTCGTCCGAGATCTTGTTGCCGCCCTGGAGATCCTTGCCGATCTGAGTGTAGGCGCGCTGCTCCATGACTTTGCGCAGCTGACCTTCATCCGGCTCGGCAACCAGAACGCGGGTCGTGTTCGATCCAATGTCGATTGCAGCGCAGAGCATGTAGCCGGGGGTCATCTTGTCAGAACGGGGGCCGGCTGCCCGGCGCTGAATACGGCGTGCGGCGAGTTCGGACGACCTGGGTGCGGCAATCGCCGCCACGTCAGGCTTCGCTCCCTGTTCTGTGCTCGCACACGCGAGCAAGTTTCTCCGATCTCGCGGCGGAAACTGTTGCGGCGGAGTGAAGGGGTGCGCCGATTCGTGCTGATTTGCAGGCAACTTGGAGGGCTCCTTCACCGGCATTTCACCTATGCCGGGCAGCCGTCCGCCACAGTGGTCGCATGAGCAGCGATCTCGACGGGCGCCTCGGGCTCAACATCCCCTACGAATGGTGGCCCGCGTCGCCGCTGCTGAAGGAGATCGAGGCGAGTGGCTTCCGCTGGGTGCAGCTCCCGAGCCCGCCCCACTCGGTCCTCGCCGACTCGCGCAACTGCATTGCGCACGCGAAGGCCGCGGGCCGCTCGATCGGTACGACCGGCCTGCGCTCCGTTCTGCACGCGCCCACCGACCTGCTCGCCGGCACGCCGTCCTCTGATCGGGTCTTTGCGGGAGTGCTCTCCTACGCGGCGGAGTGCGGCTCCGAGCAGGTCGTCTACCACGCCATGGCCCTCGTCGATGAACCGTGTGCCGACAACGAGGCCCGGCTCGAGGCCGAGGTCCGCAGCCTGGAACGACTGCTGCCGATGGCCGAAGGTCTGGGGATCACGATCATGGTCGAGAACCTGGCCCCGGTGTTCCCGGGGCCGCAAACCATCTCGGCCATTCCGATGACGCTGCGCCGTCTCGTCCGGCACCTCAACTCCCCCGCTCTGCGTATCTGCCTCGACGTCGGTCACGCGAACGTGATCGCCGGCCTGCGGCGAACGGCGCTCGCCAGTCTCGTCGAGCCAGTGCTCGATCTCGTCGGCCTCTTCCACCTGCACGACAACCTCGGTGGCCGCTGGCGAAGCGAGGATGACCGACCCGGGCTCGACCCCCTGCGCCTGGACCTCCATCTACCCCCCGGCCGGGGAACGCTCGCCTGGCACGAGATCGTCGCGGGGCTGAGTGACCACGAAGCCCCGCTGCTGCTCGAGATCCATCCTCACCACCGGCCGGCACCGGGAGAGCTGTACGAGGCCGCTCTCCGGGTCCTGGAGGGTGAGCGCCGCGTGGCGCTCGCCTGAGCTCAGCCGCCGGCGCCCGAGGCCTCGAACCCGCGCCGCACCGAGTCGGGGTTACGGAACAGATCCTCGAAGCGAACCTTGGGCACCTCGTAGCCCAGCCGGTCCAGCAGCCCCGACGTCTCGAGCTTGGCGAGATGGTGCGGCTCGGGCCGTTTTGTCTGGCCACCGGAGCCGCCCAGCGAGCAGGGGGTCGCGACGATCGCGGACGGGTCCGGCAGATCGGGTGGATCGAAGTCGGGGTTGGCGAAGTCGAAGCTGCGGCCGATATCGGAGGCATAGCGATGCCGAGCGTTGAGATAGCCCATGCCGAACCGGTAGGAGATCAGCTTGAGCACCGACTCGTGGGTGACGGTCATGTGGCTGACCTTGCCGCCCCGGGTGAACGGTGAAATCGCCACCCCGGGGATCCGGAAGCCGCAGAAGCTCCAGTCGTTGGCCAGGTCCTTGCGGTTGGCCCTGTCGTCCGCCACGTGAGGCGGGCGCACGTGGTCGAAGAAGCCGCCCCACTCGTCGTAGTTGACGAACATCGCGCCGCGCGCGTACTGCGGGCTCTGCACGAAGGCGCCGGCCACGTCGGACATGAAGGCCTGGCCGAGCCGCACATCGCCGTGCGGATGCTCGTCGGCGGAGATCCCGTCACCACCACCGCCGTCGCGGAAGGGCGGATCCACGAAGCAGATCTGGGGCAGGTTGCCGGCCGCCGCATCGATGTAGAACTGGTTGATCGGCCGCACCCAGGAGAGCCCGCGGGCCCCGTAAAGAGCAGGGACCGGGAGGTCGGAGACGTAGTAGGCGCTGCTGATCCCGCGCTTGGCGGCCCGGTCGAAGATCGTCTCCCACTGAAAGCCGATCGGCTGATCGGTCTGCGGGGGCAGCTCGTTGCTCTTCTGACCACCGTTCTGAGCGGCGATCTGAAAGTGCCTGTTCGGGTAGGTGGAGGCCATAATCGAGCAGAACCAGCGGTCGTAAAGCTGGTAGCTGTCGGCGGCATGCGGGATGAAGGGGATGTCCTCCTTGAGGTAGTAGCCCGCGGCGAACTCGTCGGAGCCGGTGCCGTCCTCGGTGCCATAGACGAAGCCGTCCATGCGACCGTCGCCGTACTGGAAGCGGCCTCCGTCCCAGCCGTGGTTGGGGTCGCGGAAGTCGCAGCCCTGGAAGTCCGGGGTCAGACGGTACGTCTTGACCTTGCCACCCTCGGGCGAGGGGTACTTCAGACCGGAGTTCCTGGCGTCGGCATCGGGGTGCCAGCCGAAGTAGTGGTCGAAGGAGCGGTTCTCCATCATCAGCACCACGAAGGTGTCGATCGGCATGTTGCGGGGCTTCGGGTAAGGCCTGCGAAGCTGAGTCCTGGCCGCCTCGGAGACCAGCGTGTCGAGTGGCAACACCGATGCCATGCCGGCGGCCCCGGCGAGGGCGGCAGTGCGCCCGAGGAACTCGCGGCGACGGTAGAAGGCCGAGGGATCAGCTGCCTCGAGTTCCTCGGCTGCTTCGGGATCAGCGAGCTCGCCCTGCCAGTCGCTGCGGTCGCGATTGAGGCGGCGGAAGGTCTGCCGGCGGGCATCCTCGGCAGGGTCACGGTCTCCGGCAGCCATCAGCCGCCCTCCTCCGGGGGCTTGGGATCGCCGATCTCCTTCTTGCCGGCGATTACCTTCTCGCAGTTGTAGACGCCGTCCTCGACCTTGTCGACGAAGGCCTTGTCGAAGCCGCCCGCACAGTCGATCTCATCGGCCTCGCCGTCGCGAGCGCGGATCACGTCGTCGCCGGGGCTGCCCTGCAGGACGCCGTTGCGCACTCCGAAGCCGTCGCGGCCTTTGCCACCGAACAGCTTGTCGGTGCCCGCCCCACCCTTGAGCCGATCATTGCCCTTGCCGCCCTTGAGCTTGTCGCGCTCGGCGCCACCGATGACGAGATCGGACCCGCCGCCGCCGCGCACGCGGTCCCGGCCGCCACGGCCCAGCAGGCGGTCGGCTCCACCCTTGCCGGCGATCCGGTCGCCCGAGGAGGTTCCCTTGATCGTCTCGGCCTTGTCGGTGCCGGTGAGCGAGTCTGCAACTCCGTAGGAGATCACTCCAAGTGCGAGGGCGAAACCGACGACCACAGACAGAAGCATTCGCCCGCCGCTCAGCTTTTTCAGATACCTCGTCATCGCCCTCGACCCTCGCCTCATGTCCGGGCTCCACCGTAGCGCAGCCGCGAGGTGCTAACCCCCGCTTGGCGCCGCCGGCTCCGCGTGTGAAGCATCCTCGAACTCGCGAAACAGCCCGGTGACGACGAAGGCAGTCTGCTCGCCGACATCGACGGCGTTATCTCCGATCCGCTCGATCGCCCGCGCCACGAGCAGCATCGTGGTGGCCCACTCCCGCACATCGGGATCGTCACCGATCTCGATCGCACGGTGGAAGACCGCCTTGTTGAGGCTGTCGATCACATCATCCTGGCGGACCAGGTCCTCGGCCAACGGCACGTCGCGGCTGGCGAAGGCGCGCTTGGCTTGACTGATCTGCGAGCGGGCCTGGCGCCCCATCGTGAGGATGTCGCGAACGGTCTGCTCGTCCTTGGGCGGGTTGTGACCGCTGATCGGGATGACTTTGGCGATGTTCACGCACTGATCGCCCATCCGTTCGACGCACTTCATCAGGTGCAGAAGCGCAGAGATCAGCCGTAGATCCGTAGCCACGGGGGCCTGGGTTGCAAGCAGGGTGAGGATGGACTGGTGTATTTCGAGGTACCGGCCGTCGATCCGGTCATCATCGAGCACGACCTGCTCGGCCAGCTCCATGTCCGAGTGCTCAGTCGCCTCGAGCGCCCGGTTGAGGGACTCGGTGACGAGATCCAGTCCACCGAGAGCCCGGAGCTCGAGCTGCGCGAGCTCCTCTTGATAGTGAACTCGGGCGCCTGCGGGCACGCGCCTACCCAACCTTTCCGGACACGTAGTCTTCGGTCCGCTGGTCGGCGGGGTTGGTGAAGATCTTCTCGGTGACGTCGTACTCGATGACCCGCCCGGTGCGGTGCTTCTCGCTGTCATCGAGCTCGACGATCAGGAACGCCGTCGCGTCCGACACACGTGCTGCCTGCTGCATGTTGTGCGTGACGATCACGATCGAGTAGTTTTCGCGAAGCTCAAGCATCAGATCCTCGACCTTGCCGGTCGAGATCGGGTCAAGAGCGGAGCACGGCTCATCCATCAGGATCACGTCGGGCTCGGTTGCCATCGTCCGGGCAATGCAGAGTCGCTGCTGTTGGCCGCCAGACATCCCTAGAGCGTTCTCATCGAGGCGGTCCTTCACCTCATCCCACAGCGCCGCTCCCCGCAACGCCCGCTCCACGATCTCGTCCATATCGCCCTTCATCTTCAGGACCTTGGGCCCGAACGCGACGTTCTCGTAGATTGACTTGGGGAACGGGTTGGGCTTCTGGAAGACCATTCCAATCAGCTGGCGAACGCGCACCGGGTCTACCGCCTCGTCGTAGAGGTTCTCGCCGTGGTAGAGGATCTCGCCCTCGACGCTGGCGCTGGAGACGAGATCGTTCATACGGTTCAGCGTGCGTAGCAATGTGCTCTTGCCGCAACCTGACGGGCCGATCAGGGCTGTAATCGAGTTCTCGTGAATACCCAGCGAGATCTCACGAACGGCGGGTACATCGGCATAGGAAACCCACACGTCGTTGAGCTCAAAGACCTTGTCGCGCATCCAGATGTCCGGGTTGGCGCCGAAGTCCTGCCTCTGACGGGCGGCACCACCGACCTTGAACTCGACGCTACTCCCCGCCTCTCGGGCTTCATCTACCGCGTCAGGGCCGACCGTCGGTTGCTTGTCTGGGTCTCTCTCGGTCATCTGTTCTCTCATTCTAGTTCTGCTCCAGTCGCTTGCGGTACCGGTTGCGGATGTAGATCGCGATTGAGTTCATCGCGAGTAGCAGCACGAGCAAGACGATGATTCCGGCAGCAGCGAGGGTACGGAACTCGTCCTGGGGTCGCGACAGGTAGTTGAAGATCGTCAATGGCAGGGCGGTGAAGTCACTGGAAAAGCCGAACAACGCTCCCGGCTCGAAGTCCGGATTGAAGGTGATGAACGTGACGCCGCCGACGAGCAGCAGCGGGGCGGTCTCGCCGATCGCCCGCGAGAGGGCCAAGATCATTCCCGTTGCGATTCCGGGCACCGAGGCCGGGAGTACCTGGGTGCGGATCGTCTGCCACTGCGTTGCGCCCAAGCCAAGCGCCGCCTCGCGGATCGAATCGGGCACCGCCCGAATCGCCTCACGAGAGGCCAGGATGACGGTTGGCAGCACGAGAAGGGAGAGGGTCAGAGACCCGGCGAGTACTACGCCTCCCAGACTGAGCGGACCTCGGACAAAGAAAGCGAGGCCGAGGATGCCGTACACGATCGAGGGTACCGCCGCGAGGTTCTGGACATTCACCTCGATCAGCCGGTTCCACCAGCGCTCACCATCGGCGTACTCCTCGAGGTAGATGGCGGTGGCCACGGCCAGCGGCAGGGTGATCACGGCGACGCCGACCATCAGGTACGCCGATCCAACGATCGCCGATTGCAGCCCCGCGCCCTCCGGGAGCGCCGAGGGAAACTCGGTGAGGATGCCAAGCTCCAGCCGCGGCAGGCCATCGATGAACGCCTTGACGATCAGCGTGACGAGCATCACGATGCCGATTCCGACGCTGAACAGGAGGAACGCCTTGAAGGCGATTGCCTTCGCCCTGTCTACACCCACCGTGCCACGCTGGACAGCCAGACTGGCACTCTCGACGATCGCCTTCTGGCGCGGGTCTCTCGGCTCGTCGCTCATCACTCGTACTGCTGCCTGTATTTGCGAACGAGCCGGATACTGATCATGTTGATAATGAATGTCATCACGAAGAGAAGTGAGCCAACGGCGAAGATCGTCTTGTAGGTGATCGAGCCGGTGCTGATGTCCCCGCTACCGGTGGCGGCGATGAATGCGGTCATTGCCTGCTGCGGTTCGAGCGGATTGAAAGCCGTGCTTATGTCCGAGATCAGGCCGGCCACGAGCAAGACGACGATCGTCTCTCCTATTGCCCTCGACATACCCAGCACGAAGCCGGCGACGATGCCCGACAGTGCCGCCGGCACGACGACACGCGTCGACACCTGGAGCTTGTTTGCACCGAGTCCGTATGCGGCCTCTCGCAAGCCGCGAGGCACGGCCGACATCGCATCCTCGGAGATCGAGCCCACTGTGGGGATGATCATGATCCCGAGGATGATTCCCGCCGCGAGCACGTTGGCGACAGGGTTCGGCTCGCCCGGGAGGAACGGAATGGCGCTCCAGGCGTCATTCAGGAGCGGCAGGATGAAGACGATGCCAAAGAAACCGTAGGCCACCGTCGGGATGCCCTCGAGGACCTCGAGCATCGGCTTGATCACCCGCCGATGCCGAGGCGATGCGTACTCACTGAGCCAGATCGCCGCGCCGAGGCCAAGCGGAATCGCGAATAACATTGCCCAAAAGGTGATCGACAGGGTGCCAATCACGATTGGCAGGACGCCGAAGCTCGCCGGGGTGAAGGTCGGCGCCCATTCGGTGCCGAAGAAGAAATCCGAGGCCGGGACCTCGCTGAAGAACTCGATCGTTGGCTGCAGCAGTGAGAAGACGATCCCTACCGTTACGAGGATGGAGACCATCGCCGCAGCAAACAGCGATGCCTCGATCAACTTCTCGCCGTAGCGAGGCCGCGCGACCCCCAGACGCCGGCTCCCGCCGGGCCCGAGGGTCGCGCTTGCCTTTGCTGCATCCACCGTAGTGCTCCGTCTATCTCTGGCTGCGTTGCTTACCTACGGTGGCTCTTAGCCCTCAGCCGCCGGTGATGGTGCCGAGCTGTTCCTCGGCCTTGGTGACCTGTTCATCGGTGAGCGGCACGAAGAGAACCTGCTCCGCGATGGTTTGGGCATTCTCGACATAGAACTCGAGGAATGCCTGCACCTCGGGCCTCGCAGCCGCCTCAGCCGAGGGGTATACGAACAAGCCACGCCCAAGGGGCTGGTAGCTGCCGTCCTGGACCGTCTCGACCGTCGGAGCGACACAACCGTCGCCGCCGTCGACCTCCAGGGCCTTCAGCTGGTCGGAGTTCTCCTCGGCAAACGAAAGGCCGAAGTAGCCGATGCCACCGGGGTTCCCGGCGACGCCTCGAACGGTCTGGTTGTCGTCCTCGCCGACGTTGTTGTAGTCGGTGCGCTGCTGACCCTCTTCCCCGTTGATCGCCTCGGTGAAGTAGTCGAACGTGCCCGAGTCGGTGCCGGGACCAAACAGGTCGATGCTCTCGCTGAAGTCGACATCGAGACCATCGACATCAGACCAACTGCTGACCTTCGAGCCCTTGTCCCAGATCTGGTTGAGCTGATCCACCGTCAGGCAGTCGACAGGATTCTCGGGGTTGACCACAACGGCCAGTCCATCGTTAGCGACGGTGAGCTGATCGGACTCGATGCCGTTCTCGGCACAGATGTCTTCCTCGTCGGACTCGATCGGGCGTGAGGCATCGCTGATGTCCGTCTCTCCGACGCAGAACTTCTCGAAACCACCGCCGGTACCGGAGGTGCCAACCGTGACGCGAACATCAGGGTTCTCCTCCTGGAACAGTTCGGCAGCAAGCTCAGACAGAGGCGCAACCGTGCTCGAGCCGTCGATGGCGATCTCGCCGCTCAGACCTGCGGCGGTGTCGCCGCCACTTGTCGCGTCACCGCTGCTGTCGTCATCGCCGCAAGCGGCGACCCCAATGGCGAGCATGGCACCCGCGAGAATAAGTGAAAACCACTTCCGTGAGTTCACGTTGAATGACTCCTTGTTCGTTGGACGTTTCAACCGCCGGTGGTCACGCAGGCACGACCCGCGGATCCCCTCTACGACGGCAGCGGCAGAATCGCAGCGTCTGCGGTGAAGCTTGTTACCCCGCTGTCGCCCCCTTGTGAAAATGATGTGAACGGCCACCGTCGGCAGCGGTCACAGGCACATCCGGGCGCTGCCGAAACGCCCGGATCTCAGGCTTCGGCGCGCACGGGAGGTGCTTCGACGACTGTGACGCTCTCGGCGACGGTTGCCGCAGGGTCAGTCGTTGCTCCTCGAGCGACGGGCTCGGAGGTGTTCTCCTCGGCCTCGAAGCGGTAGCCGATGCCGAAATGGGTGTGTATGTAGTTCCAGCCAGAAGACTGTCGCTGGATCTTCGAGCGCAGCTTGCGAACGAAGACATCCACTGAGCGATCTCCGTGTGCCATCTCATAGCCCCAGACACGGCGATAGATCTCCTCACGCTCCAGCACCTTGCCGGCAGCCTCGGTCAGCGTGTTGAGCAACTCGAACTCACGGCGGGTGAGATCGAGTGTGCGTCCCGCGACATAGGCTTGAAACTGGTCGCTGCGGACCTCGACCTCGCCAATGACCATCGGCCCCTGCTCGTTATCGGGCCGGGCGCGACGCCGACGGCGAACGACGGCCTCGACCCTGGCCATTACCTCTTCAGGGTGGCAGGGCTTGGCGATCCAGTCATCAGCACCGATGCGTAGGGCGCGCACGCGCTGCGCGACGGTCGAATCCTGCCCCAGGACGATGATGCCGAGCCCGGGCATCAGACCCGAGACCCGCTCGAGAAACTCCCAGCCGTCCTCGTGGCCGAGAACGCTGAGGTCAACCAGCAGGGCATTGAGCTTCATCTTCACGAGCTCCACGGCCGGTGCTCCGCTGGGCAGGACACGGTGCTCCCAGCCGGCGGCATCGAGCCGCTTGCCGAGGACCTTGAGGAAGGATGTGTCACGGTCGACGACCGCGATTCTGACTGTTCCGCGCTGGGCGCTCATAAGCAGGGGCCAGTCGGGGTTGCGAACCGGCTCGCGTCCCATGGTACCCGTCCGGCGGGCGACCGGCACAGAGCGCGATGGCTTGTTCACAGCTTGTTCACAAGCCGGTCTCCGGATCTTCACGCTCGCAGGCGTTTTACCGATCAGAGTTGCGATCACCGCGAGATCCTCTCTCGTGCAGCGCACGGCCTACTCCCTGCCCCAGGTCGTGCGCTTCTCCTTCAGGGCCCGGTGACGCAACAGCTCGCCGGACCCGCAGAGCCATCCTCCGCACCACCGGGGGCGGCTCCCTGCTCCACCCGGCAAGACAGCACTCCGGTAGAGTCCGCGCCGTGAATCCGACCCACAAGTTCGTCGCCCGCATCGTCGCGCTCACCGGCCTTGCACTTGCCGCCACATTGGTGCCGGCCTCCGCGGCCTTCGCCGCCGACGGCGAAGGCCTCGTCGGCCGCACCACGGACTTCGAGATCACGATGTGGGGCTTCGGCGTGATCGCGCTCTTCATGATCCTCCCGATCGTGCTCTCCCTCATCCAGCACAGGCTGGACACCCGCAAGGAGCGGGCCCGGGAGCAGCTCGATCGGGTCCGCAAGCCGTAGGGCTCGTTCGGGGTTTGTCCGGACGGCCGAGGGTTCGGTGCGCCCGGCGGGACGTTTGCGGTGAGGGAGTGAGAAGGAGGGCCGGCTGCCGGCCGTCCCGGTGGTCCCCGGGGCGCCGTTGGGCGGCAGATTCTCACGAGACTGACATTTGACCGCTCCTATCGGAACAAAGTCAGTCTCGTGCCCTCCTGGCGTTCTACCTCACACGGAACTGCAACGACCTGGAACGAATCTGAGACGAAACCTTCGAGTGGTCCCAACGGCCTGACCCTGGCCGCGGCAGCGTGGCCACCGTACGTCCCCCCTCACTGCAATACGGCGCCGGCGCAGACCACAACGGCCCCGCGCCCTGCACACGCGCCCAACCCCGACTGTTAGCAACGCATGTGTGCGACCGGTCACACATCCCTAACCGGGTGGCAGGTGCGGGGTTGGTGTCGGCGAACTGGACGTTTCCCTATGCCTAGCCCGGTCGGATACCGGGGCGGGGGAACCAATTCGGGAGCGGCTGAGCTCAGCTGAGCACGCCGAACCCGCCGGGGCGAATCGGGTCCGCTCCTCCTTTGGGAGGGCCGGATCGGTAGCGCGAACCAAGAGGACTCACCGCGCGAGCCCGTCAGCTAACCCCGCAGGCGGAAGTGAGGACCCATGCGTACCAACCCCCACCGACCCCAGAAGCTGCTGCGCACGCTCGTGCTGAGCGTCGTGCTTGCCGCCCCGGCTGCCGCAATAGCTGCCGAGCCGGTCGAGGATGCGACGTCCTCGGGCGGCAAGACCCGAGCGACGGCTACCACCGATGACCGCGACGGTCTCCTGGCGAACACCTTCCCCGGCACCCGCGGTCCAATCAAGAAGCTGGTGGAGGAAGCCGGCCGGCCCGTGCACCCGGTCGCTACGGCCGTCGACTACGGCAACGAGCTCAACGCGTTCGGCAACGCGCGTGGGCGCCCGCATGAGGGCCAGGACATCTTCGCGCCTGCCGGCACCAAGCTGGTCGCGGTGAGCGACACGGAGGTCGTGGATGGTGGCAGCGACGGTGGCCGGGGCAACTGGCTCTCGCTCTATGACCCCGAGCGGGATCAGACCTACAACTACTTTCACATGATCGCCCCGGCTGTGGTCGGCACCGGCGAGAAGGTCAATGCCGGCCGGAAGGTCGGCGAGCTGGGCTGCACCGGCTCCTGCTCAGGCGAGCACCTCCATTTCGAGATCCGCGAGGGCCGCGACCCCTACGGGACGGCGATCGATCCGCTGCCATTCCTGGGTAAGGCAGACGGAGCCGGCTGAGCGGGCGGGTTATCTAAGCTCGGGTCCAATGGACGGGCCCGAGCAGATGCGGACGATCGGCGAGCTTCGGGTCGCCGCCGATCCCGCGGCCTGGGACGCGGCCGGGTTCGAGGTCAGCGACGGACTCACGCGGGTCGGCACGACCCCGATCCGCTTTCTCGGCCCCGACGCCGGTCGCGGTCTACTCGGCTGGACACTCGATGGACCGGAAGGTCACGACTACGACGGGCTGCCGACCGACTTCACCGGTCCTTCCATCGAGGTGGTTCGCGGGAACCGGGGGCACCCGAACTCCGCCCTGGGCATCGACCATGTCGTCGTTTTCACGTCGGACCTCGAGCGAACGATCGCTGCGTTCGAGGCCGGCGGAGTTCGCTGCCGCCGGATTCGCGAGCTGGGGCCGCCCGAGGGGCAGCTCCGCCAGGCCTTCTTCCGTTTCGGATCCGTGATCGCCGAAGTCGTGCAGGTGTCTGAGAATCAAGCGGGGCCGGGTGGCAGCGCGCGCTTCTGGGGCCTGACGCTCGTCGTCGAGGACCTCGAGGGCGCGGTCGCGGATCTGGGCGAGCGGATCGGCACGATTCGTGACGCGGTCCAACCCGGACGGCGGATCGCCACCCTGCGCCGCGAGGCCGGGCTCGGTCTGCCTGTCGCCCTGATCTCCCCCGAGCCTGAGCCCGAGCCCTGATCTCGCGACCTATGCGGCCTTGATCAGGTCGGCGCCCTTCTCGGCGATCATGTACGTCGGCGCGTTGGTGTTGCCGCGGGTGATCTTCGGCATCACGGAGGCATCGATCACGCGTAGCCCCTCGACGCCTCGCACCCTGAGCTGCGGATCAACGACGGCTGCGGCGCCCTTGCCCATCCGGCAGGTCCCCACCGGGTGGTAGAGCAGCTCGACCCGTTTGCGGATGTCGGCCTCGAACTCGGCGTCGCTCTCGACGTCGGGGCCCGGGAAGATCTCCCGGCCGGTGATCCCGGCCAACGGCTCCGTCGCGGCGAGCTCCCGCGCCTGCTTCATGCTGAACACGAGCGCGGCCATGTCGTCGGGCTCGGTCAGGTAGTTGCCCAGGATCGACGGCTTGGCCGACGGGTCGGCGGAGCGCAGCTTCACCCGGCCGCGCGACTTCGGAGCGATCAACACCGATCCGATCGAGTACGCGTGCTTGTCGTAGGTGTCCTGCCCGTGCTCGGAGAAGTAGGCAGGCGCGAGGTGATACTGGAGGTCCGGAGCCGCGGCCTCGCGGTCGTAGCGGGTCCAGAGGAAGGCCTCCGCCACGGTCGAACTCAGCGGTCCGGTGCCGTGGCGCAGGTATTCGAGCACGGCGCCGGGCTTCTCGGCGTTGAGCAGTGACTCCTCCATCGTCGAGTCCCAGATCTGCATCATGTACGGGTGGTCGTGCAGGTTCTCGCCGACGGCCGGGAGGTCAACCTTCGCCTCGATGCCGAGCGGCCGCAGATCGTCAGCGGCGCCGATCCCGGAGAGCTGCAGCAGCTGCGGGGAGCCGATGGTGCCTGCCGAGAGGATCACCTCAGCACCGGCGGTGGCGATCGCGACCGTGCCGCTCCGCCCCTTCGTGTAGCGGACCCCGATCGCGCGGTCGCCGCTCATCTCGACTCCGAGCACCGTCGCGCCGGTCACGATCGTCAGATTCGGCCGGCCCTTCGCCGGGCGCAGGAAGGCATCCGCCGCGCTCCAGCGTCGGCCGTTCTTCTGGGTCGTCTGCACGGAGCAGATGCCGTTGGGCTCGCCGTCGTTGTAGTCGGGGTCGAGCGGGAAGTCCCGCGCCTGGGCCGCCTCGATCATCAAGTTGGTGATCTTGCTCGGGCTGACCGGGTCGGCGACGTTGAGCGTTCCGGAGGTGCCGTGGCTGGACCCCGGATCTCCCTCCCTGCGCTCGGAGCGCTGGAAGTAGGGCAGGACCTCCTCCCAGCTCCAGCCCTCGCAACCGTCCGCCGCCCAGCCGTCGTAGTCGGCCGCGCAGCCACGCACGTAGAGCATCGCGTTCATCGAACTCGAGCCGCCGAGGCTCTTGCCCCGCGGCACGTAGAGGGAGCGATCGTCACAGCCGGGCTCGGGGTCGGTGGAGTAGTTCCAGTCGAGCTTCGTCTTGAACTGCTGGGCGAAGGCTGCCGGAATCTTGATCTTGGGCGAGCGGTCCTTGCCGCCGGCCTCGATCAGCAGGACGTTGCGGCTGCGGTCCTCGCTCAGGCGATTCGCCAGCACGCAACCCGCGGAGCCGGCCCCGACGATCACGTAGTCATAGGTCGTCATCGAATCTCTCTCTCGCTGTAATAGGCCTGTGGACCTCATCGTATGGGCCCGGCATCGTCGTCCGCAGCGCAGCCGGTGAGGGCAGGCCGGGCGAGGACAACTATCCTGCCCCCGTGGCTTCAACGCAGCGCCTCACGATCGCCCAGGTCACCCCATATACCTGGGGTCCGCACGACGAAGCCAACGAGTTCGTGGCCCGCTCCTCCGAGGCGCTCGCCGCTCGGGGTCACCGCGTCGTGGTCGCCGCACCGGGCGGCACCCGCGCCCAGATGCGGGAGGCCAAGCGCGCCATCGAGGCGGCCCGTGAGGACGAGAGCGCCCTGTTCGGCGACGGTTTCGACGGCGCGCGGATCGGCGCTGACGGTCCCGCCGTGGTCTCCCTCGGTCAGGGCATCCCGATGCCCCGCGGACCCAAGCCCCGGGCCGCTCCCTTCCCGCTCGATGTGGCCGGCAATCTGGAGGCACTGCTGAGCGCGATCGACTTCGACGTGGTCCATGTCCACGATCCGTTCGCGCCGAGCGCCTCCTCGGCGGCGCTGCGCCACTCCTGGGCCCTCAACGTCGGCAGCTTCCACGAGCCGACCGAGAGAATCCTCTCCACGCAGGTGGCACGCCCACTTGTCGAGGTGTTCCTCGGCCGCCTCGACGCCCGGACGGTGATCGGCGATGCCACCGGTGAGCTGATGGGCCGCTTCTTCCCGGGCAAGTACGAGACCGTCCCCGGCGGCGCAAGGCCGACAACGGCCTCCTGGCCCTTTCCGGAGCCGGGCGCCGGAGATGATGGCCCTCTGCGGATCGTCTACTGCGCGCACGAGGAGCGGGGCGCGCTGCGCCTGATGATCCGCGCGCTGCGCAAGCTCCCGCTCGACCAGGACTGGGAAGCCGTCGTGTGGCTGCCGGATGCGGCCGTATCCGCGCCCCGCCTCAACCGGCGCCTCGCCGAGCGAATCCGGTTCCTGCGTCCCGCCGACAGCGCCGCCGAGCCGCTGATCGCCGGTGCCGATGTCATCTGCCTGGCTTCCGGAGGGCCGCGCCCCGCCCCCGGGCTGATCCGCCAGGCCTTCGCCGGGAGCACCACTCCGATCATCTCCAGGATCGACCCCTACACCGAGCAGGTCGGCGATGACGGCCCCGGGCTCGCTTTCATGCCGGGCGATGAGATCACGCTGGCGGGCCAACTCGAGCGCCTGATCAGCGAGTCGGGCTCGCCGCTGCGCGAGGAGCTGACCGGCGTCGCGGGCGCTGCGGCCCGTAGCTGGGATGAGGTCGCCGATGACCTCGAGCGAATCTACGACGGCGTCTGCGCGCTGCGCCACGACCCAAGCGGCGACGTGGCGATCCGCAAGCGGATCAGCGCCCGAGCGACGATCGACTGCGACCTGCACATGCACACCGACCACTCGCACGACTGCGCCACCCCGGTCGAGCTGCTCCTCGAGACGGCGAAGGATCGCGGCATGGGAGCGATCGCGATCACCGACCACAACGAGATCAGCGGCGCGCTCGCAGCGCGTGAGGCCGCCGAGCGCGAGGGCGGGATCAAGGTGATCGTCGGCGAGGAGGTCAAGACAGCCGAACAGGGCGAAGTGATCGGCCTGTTCCTCGAAGAGAAGATCGAGAAAGGCATGACGATGGAGCAAACGATCGCCGAGATCCGTCGCCAGGGCGGGCTCGTCTACGTCCCCCACCCCTTCGACCGGCTGCACTCGGTCCCCGACTACGAACACCTGCTCGCGATCGTCTCCGAGATCGACATTCTCGAGGTGTTCAACCCGCGCGTCGCGTTCAGCCCGTTCAACGACGAGGCCGAGCGCTTCGCAGCCAAGTATCGAATCATCCCCGGCGCCGGCTCCGACGGTCATGTGGCGCAGGCGCTCGGCAGCGTGCGCATCCGGCTGCGGGACTTCGACGGCCCCGCCGAGTTCCTCGAGGCCATGCGCTCGGCCGACATCGTGCGCAAGCACAAGAACCTGGTCTACGTACAGGCACTCAAATGGATGCAGGCCGCCAGCGGTCAGGCCGGCGGCCGCAAGGACGTGCGCAACCCACAGCCCGCCCGCGGCGGGCGCAGACACGAGACCAAGCGGGCCCGATCGCCCCGCCGCGACGGCCCCGGGGGCTCCAGCGGCAACGGCAAGACTTGATTCACGGAGGCATAACGTGGCGCAACCGAGAGGAGAGGGGGAGGCATCGTCAAAACGATCACCCGCTGTGCCTACCACTGAAGATCAGATCAAAGAGAAGTACCTCGAGCGCGCGATCCGCGAGTTGAACCAGCTCACGCACGAACTCCAGGACTGCGACGACTGCCCCCGCGGCAACCTGATGCCGGTGCTCGGCTCGGGCCACCCCCAGGCCGACGTCATGCTGCTCAAGTACGCACCGAGCCCGGCGGAGATCGAGGAGGGCGTCGCCTACTACGGTCGCGCCGGCAACGCCGTGATGAAGAGTCTCAAGCGGCTGGGGGTGGATCCGCTCTCCGTATACGGCACAGTCCTCGCCAAGTGCCCACTGGCCGACCCCGCCCTTGCCTCTCCCCGCTGCCTTGCGCGGGTCGTCGAAGAGGTTGCGATCGTCGAGCCACGCTGCATTGTCGCGATGGGCGAGGCCGCGCTGGAAGGCCTCAACGACGTTCAGATCCCGCTGGCGCGCCCACTCGAGCCGGTCACCGGCACGATCCAGCGACTGACTCCGTCGATCGACGCGATCTACACGCCGGACATCGACGAGTCGCTCGACTCCGAGGAGCCGAAGAAGGAGTTCTGGCGGGCCTTCCGCGCCCTCGGCGACTGGTACGCCGACCTCCCTCCCTACTGAGTGGACCCTGCGACCGCCGGTTGGCGGGAGTACATTCTGTAGCAATGCGCTCGATCCGCGAGATCCTCAAGCTCGGGGCCACGGTCATCGCCGCGGTCCTGATCGGCTTCGGAATTCCGGCCGGCTGGCTGTGGATCGGCTCTCAAGTGCAGGGCGAGAGAGGGGCGACCTCGCTGGACTTCTCAGTTGCCGTGGGCATCCTCTTCGGGATCATCATCACCTACGTCGGCGTCCTCTACATCGCGGGCTGGTTCTTGGCCCGGTCGCAGCCGGAGGTCAACGATCCCAGGCAGCGGGGAACCTCGCGCGAACCCTGGATGCGCGGGATGACCGACACCCGCACCGTCTACAAGGGGCAGGGCCCGCAGATGAGCGACATCGAGCGTGTGTTCATCACAACAACCCTGATCGTCACCGCCGCAGCGTGGGTCTGGTTCCTCTTCTTCGCCGAGGGCGGCGGGCTCCCCAGCCAGTGAGCGGGAAGCTCGCCCCGGCGACGGCGCTCGGGCTATTTATCACCGGTGCTCTCGGCGGTCTGATCGGGGACGCCGCTCACGTGCAGACCGGGACCACGACCTATCTCTCCGATGCGCTGCCGTTCATCTGGGAGAGCGCGATCTGGTTTCCACTGGCCGTCGGTGCAGGAACGGTCGCGACCGGATTCCTGCGGCTGCAACTCGCGGAGGTCGAACCCTGGGAGGCCGGCGGGCCGCTGCGTGAGGCCATTGGTGCAATCGCGGCGGTCCTGGCCATCTACGCGGTCACGGCGCTCATCTCCGATCAGCCGGAGGGCCCGGCTACCACGCTGATCGTGATGCTGGCAGTGCTCGTCGCGGTGCGCTTCGCCTCGGGTCCGGCGGCGCTCATCTGCGGACTCGCAGCGGCGCTGTTCGGTCCGCTGGCCGAGATCGTCATCGTCGCCATCGATGCCGCCGCGTACGGACCCGGTGCCGACGGGCTGGCGGGCGTGGCGCTCTGGCTGCCCGCCCTCTACTTCGCCTTCGGCGTGGTCGTCTCGCGCCTGGTCGAGGTCGCCCCGGGGCTCAGTCGCCGGCAGCCGCGGTCGCGACCTTGACCATCGGCTCGATCCGGGCGCCGGCGAGGCCGCGGACAACGATCACGTCGAGCGCGTCCGTGGCGTAGAGCTCGAGCGCGGGACCGATCTCCGCCGGCCGCTCGGCCTGGACACCGACGGTGCCGGGGGGCTCGCCGAGTCGCTCGAAGTGGTTGCGGTAGCCGTCGTGGAGATCCCGGTAGAACCCCTCTTCCTTCGCCAGCCTCGTCTCGGCATCAGCGCCGACCGCCGTACGCACGTAGCCGAACACCGGCGGTGTCTCGCGACCTGCCTCCGCGGCGCCCGCTTCGACCTGCTTGCGCGCGCCTGAAGCGAACTCCGGAGTCATCCAGTTGAAGAAGGCGCCGTCGTAGCCGCTGCCGGCCAGGGCGCACATCTTCGGGCCCATCGCCGCGAGCACCAGCCGCACGTCGGGGATCGCCTCGCGCAGCTCGGGCAGCGCCTCGCGCATCGTCGTCAGCGGCTTCTTGGAGAAGCCGGCGCCGACGCCGATCCAGAGCCGCGAGCGGTCCAGGCCGAGCTCCTCGATCTTGGCGTTGATCTCAGCGGGCGAGTTACGATCAAGGGCAAGGACCGCGACGCCGAGATCCAGCTCCGGCGCGCCCTCGGCGAACACCCCAAGGGTCTCGAGTCCGCTGGCCGCCGGGTGGTCGTTAGACCACATCGAGCTGTAGCCGAGCGTCGCGCACTCGGCCGCGAGCGGCTTCGCCACCTCGGGGTCGAGCCCGGCGGCGACGCCGAAGCCCTGCTTGCGCTCACTCGAATCAGTCAACTCAGCTCACCTTCTCGAGCAGCGCGACGCATTCGATGTGCGGGGTCTGGGGAAACATGTCTACGGGTCTCACGCGAACCAGCCTATAACCACCGTCATCGACCATCTGGCGAGCGTTGGGGGCGAGTGTCGTCGGATTGCAGGAGACGTAGACGATCCGCTGCGCCTCGCACTCGAGGACGCGGCGCACGATCTTCGCCGAAAGGCCGGCACGGGGCGGGTCGATGACGACCACGTCGGGCTTGCCCGCTTCCTCGAGCAGTGGCCGCATCCCGAGCCGCACGTCGGCCGCACGGAAGTGCGCATTGCCGATCCCGTTGGCCTCGGCGTTCGCCTCGGCGTCGCCGACGGCGTCCGCCACGCTCTCGATCCCCCAGACCTCGGACGCGTCGGCCGCCATCGAGAGGCCGATCGTGCCGACGCCGCAGAAGAGATCGAAGAGCCGCTCGTCCCCGGCCAGGGCGGCGTACTCACGGGCAACTGCGTAGAGCAGCTCGGCGGTCTCCGTGTTGGTCTGCAGGAAGGCAGTCGGCGAGACATCGAAGTCGAGGCCGCAGAGCTGCTCGGTGAGCCGCTCGGCGCCCAGGGCGCCGGTCGGGCCGTCGGTATTGCCGCTGTCGCCCTCGATGATCGTGTGCAGGTCGGTGGGCGGCTCGGGGATCACGCTGGGCGAGGTGACCAGCCGCGTGTGGATCTGGCCCGTGCGCCGGCCCTCGCGCACGACCAGGTTGCGAAGCACGCCGATCCGCGAGGTGCGGTCGTAGGCCGGTAGCACGTGCTCACGGGCCCAGGCGCGGACGGCGTTGCGGGTCTCGTTGTTGCGCTCGGAGGCCAGCCGGCAGTCGTCTACGTCAACGACGCGGTCCCAGCGGCCGCGGGCGTGGAAGCCGAGCGCGAGGCCACCCTCGGCGTCGCGGTCGGGCCCGAAGGAGTACTCGGTCTTGTTGCGGTAGCGCCACTGCTCCACGGCCGGCATGATCGGCTCGAACTCCACGTCCTCGAAGCGCCCGATGCGCTCCAACGCCTCGCGCACCTGGGCGGCCTTGTGCTCGAGTTGCAGCTCGTAGGGGAGCCCCTGCCAGGGCGAGCCGGAGCAGGGCTCGTCACCGTGGGTGCAGGTGTCGGGGATGCGCTCGGGAGCGGGCGTGAGCAGCTCGATCGCGGTCGCCTCCGCGTAGTGCTTCTTCGACTTGCCGACCTTGGCACGGACGGTGTCGCCGGGAAGACCGCCGGCTACGAAGATCACGAAGCCCTCGGGGGTGCGGGCTACGCCTCGCCCGCCCTGGGCGAGCGAATCGACGACGAGTTCGAGCTCCTCGCCACGGCGGGGTCGCGGCGGCTTCGTCTCGGTGTTCGTCTGGGGGCCGGTCTGGCCGTCGGTCTGACCTGGGGTGGTGGGGGCCTCCATGCCACCTATCGTTAGCAGCGGCGATGGGTAACCCGATGCGCGGCTACGAATCCGAGGCGGAAAGCGCCTGCGCCGACCTCGGTCGCCTGCTGCTCGGAACCTGGAGCGGTCGCGAGCGCCTGCGGGACAACTCTGTGTTCTTCAAGCGCAACCGCAAGCTCACCTCGCGCCGCACCGTCGCCAACCTCCAGGAGGCCGCGCCCGGTGATCGAAAGGCGCGCGCCCTGCTCGGGCTGGCACTCGAGTGGCGTATCGCGGCCGCCCGCCAGTCCGAGGATCGGGCAGTGGCACGCATCGAAGGGACCGAGATGCTCCGCACGCGTTCGGGGTTCGTGCCGCTCACGCGGTTCCGGGCCGCGCTCGCAGCCGAGCCGGACGCCGAGCGCCGCCGCGAGATCTGGGACCACGCGGGCAGGCTTCGCGCGGAGCGGCTCAACGCGCCTCTCGTCGTCGCTCGGGAGGCGGAGCGGCGCGCCCTGCAGTCGGTCGGCTACCGGGACGGGGCCGAGGCGTTCGAGGCGCACAGCGGCGTCAGCCTCGACGCCCTGGCCGAGAGTTGCAGCAGCTTTCTGAGCACCAGCGCCGGCGCCCTGGAGGCGCTCGAGGGGGAACTTCGGGCGGCAACCGGCTGGCCCTCGGATGGGCCGCTGCTCGCCTGTGATCTCGGGCGACTGCTCGCCCTTGCGAGGGGCGACGAGAAGACCGGCGGCGAGGCTGATCTGGCAGCCGTCTACGCCCGGACCCTCGACGGGCTCGGGATCGACGCGGCCGCGCAGGAGAACGTGCATCTCGATCTCGAGCCCCGGGACGGGAAATCGGAGCGCGCGTTCTGCATGGCGATCCGCATTCCCGCGGAGATCCACCTGGTCCTGCAGCCGCGGGGAGGCGCTGCGGATCTCGCCGCGCTGCTCCATGAAATCGGCCACGCTCAGCACCGGGCGCACACCGACCCAGGACTGAGCTTCTGCGACAGGGCGCTCGGCGACGTGGCGATCTCGGAGTCCTACGCGTTCCTGATCGAGAGCCTGGTCGGCGAGCCCGCCTGGCTGAAGGCCAACCTCCCCGCGGCGCCGTCCGTCGCTCCTGCGGCGACCCGCTATGAGCGTCTGATGCTCGCCCGCCGCTACGCGGCGCTGCTTCAGCATGAACTTGAACTCGACCGCGACTGGGACCGGGTCCCGCGCGAGACCCACCGGGAGCGCTATCGCGAGCTGCTCTCCGAGGCGACCGGCGCTGAGTACGGACCCGAGGGCTGGATCCGCGATCTCGACCCTGGCTACTACTCAGCCCGCTATCTGCGTGGCTGGATGCTCGCCGCGCACTGGCGCGCCGCGCTGCGGGAGCGCTTCGGCGAGGCGTGGTTCGATCGGGCCGATGCGGGCGAGTGGTTGCGCGCGCTGTGGCGGCGCGGGCAGGAGCTGAGCGCCGAGCAACTACTTGCCGCCGAGCTCGGCGAAGAACTCGGCTTCAAGCGCCTCGACGAAGAACTGATGCCGCCCGCGGCGGCCTGAGCCGCCGCGGGCAAGCGCCGAATCAGCCTGCGAGGCGCTTCTCGACCGCGTCGAGGATGCTCTTGCGCGCCTTGTTGTTCTTTTCGTGGGTGCGGACCTTGCGGGCGTCGGCCTTCGTCAGGTCGCCGACCCGGCTCTTGATCTGTGCCGCCGTCAGCTCGTCGTAGGCGGTGATCGGGAAGCCCGGAGCGCCTGCTCGCGACCGGAGCTTGTCGGCCTGTGCGAGCGGCTCATCGGCTGCGTCCACAACCGCCTTGGTGGCGCGCTTCGTCTGCTTGCGGGCGGTCTTGCGCACCTTGTCGGTGCGGCTCTCGACTCCCTTGCGAGCACGCTTGGCGCGGCCCTCCAGATCCTTGCGTGCGGCCTCGAGCGCCTTCTCCAGTTCCTTGAGCAGCTCATCCGTCTGCTTGCGCCCGCGGGCGACCAGCTTGCCGACCAGATCGTTGGCGTCGGCGCGCGTCATGCGACCGCGCTTGACGGCGTCGTCGACGACCTCCTGGATGCGGTCGCGAGACAGCGTGACGCTGCGCTCGAGCGCCTCGCGGAAGTCCTCGACGCTCTTGTCGGCGCGATCGGCAGCGCGCTTGCTCGCCGCGTTGGGTGTGGGCTTCCGCTTGGCGGCGGTCTTCTTGCCGCCCGCCTTCGCGCCCTTCTTCTGAGCCTGCTTGGCCTTGGTCGCCTTCGTGGTCGCCATGGAAATCTCCTCCGGTTGAATCTCGGGGTAACGCGTACCCTAAACCTACTCGCCGCCGGGAGCGCGCGCAGCGCTGGTCAAGCCGGCCCGGTCAGCCCGTTGCAGCGCCCGTTTCGGCCCCACGCGGCTCGAATCCGAACACCGCCTCGATCGGGGCGTGATCGGAGAGGCGGATGGGGAGCGCCCGCGAGCCGGTCGGGGGCGCGGGCTCAGGCACGTCGCGCCAGGCGGGCATCCAGGCGCTGGCCGCCGCCAGCTGTGCCATGCCTCTGCTCCGGATGTGGTCGACACTCTGCGGGCTGCTCGGCCGCCCCTGTAGACCGTGCGAAGCGAGCAGGCCCTCGAGCAACGGACCACTCGTGGCCGCGCGCAGATTGAAGTCGCCGCCGAAGACGAGCGGGTCTCCCGCCGCCCAGCTCACCGCGACCCCCGCCGCCATCTCGAGCTCGCGCTCGGCTGACTCCCGGGCTTCGCTCGCGTGCAGGTTGGCGATGCAGAGCCCGGACTGCAGACGCGTGAAGGCCATCCGCCGCGTCTCGGGCCGGCGGGTCAGCGTCAGCTCG
This sequence comes from Solirubrobacterales bacterium, assembly GCA_038206985.1. GTDB lineage: Bacteria > Actinomycetota > Thermoleophilia > Solirubrobacterales > 70-9 > CAXMST01. The sequence continues at coordinate 60,646 of JBBRAH010000014.1, forward strand.
CGCCTGTCGGCGACGACCGGCACGCTGGGCGATCGCGCCCGGACCAGAGTGAGATTGGACCCTCCCTCCCACGAGGCGGTCAGGTCGGGGCTCAGGTCAGCCGCGACACTCTGCAGGGCGCGCAGGGCGGGCGGCAGGTTCCGCGCGGTCAGCACCAGGTGCGGCTCGGCTCTGGTCCGGGTGGCCAGCTCCTCGGCCCAGCGCGGCGGGCACTCCTGGAGCAAGGCAACATCCCACTCCGCATCGGCCAGAAGACCGGCAAACTGCTCGAACAGATCGCGGTTGACCTGGACGTGGTCGGCGCCCCGCTCGGTGATCCGCAGGAGCCGGGAGCGCCATGTGTGCAGGGCGCGATCTGGCGCGTGATCACGCCCATGGAAGAGGTTCCAGCTGATTACGCGGACCTCCATAGCTGGAGTATCCGCCTGCCGTCGGCGGCACGCGGCCAGGCAGGGTGATCGCCTCCGTCGCCGGGGAGTACCATCCCGCGCTTCCTCATGACTTCGCAGATCCGCCACTTCCTCACCGGCGAGGAACTCGACCGGGACGCGTTGCTCGCGTTGCTCGCGCGCGCCGGCGAACTGAAGGCAGCGCGTCCCTCCGCGGGTGCGATTGCCCTCGCAGGGAAGTCGGTGGCCCTGGTCTTCGAGAAGCCGTCGACGCGGACCCGGGTCTCCTTCGAGGTCGGCGTGGGTGAGCTGGGCGGCTCAGCGATCGTCCTGCGCGGCGACGAGTTGCAGCTCTCCCGCGGCGAGTCGGTCGGTGACACCGGCCGCGTGCTCTCGCGTTTCGTGGCGGCCATCGCGATCCGCTCCGGCTCCCACCAGGCGGTCGCGGAGCTCGCCGAGGCCGCCGATGTCCCGGTGATCAACGCGCTGACGCCGTTGCACCACCCCTGCCAGGCGATCGCCGACCTGCAGACGCTGCAGGAGCGCTTCGGTGCGCTCGACGGGCTCCGGGTTGCCTACGTCGGCGACGGCAACAACGTGGCGCGTTCGCTGGCGCTGCTCGGCGCCAGAGCCGGGGTCGAAGTGGTCTCCTCCTCCCCAGCCGGCTACGAGCTCAGCGACGGCGGGGATTCCGTCGAGTTGATCAGCGACCCCCACGAAGCGGTCGCCGGCGCCGACGCGATCTACACCGACGTCTGGGTGAGCATGGGCGACGAGCAGGAGGCCGAAGCCCGGCGCGAAGCCCTCGGTCCCTGGTGCGTGGACGCCGACCTGCTCGCCTCCGCCGCCGAGCGCGCGATCGTCCTCCACTGCCTCCCCGCCCATCCCGGCGAGGAAATCACCTCCGACGTCCTCTACGGCGAGCATTCCGCCGTCTGGGACCAGGCCGAGAACCGCCTACACGCCCAAAAGGCGCTGCTCGAAATGCTCGTTGGGTGAGGCCCGGCGGGAAAGGCCTGCGGACGTAAGTTGCTGCCCTACACTGGCCGCCGCGGCCCCGTGGTGTAGTGGTTAGCACGGGAGGTTTTCAACCTTCTAGCGCGAGTTCGATCCTCGTCGGGGCTATGTGCGAGGCAGACGCGATGGGTTCCCTGACTCCCCGTCTGCTGGAATGAGCTGACCGCGGCGGGACCGCGTCCCTGCACCATGTATCCAGAGATCAACATCGGACCGCTGACCCTGCAGACCTTCGGGATCTGCTTCGGGCTGGCGTTCATCGCGGCTGGCGCGCTGATCGCGCGGCGGCTGGTCGAATGGAACAAGCCCGCAGACTGGGCCTACGAGATGGCCTTCACCGCGCTGATCGGTGGTCTGGTGGGCGCCCGCCTCTACTTCGTCTTCGACAACTTCGACGAGACCAGCAACGACATCCTCGGCAGCCTCTTCTCCGGCTCGGGACTCACCTGGTACGGCGGCGCGATCGGCGGCGCCCTCGCGGTCACGGGCTGGGCCTGGTACCGGAACATGCTCAACCTGAGGTTGCTCGACCTGGCCGCCGCGCCGCTGGCGATCGGCTACGCGATCGGACGGGTCGGCTGCCAGCTCTCCGGCGATGGCGACTACGGCGAGCCCTGGGACGGGCCCTGGGCCATGGCATATCCCGAAGGGACCGTCGCCACGGACGTGCCGGTCCACCCCACGCCGATCTACGAGACCCTGGCGATGGGCGCTGTCGCGATCGTCCTCTGGACATGGCGCGATCGCTTCCGCCCGGGAATGCTCTTTGCCCTCTACCTGCTGCTCGCCGGACTCGAGCGGTTTGCAGTCGAGTTCGTGCGTCGCAACGACGACGTCGCCCTCGGGCTCACCCAGGCTCAGTTCCTGAGCATCGCGATGATCGCCGTGGGCGCGATCTGGTTCGCCCTCGCCGCCCGGCGCGGCGGCGGACAACCGCGGCAACCGACCCCGGCCTGACGGGCCGACCTACGTCGAGCGCGCCATGCCGCCGTCAAGCGGGATCACGGCGCCGGTCAGGAACGCTGCGCGGTCGGAGCTGAGGAAGGCGACCAGGTCCCCGTACTCAGCCGGTGTGCCCAGCCGGCCGGCCGGGATGTCGGCGCTCGCCTGCGCCTCGGCGGCCTCCAGCGACCCATACATCGAAGCGAGTCGATCGGTCGCAAACCGTCCGGTTGCGACCACGTTGACGGTGATCCCGTCGGAGGCAACCTCCCGCGAGAGCGTCTTCAGCAGGCCTACGGTCGCCATCCGATGAGCATTCGAGAGCGCCAGGCCCTCGATCGGCTCGCGCACCGACGAGGAGGCGACGTTGACGATCCGCCCCCAGCCGCGTTCGCGCATCCCAGGCACCGTGGCCTCGACCAGAGTCTTGGGAGCGAGCACGAGCTCCGTGTAGGCGCTGAGCCAGCTCTCACGGTCGTGCTCGAGCGCCGTGCCGGGCGGCGGCCCGCCCGTGTTGATCACAAGGATCTCCACCGGCCCCAGCGCTTCGGACACCTCGTCCGGCAGTCGCCCGATCCGATCGAGATCGCCCGAGTCGGCCTCGAAGACGGCGGTCGGCGAATCGATCCCATCCGCGACCTCCTGAAGCTGCTCGCGGCCGCGGGAGGCGAGCGCAACGTGCGCACCCTCGCGGCCCAGCGCCTCCGCGATCCCGCGTCCGATCCCGCGGCTGGCGCCGAGTACCAGCGCGGTCCGTCCATTCAGCCCCAGATCCATCGCGCGTACCGGGTTACGCCGGGCCGCTCAGGACGCCGGCCCGAAGAGCAGCAGCCGCTCCCGCGCGTCGGGGTCGGCCTTAGCCTCGAAGCGGGCGCCCGGCACGTAGGACGGCATCGCGGCCGAGATCAGGTACTGCCTGATCGTCGCCTCGTAGGGCTCCCCGTTGCCTTCGACGTTGACGACGATCGCGTGCTCCTTGCCGCTGATGTCGGTCTTGCCGGTCTCCTCGATCGAGATGATCGTCGCAGTACACGGCACACCTGAGGCCGCCAGCTTGTTGCCGAGCTGGGCATAGTCGGCCTGCGAGGCGTCGGGCGCACCGGCACCCATCGTCGCGGCGCCGGCCTGCTGGACCTGCTGGGCCTGGTCCATCTGGCCCTTGAACCTGTCCATGAAACCCATGCTGGTCTCCTAACCCTGATGACAAAGAACGCTTGTTCTGGCGAGGGTATCGCGCCGCGGGAGCCGAGCGTGGGGCCCGCACCTGCGGCCATTCAGGCAATAGAGTCGGCTCGATGGAAAACAGCCAGCGCGGAGGCCAGCGGGCGAACCTGAGGATGCCGGCCTCCTGGCTGCCGATACTCGCCGTGCTGTTCGGGCTCGTAGCCCTCGAGGTCGGATACGGGGCACCGTTTGGCGACGCGATCCTCTACCTCGGCTACGGGCTGCTTTTCCGCGTCCTTCCCGGATGGCTGCTCTATCGGGTCCTCAGCTCGAATCCGGGAGGAGCTGTCCGCCAGGTGGCCCTCGGCTGGACGCTGGGTTCGGTGCTCGAGGTCTTCGCCTTCATGCTGGCGGCCTGGCTGGGGATCCGCGACCTCTTCGTCCTGTTCCCGCTGCTGGTGTCCGTTCCGGCCGTCGTCATCCTGCTCCGGCGCAAGCGGATCCCCGGCACGCCCGAGAACGAAACCGGTCCGCGCTTCGCATGGGCCCTGGCGACCATCTGCGTGCTCGCGATGGGCCTGCTCGCCGTGGCCTACTTCCCGACAGTTCCAAACCCCGGTTCAGGCACCTTCGCCTACTTCCGCGACTACATCTGGCACCTGGGCTTTGCGGGCGAGATCAAGCACCACTGGCCGCCACTCGACTTCAATGTCTCGGGAGAGCCGTTCCCGTACCACTACTTCGTGCACGTGCAGATGGCTGCCAGCAGCCAGGTGACCGGGATCGAGCTGCCGGTGGTCTTCTTCCGCCTCTACAACCTGCCGCTCATGGTGCTTGCGGTGCTGCTCTCCGCCACAGCCGGCCGCAGCCTCGGTCGGAATGTCTGGGTGGGCCTGCTCGCCGCGTGTCTCGTGTTCTTTGTCGGGGACCTCGACATGCTGACCGGTTCGGGCCTGAACCCGGCCCCGTTCCTGGGCAACTTCTTCATCTTCCTGTACACGAGCCCGAGCTTCATCTTCGGACTGACGTTGTTCCTCGCGCTCGTCACGCTGATTGGGGAGAGGCTGACGGACACCTCGCGGGGGCTCCCGGGCGACTGGGTTCTGCTTGCGATCCTGATCGCGGGCGCGACGAACGCCAAGGTGGCGATCCTGCCGCTCGTTCTCTGCGCCCTCGCTCTCTTCGGCGCCTGGGTCTGGCTGCGGGAGAGGCGGGTCCCGGCACCGATCGGCTGGATCGGAGCCATGATCGGGATCGCGCTGGCCGTGACCTATTTCTCCCAGTACGCCGGCCATTCCAGCGGCCTGGAGATCGGCAGCTTCGACTCGTTCTTTCAGATGCCCGCTCCGGAAATCATCCGGGTTTACCTGGACGCCAATCTGCCGGGCATTCCCCTCGAGTCTGCGATCCTCAGGGTAGGGGCGGTGGTCTTCGGGCTGATCGGGTTGCTGGGTGCGCAACTCGTGGCGATCGGATGGTTGGCGACCGGCGGCCGCAAGTTCTCGCCCGGCTTGAGCCCGGCGTGGCTGGTCGCCCTGCTGGCCGGCGGGATCCTGGTTCTCTGTTTCGTCTTCGCGGGCGGATTGGGCAACCAGCTGTACTTCGTCGCCTATGCGACGACAGCCGGCTGGATAGCTGCGGCAATCGGCTTCCGGGCGCTGTGGCTGGCGCGGCCGGAACATCTCAACTGGACCCGTCTGTCGTTGGCTGGGGCCTGCTGGCTGCTTCTCCTCATTCTCATCCAGCGGCTCCCGGCTGGAATTGACCTCTTCAGCGGGCCTGATGCCGGCTCACAGACGTACCTGTTCTTGTACGTGGGGCTGCTCGTCCTGCTCGTCCTTTTCAGCGTTGTGATCAGCCGGATTGCCACGCCCGCGGGATGGTCGGTACCGGCATTCCTGGCCTGTGCTCTGGCCGTCGTCGGGCTCCTGGGAACGTTGACGAGCTACGTCGAGCCCGCCCTCGATAAGTCCTCGACGCCGGAGGGGGCGGCGACGTCGCCCACTTCGCTCACGCCCGCCCGATACGGAGCGCTGGCGTGGATCAGAGAGAACACCGACCAGGACGCGGTGATCGCGATCAACGATGAGGATCCCTACAACTTCAACTGGGCGACGTTCGCGGAACGTCGCGCCTTCATCCAGGGATGGGCCTACACGCGAGAGGCGCTCGACGAGGGCTACGAAGATCTCGCGGCCGGGGGGGCGAACAACCTCTTCCTCGACCGCCGCCTCCTCAACGCGGCGGCGTTCGCCGCTGACCCGGCTTCCCTCGCAACGCTCAGCGATGACTTCGGGGTCGAGTACCTGATCGTCGATACCACCGGCAGTCTGTCGGCCGACGGCGAAGCTCTGCGCCCGTTCACCGAGATCGTCTACGAGGGCGACGGGATCGCTGTCCTGCGCCTCGAGCCGGAAGCGCTTCCTGCCCCGGCGCAATGACCTGCAACGCGTGATCGCCGCCGGCCCGGAATAATCGACGACCCCGGGCGGTTAGCTCAGTTGGGAGAGCACCTGCCTTACAAGCAGGGGGTCACTGGTTCGAGCCCAGTACCGCCCATTCACATCTCCCGGTGGTCCAGGCGGCAGCGGGTTCGAGTTTGCCCCGACTGCACGGGCTAGCCTAGTTCGGCTCGAAGATCTTCAGCGTCTCCGGGTTCACGCGGTCGTGTTTCATCGCTTCCGCGGCTTCGTCTGCCTGCATTGCCCTGTCGAAGGTCTCGCGGTCGGGTGTCTCGATCAGCACCGCGACCAGGTTCGA
>JBBRAH010000015.1:0-66771 GCA_038206985.1 Solirubrobacterales bacterium
CTGCTCGCGCACCCGCCGGAAGAGGTCGCGCTTGCCGTCGGCGGGCAGGTGATGCACGCTGAGGACGGCGATCACCAGATCCCAGGGCCCGTCGGGGAGCGGGTCCTCCATCCTTGCCAGCCGCACGTCGATCCCCATCTCGCGGGCGCGGAAGACCATCTCGGGGCTCGAGTCCAGGCCGGTGATCTCGGCCTCGGGATAGGCCTCGAGGATGCGGCGCGATGTCTCGCCGGTGCCGATGCCTAGATCGAGGACCCGCTGCGGTGGGAAGGGAATGGCGTCGATCGCGGCGGCCTGCAGCTCGTCGAAACGCGGAACTTCCGTCCGGATCATCTCCAGGTAGCGCCCGGGATCCCAGTGGAACTGGGCCGCCATCAGCGGCTCACGTGGGGCTCGGGTGTAGGGCCTCGGTGGCGCATCTCTAACTTTGCAGACTATGGAAGAGCGGACGATCGATCTCGAGGCCCTCGGATTGAAGGGTGGCCAGGCCCGCGCGGTCGAGTTGCAGCTCGACCCGAGCCCACCCGTGCTCGGCGGCGAGACCTACCCGATCGCCGGCGCCACGGTGCCCACCAGGCTCGATGTCTCGCGGACCACAGCGGGCTGGGCGTTGAAGCTGGGTGCCGCGCCGGTGATCACCGGTCCCTGCGCCCGTTGCCTGCAGGCCGCGGAACTGGAGATCTCGATCGAGGTCCGCGAGGTCGACCAGCGTGGAGCCTCCGAGGGCGAGTTGAGCAGTCCCTACGTCGAGGACGGGATCCTCGATCCCACCGCCTGGCTGCACGACGCCATCATCCTCGAGCTGCCCGAGCAGGTGCTCTGCCGTCCCGACTGCGCGGGGCTCTGCCAGATCTGCGGAATCTCGCTCAATGACGTTGACCCCGAGACCCACGTGCACGAGCGTCCGCCGGATCCGCGCTTCGCCAAGCTGCGCGAGCTGCTTCCCGAGGAGGAGCCCGGGAAAAGCTGAACGCCCGCCGCGGGTTCCGCGACGGGCGTTGGAAGAGGGTGCCGGCCCGAGCCCTCTCGGGGGATATGGACTCGAGCCGGCGATCTTGGGAGGGAGATGGCGCCGCTGGGGGTAGAGGCGCCGTCGTCTCCGGGGCCGAACATACCATCGGCCAGGTAGCTCTGTCTACCCCCAACCGGAGCAGGGCCCGTCGGCTCGCTACAAACCTGCTTTCCGGCGCTATCGGTGGCCCCTGGAGCGCCGCTGCCTGTCGCTCGGTGAGAGCTTGCGATCCGGGTGGCTCGGCTTCCCGCTACCATGCCCGGCTCGATGGCAGTCCCAAAGAAACGCACTTCCAGCGCCCGTCGTGACAGGCGACGCGCTCACGATTCGGTCGCAGCGCCGCGCCTCAACGAGTGCCCGCAGTGTCACAGCCCGCGGCTTCCGCACCGGGTCTGCCCAACCTGTGGCACATACAAGGGCCGCGAAGTGATCGATCTCGACGAGCCCACGCTCGAGACCGGCGCCGAGCCCGAGGCCTAAGCCCATGGCCGGCTCGACCTCTGCGCCCCAGGGCGCGGGTCGCGATGCCGAATCCCCGGTTGTCGCCTTTGACGCGCTCGGAGCCGAGGCCGGGCCTGATGCCGTGGTCGAGGGCGTGTGCGCCGCCGCCGCCGACGGGATCGGCGTGCGGGTTTTCGGCCGGACGACCGAACTGCGCGGGCTCGACGGACTCGCGGGCGTCAGCGTCCACGAGTCCGGGGAGGCGATCGGCAACGACGAGGATCCGGTCGGTGCCGTGCGCTCGCGTCCCGGCGCTTCGATCGTGATGGCCGCCGCCGATGTCGCCGCCGGCGATGCCGACGCGCTCGCCAGCCCGGGCTCGACCGGCGCCACCATGACCGCCGCCCTGTTTGCCCTGAAGCGACTCCGCGGCGTGCAGCGCCCGGCCCTCGCGGTCCAGCTCCCGGCACCGGGTCTCGAGCATCCCGTGCTGATGCTCGACGTCGGCGCCAACGCCGACGCCCGCCCCTCGCACCTCGTCCAGTTCGCCTACCTGGGCTCGGCCTTCGCCGAGGCCGTGCTCGGGATCGAGCGACCCCGCGTCGCCCTGCTCTCTGTCGGTGAGGAGGAGAAGAAGGGCAGCCAGCTCGTTGTCGAGGCCCACCGCGAGCTCGCCGAGCGCGAGGGGATCCGCTTCGGTGGCAACATCGAGGGTCGCGACTTGCTGCGCGGCGGCGCCGATGTGGTGGTCGCCGACGGCTTTACGGGCAACGTGACCCTGAAGACCATCGAGGGCACGGCAAGCGCGGTCGGCGATGCGGTTCGCGCGGCCGCCCGCTCAGGGCCTCTCGCGGCGGCCGGCGGGCTGCTCCTGCGCCCGGCTCTAGGCACACTGCGGGGCCAGATGGACCCGGACGGCACCGGTGGCGCGATCCTTCTCGGCCTGCGCGGCGTAGCGGTGGTCGGGCACGGCTCGGCGGGCCCGGAAGGGATCGCGAATCAGATCAGGCTCGCGGCTCGTAGCGTCACCGAACGTGCCGTCGAGCGGACGGCGGAGTTGCTCGCCGCGAGCGGCGTCGGCCGCGCCGCGATCCGTGAACGCGAGTCGGGCACGCTGGACCCCGGCGCGCAGGCGTGATAGACCACCGGCGATGACTGCCGCGGTTCCACGAGAAGAGATCTTCGCGAAGGTGCGCGAACACCTCGCCACCGAGCTCGAACTGGAGCCCTCCGAGATCAAGGACGAGGTCAGCTTCCGCGATGATCTCGACGCGGACTCCCTGGACCTTTACGAGCTCGTGATGGAGCTCGAGGACACCTACGGGATCTCGATGAGCGAGGAGGAGGCCGCGAAGATCGAGACAGTCGGGCAGGCGGTCGACTTCGTGTTCACGAGGCTGCCTGGAAGCTGAGTTGTCGGCCCCTGGGGACGGCGACACCGGGCGGGACGCGGTCGCGCCACTCGCGGCATTGATCGCCGAGCTCTCCGAGACGGCCCGCTCCCAGGCGGTCACCCACAGCTCCTGGACCGATCGCCGCCACCGCTCCTGGGGCAGGCCGGCCTTTCTGGGCGACAGCGTGTTGGGGCTGACGGTTGCCGAGGAGCTCTACCGCCGCTATCCGCGCAGCGACATCGGCCGCCTCACCAAGGTGCACGGACAGGCTGTCAGTGGCCGGGCCTGCGCGGAGGTCGCGATTTGGCTGGGCGTGCCCGAGATGCTGTGGGAGCGCGAGGCCGAGGCGGGGGAGGGCGGGATCTCCACCCGTGAGCTGATCGCCAGCGAGCGGGCGATGGCCTCGATCACCGAGGCTCTGATCGGCGCCGTCTACCTGGAGCTGGGCATGGAACGCACCGCCCGCGCGGTGCTCGCTGCTTTCGAGCCCCAGATCGAACTCGCCAGCGACACGATGCTCGATTTCAAGTCGGCCCTGCAGGAGCAGCTGGCGCGGCGGGGCAAGCTCGTCTCCTACATCGTCGTCGGCGAGTCGGGACCAGCTCACGATCGCCACTTCGAGGTCGAGGCGCGGATCGACGGGGAAGCGGCCGGGGTCGGCTCCGGGCCGACCAAGAAGGCTGCCGAACAGGCTGCAGCGTCTACCGTCCTGGCCGCAAAATCCGGATAAGCGGCCCCCGCGATCCCGTCCGGGCGGCGCGCGACCCTTACATGCGGTAATCCACGGGGCCACAGATGCATCTCAAATCGATAACGCTGAAGGGCTTCAAGTCCTTCCCAGAGCGAACCAAGCTGGAGTTTTCTCCCGGCGTCAGTGTGATCGTCGGGCCCAACGGCTGCGGTAAGTCGAATATCACCGACGGCGTCCTGTGGGCGCTCGGTGAGCAGAGCCCCCTGGCCGTGCGCGGCTCCTCGATGCACGATGTGATCTACGCCGGCGGTCGCGAACGCACCGCCCGCAGCGAAGCCGAGGTCGAGGTCGAGATCGACAACGGCGACGGTGCGGCCGGCTCGGAGTTCTCCGAGATCTCGGTGCTCCGCAAGCTCGGCCGCGACGGCGACGGCGGCTACAAGCTAAACGGCGCCAACTGCCGCCTCGCCGACATCACCGACGCGCTCTCCGACGCCAGTCTCGGTCGCGAGATGCACTCGGTGATCGGCCAGGGCAAGGTCGAGGCGATCGTGCTCTCCAAGCCCCGCGAGCGGCGCTTGCTGATCGAAGAGGCCGCCGGGCTCGGCAAGCACCGCAAGCGCCGCCGTCGTGCGCAGCTCAAGCTGGACCGGACCCGCTCCAACCTCGATCGGGCACTCGATGTCGAGCGCGAGGCGCGCTCCCGGTTGCGGCCCCTGCGACGCCAGGCCAACGCGGCGGAGACCCACGCGCGGCTCGAGCGCCAGACCATGGAGGAGCAGCTGAGGCTGATCCGCGACCGCCTCGCGATGGGCGGCGGTGACCTGCGCGAGGCGGAGTCCGAGGCCAAGGCCGCCCGAGCCGAGCGTGAGAGCGTCGAGGCCGAGCTTCAGAAGACGGCGGCGAAGCGCTCTGGGATCGAGGAGCATCTCTCTCGCCGCGACCAGGAGCGCACTGCCGTCTGGGCGGATCTGACCTCGCTGCGCGCCTCCCACGAGCGACTCGGCGCTCGCACCGAGGCAATTGCCACACGCGAGGCTGAGCTACGCGGTGCCGTGGATCGCCGCCGCGAGGCGCTCGGCGCCCTGGCCGAGGAGCTGCGGGCCACCGCGCGGGATGCTGACGCGGCTCTCGCCAAGGAGCTCGATGCGGCCGCGCAGGGCCTGGCGGCGGCCTCCGCCGCGATCGCCATCGCCCAGGCCGAGGCCGACGTCGAGGGCCGGCTCAACGCGCTCGCCAAGGTCCGCACCGGCGCCGAGCAGGCAACCCGCTCCGCCCGCCGGGCGGAGGATCTGCTCGGACACCGGCGCCAGGATTCGCTGGAGCGCCGGGTCGAGGCGGAGGCCGAGCTCGCGGTCACGCTGGGCGAGCTCTGCACCGCGCTCAGCGCAGCGCGCGACTCGGTCGGTGCCCGCGCAGCCCGCGTCGAGGAGCAGGTGATCGGCCAGCAGGCCGGCGACGATCTGACCGTCGGCCTGCGCGAGTGCTCGCGGCAGGAGGCGGAGATGCAGGCCAAGCTGCGCGGGATCGGCGAACGCGTCACCGAAGCCGAGGTCCGGGCCGCTCAGATCCGAGACCGCCGTGAGGAGGCGGTCACCGAGCTCGACCGGCTGGCCGGCCGCCTGGAGCTGGAGGAGAAGCCCGGGCCCGAGCGCCTGAGCAATGAGCAGCGCGAAGAGGTCGAGGGCAAGGTCGAGCGGCTCATCCGCCGCCGCGAGCAGCTCGGCCCGGTCAATCCCCTGGCCGAGCGCGAGTACGAGGAGGCCAAAGAGCACGTCGGCGAGCTCGAGGAGCAGCGCGAGGACCTGGAGAAGGCGCTCAGCGAGCTGGAGAAGCTGATCCGTCAGACGGACCGGGAGATCAGCACGGCCTTCGAGGAGACCTTCGTCGCCGCCTCGGCCAACTTCGCCGAGTTGATCGAGCACATGTTCCCGGGCGGCCGGGGCAAACTGCGCATGGTCGAGCCGCAGAGGCCGAAGCGCGTGCTGGGCGGCAGCGAGCAGCCCGCTGCCGAGGGATCCGACGGTCCGTCCGAGCAGACCTCGGACATCGCCGACGAGGAGGACCAGGAGGAGGCCGACGACGAGCGCGGCGTCGAGATCGAGGTGACGCCCGCCGGCAAGGCCACCCGCCGGCTCTCGCTGCTCTCCGGCGGTGAGAAGTCACTGGTGGCGCTCGCGTTTGTGTTCAGCGTCTTCCTCGCCAGGCCCTCGCCCTTCTACATCCTCGACGAGGTCGAGGCAGCACTCGACGACGCCAACATCGATCGCTTCCTGCAGCTGGTCCGGCGATTCTCCGACCGGGCGCAGTTCGTGATCGTCACCCACCAGAAGCGCACGATGGACGCCGCCGACGTCCTCTACGGGGTGAGCATGCAGGACGGCGCGACCAAGGTGATCTCTCGGCGCCTGCCGCGGGAGACCCAGCTCGTGAGCGGCGGGGATGAGCAGCCCGAGGCCGAGCCCGGCGGCGGGGGCCAGGCCGCAGCCTGAGCCCGGCTACCCGCCTCAGCGGCCGACCCGGCTAGGCTGGCGGCCGATGGCGCGGAGTTGGACCGACTTGATCGAGATGGCGGCCGATGGCCCCGAGCTCTCCGAGCCGGAGTTCGGCAGCGACGATGCCTCCGAGGCCGGCGCCCGCGCCCGCCGTGGCGTGTTCAAGCGCCTCCGCGAGAGCCTCAGCGCGAGTCGTGAGGCACTCAGCGCCGAGATCAGCTCGAGCCTGTTTGCGACCGTGGACGCCGAGACCTGGGAGCGGCTCGAGGAGGCGCTGATCATGGCGGACGTGGGGGCGCGCACCACGGCCGATGTCGTCGGCCGCCTGGAGGCGGAGGTGGAGAGCGGCAAAGTCAGTGGCGCCGAGGCGATCCAGGCCCGGCTGATCGAGCTGCTCGCCGAACTCGCCGTCGTCGGCGAGCCGCGCATCCTCTTGAGCGAGCGGCCCGCGGTGATCCTCGTCGTCGGTGTCAACGGCACCGGCAAGACGACGACGATCGGCAAGCTCGCAAAGCAGCTCTCCGGGATGGGCCTCTCGGTGCTGCTGGCCGCCGGCGACACCTACCGGGCGGCGGCAGTCGAGCAGCTCACGACCTGGTCGGAGCGCGCCGGGGTCGAGATCGTCAAGGCCGAGGCGGGCCAGGATGCCGGCGCTGTGATCTTCGACGCGATATCCGCGGCGCAGGCGCGCGGCACCGATGTGGTCCTCGCCGACACCGCAGGACGCCTGCACACGCGCACGGATCTGATGGAGGAGCTCTCCAAGGTCAATCGGGTGATCGAGAAAAAGCTGGGTGGGCCTCCGGCCGAGACGCTGATCGTGGTCGATTCGACCACCGGCCAGAACGGCTTGCGCCAGGCGAAAGTTTTCAGTGAGGCGGTGCATGTGGACGGGGTCGTACTGACCAAGCTCGACGGCACGGCGAAGGGCGGCATCGCGCTCGCGATCGCGGGCGAGCTGGGCATCCCGGTGAAGCTGATCGGCGTGGGGGAGGGCATCGACGATCTGCGGCCCTTCGACCCGACCGAGTTCGCGACCGCCCTGCTCGGTGAGTAGGGGCGGGCGTGCGGATCGAGGAGATCTGGCGTTACCCCGTGAAATCGCTCCAGGGCGAGGCGCTGAACGAAGCGTTTCTGGGCGCCGAGGGAGTCGAGGGAGATCGCCGCTGGGCGATCTGGGACCCGGTCTCCGACCTGGGGCTGACGGCGCGCCGGGTGCCCGAGTTGTTGTTTGCCTCGGCGCACATGCCCGAGCAGGGCTCCCCCGACTCGACTCCGGTACAGATCACACTGGCGGACGGGCAGCGACTACGTGACGACGCGGCACTCTGCGACTGGTTGGGGCGGGAGGTCGTGTTGCGGGCCGCCGCCGAGCAGGTTCAGCGTCGCTATGAGAGTCCGGATGACAACGCGCGCGAGGATGGGACCTGGCACTCCTTTAGCGGGGCGACCGCCGGCTTCCAGGACTCCGAGCAGGCCCGGGTCTCCCTGCTCTCGCGCGATTCCATCGGAAGCTGGGACCCACGGCGTTTCCGCTCGAACCTGCTGCTCGACGGCTCCGGCGAGGACGAGTTGGTCGGGGCCCGGGTGCAGATCGGGGAGGCGATCGTCATGGTCCGGCAGCGGATTCAGCGTTGTGTGATGACCACTCGGGCCCAGCCGGGTGGGCTGGAGCGCGATCCCGGGGTGATGCGGGCAATCGCTGCCAGGAGGGAGGGACTGATGGCGGTCGGGGCGGAGGTCGAGCGCGCGGGCCGGATCGCGGTCGGGGACCGGCTGCGGGTGCTCTCGACGGGTCACTAACCTCCCGCACGTGTTCGACCAGCTCTCAGAGCGCCTGCAGGGGACGATGTCGGATCTGCGCTCACGCGGCAAGCTGAGCGAGGCCGATGTGGACAAGGCGATGCGCGAGATCCGCCTCGCGCTGCTCGAGGCCGACGTCAACTTCAAGGTCACCAAGAAGTTCGTGGCCGGTGTCCGCGAGGACGCGATCGGGGCCGGCGTGCTGGAGAGCCTCGACCCTGGCCAAATGGTCGTCAAGGTCGTCAACGATCAGCTCACCGAACTGATGGGCGGCTCCGGCCGCGAGCTCGCCTTCGCATCCAAGGGTCCGACCGTGATCCTGATGGCCGGTCTGCAGGGCTCGGGCAAGACCACGGCCACGGCAAAGCTCGCCCTGCACCTCAAGGGGCAGGGCAAGAGTGTCGGCGTCGCCGCCTGCGACACGCAGCGCCCGGCTGCGGTCGATCAGCTGACCAAGGTGGGGACCCAGGCGGGCGCCACCGTCTACCAGCAGGGCACCGAGCGCGATCCCGTGGATATCGCCGAGTGGGCGCTGGGTCAGGCGAAGGCCGAGGAGCTCGACGTTCTGATCATCGACACCGCAGGCCGTCTGCACGTGGATGCCGACCTGATGGACGAGCTGGTCCGGATCAAGAAGCAGACGAAGCCCCACAACGTGCTGCTGGCCGTCGACGCGATGACCGGCCAGGACGCCGTCAACGTGGCGGAGCAGTTCGCCGAGGCGACGGAGTTCGACGGGGTCGTCATGACCAAGCTCGACGGCGACGCCCGCGGCGGCGCGGCACTCAGTGTCAAGGCCGTCACCGGCAAGCCGATCCTTTACGCCTCGACGGGTGAGAAGCTCGACGCGCTCGAGCGCTTCCACCCCGACCGCATGGCGCAGCGCATCCTCGGCATGGGCGACATGCTCTCCCTGATCGAGAAGGCCGAGAAGGAGCTCGACCTCTCCGACTCCGAGGAGCTCGAGCGCAAGATGCGCCGCAACGAGTTCACCCTCGAGGACTTCCTCAAGCAACTCAAGCAGGTGCGCAAGATGGGCCCGCTGAGCAGCGTGCTGGGAATGATGCCCGGCATGGGCAAGGCCATGAAGGACATCAAGAACGCCAACGTCGACGACCGCGAGCTCGACCGCCTCGAGGCGATCATCCTCTCCATGACCCCGGCCGAGCGCCGCAACCCGGAGATCATCCGCGGTGGTCGCCGGCGCCGCATCGCAGCGGGCTCCGGGACCAATGTGCAGGCGGTCAAGCAGCTCACCAAGCAGTTCGATCAGATGCGCAAGGTGATGAAACAGATGGCCTCCGGCAAGATGCCCAATCCCGAGGCGCTGCTCCAGGGTCAACTCGGCAACCGCCGTAGGCGCTAGAGATCTGTAAGCTGCCGCGGCCCATGGCAGTACGTATTCGACTCAGACGAGCGGGTTCCAGCAATAACCCCATTTGGCGCATCGTCGTCGCCGATAAGCGATCCCCGCGTGATGGTCGGTCGATCGAGACGATCGGCAGCTACAACCCGCAGGCCGAGCCCTCGCAGATCACGATCGACTCCGAGCGTGCCCAGCATTGGCTCGACCGCGGTGCACAGCCCTCCCGCACAGTCGCCAAGCTGCTGCGCACCGAGGGCGTCGCCGCGAGCGGTAAGTAGCCCGCGTTCCGATGCGCGAGCTCATCGAGTTCCTGGTTCGGTCGCTCGTTGAAGACCCCGAGGCCGTCACGGTCGAGGAGTTCGACGAAGACGGCGATCTCGTGCTCGAGGTCTCCGTGGCGGACGAGGATCTCGGTCGCGTGATCGGTCGCGGGGGCAGGATCGCAAACGCGATCCGCACCGTGGCACGTGCGGCCGGCGGCCGTGAAGACCGCCGCGTGATCATCGACATCCTCGACTGAGCCGCCTCGCATGAGGCTCGACGTCTTCACGCTCTTCCCGGAGTGGTTCGGCTGGTTCTCAGACCAGCGCCACGTGGCCAATGCCGTCGCCGGCGGCTCCGAGCTGCGCTTTCTCGACTACCGCGACACCACGCCCCTCGGCGCCGGTCAGGTCGATGACTCGCCCTACGGCGGTGGCGCCGGGATGCTGATGCGCGTTGACGTCGTCGATGCAGCGCTCGAGGCGGCCTACGGCCAGTCCGGGCAGCGTCCGCGTACCGTCCTGCTTACCCCGTCCGGGCGGATGTTCGACGACACGCTCGCCAACGAGCTCGCGGAGGAACCGCACCTGGCGTTGCTCTGCGGTCGCTACGAGGGTGTCGATGAGCGCGTGCGCTCCCACATCGCCGACGACGCGGTCTCGATCGGGCGCTACGTGCTCGCCGGCGGCGAGCTCGCCGCCATGGTCGTTGCCGACGCAGTTCTGCGCAAGGTTCCCGGCGCGCTGGGCCACGCCGACAGCGTCGTGGAGGAGTCGTTCTCGGAGGCGCTCGGAGGCGCCCCGGAATACCCGCACTACACGCGCCCGCCGACCTACCGGGGCTGGGGCGTTCCCGACGTGCTGCTCTCCGGGGATCACGGCGCGGTTCGCGATTGGCGCCTGCAGCGCAGTCGAGAGCGCGACGGGCGCGGCCAGCCGCCGGAGGGCGGCCAAGCGAGCGGCTGAGGGTTCGCTACTATTCCCGTCCCGCGCGGGCCCACCCGGGACGCGCGACTTTTTTATGAGCACGATCATCGACAGCCTCGAGAAGGAGCAGCTCCGCTCCATCCCCCGCTTTCAAGCGGGCGATCGCGTTCGCGTCCATTTCCGGGTCGTTGAAGGCACCCGCACCAGGACCCAGGTCTTCGAGGGTGTCGTGATCAAGCGCCAGGGCAGCGGAGCGCGCGAGACGTTCACCGTCCGTAAGCAGTCTTTCGGTGTTGGCGTCGAGCGGACCTTCCCCGTCCACTCACCAAAGATCGAGCAGCTCGAGGTCGCCGGCCGCGGTGCCGTGCGCCGGGCGAAGCTCTATTACATCCGCGATCGCGTCGGCAAGGCAGCCCGCGTGGCCGAGCGCCGCTGGGGCATCGAGGAAGACGTTCTTGCCGCTGAAGACGAGGGTGCGGTCGACGCGGAGGGCGTCGCCCAGGAGGAAGCCCCGCCCGAGGTGGTCGAGGCCGAGGTGGCCGAAGGCGCCGAGGCTGAGGCACAGCCGGAGGCTGAGTCCGAGGCGACCGACGCTCCCGGGGCTGCTGCCGAGGAGACTGCAGATGTTCCCGAGGCCGAGGCGCAGGAGGGCGCCGCGGAGGAGGGCGATGACCAGGCGGGTGGATCCGAGGAGGATTCCACCGAAGACGAGGCGTCCGAGCAGGACCGCTAGGGCGCCGACGGGGACCGACCCGGATGCCGCGTCCAAAATCCACGTTCGGTGCTTTCATCGAGCTTGTTGCGATCGTCGGCTTCGCGATCGGTCTGGCGCTGATGATTCAAGCCTTCATTGTCAAGCCGTTTCAGATCCCGTCCGGCTCGATGATCCCGACGCTCGAGATCGGCCAGCGCGTCCTCGTCAATCGCACGAGCTCCCACTTCGGCGACCCTTCGATCGGCGACATCGTCGTCTTCCATCCGCCTGTCGGAGCTGAGCGCGGGCCCGAGTGCGGAGCGCCCAAAGATCCGGGCGAGCCCTGCCCCGCCCCGGTTGAGGAGGAGTCCGACACCAACTTCATCAAGCGCGTGGTCGCCGGCCCGGGCGACACCCTGAGCGTCGAGGACGGCCACCCCGTGGTCAACGGCGAGATCGCCCAGGAGGACTTCATCAAGCCCTGCAACAGCGGCAATGCCTGCAATTTGCCCAAGGAGATCACGATTCCACCCGGGCACTACTTCATGATGGGCGACAACCGTGGAGCCAGTGACGACAGCCGATTCTGGGGACCCGTTCCCGAAGACTGGATCATTGGCAAGGCCTTTGCCACCTACTGGCCTCCCGATCGGGTTGGCGTCTTCTAGAGAGCCAGAGGCCGGTATCGCCGGTTCCGAAGTCGCCGAGGAGCCGGCGGCTCCGGAAAAGCCGCGTCGCCGTCGGCGTCGGGCCGATGGCCGTCGCACCGCCTGGCTGTTCCGCTTCGATCAGAACTTCGGCCATCGCTGGGTCGCAGGTGCGGACGAGGCCGGTCGCGGTTGCCTCGCGGGACCACTCGTGGCCGCCGCCGTGCTGCTCGACTACGAGCGGCTCGGCAAGGAGGAGCGCAAGCTGCTCGCCGGCCTCGACGACTCCAAGCGAAAGACGCACACCGAGCGCGAGGCGCTGTACCCCGGCGTCCTCGCCGTGGCCGAGAAGGTGGTGGTCACCGCGCGCTGCGCTCCCGGCATCGATGCCCGCGGTCTGCACATCACCAACCTGCAGGCGCTCGCCGACTGCCTCGGCCGGGTCGCGAGACCGGAGGCCAAATGCCTCAGCGACGGGTTCCGGCTGGGCTCCCGCTGCCGCGTCCCGCATGAGGCCATCGTCGAGGGCGACTCTCACAGCGCGGCCATCGCAGCCGCCTCGGTCGTTGCCAAGGTCACCCGTGACCGCTACATGGCCCGTGCCGGCCACGCCTATCCCGGCTGGCGCTTCGAGGGCAACATGGGCTACAGCACGCCCGACCACCGCGAGTCGATTTCCGCCAACGGGATCAGTGCCCTGCACAGGCGCTCGTTCGCATCGACTGCCTACAGCCAGCTTGAGTTGGGGGCCTAGAAGGCGTTCAGGATGTGCTCGATGGCGGTGGGGGTGCCGTTCGGGCTGACGCTGACCCCGATCGCGTCGAAGCGGATCTGGGAGTAGTGCCCGGGCGGGCGGTGCTCGGCCAGCCAGGCTCGGGCGAGGCGCCGGACCTGAAGTTGCTTACGGGGGCCGATCGACTCGAGTGCGATGCCGGCGTTGGCCGGCCCGGCGGCGCCGCCGCCCGCGCGGCGACTCTTGACCTCGACGAAGACGAGTGAGGGGCCGTCGAGGCCGATCAGGTCGATCTCGCCGCGGGCGATACGCGCGTTGCGGGCGACGATCCGCCAGCCGCGCTCGCCGAGGAACTCCGCGGCCGCTTGCTCACCGCTCGCACCGGTCGATCTCCGTGGATCGCTCACATGGAAAGCCTGGATGGGAGCGGCACGCGTGTGGGTCGCCGAGTGTGCCTATCCAGCGCAGGATGTGTGCCGGTTGTCGGCGGCGCCGGGGAGACGGAAGTGCCCGACAGGCGAGAGGTTGGATGACCGCCATAGTCGTGGGTTTCTAACCTCTCGCGGCGGGCGGCCGGATCGGCTTAGAGCCGGCGCACAATCGGCACAGATCGTTCCCCACTCGCGAATCGCGCCGACCTAGCTTCAGCGCATGCTCGCCGTGGCCAGAACGTTTGCCCTGATCGGCGTCGATGCGGTTCGCGTCGACGCGGAGATCGATATTCACCGCGGGCTGCCCGCCTTCTCCGTCGTCGGCCTGCCTGACGCGGCGGTGCGCGAAGCCCGTGAGCGGGTGCGGGCCGCGATTGTCAACAGCGGCTTCGAGTTCCCGCTCAAGCGAATCACGGTCAGTCTGGCGCCCTCGGATCTGCGCAAGGCAGGCCCGGGCTTTGACCTCGCGATCGCCGCGGCCATCCTGGTCGCCTCCGGGCAGCTCCCCGAGTCCCTGCTGGAGCGCTGGTCCCTGGCGGGCGAGCTGGGTCTCGACGGCGCGCTGCGCCCGGTCCGCGGTGGCCTGGCCATGGCCGAGCAGGCCCGGGACAGCACGGGCCACGGGCTACTGGTCCCGGCTGCCAATGCTCCCGAGTGCTGCCTCGTGAGCGATCTCGAGCTGGGGGCGCTCAACTCGCTGGGGGACCTGCGGGCGCTCGCCGCCGACGGCGAGCTGCCGGAGCTCCCCGAGACGACCCCGCTGTCGCCCGGCGCCGCTCCGGCCGACCTCGCAGACCTGCGCGGCCAGCCGTCCCTTAGACGCGCCCTGGAGGTCGCTGCGGCGGGCGGCCACAGCCTGCTCATGATCGGGCCGCCAGGGGCAGGCAAGTCGCTCGCGGCGAGGCGTCTGCCCTCGATCCTGCCGCCGCTCGGCGAGAGTGAGCTGATCGAGGTGACGCGGATCCTCGGTGCGGCCGGGCTCGGCAACGGACGGGCCCTGGGTCTCGGCCGGCCGTTCAGGGCACCACACCACACGATCTCCCCAGCCGGTCTGGTAGGCGGCGGCAGCCCGCCGCGGCCGGGCGAGATCACGCTTGCCCATCGTGGTGTCCTGTTCCTGGACGAGCTCCCCGAGTTCTCACGGATGAGCCTCGAGGCAATGCGCCAGCCGCTCGAGGCGGGGGAGGTCACCATCGCCCGCGCTCAGGGCGCTTTGCGGTTTCCGGCGCGCTTCCAGTTGATCGCGGCTGCCAACCCATGTCCCTGCGGTCACGGCGAGGACTCGGAGGCCTGCAGTTGCCTGCCGGATCAATGTCGCCGCTACATCGCACGACTCAGCGGCGCCCTTGCCGATCGCATCGACCTCGTCGTCCGGGTCGAGCAGCCGTCGGCAGCCGCCCTGGCCGGCGCCGAACCGGAGGGCTCGGAGGTCGTGCGGGAGCGGGTACTGGCGGCACGGGCGCTGCAGGTCGACCGCTACGAGGGGAGCGGGGCCGTGGCCAACGCGGAGATCGACGAACGCACCCTGCGCCGCCGTACCGCCCTGGATTCCGCTGGGAGAAGGGCGCTCGAGCAGGCGCAGGAGAGGGCGCGACTCAGCGGTCGCGGCTGGACCCGGGTACTGCGAACGGCCCGCACGATCGCGGACCTCTCGGGTTGCGAACGACTGGACGCCGACCATGTGGCCGAGGCTCTCTCTCTGAGGACGGGGTCGGCGTGAGTGCCACCGGGCGGGAGAGCGGAGAGCTGTTCAGTAGGGCAGCGTGCCCGGACTGCCTACGTCGCGGCCTGCTGTTGCGGGCACTGGCGGCACACGTCGACCGCGCGGTTGACAGGCGTGTCGGCGATCGCGCTCGCGACCTTCTCGCGCTCGCAGACGAGCCCCTGGCCCGCGCGGTCACCTCCAACCGGGAGGACGCCTCGGCGTTTCTGCGCATCGCCGAATCGCAGTCCGCCCACCGGGAGCTCGGGGCTCAGCTGGAGCGCCTCGGCCTCAGCAGCATCTGCCGTCACAGCCCTGGCTGGCCGACGGAGTCGCTGGAGCGCCTCCAGGGCGCTGCACCCCGCGCGCTGTTCCTGCGCGGCGAGCGCGGCCTCCTCGGGCGGATCGAGCGAGACGCGGCCGTCACCATCGTCGGTGCCCGGCGAGCGGGGGAGTACGGGCGCGAGGTCGCTGCGAGTCTGGCCGCGGAGCTCGGCGCCTCCGGAGTGCCGGTGATCAGTGGGCTCGCGTTCGGCATCGACACGGCTGCGCACGAGGGTGCGTTGAGGAGTGGCGCGGCGACCCTGGCGGTTCTCGGCGCGGGGGCCGAGCGCCCCTACCCACGCAGTCGTGGGCGCCGGTACAAGCGGATCTGTTCGGAGGGCGGGGCTGCGATCTCCGAGCTGCCCCCGGACTCGCCGACCTTCCGCTGGACATTCCCGGCCCGCACCAGGATCATGGCGGCGCTGGCGGGCCTAACGGTGGTGGTTGAGGCCGCGGAACGGTCGGGCTCGTTGATCACCGCCGAGATGGCGGGGGAGTGCGGTCGGTCGGTCGGCGCCGTCCCGGGTCCGGTCAACTCGTGGCGCTCGTCGGGTACCAACCTGCTGCTGGCCGATGGTGCGCGGGTGATCCGCGGTGCGGCGGACGCGATCGAAGAGTTGCTCGGTCCGGGTGCGGCCCGAGCGCTGGCTGCGGCATGCGGGCCCGCGCTGGACCCATCCCTGACGCAGGCGCTCGATCTATTCGAGCGAGGCGCGCGGAGTGCCGACGATCTCGCCCGGGCCGGAGCGCTGTCGGCATCGGAGGCCGCGATCGCCCTCTCGAGGCTGGAGCTGGAGGGGTACCTGAGCCGCCAGATCGCCGGGGGCTGGGTGCGGACCGCTCAGGCATTGCCGCCCGAACCGACGCCGAGGGCCTCAGGGCCCCCCGAATAGCATGGGCCTGTGAGCGATCAGACCCAGCAAGGGCAGCGGATTCCGGCGGTGCTTTCGATCGCCGGTTCGGATTCCGGCGGCGGCGCCGGCATTCAGGCGGATCTCAAGGCCTTCGCAGCCGCCGGCGTGCACGGGATGACGGCGATCACCGCGATCACCGCGCAGAACACCGTTGGCGTCACCCGGATCGACCCGGTCGCCCCGGAGATGATCGTCGCCCAGGTGGAGGTGGTGGCCGCTGACATCGGCATCGATGCGGTGAAGATCGGGATGCTCGGCTCGGCGGGCACGATCGAGGCCGTGGTCCGGGCGCTGGACCACGTCCAGGAAGCGCCCGTGGTCATCGACCCGGTGATGGTCGCCGAGAGCGGTGCGGACCTGCTCGATCCCGACGCCCGGGACTCGCTGCGCGAGCTGTTGCTGCCGCTCGCCAGGGTCACCACGCCGAACCTGCCGGAGGCCCGCGCCTTGACCGGCTTGGGCGAGGATGCAGGGCAGGCGGAGTTGGCTCGGGCCGTACGGGCGCTCGGACCGGGCGCTGTGATCGTCACGGGGGGGCACGGCGAGCTGGGTGTCGATCTGCTCGATGACGGCGACGGCGAGCCGCTCGAGATCGGTGGACCGCTGCATCCTTCGGGGGCGGCGCACGGATCGGGGTGCACCCACTCCTCAACGGTGGCCGCATTGCTCGCCCTGGGTATCCCGCTGCGTGAGGCGGCCCAGCGTGCCCGGGCGGTCGCGGGCGCGGCGGTGGGTGACGGACTGCGCGAGATCGGCGCCGGGGCAGGCCCTGTGGACGTGTTTGGATTGCGGGGCCGGAACGCGTAGCCGCCGTCCCTGGGAGGGCAGGATTGGCGGCGGTGCCATAATCGGCTCTGTGAAGCTCGTCCGCATGAAGTCAGGTCATGGCGACCAGCTCCTCGCCGAGGGCGATCCTGAGGTCTCCGAGGACAACGAGCGTCTGCTCGCGGCTTTCCGTGAGCAGCTCGACGCCGGCATGTGGGCCGCCGTTCCCGTCGCCGGAGCGGCCGGTCGTCACGAGGCGGTCATGGTCCGGGAATTCGGGGAGGTGCCGATCGGCACCGAGCAGGTGATTTTCTTCCCACCGGCGGCCGGCGGCGCATGATGTCCGTCCTGCTCGCGGTCGCGCTTTTACTGGCCGCGTTGCTCCTTCCGCTACTTGCCTTCTGGCCGCGGCGCTCCCGGCAGGGGGCACACCCCCAGGTGGGCCGCAGCCGCGACCGCGCCCAGCCGGCCGGGCGCACGGTAGAGGCCCGCCGACGCGAGCTGGAGGCCGAGCGCCGGGCCGAGGAGTTGCTGCGTTCGGTGGTCGGCGAGGATGCCTGGCAGGCCTATCGGGCGCTCGGCTTCCTCTTCGCCTTCGGCCCCGGCGAGGAGGACGGGCAGCCCGGCTACGGCTACCTGATCTACCCGCATCGGGCGATGGTCAGCTTCGACGCCCGCAGTGGGGTGTTACTGAACGAGCTCTGCGTCAGCTTTCCGGATCGGATCGCCGCCCTCGAGGAGGACGGTGGGGGAGAGCGCCTGCCCGATGCCGACGACGTGCTCGCCAAGTGGATGGCGATCCACGGCGACGAGCTCGCGCTGCTGGCCGAGGCCAATGTCCTACCGCCCGGCCGCCAGATCGATCCCGACCAGGCGCGCCGTGACATCGCCCGGCTCGGCGAGTGGACCGCGCGGCCCTCGGGTAACCCAGCCGCCTCCTGAGCCAGAGCCCGGATCCTCCTCGCAGTCGCTCGTTTCGACGGGCTCCTCTCTGCGCGTAGACTCCGCGGCTCGATGAGCAGCGATACCGCAGACCCCACAGCAAGCGCCCCCCCGCGTCCCCGTTCCTCGGCCGTGTTCGACGGCCCGGACCGCGCCGCAGCGCGCGCCTACATGAAGGGGATCGGCTTCGACGACGAGGCGCTCAAGCGGCCGACGATCGGCATTGCCAACACCTGGACCGAGGCGATGCCCTGCAACTTCCACCTGCGCGGACTGGCCGAGCACATCAAGGACGGCGTGCGCGCCGCAGGGGGCACGCCGATGGAGTTCAACACGATCGCGATCTCGGACGGGATCACGATGGGAACCCGGGGCATGAAGTCCTCGCTCGTCTCCCGCGAGGTGATCGCCGACTCGATCGAGCTCACAGTGCGCGGCTACCAGTTCGATGCGGTCATCGCCCTCTCCGCCTGCGACAAGACGATCCCGGGCTGCGTGATGGCCCTTGCTCGCCTCGACATCCCCTCGGTGATGCTCTACGGAGGTTCGATCGCGCCGGGGCGCTACAAGGGTCGCGACGTGACGATCCTCGACGTCTTCGAGGCGGTCGGCGCCGTCGCCGCCGGCACTATGAGCGAGGAGGAGCTCGGCGAGCTCGAGGACGTCGCCAGCCCCGGTCCCGGTGCCTGTGGAGCCCAGTTCACCGCGAACACGATGGCCTGCGCCTTCGAGGCCCTCGGTATCTCGGCGGGCGGCTCCGCGATGGTGCCGGCCGTCGGCGAGGAGAAGGCGAGCGTGGCCGAGAAGGTAGGCGAGCTGATCATGGGTGTCCTCGCTCAGGACCTGCGCCCGAGCCGGATCATCACCCGCAACTCGCTGGAGAACGCGATCGCGATGGTCTGCGCCTCCGGCGGTTCCACCAACGGCGTCCTGCACCTGCTCGCTGTTGCCCGCGAAGCAGGGGTCGATCTCGACATCGACGATTTCGAGCGCATCTCACGGCAGACTCCGCTGCTCGCCGACATGAAGCCGGGCGGCCGCTTCGTGGCGACCGACCTCTTCCGCGCCGGCGGAGTGCCGCTGCTGCTCAGCCGGCTCGACGACCTCGGCCTGCTGCATCGCGACGAGATCACGGTCAGCGGCCGTACCGTCGGCGAGGAGGCGGCGCTCGTCTCCGAGGCCGAAGGCCAGCAGGTCGTGCTGCCCGCCGACAAGCCCCTGAAGGCCCAGGGCGGCCTGGCGATCCTGCGCGGCAATCTCGCCCCCGAGGGTGCCGTGGTCAAGCTGGCCGGCACCGAGCGCACCGGCCAGAGCGGTCCGGCGCGCGTCTTCGAGTCCGAGGAGGAGTGCTTCGCCGCCGTCAAGGCCCAGCAGATCAACGCGGGCGACGTGATCGTGATTCGCAACGAGGGTCCGTCCGGCGGCCCCGGGATGCGGGAGATGCTCCAGGTGACGGCAGCGATCGTCGGCGGCGGCCACGGCGAGGACGTCGCCCTGATCACCGACGGGCGTTTCTCCGGCGCCACGCGCGGCATGATGATCGGCCACGTCGCACCCGAGGCGGCCAAGGGCGGTCCCATCGCCGCGGTCCGCGAGGGCGATCAGATCACGATCGACGTTGCCGCCAGGACACTCGACGTGGAGCTCAGTGACGAGGAGATCGCCTCCCGTGTCGCTGAATACACCTCGCCGCCCTCGGCCTTCCCCACAGGCGTGATGGCCAAGTACGCGGCGACAGTCTCCAGCGCCTCCGAGGGCGCGGTCACGGGCTGATCGAGATCTAGACGTCTACGCCGGCGACCGGGTCACCGGTCGCAATCACGCCGTCGGTGAGGATACCCGCCCGCAGTCCGCCGTCGTGAACCAGGCCGCGCAGGACGTCGGGCCGGGTCAGGCTCTGCAGGTAGTCGCAGGGCTCGGCCAGCTCGCGGCCGATGCACTCGACGGCGCCGACCGTGAAGCGCTTGCCGACGAGCGCGTTGAGGTCGATGCCGCTGGTCAACACGTTGCGTCGGCTCTCCAGATGAGTGAGCTCCACACCCGTTTCGTGCAGCCGCTCCAGGGCCTCGGCAGCGATCAGCGTGATGTCCCGCATTCCGGAGGTCTCGTCCGAGAACTCTCCGGCCTCCTCCGCGTAACGGTCGCCCTCGAGCCCGGCTCCGGCGATCGCGCGTACCGTTTCGATGCCGCGCAGCGGCTCTCCGGCCGCGGTGGCAATCCCGATCGCCTTGACCCGGCCGCTCATGTGGGCAGCTCGTCGCCGAGGAACTCCGAGACGACCCGGTTGAAGCGCATGGGACGCTCGGCCATTGGCACGTGCCCGGTCTCGGCAAAGATCTGCAACTCGCAGCCAGGGATGCGATCGCTGTAGCCGACCGCGTCGGAGGCCGGGACAACCAGGTCGTCGCGTCCCCAGATGAGCAGCGTGGGGGCGGCGATCGAGGGCAGGCGGTCGAGAAAGTCGTAGCCAGTAAGGCTGGCGATCGCGGGTACGAAACCATCGGTCCCGATGGCGCTCGCGGAGAACTCGTAGAGCAGCTCGCGACGGATTCGCTGTGGGTGGCGGAAGACACCGGAGAAGGAGAGCTGCCGGATGCCGGGGCGGCGCAGCCCCCTGGTGCTCATGTGCAGAGCGATCGGGTTGAACGCGGCCAGCATGCGAGCGCCCGCGAGCACCGGCTCGCGGCGCATCGTCGCGTGGCTGATGCCCGCGGCGGAGACGAGCACGAGGCGATCGATCCACCGGGGTTCATCGAGCGCGACCTCGGCGGCGACGAAACCGCCCATCGAGTTGCCAACGATCGTCGCCGACTGCAGGCTGAGAGCTTCGCAGAAGCGCTCGACGAGGCGGGCGTAGGCAGGCATCGTGATCTCCCACTCCGGCATCGGGCTGTGGCCGAACCCGGGCAGATCCATGGCGATCGCGCGCCGTCCGGCGGCCGCGAAGTGGGGGAGGTTCTCGAGCCAGGTCTGCCAGCAGCCACCGAGCCCATGGATGAAGACGACCGGGGCTCCCGCACCGATTTCGACGTAGTTGACGGGGGCGCCGTCCACCTCGATCCAGCGCTGATGCTTGGACCAGTCGACGCTGAGCCATTCGGGGCTGGGGTTGCCGTAGGGGTCGGGGCCGTCGCTCGGAGTCGCAACCGGTCGTTCGATCCGCCGGTACGGATAGGTGACCGCTCGCGGACCTAGCTCGATCGCGCCGTCTTCGGAGGCGTTGGCAGTTGCCGTGGGTCCTGACATCGCAGGGGAATCCTACGCCTCTGGACTGCTGCGATGATGCGGCGCGATGAGTGTCGGCCGAGACATCGCTACCCGTGAGGAGCCGGGGATCCCGGAGCGCGGCGGCGCCGGCAAGCGCGTGCTGCTCACCGGCCTTTCGACCCACTGGGGGGGACGCCTCGCCCAGGCGCTCGAGGCCGATCCGGGTATCGAGGCACTGGTTGGGGTGGACTCCGGGGATCCGGCCCACGAGCTGCAGCGCACGGAGTTCGTCAAGGTCTCCAACGACCACGCTCTGCTGCGCCGCATCGTCTCTGCGGCCCGCATCGACACCGTGATCGACACGCGCCTGGTGGTCGATTCGATCGTCACCTCCGCTCGCGAGGCCCACGAGAACAACGTGATCGGGACCATGAACATCCTCGCCGCCTGCAGCGGGTCCGACTCCCCGGTGCGGAAGTTCGTCTTCAAGTCCTCGGCCCACTACTACGGCTGCGAGCAGGACGATCCGGCCTACTTCAGCGAGGGCATGCGGCGCCCACACCCGCCGCGTACCCGGATCGAGCGCGACATCGTCGAGGCCGAGTCGGCCGTTGCCGACTACGCCGACAAGCACCCCGACTCGGTGGTCACGATCCTCCGCTTCGCCAACGTGCTCGGTCCCGGTATGAGGACCTCCCATGCGCGGATGTTTGAGCTTCCGCTGGTGCCGATGGTCTGGGGCTTCGATCCCCGCTACCAGTTCATCCATGAGGACGATGTGGTCCGCGCCCTCGAGTTCGTGTCCGGATCCGACCACCACGGGATCTACAACGCGGCCGGCGACGGCGTGCTCGCCCTGAGTGAGGTGATCGGCCTGCTCGGCAAGACCCCGGCGCCGCTGCTGCCGCCCTGGGGGGCGGGACTGCTGAGCGCTCCGTTGCGCACCCTCGGCCTGCGGATCCCCGACGAGATGCTGAGCCAGATGCGCTTCGGCCGTGGGCTGGACAACCGCCTGCTCAAGGGACGCGGTTTCACCTACGACTTCACAACTCGCGAGGCGGTCGTCAAGCTGGCGGAGCACCAGCGTCTGCACCCCTTACTCCGGGGCGAGGCGCAGGCCTACCGCTACGACCGTGAGGTCGAGGAGTTTTTGCGCCGTAGTCCGCTCGTTGGGCGGCGTGGTTTGCCGTAGATTTCCTCCGGGTAGCGAGGGCACTTCAGCCAAACGCCTCATTTGCAGCGCAAAGCCGGTTGCAATGCGCTTTTCGCTTTGAGCTTTCGGCGGTGCTCTCCTACACTGGATCGCCGGATCCGGTTCGCCGTTTTTCCCGCACTCCAATACGAAGGCCTGATTGAACATGGGACGCAAGCTTCAGATATCGCTACTGATCGCGCTGATAGCCGGCATTTGCGGATCCCTGCTCATCTACTGGTGGGATTCCACCTACAAGAATGAGATTGCCGAGGGGGTCAAGATCGGCGGCATCGAGGTCGGTGGCCTCGACCGCGACGATGCGGCCTCCCAGCTGCGCGCCAGCCTGATCACCCCGCTCGAGAAGAACGTGGTGGTCACCTCCGGCAAGCAGGACTTCAAGCTGCAGCCGGACGAGCTCGACATCACCGCCGACATCGGCGGGATGGTCGATGACGCGCTGGCCGCCTCTGAGGACGGCGGCATGCTCGGCCGCACCTGGCGACGGGTCAGCGGCGGCGAGGTCGACTTCGAGGTCGATCCGCAGATCGCTTACTCCAGGAAGGCCGTGGACGGTTTCATCGGCGGTGTCGCTGAGAACCTCGAGAAGGACGCGGTCAACGCGAGCGTGGAGCCCACGGCGGACTCCCTGCAGCCGGTTTCCTCCGCGGCCGGTTACGTCCTCGATGACGACAGGCTGCATCGTCAGGTATCGGCAGCCCTGCAGAGCACGACGGACCGCAAGGTCGAGGCCGAGGTCAAAAAGGTCGAGCCCGAGGTCACCACCGACCAGCTCGCTCAGCAGTACCCCACCTACATCACGGTTGATCGCAACAACTTCCAGCTCTACCTCTATGAGGACCTGGAGCTGGCCAAGACCTACACGGTGGCGCTCGGAGCCGCGGGTTACGACACTCCGCAGGGGCTCTACAACATCGAGAGCAAGCAGGTCGATCCTGTCTGGAGCGTCCCGAACTCCGACTGGGCCGGCGACCTGGCCGGCCAGACGATCCCGCCCGGTCCGGAAAATCCGCTCAAGGCACGCTGGATGGGCATCTACAACGGCGCCGGAATCCACGGCACGTCCGACACCGGCTCGCTTGGCAGCGCCGCCTCGCACGGCTGCATCCGCATGGACGTGCCTGACGTGATCGACCTCTACGACCGCGTCCCGGCCGGCACTCCGATCTACATCTCCTAGTCCGCGATCCCGCTCGACGCGCGTTGCGGGGAAGGGTGCTGCCTGTCGGCATCGAAAAGGACGGGATGCGGACGAGTGCGCAAGAACCCGCGACGAGCGAGCTCCTCGCCGAGGCCGACGTGGGCGATCTGCCGCCCCGCTGGCGCGCGGCACTGGTCAGCTTCGAGAGCGACCTGCGCACTCGAAACAGCTCCGCGCACACCTGCCGTGCCTACCTGGCCGACATCGCCGAACTCGCGGACTGGGCCGCTGAGCGGGATCTCGAGCCCGGCCAGATCACCTACCGGCTGCTCCGCGGCTACGCCGCTACCCTGGGCTCCCGCGACCTGGAACGCAGCAGCGTCTCGCGCAAGCTCGCCTCCTCACGCAGCTTCTTCGATCACCTGCGGCGCCGCGGAGAGATCTCGCAGAATCCGGCCGAGCTGCTGCCCAACCCGCGTGGCGACTCGCGCCTGCCGCACGTGCTCTCGCAGGCGGAGGTCCGCAGCCTGCTCGAGCGAGTACCGGTGCGCACTCCACTGGAGGCCCGCGATCGCGCGATGCTGGAGCTCGCCTACTCCTGTGGGTTGCGCTGCTCTGAGCTCGTCGGACTCGACCTCGAGGCGATCGACTTCGACTCCGAGACCGTGCGGGTCCGCGGCAAAGGCGGCCACGAACGCCTCGTTCCCGTCGGCGAGCCCGCCCAGCAGGCCCTGCGCGGCTACCTGGAGCGCGCCCGTCCGGCCCTGAGCTCGGCCGGTGATCCCGAGCGGGCGCTGCTGCTCTCCAAGAGTGGCCGCCGGCTCTCGCCTTCCGATGTCACGCGTCGCTTGCAGCGCTGGGTGCGCGAGGCGGCGATCGGCGGGCGGGTCTCTCCCCATGCCCTCCGCCACAGCTTCGCCACCCACCTGCTCGAGGGGGGTGCCGACCTGCGTTCCATCCAGGAGCTGCTCGGTCACGCGAGCATCTCAACCACCCAGATCTACACCCGGGTTGAGCCTCAGCGACTCCGTAGGGCCTACGGCGATGCGCATCCAAGGGCGTGAGCCGGTGTTAGCGAAGGTGGGGGATATCCCTTGCCGCTGGGGTGTCGATCCACCCTGGCTTGGCGGCTGGACTAACGTATGAGGTCGGAGAGGCCACGACATGGAAACAAACGTCAAAGCCGTTGAGCTGAAAGAGCTCTGGAGGCGGTGCAAGGAAGAAGAGGACGAGAGGGCGCGAGAGCGTCTCGTCGTCGCTTACTCACCGCTGGTCAAGTACGTGGCCGGGCGCATGGCCGCGGGCCTGCCCTCACACGTCGAGGAGGGCGATCTCATCTCCTACGGCCTGATCGGCCTGATCGGCGCGATCGAGCGCTACGACCTCGAGCGCGAGATCAAGTTCGAGACCTTCGCGGTCTCCCGGATCAAGGGCGCGATCATAGACGAGCTGCGCTCCCTGGATTGGGTGCCGCGCTCGGTCCGCGCCAAGGCGCGCGATGTCGAGCGCTCCCACAACATCCTCGAGAACGAGCTGGGCCGGTCGCCTACCGAGGAGGAGATGGCGGTGCGGCTCGGGGTCGAGGTCGAGGACTTCCGCACGACCCTGCTCGAGATTGCCAATTCGTCGATCCTCGCACTGGACGACCTCTGGACGATCGCCGACGCCGACGGTGGGCAGATCTCCCTGCTCGACACGATCCGCGACCCGAACGCCATCGATCCCCAGCAGGAGATCGACGCGGTCGAGCTCAAGGACCGGCTCGCCGACGCGATCGAGTCACTGCCCGATCGCGAGCGGCTCGTGATCGCCCTCTACTACTACGAGAACCTGACTTTGCGCGAGATCGGCGAGGTGCTCGGCGTCACCGAGTCACGCGTCTCGCAGCTGCACACCAAGGCCGTGCTCGGCCTGCGCGGCCGTCTGTCCCGTAACGGCGAGGACGGCTAGCGCAGCCGTCGCTGAGCAGCCCTCGGGCTGGTCTACACGCTGCAATACGGTCGCCGCGGAGGGGGCCGAGCGGCCCGGTGATCTAACTTCCTGCGCCCATGTCGGAGACCAGCGAAATCGTCGACCCCAGCTGCGCCGTCTGCCGCCGTCGCCTGCTGCCGGGTGAGCGGGCAAACCCCTACGTGACGGGGGAGGGTGAGGAGGTCACGGTGTGTGAGCTGTGCAAGCCGCGCGCCGAGGCAGGAGGCTGGCTGCGACCTGATGAGGCTGCCACGCGGGGTAGCTCGGGCGGCCGCCGTCGCCGGCAGCGCGGGCAGTTGTTGAGCGGCCTGCGCAAGCGGGTGGACCGCGAGCGTGAGGACGCCGAGGAGTTCGAGGAACTGGAGCCCCCCCAGCGGGAGCGGACACGAGAGGTCGCCGACGAGGCCCCGGCCGAGCCCGGGGCTGAAGCGCGCGAGCCACGCCGCCGCAAGCGGGGGCCCGGCGACGACGCCCGCGAGGGTGAGCAGCGCGACCGCGAGTCCGGCCGCCACCTCGAGGACACTCCCGGTCGATCCCGACCCGCGAGGCCGACCCGCAGCGCCGCAGGGCCCGACCTGCTCGAGGCGCTCACAGCCTTCAACGAGAGCGATCTACGGCGGACGGTCGCGGGCCTGCAGCGCTCGCTCGGCGAGCCGCGCGCAACGGGAATCGCGGTCCGCACGGCCTCCGGTGACAACGGCGCCCGGATCACAGTCGCCTGGGAGCTTGCCTGGTACCAGTGGGAGATCGGCCCCGGTCGGCGCCGGCCAGAGATCCGTGAGCTCGCCAAGGGCGAGACCGTCGATCAGCTGCGCGCCTCCGATCGCAACTGGAACCTGATCGTCGCCCGGGACGGCACGCTCGCCCGCCGCGGCAGCGCCGAGGAGCCAGTCGAGGAGCCCGCCGGGGACCCGGCTTGAAGCTGACGGTGCATGTGGACGGCGGCGCCCGGGGCAACCCCGGCCCGGCTGGAATTGGCGCGGTGATCTCCGACGAGCAGGGCGAGGTCCTGCTCGAGGCGTCCGCGGTGATCGGCCGCGCCACCAACAACGAAGCGGAGTACCGCGCGCTACTACTTGGCATTGAGCGGGCGCTGGAGCTAGGGGCGACCGAGCTCGACCTGGTCGGCGACTCGGAGCTGATCGTCAAACAGGTCCTCGGCCAATACAAGGTCAAGAAGGCGGATCTCAAACCGCTGCGGGCCGAGGTCGTCGCGGTTCTCGCGGACGTCCCCAAATGGTCGCTGAGGCACGTCCGGCGCGAATACAACGCCGAGGCCGATCGCCTCGTCAACGAAGCACTCGACGCCGCAGGCGCCTGATCGCAACGACCCGCTTCCCCAACCCGCCAACCCCGCAGCCTGCCTATACTGCTCGCTTCGTGCGGCTGTAGCTCAGCTGGCTAGAGCGTCTGCTTGCCATGCAGAAGGTCGAGGGTTCGAATCCCTTCAGCCGCTTGCCCGAACCCCGCTCCTCGAGCGGGGTTCTTTGCGTTCCGGGGCCGATGGTTGAGGTAGCGGGTACCAAAACGGGGTACCAGTCCGCCCACGAGTTGCACCGCTGGGCGGGTGAGGGATTCGAGGCCAACCGCAGGATTGTCGGTTCTGCAAGCAACGCTCGCGAGGGGAAGCCGGCGGTGGGCCCGTTGGAACTGCCGGTGGCCGGCGGGACGGTTGACCAATGCAGCGTCGACCACGCGCTTACGCTCTTGATCGGTGTCGAACTCGCGCGAAACACACAGTCGCTTCACTGCGAATAGCCGACCGTATAGGTCAGTAGAACGCGTCAGAGTTCGCCGGTCAGCCGGTTTCTGGCCGCCGGAAGCCGGTCGCCCGCGACCACGGACAGGTTGTGCTTTCGCCCAAAACACAAACGAAGTGAAACCCGACTACAGCGGGTTCAAGGTCCGTCGTCGCAAAACCGTGTCCCGGTTTCGTGTCCCAGGTTCCCGGCGCGCTGAATCTCGGCAGGCTGGCTACCCGCTCGGTGGGCTGCTCGCCTGCGCCCGCGAGCGCACCGCGCTCCGGTCGGCGTCAGACGGGCCTTCCTCCCCGACCCCATCCGCGATCAGCTGCCGCTGGCGGTCGATCTCTGGAGCCGCGACGCCCTCCCGCTCGGCGATCCGCTCGAGGTGGTCCAGCAGCTCCAGGAGTCGGATCGAGACCACTGGGTAGGGGCCGGCAAAGACCCGGGTCTGCATGAAGCCGAGCCGCACCAATGCGTCGAGATCGGGCGCCGCGGTGATCAGCCGCGGGACCTGCTCGCCGTCGACGCGGATTCCGGCGGGACGCTCGGAGCGGGCGAACTCGACCAGCACGGCTCCCAGCGTGTCCATCGCGTTGGTCGCGGTCGTCGGATCGTTGATTCCCGGTGAGAGCCCTTTGAGCGCGATGTCGGTGAGCTGGCGAATCGGGAGGGCGAGGTCCTGGACCATCGTCCGCTGGTTGCCGATCTGGATCGCATCCCGCACCTTCGCCTCGAGCTCGGCGACATCGGTGGCGGCCGAGGTCCAGAGCTCGGCGATCGGCTCGCCGGGAAGTACGTAGGCGCCAATCTCGTGGCATTGGCGGACCAGCGCATCGGCCGATTGGGCAGCGTGAATTATCGGGCCCGTGTCGAACAGCGTCAGGTACCCCTCGCGAACGGACTCGATCGTTTGCAGATCACCGGCGTCGATCATGGTCTCGGCTCGCTCGGCCGCCGCGGCGGGGTCGTCGGGCTCGCCTGGACCAGCGGGGAACCGCGCGGAGATCACGCCGGCTGCGTCGGTGCGAATCGTGGCAATCACCGAGGAGGGCTGCAGCATGTCGACTATATGAGCGATGAACGCTGCGAAGGTGACGAAGGAGGTGAAGGCGAGCAGGACCGCGACCGTGATCGACAGGTTCGGCGGCATCGATCCTTCGCCGCTGACCCCGAGCCGGACCAGCAGCGTCAGCGAGTATATGAAGGTGCCGAGCAGGAGCGCGAGGGTCGCCTGGCTGAGCCCATCAGCCCCGAAGCTGCGGAGTACGCGTGGGCTGAGCTGAGAGGAGGCGAGCGCGAAGGCGACGACGCTGACCGAGAAGCTCAGCCCGGCGACGGCAACCGTGGCCGTCCCGATCGTCTCCAGCAGGCTGCGAGCCGAGGACTGGCTCTCGAAGGCGAGTGCCGGCAGGTCGATCCCGAGTCGAGCGTCGATCGCCGGCAGCCCGAGGCCGAGCGCAACCCCAGCCAGCATCGCCAGACCAGATGGAATGCCGAAGCTGGCTCGCGCCGCCTCCCAGGTGCTGGCCAACCGGCCGCTCGAGGCTTCGGTTGTTCGCTCGATCGCCACGAGCTTGTTTTACCCGGTTCGCTGTTTCTCAACCGAGAGCCTGAGGCCGCCGCGGTTCCGTGCGTTTCGGCGCCCGTGGGCCAGGTGGGCATTCAGCCAATGGAGTCCAGGAAGCCGCGGACCGCGCTGATACAGCGCTCCGGTTCCTGGTCGAAGACAAAGTGACCCGCGCCGTCGATGGCGATCAGCTCGGCGCCCGGGATCTCACGCTGGAAGCGGTGAGCGCCACCGAGCGGCGCAAACTTGTCTTCGGAGCCCCAGAGGAGAAGGGTCGGCACGCCGAGCGCGGCGAGGCAGCCCTCGTAGCGATGGAGCTTCTCGAAGTCCATGGAGCGGTAGAACTCGACCGTCGCCGCGCGTCCCCGCCCCTCGGCAAAGGGGCGCCAGTAGGCATCCACCGTTGCTTCGTCGAACTCGGCCCCGTCGGCACGAAGGAGCCCGCCGAAGCCATCGCGGTCGAGGCCCTCGACCAGGGCCTCGCCGCCCGGCGCCCGGATCGCCTCGGCGATCCCGTGCCACTTGCCGTCGGCGAAGAAGCCGGCGTCGCTGATCACCAGCGCGCTGACCTGCTCGGGGTGGTCGCAGGCCCAGGCGAGGCCGACGAAGCCGCCCCAGTCGTGGACAACCAGCGTGGCCGGGCCGAGGGCGAGCTCGTCGAGTAGAGAGTTGAGTGTCTCCAGATTGCGCTCGAAGGTGGCCGGACCCGGGTCCGTGGATGCACCGAGGCAGTAGAGGTCCGGAGCGATGCAGCGGTGCCCCTCCGCTACCAGCGCATCCACCAGCGGCTCCCACATGAGCGAGCTCTCTGGAAAGCCGTGGACGAGGACGACCGGCGCTCCGGTCTGCTCGGGCGGGGTGCCCTCGCGATAGGTGACGCCTGCCGCGTGCCTGAGTTCGGCGCTGCTCACGGGGCCGACCCTATCGTGCGAACGCCGCCGTTACGAGCGGCCGGCCCGGGCCAGCAGGGACGCCACGACGGTCTGGTGCCTCGCCTCGATCCCGCTCCAGAGCAGACGTGCAAGCGGGTTCTTCTGCCGGACGAGCGTCGCGAACAGCAGGTTCTGCTCCCGGCGCACAAAGAGCAGCTCCGCGGGCATGCCGAGTCGGGAGTCCAGTCCGAGGCGGGCGTGGGCGGGGCCGCTGTGAAGCAGTTCCCAGCCGAACACGGAGGGTTCCGATCGCATCGGGTTGACCTTCAGGCCGAGGCTCGACCAGCCCGCCAGCAGCGCGAGGCGGTCAGCGCGCGGGGCGCCCTCGATCATCCTCCGCGCCCACTGCTCGGGCGTGCGATCCGGGCTGGCGCTGACGTCGAGGAGGAAGGCGTCGGAGTAATCGAGGTGGGGGAGGGCGCTGAGACCCCGCACGTTCGCCGGAAGGTCGATCTGCTGAACCGCTCCGGGACTCCGCGGCAGCTCCACGGCGGATTCCGAGGTAGTCGCCGAGTCAAGCATCTCCGGCACCGTCGGCCTGAAGCATCGTCGGCCATTCCCTCTCGATCCTGCGCAGCATGGCCGGGTAGACGATCAGGTGCCGGAACGGCTTGATCGCGGCCATGTAGAGACGGCCCGCCGTGCGATTCGGCTTCACGAGGACGGCCATCTGGCCGCAGTAGCCACCGCTGCCGTCCTCGACCCAGCCGAGGTGTACCACGCCGTGGACCGTCTTGTTGGCGATCTCCGCGGCGAACTCGTCCTCGAGTAGATAGAGGGGAGAGAAGGGGAGGGATTCAAACTTCGCGGCCGAGCGCGATTTACGGAGGTCCGCCGGTAGACAGTCGCGGAGTGAAGGGACCCGGGAGTCGAGTCCCGCCCCGGCGTCGTCCCAGCCGAACAGCTCACCGACCTTCCAGCGGATCGACCACAGCGCGCCGCTGAGCCCCGAGGAACTCTGCGAGGGATCGCCGGAGACGACCCCGCTCACCAGCTTCGGGAAGTCGTCGGGACCGCCCGGCGTCGGGAGCTGCCAGACGTCCTCGAGCTCGAAGTCGCCCGTCAGTTCGTGGATGCGCCACGGCCGGGAAGCGTGGGCGCTCTTAGGCAGTCTCATGAGGCGGAGATCCGATCGGGATCGAGGCCGAGCACTCCGGCGGCGGCCCGGGCCGTGAGCTGCTCATCGTGCGGCGCCTGGCCGGCGAGTTCGATGGCCGCCCCTTCCATGGCCCCGATGAAGGCCAGGGCAACCACGCCGGCGGGGGGACCGGACGGGATCGTGCCGGCCCGTCGTCCTGCCCGGACCAAGCGGGTGCAGCGCTTACGCAGCCCCTCCGAGACCTGCCCGAGGCGCTCGCCCACCGGGTGCTCCTGCCCGCTGAACTCCAGGCGGAGGGCGATCGCCACCCGGGCCACGTCGCGCCGGCAGTAGACCGCATGACCGCGGGCGAGCGCGAGCAAAGCAGCGAGAGGGTCACTCTCTTGCCCGACGGGCACCCCGACCTCCTGCTGCCAGGACTCGCTCACCCAGTCGATCACCGCCAGGACCAGGTCCTCCTTGTCCCGGAACTGGTGGTAGAGCGCCCCCCGGGTGTAGCCGGCGTCCTTGGCTACCTGCTCCAGCTTCAGGTTCGCGTAGCCGTAGCGGGAGAGACCCCGTGCGGCCGACTCGAGCAGGGCGACACGCGAGCGCGTGCGGCGGTCGGCCTGGGTGGGTCGGCGGTTGGTGTCAGTCGCTTGTTCCTGCCAGGAAGATACGTGCATGTATGTATGTATAGCATGCCGGACTCGCATCCCGGGCAGTCGTGGGTCCGCGCGCTACCCTTCCCGTCCCCCCGCGGCGCCTTGGCGGAGTGGCTACGCAGCGGCCTGCAAAGCCGTTTACACCGGTTCGACTCCGGTAGGCGCCTTCACTGCTTCCCGTCCCGAGCGGCCTACATGGTGTGGCCGTAGGGAAAGCGATAAACGAAACTGCGGCAATCCTACGGTGCAGCAGTTACCCCGAAGGAGCAATTCCGCCGGTTCGATTCCGGCAGGCGCCTCTCGGATCCGCGGTTTGCAATTCCGCCGCCGGGGTAATGCAGGACCAGGCAACTGCTCACATCGTCGGCAACAGTGCCGCGCACGGGCGAAGGGAGGGACGTATGTACATCGGAATCGGGACGCTAATCGTCATCGTCATCATCATCCTGATCGTGCTCTAGAGCACGATCAGCCCGCGGTCCCTGGTGCGCCGGCTCTAGCTCCAGCAGGCGCCTCTTTCGCGGCCGCAGGCGTAGGATCGCGCCGATGGGGATCCTGGAACGCGCGCGGCTGGCGGAGACTGCTCGCCATGCCGTCTATGGCTCGGTGATCGTGCTGGCGGTGATCATCGCTCTCGATGACACCTCGGTCCGAGCCCGGGAGGCGATCGCCTCGGTGCTCGGGGCGGCTGTGGCGACCGTGTTGGCGGAGCTCTATGGCGACTATCTCGCGGAGACGATTCGCGAGCGGCGGCGCCCGACACCCGCCGAGCGGGCCGAGGCCGTTCGCAGCGCACTGGCCGGGCTGTTGGCGGCGATCCTGCCGGTCATCTTCTTCGTGCTCGCGGGCTTCGGGGTGGTGGAGTTGCCGACCGCGTTCGAGGTCGCGGTCTGGACCGGCGTCGGTGTGGTTGGCTTCTACGCGTTCGTCGCCAACCGGGTGGGAGGCATGTCAGTGGGCCGAAGCGTCGGCGCCGGGGTGCTGTTCACGCTGCTCGGTGCCGTGCTGGTCCTGATCAAAGCGCTCGTCTCGCACTGATGGCCGCCGACCAGGAGAGCCCCGCGCCCTCGATGAAGGAGCGGATGCGGCGCGGGGAGCTGTACCGCGGCGACGACCCTGAGCTCAGCGAGGAGCTGCTCTCCTGCCAGGAGCGGATGGCGGCGTTCAACGCGATTCCGGCCCGCTCGGTCGAGGCCCGGCAGGAGCTGCTCTCCGGATTCCTCGCGGAGTTCGGTGAGGAGGCGGAGATCCGCTCGCCGTTCTACTTCGACTGGGGCGATGGGATCAGCGTCGGCGCCCGCACTTTCATCAACTACAACGCGGCGATGCTCGATGGCGCGCCGATCACGATCGGCGAGGAGTGCCTGCTGGCCTCCGGCGTGACGCTCGCGACCGCCACCCACCCGATCGACCCCGAGACGCGGCGCGCGGCCTGGGAGCTGGCGGCGCCGATCACCCTGGCCGACGGGGTCTGGCTGGGAGCCGGAGTCATCGTCTGCCCCGGCGTCAGCATCGGGGAGAACACGGTCGTCGGCGCCGGTGCCGTGGTCACGCGCGATCTGCCCGCCGGCGTGGTCGCGGTCGGCAACCCCGCCCGGGTCCTGCGCGAGATCGGCGAGGAGGACCGACTCAGCCCACCGGCGCTTTGACCTGTTAGGCCCCGTTCAGAAGGCCGGCGAGCGCATCGGCAGCGGTTTCGGCGCCGCCGGTGGCTTCGTAACCGGCGGCGACGCGCTCGGCACCTGCGCGCTTGGCCTTGGCGACACGGACGGCGTCCCGCAGGGTCTCGGCGCTGAGCTTCTTTCGAGCGACGGAGACGTCGGCGTCGGCTTCGAGCACGTGTGCGGCGACGTCGAGCTGGTCACGACCCCAGGGCACGAGCACCAAGGGCACACCGTGCGCCAGGGTCTTCTGTGTGGCGCCCATGCCGCCGTGACAGATCACGGCCTCCGCCTTCTTCAACAGCGGTGCATGGGGGAGGAATCGGCGCACGACAGCCCCTTTTGGCGCGGGCAGGGTGGCGGGATCGACTCCCGCCGAGGTGACGACGACCTGATGGCTGTCCGCCAGGCCCTCCAGCGCAGCGCGGGCGATGTCCGCGTCGTTCTGGAACTCCGAGGAGCAGGTGACGAGGACCAGCGGCCGTTCGTCCAGTTCGAAGTCGGGCTCGGCCGGGGAGTCCCAAGCGCACGGGCCGACCGGGATCAGACCCGGAATGGCCGGCCGGGCATAGTCGAACGGCTCGGCTGTGAAGTAGAGCGTCCGCGGCGCCCGATGGCGACCCTCCGCGGCGCGCGCCAGGGGCTGCAGCCCGGCGGCCTCGCGCCCGGCGTTGATCGCCGGGAGGCGGGCCGCCTGGTCGAAGCGCCCTACGACCTTGTAGAAGATCGCGTCGCGGATCTTGCCCACCAGATCGGTCCGCGGCCGGAAGCCGAGGCCGTAGGGCGGTACTCCGGGAGCCCGATCCTCCAACAGGAAGGGACGCGACTCCGCCCAGGGCAGACCCGAGGCCTCGGCCGCGGCCCGTGCCCCGAACGTGCTCGTGTCGACCACCAGCAGGTCGGGCCCGACCGAGGCGATCGCCGCGCGCAGATCCCCGACCTCGATCGGCGCACGCCGGGCCCAGATCTCATACGTCCGCTTACCGCCCTTGATCTGGGAACTCGCGAGGTAGTCGTCGATCGGCAGCGCCTCGATCCGCGGATCGATCGGCTCGGCATCGAGGCCGGCCGCGCGTACGCCCTCGACCGAGTGGGAGAGGGTCCGCACGTGGACCTCCGCGCCACGCTTCTTCAGGGCGAGCAACGGTGGCATCATCGGATGCAGGTGCCCGCGGGCGGGGGAGGTGTAGGCGAGGATCTTCATTTGCTCGTTCCTTTCGTGTGTTCGACGAGGTCGCGGATCGCATCCTCGGTCTGCTTGCGTGTCATCCCGTAACGCCGCCTCAGCAGCTCCCACAGGTAGAGGTCGGTGACTGTTGCCAGGCGGGCCGCGAGCGCTCGCCGCTTGGCCGGGGTGAGCCCCTCGAGGTCAGGGGCGAAGACCTCCTCGACCCAGCGCAGATGCATCGCCTTGCCGTCGTCGGTGACCCGCTTGACCACCGGGTAGCGCTCGGCCTCGGCGAGCAGGCGCATGGTCTGTTCGCCGGTCTCCTCGTAGTGGTCGATGAGGAGCCGGATCGCGGCCTCGGTGTCTCCCGGTACGGCGGCGCGCGAGGCTTCGACTGAGGCCTGCGCGTCGGCGATCGCAGCTTCGACGAGACCCTCTTTGGAGCCGAAGTGGCGCAGCAGGGTCCGCGTGCTGACTCCGGCACGCTCGGCGACGGCGTCGAGGGGCGGGTCGAACACACCCTCGTCCCCGAACATCGCCTGGATCGCGTCGATCAGATCGCGCCGCGTCCGCTCGGTCGCGGCGGCGCGGTGCACCTGGCTGTAGGAGCGGGTCGCCATTTCGTGTCAAACACCGTGACACGAAATACGCGGGTTGTCAACTGGCGCTCCGGGAGGGGTCAGATTAGGCTAGGGGCGGATGGCGGCGAGGCACACATCTCTGGCGGCGGCCCTGGGTGGCGCGGCGGCCCTGGGCGCAGGGTGGATCGCTGCCCAGCGCAACGACCGTAAGGCGATCCGCTCCGACCCCAACTACGGGCCTCTGTTCGCCGAGCTGGCTGGCCCCTACAAGCGCGTCGCCGCGCACGACGGGACGCAACTTGCGGCCCGGGTGTTCGGCCCCGACGATGCGCCGACGATCATCTTTACCCACGGCTGGACCTGCTCGGACGAGTTCTGGAAGCTCCAGGTCGAGGCACTGCGCGGCGAGCGGCGAATCGTCACCTACGACCAACGCGGCCATGCCGAGAGCGAGCGCGCCCGCAATGGCGACTACTCGATTGAGACCTTCGGTCGCGACCTCGACGCGGTGATCGAGGCCTGCGTCCCCGAGGGCGAGCGGGCGTTGCTCGTCGGCCACTCTCTGGGCGCGATGACGATCGCGTCCTGGGCCGGTCAGTTTTCCGACCGCGTGGAGCCGCGAGTCTCCGCAGCAGTTCTCTGCAACACCGGGGTCGGCGACCTGATCAGTGAGTCTCTCGTGGTTGAGGGTCTGCCCGACAACTTCGCCCAGATCGAGCGCCTGGTCGGCGAGGGCGTGCTGCGGGCGCGCGCTCCGATTCCCGCCTTCTCGACTCCGATCAGCTACCGGTTGATTGCCCACGCCGTGGTCGGCCCCGATGCCACACCGGCCCAGGTCGCCTTTTGCGAGCGCCTGGTCCTCGCCTGCCCCGCGGACGTCCGTGCCGCGGTGGGCGGCACGCTGACCAGGCTCGACCTCTACGAGGCCCTGAGCTCGCTCGAGGTCCCGACGCTGGTAGTCGCCGGCGAACTGGACCGGCTCACGCCGTCCCGCCACGCGCACGAGATGGCCGCGGCCCTGCCCGATTTGCTGGACGTGGTCGAGATTCCCCGATCCGGCCACATGAGTCCGGTGGAGTATCCGGATTACGTCAGCCGCCTCGTCGCCGAGCTCGCGGGCAGCAACGCAACACTGGGCCTCGCCGCATAGCCCGCGCCCGGACCCGCGAGCCTCGCCGCCCATTCGCTAGATTTCCCCGCCCGGGCGTTTAGCTCAGTTGGGAGAGCGCCAGCTCGACAAGCTGGAGGTCACTGGTTCGAGCCCAGTAACGCCCATGACCGGGAAGCCCAGTATCCGTTGCCCGTACGTCACGACGGGCGCCCGCCGGCCAGCACTGCCATCTCCCGCCATTTCCAGTAGCAATCGACGTTCTCGAATCCGAGGACGCGCAGCCAGCTGAGCTGTGTCTCCACATCGAGCAGGCGGTCGGATGGATCATCGTGCTCGAGCGGCTCATTGATCGCTTTCAGGAACGCGAGGTGCAGCCTCTC
Organism: Solirubrobacterales bacterium; assembly: GCA_038206985.1. Taxonomy (GTDB): domain Bacteria; phylum Actinomycetota; class Thermoleophilia; order Solirubrobacterales; family 70-9; genus CAXMST01. The sequence continues at coordinate 35,962 of JBBRAH010000015.1, forward strand.
GTTGGGCGAGGCGACGTCCTCGAGGTTCACGAACACTCCACCAGGGAGGAGCCGATCGAGTACCTCGCCGTAGAGCGCCCGCTTGCGGTCGTGTTCGAGGTGGTGAATTGCAAACGACGAAACAACCACGTCGAAAGGGCCTACGTCGGGAAGCTCCTCGACGAGGTCATGCTCGATCAACTGAATAGCGTCGTTGTCAGCCAAGCGGCTTCGAGCACTGCTCAACATCCGCTTCGAGACGTCCAGGCCGATCCCACGCAGCGCTGGGTTGCGGGCCAGGAGCATGTCGAGGACCCGGCCATCTCCCGTGCCGAGGTCAAGTACGCACTCCGGTTCCGCCGGAACCAGTTCCAGTAGTGCGGCGTCGGCCTCGGCGCGATGCGGGAACTCGTCGGCCCGGGCCAGATAGCGGTCGGCGTGCTCGGTATCCCATTCGTTTGCCAGCATGGGACCAAGAGTAGGTCCTGAGCCAGGTCATGCGCAGGTACCCACACGCGTCCGCAGATCGATGCGCGTCTATATGGACAGATCCCTATTGAAATGACGTTCATCAATGTTATTCTCGATGCGCAATCGACCGAGCAGGTGGAGGGCACAGAATGGACACGGGCTCGGAATCCACCCGGATCGGCATCAATGGCTTCGGTCGCATGGGGCGCCTGGCGCTGCGGCCTGCTCTCGAGTGGCCTGAGCTCGAGTTCGTCCACATCAACGAGCCGCACGGCGATGCGGGCGTCGCCGCCCACCTCCTGACCTTCGATTCGGTACATGGCCGCTGGGACCGGGACGCTCGAGCCGGCGACGGGGGCGAGCTGGTCGTCGCGGACAGCGCGATCACGATGAGCGCAGTTAAGGAGCCCGCCGAGGCGCCATGGTCCGGGGCCGGGGTCGAGGTCGTGCTCGAGTGCTCCGGGAAGTTCCGCACACCGCAGTCGCTCGCGCCCTACTTCGAGCAGGGTGTCAAGAAGGTGGTCGTCGCCGCACCGGTAAAGGAGCAGGCGCTGAACGTGGTCATGGGCGTCAACGATCGTCTCTACGACCCCGATGCGCACGACATCGTCACCGCCGCGTCCTGCACGACGAACTGCCTGGCGCCGGTCGTCAAGGTCGTCCACGAGAGCGTCGGCATCGAGCGGGGCTCGATCACCACGCTGCACGACCTGACCAATACCCAGGTGGTGGTCGACGCTCCCCACAAGGATCTCCGCCGCGCACGGGCGGCGGGGCAGTCTCTGATCCCGACCTCGACTGGGTCCGCGACGGCCATCGGAATGATCTTTCCCGAGCTGCTCGGCAAGCTCGACGGCCTGGCCGTGCGGGTGCCTCTCCTCAACGCGTCGCTGACCGACTGCGTGTTCGAGGTTTCGCGGCCGACGACCGTCGAGGAGGTCAACGCCGCGCTCGCCGCCGGCGCCTCCGGAGAGCTCGAGGGCATCCTCGGCTACGAGGAGCGGCCGCTGGTCTCGGTCGACTATCGCGGCGACCCACGCTCGGGCATCGTTGACGCGCTCTCGACCCGCGTCACCGACGAGACCCAGGTGAAGATCCTCGCCTGGTACGACAACGAGTGGGGCTACGCCAATCGGCTCGTCGAGCTCGCGCGCAAGGTCGGGGACCGGCTGTGAGCGGAGCGACCGCAGGCCTCAGACGGGGCGGGCAGGCCGGCAACGACCTGCGCAACTACATGCTGGTCACCGGCGCCTACTGGGCGGACACGATCGCCGACGGAGCGATCCGGCTCCTCGTCCTCTTCTACTTCTTCGAGCTCGGTTACAGCCCGCTGCAGGTTGCGACGCTGTTCCTCTTCTACGAGGTCTTCGGGATCATCACCAACCTCGTAGGCGGCTACGTCGGCTCCCGCTTCGGGCTCAAATCGACCCTGTTCGCCGGACTCAGCTTCCAGATCGTCGCCCTGCTGATGCTCGGCCTCGCGCCCGAGTCGTGGCTCGTCGTCGCCTACGTGATGGTCGCCCAGGCCTGCTCAGGAATTGCCAAGGACCTGACAAAGATGAGCTCCAAGAGCGCGGTCAAGCTGATCGTCCAGGACGACTCCGAGTCGTCCCTGTACAAGTGGGTCTCGATCCTGACCGGCTCGAAGAACGCGCTCAAGGGCGTCGGCTTCTTCGTCGGCGGCCTGCTACTGACGCTGACCAGCTTCCAGACCGCGACGCTGGGTCTTGCCGCCATGGTCGCGACCGCGCTCGTGGTCACCGCGGCGCTCATGAAGGGTTCACTGGGGACCACGGATGCGAAGGCGAAGTTCCGTCAGATGTTCTCCAACAATCGCGCCGTCAACGTGCTCGCGGCGGCACGCGTGTTCCTCTTCGCCTCCCGGGATGTGTGGTTCGTCGTCGGCCTGCCGGTCTACCTGCGCACCGTCCTCGGCTGGTCCTTCTGGGAGGTCGGCGGCTTCCTGGCGATCTGGGTGATCGGCTACGGCATCGTCCAGGCCTCGGCGCCGAGGTTCGTCAAGCGCGAGGTGGAGGGGGTGGGGAAGGAGCCCGATGGGCGCACGGCTACCGCGCTGGCCTTCGTCCTTGCCGCCTTTCCGGCGGGGATCGCCATCGCGCTCGCTTCCGATATCGACCCGGCGAGCGTGCTCGTCATCGGTCTGATCGTTTTCGGAGTGATCTTCGCCGTCAACTCCGCGGCCCACTCCTACCTGATCCTTTCCTATGCCGAGAACGATCGGGTCGCGATGAACGTCGGCTTCTATTACATGGCGAACGCGGGCGGCCGCCTGGTGGGCACGATCCTCTCCGGCCTGCTCTACCAGTGGCAGGGGCTGGAGGCGTGCCTGTGGTGCTCGGCGATCTTCGTCGTTGCCGCGGGCCTGATCTCGCTCCTGCTGCCCCAGCACCTGCCACAGCGCAGCGCCGGGGGCGGACAGGCAACGGCCGGCACTGCCCACCCGGCCTGAGGGTCGCCGTTGGGAGCTTTGACCCGATCTGCGTACCTATGCGGGCGGTAGATCGAGACGAAGGTCCGGCCCGACGCCTCCGCGCGCATTGGATTGACAAGCATCACTGTTTCCGGTATTCCATATCGAAGAACTTCTATACGAACGAGAGGGGCACACGTTGAGCACACTCGAGTTGGCGCCAAAGCAGAAGCGCCCGAAGGGGGAGCCCTGCTGCGAACCCGTCGTCTATCCCGAGATCGAGCGCGAGCACGCGGAACGCATGGCGCAGGTCGCCAAGGCGCTCGGTGATCCGGTCCGGATGCAGCTGGTCGACGTGCTCCGCAAGCACGCCGGCAAGGTTTGTGTCTGCGAGCTCGTGCCCCTCTTCAACCTCTCCCAGCCGACGGTCTCACATCACCTGAAGAAGTTGCGCGAGGCCGGCATCGTCGGCTCCGAGCGCGAGGGGCTATGGGCCTACTACTACGTCAAGCCCGCGGCGCTCGAAGAGATCTCGGGCTGGCTGAGCTGAAGGCCCGCAGGGCGGTCCGAGCCACGCTTTTTCGAAACGCGGCCCGAGCCGTTCCTACTTCTCCGAGAGGATCGTGTAGATCCCACGACGGGTCTCGTCGAGGAGCTCACGGATGCGTGAGCGCTGGTCCTCGTCGGCGGCCTGCAGGGCCTGGCCGACTGCTGATCGCAGCTGGCGGACAGAGTGGCCGAGCTGGACCAGTTCGGGCGGAGCGCCGGTGCGGACCTGCTCCCAGGGCTGGGAACCGGACTCCGCGGCCTTCTCCTCAGCCGCTGTCTTGCCCTCCCCGGTGAGCGAGAAACGGCGCTTGCCGTCGGTCTCCTCGCCAGCGATCAGCCCCTCGTCCTCGAGCAGTTGCAGGGTGGGGTAGATCGAGCCGGCGCTGGGGCGCCAGTAGCCGCCGCTGCGCTCCTCGATCTCGGTGATCATCTCGTAGCCGTGCATCGGCGTCTCGGCGAGCAGCGCGAGCACGGCGGCGCGGACATCGCCGCGCCGGGCCCGAGGTCCACCGCGACCGCTGCGGTGCGGTCCACCGTGACGGTGATGGGCGAAGCGGGGCCTGTGTTGGTGGGTGACGTATCTACGTCCATGCATAGTTGCTTCCTTTCGTTTACGTAGCAACGCGATATATCGTAACACGTCGGGTGGTCGGCCTTACGGGGTTGCACTCGAGATGAGTGCCGGGACGGGTACCCTCGGGCCGTGGACTCAGCTAACGACCCCGGCACATCGAAGGACACACCCGACCCGCCCGTCATCGAGGTATCGCCGGATGAAGCCGAAGCGCTGGCCCGCCTTCTGCGCGACTTCCAGCTTGAGTTCGAGGTGCCGACGCCTCCGGTCGAGGACGTGACCGATCGGCTCCGGACGCTGCTGGTGGCCGGTGAGGTGACGGCGTTGTTGATCGGGAATCGTGAACAACCGGTCGGGCTCGCGGTGCTCCGCTTTCGAACTGCGCTGTTCTATGACTCCACCGATGCGTATCTGGAGGAGCTCTACGTAGTTCCCGGCCGGCGTGGAGATGGGCTCGGCCGCCGGCTGATGGAGGCGGTCCTGGACCTGGCCCGGGAGCGCGGCTGCGGCCGGATCGAACTGGGCACCGAGGAAGACGACACGGCCGCCCGCGGCCTCTACGAGAGCCTCGGATTCACCAATAGGGACCGCGGCGAGCTGATGTTCTTCTACGAACGCGACCTCTGAGCCCGATGGCCGTGCGGGGTGGGGCGGAGGGCCGGATCGTCCTTGCCGACAACATGGAGGTACTGCCCGGGCTCGCGGACGGGTCCGTGCGCCTGATCTATATCGACCCGCCCTTCAACTCCGGGCAGCAGCGCCGGCACACGAGCATCGAGGCCCGCGCCGACCCCAGCGGCGATCGGACCGGGTTCGGCGGGCGCCGCTACCGCAGCGAGACCCGCGGCGAGCACTCGTACCCTGACAGCTACTCCGACTACCTTGGATTCCTCGAGCCGCGACTGCGGGAGGCATACCGGCTGCTCGACCAGCGGGGCACTCTGTATCTGCACATCGACTACCGCGAGGCCCACTACGTGAAGGTGCTGCTCGACGAGATCTTCGGTCGGGAGTGCTTCCTCAACGAGATCATCTGGGCCTACGACTACGGCGGCAAAACGAAGAAGCGCTGGCCCGCCAAGCACGACACGATCCTCGTCTACGTCAAGGATCCCTCCGGGTACCTGTTCGACTCGAGCGCCGTCGATCGCGAGCCGTACATGGCGCCCGGTCTGGTCGGCCCGGAGAAGGCCGAGCGGGGCAAGCTGCCGACCGATGTCTGGTGGCACACGATCGTCCCCACCGCGGGCAAGGAGAGGACCGGCTATCCGACCCAGAAGCCCGAGGGCGTGCTGCGCCGGATCGTCACGGCCTCCTCAGGGCCGGGCGACCTGTGCCTGGACTTCTTCGCCGGCAGCGGGACCCTCGGGGCGGTCGCAGCGGAACTCCGTCGCCGCTTTCTACTCATCGACTGCAGTCCGGAGGCCGTCGCCATCATGGAGGGGAGGCTGGGCCTGGAGGCCGAGCGCCCGTCCGGTGAAGCCGCCGACTAACTAGAGTCCCGACAGATGAAGCTCTACGTCTGCTGGGACACCCGCACCAAGCACCCTGTTTTCGGGGACCATCCCTGCGGGATCGCCCACCACAAGCTCGTCGAGGCGGGCCACGACCCCGAGGTGGTCAGATCCTATGGGTGGGCGGTGCTCCCCGACGTGCTCAACAGCACCAGCGGAAGGCGCGAGGTCCGTCGCCTCTCGGGCGGCAACGACGAAGTTCCGGCTCTCGTCCTCGACGACGGCACCTTCATCCAGGGCACCAGCGAGATCATTGCCTGGGCGAAGGCCAACCCGGCCTAGGCGACCCACTCGAGATGGTTGGGACCTACGCCGCGGCACTCTTTGTGATCGCGGCCTCGATCCCGGTGGGCGCGGCGGTATTGCTGCTCGCCGGACGACGCGAGTGGAGTTGGATCGCCCCGGCGCTCGGGCTCGCCCTACTCAGCGTGCTCGCCTGGCTGCTCGTCCGGTTGCCGGGCGAGGGGCTGACCTGCCTGATCGGACTCGGGGCGGTTGCGATCGCCTGCGGCGCCCTGGCGCTGCCGCGGCTCGACCTCGGGAAAGCCGAGATCGTCCGCGCCGGCGTCCCGACGGCGCTGATCACGCTGCTGGTCGTCTCGATCCCCTTCGCCGTCGAGGGTCACTTCGGAATCCTCGGCACCGGCTTCAACGTCGATATGTCCCAGCACCTGTTCGCCGCCGACTGGATCGCGACCCAGCGGGCGCCGGCGCCGGAGCTCGTCCAGCAGGGCTATCCGGTCGGCCCACACTCGCTGGCCGTGGCGACCTCGGAGTTCTCGGCCGGCAATCTGGTGCTCGGTTTCAGCGGCGTCACGATCGCCGTGCCGGTGATCGCCGCGCTGACCGCCCTCACCGGGCTGCTGCACCTCGGTCGCCTGCGGGCCGTGCTCGCGGCCGTGCTCGTCGCCGTGCCTTATCTGGTCGCCTCATACCTGGCCCAGGGAGCCTTCAAGGAGCTCTTCGAGGCGGCCTTCCTGGTGGCGTTCGCCCTCTGGCTGCATGGGCTGCGGGCCGCCGACGCAGCTTCGAGGGGCGCCGCACTCCCCGGGGCGGTCCTCGCTGCCGGGGCGCTCTACGCCTATAGCGGTCCTGGCATCGTCTGGCTGCTCGGCACCCTGGGGATCTGGGCGGGACTCGAACTGCTCCTGCACCGGACCGCGACACTCGAGAACCTACGCCGGGCCCTCCCGGCGCTGGCCGTGGCGCTCGTCGTGTTCGTCGCGCTGGTCGGGCCGGAGGCCTCTCGGATCGCGGATTTCGGCGGCAGCGCCGGCAACGTCGCCAACTCCTCCGACCGTGAGCCCCGGGCGGCGACCGGATTGCTGGCGCAGAGTGGCGGCAGCGATGCGGGCGAGTCGCCGGAGCCCGCCGGCGCCGGCGGCGCCGCGGAGCCCGGACTGGATCTGTTCAACAACGACCTCGGAAACCTGTTCGGCGACATTCCGGCGCTCCAGGTATTCGGCGTCTGGCCGACGGGAGACTTCCGGGTGCAGCCGGGCGATGGAGCCACCCCGACGGCCGCCTTCTACCTCGGGGCCTTGATCGGCATCGCTGCGCTCGGCGTCGGCCTGCTCGGTGCCTGCAGACGCCGGGACACGGCACTGCTCGCAGCGCTTGCTGCCACGGCGATCATCTGGCTTGCAGCCCTCTTGCTCAGCACTCCCTACACGACCGCAAAGGCTCTGCAAATGGTCGCCCCGGTGCTGACGCTGGTCGCGGTGCGCGGGGTTTTCGACCCGGGTTTCTCCCCGATACCGGGCTCGGTCGGCAGCCCGAGGGCCTGGCTGAAGGCCGGGCTGGCCGCGGGCTTCGCGCTCGCCGCCCTGGGCTCCTCGGCGCTCGCGCTGGCCAATGCGCCCGTGGGTCCCGAGCGCTACAGCGCCGGGATCTCGAAGCTACGCGAGCGGCTCACGGGGCAGTCGCTGCTCGCGCTCGTTCCCGACGGCCAACTCAACGAGCGCCACGGCGCCGCCTACTACGGCTGGGAGCTACGCGGCAGCAAGCCGATCTGTGTCGAGGCATTTCCCGAGTCGGGCAGCTTCGGCCGGGACGGACCGGCCGGGATCCACTACGTGTTGACGATCGGCGGCAAATCCGAGCCGCCCTTCGACAACCTGCGAGAGACGTCACGCCGCTTCCGCGTCACCCTCTGGGAGGTGGAGGACTTCGATCCGGCCGCGGTGGATCGGATCGAGGTCAGCGACGACGTGCCGACCAGCTGCGAGCTCGGCCTCGGCTGAACGCCGCGACCGCCAGATCACTCGCCCTCAGGCACCGCCGGACCGCGATCGTGGCTACCGAGCCGCTCCTTCGGGAAGATCGCGAAGCTGCCGACCGCGGTGGCGATCAGCCGCCCGTCCGCGTGCTCAACGCGGCCCGAGAGGACCGCGACCCGGTCATTGCGCCGATCGACGGTCGCGCTGCAGATCAGCTCACCCTCGCGGGCGGTCTGCACATAGTTGATCGAGATCCCGATCGTCGCGATCCGCTCCCCGGACTCGCGCTGCTTCCAAAGTGCCGAGCCCATGCAGTAGTCGATCAGCGCGTAGGCGACGGAGCCGGTCAGTAGTCCCGCCGGGTTGAGCAGCTCGGGCCGGATCTCGAGGCGAACCCGGTCATGGCTCTCCCAGCGCAGGCCGAGCCAGCGGGTGAAGGGGTCGACGCCTCGCGGTGGCTCGCTCACGGACCCAGTCTATTTGCGCCCGTAGCCGCTTGGCTGTGGGTTCCCGCGCTTGCCTGGGCTAGCCGCCCGCCGTCACCGGCGGCGTGCGGACGGCGACCTTGCAGGCTACGTAATGGAGACTCGGCCAGGCTTCGGCGGACTCACCGGCAGCGACTGGCTCACCATCGGGGTCGACGCATGCGAGCAGCTCAAAGCCTTGCGCACTCAGCTGCAGGCGCTGGGCATCGCGGTCGATGCAGTAGTGGAGCAGGGCGTAGTCGTGAGCGCTGTCGTTGCGGATCTCGTACTCCGCGCTCGCCACCTCGTGGCGGCGCAGGCGCCGATGGTTGGCCAGTCGGCGAGGCAGTCGCACCAGGCTCGCAACCGAGCGGCGAAGATTGCCGGATCCGAGTGCTCGCGGAATCTCGCCGACCGGCGTGCGGGCGGGGAAGCCACGGTTGTGGGAAGAGAAGATCAGCAATCCACCGGGATTCAGTGCCGCGGAGAGTCCCGCGAAGGTCAGGACGCGGTCGGCATGGTCGACAGCGTCGATCACGTTGTGGGGAGCGATCACCGCGTCGAACGGGGCCGCGGCGTGGGCCACAACTTCCCGCATATCCCGGAGCTCATAGCTCACGCCGGGGATCGAGCCGGCGCAGTACGCGAGCATCTCGGGCGAGATATCGATCCCGAAGATCTCCGCGTCGGGCGAGATCTCCACCAGCGCCCGGGTCACCCGGCCTGTACCGCAGCCGACCTCGAGGACCCGGCCTCTCAGCGCCTGGTGGTTGCGCTCGAGCAGGGTCGCCTCGATCGGCTGCAGCTGCTCGCGAGCGTAGGCCGGGACAAGGTTATTGCTGGTGTAGAAGGTCGCGTTGAGTTCGCCCGGGCCGTCACCGTCGGGCGGCGCCGGCCCGGCCTCAGCCGCAGGCATGCGCTACGGCGAAGCCCAAGTCCATCGCGAGCCATGGTACTGAGCCTGGGCTGGGGTCTGTCATTTGCGCGCGGCCCTCAATCGGGCCAGTTATCGCGCTCGCGCTCGAGCGCGGCGTCGAGGATCGCCAGCGTCCGTTGCTGGGTGCGCACCGGCCGGAGTGTGTGGTCAGCTCCCGGCAGTCGCACGAGCTCGACGTTGGGAAGGCTCGAGACCCGCTCGAGCTGACCGTTGCGCTTGAGCTCGTCGTACAGAGGCTCACGGGCGCTGAAGGCGAGCAGCAGACGTCGGCCACTCTCCGAGATCCGCTCCAGGCTACGGTCGGTGAGCCCCTCGATATCCGGCCTGCTGGCGGCGAGGTTCGACGGCGTTCGCCTGGCCCGAGCGGCGAGGATCGAGACAATCCGGGTGGCAGGTACTTCTCCTTTGACGACCCGCGACCACGACGTTCTGTCCCGGATCCAGCGGGCCCGATGGGCCTCGCGCTCGGTGAGCAGGCGGTCGTCCCACCAGAGCGCCCCGGAGTTGACGAGGAAGCTCGCCTGCACGCGGGAGTCCTCGAGCGCCGCCTGAAACGCCCAGTAGCCCCCGGAGCATAGGCCCAGAAGCAGAAAGGACGAGGCGCCCTGGCCGCGCTGGAGTGCATCGAGCACGGCGATGACCTGCTCGATCGGCCTCGGCCGGTAGAAGGAGGCGACCTCGCGGAAGGGGGCGACGTCCCCGTCGGCGTCGCCGACGCCCTCGATGTCGACCCGCAACGTTGCGACTCCGGCTGCGGCCCAGCGGCGGGCGAGGTCGACCCAGAGCCGGCTCGGACCGATCCTGCGAACGGCGCCCGCATTCAGAAGCACAGCCATGACCGGCGCCGCCTCATCCTCGAGCGGGGCTGTGAGCACGCCGACAGTCCTGCCGGATGGCAGCTCGAGCACCAGCGGTTGCTCACTGATGCCCACTTGCCCCTCTGAGCTGTCCCAGCGCGAGAGTGCGCTGCCGCGGGGCCGCGGGCGGAGTGCCTCCGCCGGCGATGACCCGACGGGCGGTGAGTCGATCCAGGCGTCGACGTCATCGATCTGCACGGTCGGAGGCAGGGCCTGCTCGGGGTGGTTGGTCATCTCCGTGAAGCCGGCGCCGTCACCCACGGTGACCTCGACGTTCGCGTCGCTCAGGGCGGCGATCAGCCTGCGGTCGGGCGAGATCCCATCGCGCCCGAGCACCATCGCCCGACGGCCGGGGTGCTCGGAAAGATTCAGATCCGAGAGATCGAGCGCCTCCAGGGCAGCGACCGTGTCGCCTGTCAGCAGATAGCCGTTCACCTCCAGGGCGCCTTCCGATTCGCCTGCCGGCGACGTCGCCGCCTCGCCCGGCTCCGGGTTGATTGCGTTGAGACGGGCGAACGCTCGCAACTCGCGGACGAGCCTCGAGCCGCGTGCGGGGACTGCCCAGAGCACCAGGTCGTCGACTGCGGCGCCATTCTGCAGTGCTGCCACGGTGACCAGGCCGCCGAGGCCCATGCCGATCGCGACCAGGTGCTCGCAACCGCGCTCGCGCAGTAGGTCCGCGCTCACGGCAACGCCGTGAGACCATGCTCCAAGGCGGTCGGGATCCCGGGGGGAGCCGGGGCTGTCGCCGGTGGAGGGGAGGTCGATGCGAAGCACGGTGCGGCCGGCAGCCGTGAGCTGCAGCGCCCAGTGCCGGCGACTCCGGTAAGAGCTGATGTCGTCCCAGCCGAACGGGGGCACCATGAGCACTCCGACTCGCGGCGGATCCTGGCCCTCGGGGGTATGCAGGAGGCCGAAGCAGGCGTCGGCCCCACCGCAGGGAATGTAGAGCGCCTCAGCGGCCGTGTTCACGACCCGGCCTCTCGCACGGGACCCGAATCGCTCCCTCGAGATTCAGGGCCCTGACCATCACGGCGTCGATTCTGTCCTGCGGTTGCAGAGGCTGCAACCTGAGGGTCGCTTCGCCGCCGGGTTCGAGCGAGAACCAGTCCTGCGAGGGAGTAAAGCCAGGCGCGTCAAGGTGCAGCCCGTAGGCCATGCGGCGGGTGCGGATGCTGACCTCGATCGTGCCTCCCGCGCCAGCGCGGGCCTCGGCCTCCAGGCCGATACGCCCGGCGGCCTCTTGTCCGGTTGGTCTGCCGGCAGGGAAGAAGAACGAGCGGGAGGTGGGGAACTCCGCGCCGGGCGCCTGCAGCGAGGAGACGATCAGATCCTGGGCCGGCGGTCCGAAGCGGTAGGCCCAGCTCGCGTCGCAGAATCGCTCCAGCATCGCCTCCACGTCACGAGTCACTGTAGATCGCGGCGCCAGCTCAAGCTCTTCCGCTGCCTGCCCCACGAGCTGTTCGAAGTTGCGGTAAACGCTGATCACGAGCCGCGCTCGCAGCGGCTCGGCGCGGTCGTTGGCGATGTGAGCGGATAGGCCGCCCAGGCCTTCGTCGGTGAACCAGGTCGCCACCGGGGCGAGCGCTCTGGAGAGGTATTGCAGCGCTGCCTTGGGCCGGCCGGCGGAGTCCCGCAGGCCCCATCCTGCCCCCGGCCGACGATCCTGCCACCACAGCGCGATCCCCCCGGCGCAGCTGCTCCCGGCCCGGCGCCATTCGCCAAAGACTTCGGCCATCACCTCGCCGCTGACCGCCCGGGAGAGCTCCAGGTAGCGCTCGGGGTCGACGCTGCGCAGGGAGACGGGATCGACGCCGTAGAGAAGCTCCAGATAGTGGTCGCGGACATCATCGAAGTCCCAGCCCGTGCCGAGGTCCCGTGGCACCCCGGACTTCCAGGCGGGATGGTGGGGGATAGGAGTCGACGCCACGCCGAACAGCTCGACCAGCGTCTCGGGAGCCGGCACGTTGGCGAAGGCCAGGCACTCTGCCGCGAAACGCACATCGGCGCGGCGCACGTCGCCGAGCGGCCGCCGGTAGCCGCCAACGCCGAAGTAGCTGGCCAGGCCGCGATCGGGGCGGAACGGTAGGTTGCCGCCGAAGGGAGCGGAGGGTACGTAGACGGCATCGCTGTCGAACGACTCGAGCACACCCGGGAGCAGCTCGTAGAACAGCGCACCGCGGCCGGCTTCGGGGCCGGCTCCGAACATCGCCGCCTGCTGCTCGACCTCGCTGTTACCGCAGAAGACCACCGTGCTCGCCCGCCCGGTCAACTCCGAGGCGATCTGCGTGGCCTCGGCTTCAACGATCTCTCTGAAGCCGTCGTCGGCGAGGGGATAGTCGAAGTTGGCGAACATGAAGTCCTGCCAGACGAGCATCCCGAGCTCGTCGCACAGGTCGTGGAACGTGCCGCTCTCATACGCGCCTGTCCCGGGGATCCGGAGGATGTTCAGCCCCGCCTCGCGGGCCAGCTCGATCGAGCGCCGCAGCTGCGCCCGGCTGGGCGCGAGCCCGACGGGGTCAGGTGTCGTCCAGACGGCTCCCCGGGCGAAGATCGCGACTCCGTTGAGGTGCAGGTCGAGGCCGTCTGTCTCGATGTCGTGGTCCGGTCCGGGCCCGGCCGCCACGCTCCTGAACCCGACGTTCCCGGCCTCTATCCGCCGCGATTCGCCGCCCGTTTCGATCTCAAGTGCGACTTCATACAGGGCGGGGTCTCCGTGGGTGTGGGGCCACCAGCGCTCGACGTCGGCGATCCGCAGATCCCCCGAGGCCAGCAGCCTCCCCTCGGGAAGCTGCTCGAGCTCGAGCGACGCCCGGTGCGGACCGGAGCGCCCCTCGACTTCGATCTCGACCGACTCGGGCGCTGAGCCGGCGAGCGTCCGAAACCGCGCGCGAACCGCGAGGCGCCCTTCGGGGTGCTCGAGGCCGGTTCGCAGGTGCAATTCCTCGAGTGCCCACTGACGCCTGTGCCGTATGCGAATCGGGCGCCATGGACCGACCGTTGGAGGCCCGGGGGCGAACCCGGCTGCCCTGCCCAGGAGCATCGTGCGGAAGAAGCGCAGGTTCGCCTGCTCGACGACACGGGTTCGCCAGCGCGCCCGGGGGCGCCGCCGCTCAGCGAGCAGGGGAGCCAGCGCCCTGCAGCGGATCGCCAGTTCGTTGCTGCCAGCGAGGTGCTCCCCGACGTCGATCGCGTGCCGCGCGAACATCGAGTGGCTCTCGAGGATGAGCTCGCCGTTGAGGAAGACCTCGGCGACGGTGGCGATCCCGTCGAGCTCGAGGGTTGCCTCCTCGCCCGGCTCGAGCGGAGCAAAATCGAACCGGGTCCGGAACCACCAGTCCTCGGCGTCCAGGTCCCGCGCGAGCTCCGCGTCGCCCGGATTCATGACGACTGACGCGGCGGTCCCCGGGACGCTTGCACGCGATAGGTCCAGATCGTCCAGCTCGCGCGGATCGCCGAGGCTGTCCGCCGCTACTCCGATCGCCTCCCAGCCGTGCTCGAGGGCAAGCACCCTCTCTCCTTCGACCTCGACGTCACGCCCGAGCATTGCCACGGCTCAGGCGAGCTTCGTTTCGAGGGACGCCATCGCCGAATCCCAGGCCTCGCCGAGCTCGCCGAGCAGCGGCAGCGGATCGAAGGGCTTACGCCTGGCAAGCTTCAGCGACAGCACCATGGACCCGGCGACGATCCGCCCCAGCGCCTCGGCCGCCTCTGCGCCTTCGTCCTGGAGTAGCCATTGCACATGGGACGCCGTGATTTCGAAGGCCGAGCCGAACATGCGAGCGGTCGCGAAGGCGAAGTCGTGGTAGGTCGCGGCGTCGCCCTCGAGCAGGCTCGGCAGCACAACTGTCAGCCGGTCTCCGAAGCGGTTGAAGGGGTTGGTCTCCGGGCGCTTGGCGAGATGCCCGCGCAGCAGTTCCAGAGCCTGCGCTCTCAGTGGCTCCCCGCTCAACCGCCCCCCGCGGTCGAAGCGGACCAGCTCGGTATAGGGAGGGAGAACGTCCGCGGAGAACGGGCGACCCTGCCTGAAGACCCCGCGGTAGTCCTCGCCCTCGAGCTCGTGCAGGCTGCGGTTGTGGAAGTAGCGGAAACGCTCGGCGTGTGGGTCGATTGCTTCGGCGACGACCGAGGTCTTGACGTGCTCGCGTCGATAGGAGGTGGCTGACGTGTCGGGCAGGTACCAGGAGTCCAGCTCCACGATCAGGGTCCGACCGGCAGCGATCTGCTCATATATCTGCAGAGGTAGGGGGCGATAGGGCTGCATCTCATGCACGTCCACGCCGAACAGGGCTTCGAGGTCCTCGGGGGGCGGCTTGAAGAACGTCCATTGGTCCCCCTCGAAGTCCATTCGCACGGTGAAGCCGGTCGCCGCCAGCGGCTCGTCGCCGCGGGCATGAAGCAGTTCGATCAGGATGTCTGCGTAGCAGTTGGTCTCGGTGTAGGTGCGGCCCTCGGCGAGATGGATGGGATGGGGTTGGTAGGCGGCCGGTTCGAGGCCGAACAAACTGACCATGTCCTGTCCGTTCACCGCGCGCCGCTCAGTGCCTGGCCGATCTGCTCGGGCCAGACATCCGGGTCCAAGCCGTGGGTTCGGATCAGCGCCAGGGCAATGCGCTCGAGGCCGAACCCAAGGCAAGCAGTGTGGGCGGGCGAACCGTCGGCGAGCTCGATCCCGAACGCGGTCCCGAAGTGGGTCTGGTGGTAGTTGAACGATGCCAATGCCGTCGGCTCCGCCCCACCAAGGTCGCAGACGACCTCGAACTTGAGCTCCTGCTGCCGCTGGCTGGCGGCCATCATCCTGCCGCTGCGGCCGTAGAAGGGGTCTGTCGCCACCTGCAGCTCTACCTCGATCCCGACCGAGTCCAGCAGCTCCACGGCCCGTTCTCGCCACTGCTCACGCCAGCTGTGCACAGTCTCGGCCGCACCGATCCGGACCAGCTCCCGTTGGCGGAACATCTGCATCCGGGCTGGATCGCTGGAGGGCTCGTTGCGGTAGACGTAGGCGGCACCGACGTCGATCAGCGCACCCTCGTCATCGAGGGGAGGGCGGGCTGCAACGGCCGGGTATACGGGGTAGCAGGCGGCCGGTGTCAGTACCAGATCCCCCATCACCTGAAAGCGGCTCCAGTCCTGGTGACCGGAGGCGAGCTCCTGCTGAAGAGTGGCGTCGGAATCATCGCCCTCGAAGCCCCAGATCGTTCCCGCCAGATGCGGAAACGAGCCCAGGTAGTCGGCGTCCTCGAGTTGGCGCCGCGGGAGAAGCGGTGGGAATCGCAGCGACTCCGCGCCCTCGGCAGCGGCAATCGCGGTGATCAGCCCGGCGAAGCGTTCGGTGATCAGCTCGAAGGTGCTGCTGCGCCCATAGACGCCCGGAACCCCGCTGTCGATCAAGACCCCCGCCTCCAGGAGCTTGGCGAGGAACGCCTCCTGCTCGGAGGTTCCGGCGCGAAAGTCCGCCATCAGACCTCCTTGGCGATCAGCAGCAGGCTCGCGTTGGTCTTGTGGATCCGCTCGTTGGCCACCATCAGACAGGCCGACATGGTGTCGCGCAGGTGACGCCCGACACTGAACGGAGTGTCGTTCTTGAAGCCCATGATCCCGGTCACGCCGAGCGCCCCCTGGCAGACCCTGGGCGCCTGTTCGGAGGCGGCGATCTTGAGATTGTTGAAGCGCAGCACGCTGCCCATGGTCGAGAGCGCCTCGCGGTCAGTCTCGGAGGCTTCGCAGAACTCCCGCAGTGCCAGCCCGACCTCCGCGCGAAGCGGGGTGAGTTCGCTCATCAACTGGGAGAGGCTGATCGCGCTCGGCGGGGGCTCACCGGGCTTGCGGCGGGCTGCCTCGCGGACGAAGGCCCGAGCCCGGTCGAAGGCGTCGGTGGCGATCCCGAGCCAAAGATGCGACCAGAGGATGTGGGAGACCGGGACCATGGATTCGGAGGCGACGCGTGAAAACTGGGTGCCGACGACCTGCTCGGGGTTGAAGCGCGCCTTGACAACGAAGCCGGGCGAGCAGGTGCCCCTCATGCCCAGAGGATCCCAATCCCCGGTCGGCTCCAGCGTGGTCTGATGCTTGTGATGAAGCGCCGCTACCTGATCGCCGGGATCGGCGTCGGGGTCGCGCCGGAGTGTGGTGAGCAGATCGTCGGCATGGGCTCCGTAGCTGACCGTGGGGGCCTGCTTTTCGAAGCTGACGCTCCCGTCGGCCTCCGGGGTGACGGCCGCGACGGAGCGCCCCATGTCGCCACCGGTACCGATCTCCGAGGTGACCGAGGCGATCAGACGCTGCTCGGCGACCAGATCCCCGAGGTAGGAGTCGATCCAGGCGGAAGCGTCGCGGTGGCGGACCAGCGTGACCGCTTGGATCTGGTGCATGGCAAAGACCATCGCGCTGGCGCCGCATCGTCTGCCGAGCTCAAAGCAGGCCCTCGCGAGCGCCTCGAAGGAGACTCCCGCTCCGCCCAGTTCGGCCGGGACGTAGGCCGACAGCGCACCGAGCTCGCGGAGCGCGTCGACCGTCTCGATGGGAAACCGGGCTTCGCGGTCCACCTCGGCCGCGTTGGGCGCAGCGTGCTCCTCGGCAACCGAGACAATCGAGGCGATGAATGAAGCATCGCGATCGTTGTTCGGGCTCATGCGGCCACCTCTCCGCGGATCTCCTCCAGCGCGGCGCAGATCGAGGTTATGCTCTCGAAGACATCGCGGCGCAGCATCCGATCGGGAAACTCTACGTCGAATTCGTCCTCGAGACCGAGCATCACGTTGACGCTGGCGTGCGATGTCATGCCGGCGTCGTAGAGACTCTCGCTCTCCCCGATCCCAGCGGCTTCGACTGTCAGGCGGGCCTGGTCAGCGAGCACCTGACGGATCTGCTCGATCATCTAACGCTCCACGATCTCGTCTGTGGCTATGACGAGGGCGGCAGCGAAGCCGGCCTCGCGGGTTGCGCTGGCTGCCAGAGCGCCGATGCCCGCGTCGGCCGCGAGTTCCGCCGCGCGGCCACTCAGCTCGATCCGAAGCGCGCCGTACGACTCGCGGCGGACCTCAATCGACCTCCAGGGCACCGCGTCCTCCTCGCTCGGCCTGAGCACCTTCATCGTCGCCTCCTTGACCGCGAACGTGGTCGCGAGACGCTCGGTGTCGGGCTCCGAGGCAACCCGCCGGTCCTCGAGCTCTGCCGGCGTGTAGACACGCTGCAAGTAGTGATCTCCATGCTCTTGAACGGACCCTTCTATCGAGGCGACCGATACGAGGTCAATTCCAACCCTCATTTTCGGGATACCCGCTTTCGTCGGTGGCCTTCCGACTCACTAGCCGGATAGCGCGCCGGATCGTAGCGTCACCGTCGGGGCCTCGGCGGCGACCGCGGGCAGGTTGCAAGTGACGGATCGCCCGGGGGCGGCACTCGCGGAGAGCCCACTAGGATCAGCGGCCGTGTCCGCGATCTTCGTGAAGCTGCCTGACGGGACCTCGCTCGAGCTCGAGCGAGGCTCCGTCGGCGCCGATGCCGCCGCCGCTATCGGTCCGGGATTGGCGAAGGCGGCGCTCGCCGTAAAGGTCGACGGCGAGGTCGCCGACCTCGCCTTCGAGTTGCCCGACGGGTCGGAGCTCGAGATCATCACCGCGAAGAGCCCCGAGGCCCTTGATCTGATTCGCCACGACGCGGCTCACGTGATGGCCACCGCGGTGAGCGAGCTCTGGCCCGGAACCAAGGTCTCCATCGGGCCGCCGATCGCCAACGGCTTCTACTACGACTTCCAGTTCCCCGAGGGCGTCAAGGTCACCGAGGACGACTTCGGTGCGATCGAGGCGAAGATGGCCGAGCACATCGAGGTGGCCGAGGAGTTCGAGCGCAGCGACATCCCCGTGGCCGAAGCCCTCGAGCGCTTCCGGGCTGAAGAGCAGCCTTTCAAGGTCGAGTTGATCGAGGACCTGGTGCGCGATCAGGGCGTCGAGACCGTTTCGCTGTACCGCAACGGCCCCTTCACCGACCTCTGCCGGGGCCCGCATGCTCCGAGCACGGATCGGATCAAAGCGGTCAAGTTGAACTCGGTTGCCGGGGCCTACTGGCGGGGTGACGAGACCCGCGAGATGCTCACCCGGATCTACGGCACCGCGTTCTTCAGCAAGAAGGATCTCGTCGCCCACGAGGAGGCGATCGAGGCGGCTCGCGCCAACGATCATCGCAAGCTCGGGCCTGAGCTCGGCCTGTTCGCGCTGAGGGAAGAGGCCCCCGGAATGCCCTTCTGGCTGCCGCAGGGAACGGTGTTGCTCGACCTGATCGAGGCCGAGGTCAGGGCGCAGCTCGACAAGCGGGGATACGTGCGGATCGAGACCCCGCAGATCCTCGATGAGCAGCTCTGGCACCGCAGCGGCCACTACGAGAACTACCGCGAGAACATGTTCTTCGCCGAGCCCTCCGAGCGCGATCGCGACGAACACGCGCGCCGCTTCGCCGTGCGGCCGATGAACTGTCCGGGCGCCTGCCTCGTTTTCGACGTCGAGCGTCACTCCTACCGCGAGCTGCCTCTGCGTCTCGCCGAGTTCGGGCGCGTTTCCCGCTACGAGCGGGAGGGCGTGTTGCACGGCTTGCTCCGGGTCCGCGCCTTCACCCAGGACGATGCCCACGTCTACTGCACGCCCGAGCAGGCGCCGGACGAGGTGATCGACATCGTTGAGGCGATCGACGAGCTCTACGAGCGGTTCGGCTTCGAGCATGTCGATGTGGAGCTCTCCACCCGGCCGGAGAAGTCGATCGGCAGCGATGAGGAGTGGGAGCAGGCCGAGCAGATGTTGCGGGGGGCGCTCGAGAAGATCGGGAGGGAGTACCGCGTCAACCCCGGCGACGGCGCCTTCTACGGGCCGAAGATCGACTTCCACGTGACTGATGCCCTGGGCCGCTCCTGGCAGCTGGGTACCTGCCAGATCGACTTCTTCATGCCGGAGCGTTTCGAGCTCACCTACCAGGGCGCCGACAACGCCGAGCACCGTCCGCTGATGATCCATCGCGCGCTGCTCGGCTCGATGGAGCGCTTCGCCGGAATCCTGATCGAGCATCACGGCGGCCGCTTTCCCGACTGGCTGGCGCCGACTCAGGCCGTGGTGCTGCCCGTCTCCGACCGCCACCTCGATGCAGCCGAGCAGGTCGCGGCCGAACTGAAGGCGCTCGGCGTGCGCAGCAGGGTGGATGGCCGGACCGAATCGGTGGGCAAGAAGATCCGCGACGCCGAGCTCTCCAAGGCGCCCTACATGCTCGTCCTCGGCGACCGCGAGGCGGAATCGGGCGAGCCCTCGGTGCGCTCCCACGACGACGGTGAGCTCGGCGCGATGGCGCCGGCGGCCCTGGCGTCTCGACTGAATGGCTGACCGTGCGTATACTGCGGGCCAATGCAAGGCAACGACACCCCGTCGCGCACTTGAGCGCCCGTGTCGTCCCCTGTGCTGATCTGGATGCACTCCCTCTCTCCGCAGCTGATTTGAAGCTCCGCGTCTCCCTCCACTAGTGCCGGTTCCGCGACGTTTCGACCGGCGTCCCCCTGACCGGGACCCGACGAGGACCAACGAACGGATTCGCGTTCGTGAGGTTCGCCTGATCGACGCCGACGGCGAGCAGGTCGGGGTGGTCGCGACTGATGAGGCGCGCAAGCGCGCCTCAGAGGCCGACCTCGATCTCGTCGAGGTCGCGCCCGATTCGCGCCCGCCCGTCTGCAAGATCCTCGACTACTCAAAGTACAAGTACGAGCAGGAGCAGAAGGCCAAGCAGGCCCGCAAGCACCAGCAGCAGGTCAACGTGCGCGAGATCAAGCTGCGCCCCAAGATCGCCGACCACGATTACGAGACCAAGAAGGGTCACGTCGCCCGCTTCCTCAACAAGAAGGACAAGGTCAAGGTGACGATCATGTTCCGCGGCCGCGAGCAGGCCCATCCCGAGCGCGGCAGGATGCTCCTCGACCGGCTCTTCGAGGACCTCGAGGAGATCGCGATCGTCGAGCAGGCGCCGCAGCGTGAGGGCCGCAACATGCACATGGTGCTGGCGCCCTCCAAGGAAGCCGGCAAGGCCTGATTCGTCCGCGGCTGGTGCCTCCGGCAGCGCCGGGCGGCCGGCTTTGCTTCAATACCGCGTTCGATGCCGAAGATGAAGTCTCATTCCGGCGCGAAGAAGCGCTTCAAGAAGACGGCCACGGGCAAGCTCCGGGGCCATCGCTCGTTCTCGAGCCACATTCTCGAGAAGAAGTCGCCCAAGCGCAAGCGCCAGATGCGCAACCCCTCGGTGATCGCCAAGGCTGATTCGGAGCGGGTCAACCACCTGCTTGCCGGCAGGAAGGGGCGCTAGCCGATGCCCCGCGCAACCAACGCCGTCGCTCGCAAGCGGCGGCGCAAGAAGACTCTGGATCAGGCCAAGGGCTACTACGGTCGCAAGCACTCCAGCTATCGCTTCGCCAACGAGCAGGTCATGCGCTCGGGCAACTACGCCTACCGCGACCGCCGCAACCGCAAGCGCGAGTTCCGCCGCCTGTGGATCACGCGGATCAACGCCGCCGCGCGTCAGAACGAGATGAGCTACTCCGAGTTTATGCACGGCCTCAACCAGGCGGGCATCGAGGTCAATCGCAAGATGTTGGCCGATCTCGCCGTGCACGATCCCGAGGCTTTCCGCCGATTTGCTGACCTGGCCCGGGAGGCCGTGGCGTAGCCACGGACGCATAGCAACCTCTCCCGGGCGGACCGCACAGCGGCCGCCCTTTTTTGTTCCCTGACACAGTGAGATCAACCCAGATGAGCCCCGACGAAGTCATCACCAGCCCCCAGAACGAGAAGCTCAAGCTGATTCGCCGGCTGGCCGAGCGTCGGGCGCGCGAGCAGGAGGGCCTGTTCGTGAGCGAAGGGGAAGATCTGCTCGCCGCCGGGCTCCGTGCGGGCTGCCGGCCCGAGCTGGTCCTGGTCCCGGCGCACGCGGACAGAGCAGCGGCGCTCGCCGGTGAACAGCTCGATCTGGTGCCGATTGCCGTTCTACCGGAGGTCCTGGACCAGGTCTCGGCACTTGGCTCCGGCACCCGCGTGATCGCGGTTTGGCCGATACCCGCCAGTGAGCCCGCCGCCGGGTCCGGAGGCTGCGCGTACCTCGAGGGCGTCGTCGACCCCGGCAACGTGGGCACGATCGTGCGGACCGCGACCGCGCTCGGCGGCGCCCGGGTGGTGCTCGGTCCCGGTTGCGCCGATCCCTGGGGGCCGAAGGCCGTGCGGGCAAGCATGGGAGCCCTCTTCGCCAACCCGCCCTCGCGAGGCGGGCTGGGCTCGACTCCCGGGCCACGGCTCGCGCTGGACGCTCACGGAGGCGCCGATCTCGAGGCCGAGATCGCGCGCATTCGTCCGGCGACACTCTGCCTCGGCGCCGAGCGTGACGGGCTCAGCCCGGCGACGCTGGAGGCCTGCGAGGGGCGCGCCACGATCGCTGTGGCCGAGGGCGCCGAGTCGCTCAACGTCGCGGCGGCGGCGGCGATCGCCCTGCACCGGATATCGTCGGCCGGCGCTGCCACCCGGTCTTCCTGGGAGGGGACGCAGACTGATGCTTGAGCGAATCGAACAGATCCAGACCGAGGCGGCCACGGCGATCGGCGCCGCCGGCTCGGCGGCCGAGCTCGAGGAGCTGCGGGTCCGCTACCTCGGCCGGAAGGCGGAGCTGACCACGATCCTGCGCGGCATCGGCGGCCTCGAGCCCGACCAGCGGGGCCCGGTCGGCAAGCTCGGTAACCAGGTACGTCAGGGTCTGGAAGCCCAGCTCGCCGAGCGCCTCGAGGCTCTGGAGGCTTCCGAGCTCGACAGCCGGCTGAGCAGCGACGCGATCGACATCACGCTGCCGGGTACCCCGCCCGTGCAGCCCGGCCATCTTCACCTGCTGACCCGGACCCGGCGCGAGATCGAGGACATCTTCTGCGGGCTCGGCTACCGGGTGATGGAGGGGCCCGAGATCGAGCACGACTACTACAACTTCACGGCGCTCAACCATCCCCCGGGTCACCCGGCGCGCATGCTGGCGGACACCTTCTACGTCGATGCGGGGACGTTGGCGGACGAGGTCCCGCTCTACGGCACGGACGGCGCGCCGCTCGAGCTCGCGCCCGGTCCCCGCGACGTGCTGCTCCGCACCCACACCTCGCCGATGCAGGTGCGGGCCATGGAGAACGGCTCGCCGCCGCTGTTCATCGTCGTCCCTGGCACCGTTTACAGACGCGACTCCGACGCCACCCACACGCCGATGTTCCACCAGGTCGAGGGCCTGGCCGTCGGCGAGGGGATCACCCTGGCCGACCTGCACGGCACGCTGCTCACCTTTGCCCGGGCGATCTTTGGACCCGACCGCGAGGTGCGTATCCGACCGCACTTTTTCCCCTTCACCGAGCCCAGCGTCGAGGTGGACGTCTCCTGCTTCCGCTGCTCGGGAACCGGCGAGCTGTCCGGCGGCGGCCGCTGCAACCTCTGCAAGGGCATCGGCTGGCTGGAGATCCTCGGGGCTGGGATGATCGATCCCAACGTCTTCGGATTCGTCGCCGAGAACGGCTACGACACGGACACGGTGCAGGGCTTCGCCTTCGGAGTCGGCATCGAGCGGGTCGCGATGCTGCGCTACGGCGTCCCGGACCTGCGGCTCTTCTTCGACAATGACGCCCGCTTCCTGGAGCAGTTCTGATGAAGGTCCCCTACAGCTGGCTCAGGGTCTACTGCGACCCCGGCATGGACCCGGGCCGGCTCGCCGAGCGCCTCACCATGACCGGCACCGAGGTCGAGCGGATTGCCCACGCCGGCGCTCCGGCCGAGGACGGTTTCGTGATCGGCTCGGTGCTCAGCGCCGAACAGCACCCGAACGCGGACCGGCTCAAGGTCTGCACAGTCGATGTCGGCGAGGAGGAGCCGCGCACGATCGTCTGCGGTGCTCCCAACGTGGCCGCGGGGCAGAGCGTCGCCGTGGCGCTCCCCGGAGCGGTGATGCCGGGCGGCCAGAAGCTCGGCAAGGCGAAGCTGCGCGGAGTCGAGTCCAGCGGGATGATTCTCTCGGAGACCGAGATGGAGGTGGGCGCCGAATCCGACGGGATCGCCGTCCTCGAACTGCCGGCCGATTCTGATCCTGCAATCGCACCGGGCGACCCACTGGGCCGGGTTGTGCCGATCTCCGATCCGGTGCTCGAGCTGGAGATCACGCCGAACAGGCCCGACTGCCTCGGGGTCTACGGCGTCGCCCGCGAGCTGCACGCGATCACCGGCAACACGCTCGCCGCCGAGCCCTGGGCCGAGGAGCCCGAGGCCACCGGCGAGGGCAGCGTCGACGACTACGCCTCGGTGCGGGTCGAGGATCCGGAGCTCTGCCCGCGCTTCACCGCCCGCGTCTTCACCGGGATAGAGATCGGTCCGTCGCCGCTGTGGCTCAAACAGCGCCTGATGGCCGCGGGGCAGCGGCCGATCAACAACGTCGTCGACATCACCAACTACGTGATGCTGCTCACCGGCCAGCCCCTGCACGCCTTCGACCTCGACAAGGTCCCCGACGGCGAGGTCATCGTCCGGCGGGCGGGCGAGGGCGAGAAGATGACGACCCTCGACGATGTCGAGCGCACCTTCGACGCCGAGGCCATGCTCGTCTGCGACCGGAACGGCCCCTCGGGCATCGCCGGGATCATGGGCGGCCAGGTCTCGGAGGTCTCGGAGCAGACGACGCGAGTGCTGCTGGAAGCCGCCACCTGGAACGGGCCCAACATTCTCACCACCTCGGGCAAGCTCGGCCTGCGCTCGGAGGCCTCGACGCGGTTCGAGAAGCAACTGCACCCGGAACTGGTGCTGCGCGGGCAGCGGCTGGCCTCAGCGCTGTTCGTCGAGCTCTGCGGTGCCACGCTCGTTCCCGGCACGATCGATGTCGACGCCGGCCACCAGAGTTACGCGCCCTTCGATCTGGAGCTGCGCGAGGAACGGATCGGCGGCCTGCTGGGCATGGAGATCCCGCGTGAAGAAGCCACCGGGTATCTGCGGCGGCTCGGCTTCGGCGTGGCTGCCGGCGAGGCGGAGGAGACCCTGCGGGTCGACGTCCCGGCCGACCGGCACTTCGACGTCACCCGCGAGGTCGATCTGGTCGAGGAGGTCGGTCGCATCCACGGAATCGACGAGCACCTCCCGGCCACTCTGCCCCAGCGTCCACCCGGCGCGGGTGGGCTGGAGCCCCACCAGCGACTCCTGCGCCGCGCTGAAGACGTTCTGCGGGACGCCGGCCTCGACGAGGCTGTCACCTGGAGCTTCGTCGCACCGGACGCCCGGGCGGCGCTCGGACTACCGCCCGCGGGCGTGGTCGTCCACAACCCGCTGTCGGAGGACCAGTCGGTGATGCGGATGGAGCTGATCGGCGGCCTGATCGAGGCGGCTTCGCTGAACCTGGCCCGTGGCTCCGCGCACGTCGCCCTCTTCGGCTCGGGCCGGGTGTACCTGCCCGAGGAGCCCCCGAGGGCCGGGGGTGTGCTCGATGGCCGTTTCGCGGGCGAGCGGCCCGCACCGGCTCGCGAGCCGCACCGGCTCGCAGCACTCGTCGCCGGCTCGCTGAGCGAGCCTGGCTGGCGCGGGGACGGCGCGCCCGCTGATTTCTACCTGGGCAAGGGCCTGCTTGAGTTGCTCTGCGCGTCTCTGCGGGCGCCACTCGAGCTGATCGCGCTGGAGGCCGACGCCGCGCCCTTCCTGCATCCCGGCCGTGCCGCGACGCTGCTCATCGATGGCCGACCCGCCGGCTGGGTCGGCGAACTGCATCCGCGGATCACCGAGGCGGCCGACCTGCCCGCCGCCGTCGCCTTCGAGCTCGATGCCGGGCCCCTGATCGGCGTGGCCGGCGAGGGCGCCGAGATCTACGAAGACCTGACCAGCTTCCCTGCCGCCTATGAGGATCTGGCGATCGTGATCGGGGGCGGGGTGGCCGCGGCCGACGTGCACGCTGCGGTGATCTCGGGCGGCGGTGAGCTGTTGCGCGACGCGCGCATCTTCGACGTCTACGAGGGCGAACAGGTCGGTGCCGACAAGCGCAGCCTGGCCCTGCGGCTCGAGTTCCGGGCTTCGGACCGGACCCTGACCGATGCCGAGGTGGCCGAACGCCGGGAGGCGATCGTCGCCGCCGTGGCCGCGATCGGTGGTGAACTCCGTGGCTGAGGTCTCCAAGCAACCACTCGACGGCAAGCCTGTGGCGCGGGTGCTTGTCGCGGGCGCCTCCGGTTTCGCGGGGGCCTTGTCGGCTCACCTCGTCTGGCGCCACCCGCGCCTCGAGCTGGTTCACGTCACCTCGCGCTCCGATGCCGGCGTGCCGCTCTCGGATCTCTACCCGCGCTACCGGGTGCCCCTGCAGCTCACCGAGCTGGACCTCGACGAGATCGAAGACTGCGAGGCCGCGATCGTCGCCTACCCGCATGGTGCGGCGGCCCCGACCGTCGATGGCCTGCGTGGCCTCGGACTCTCGGTGGTTGACCTCTCGGCCGATTTCAGGCTGCACGACCCCGAGGTCTACAAGCAGTGGTACGGCGAGCTCGGCGCCCCGGAGCTGCTCGCTGACGCGGTCTACGGGCTACCCGAGCTGCACCGAGAGCAGATCTGCAACGCCCAGCTGGTCGCCAATCCCGGCTGCTATCCGACCGCGACGATTCTCGCTCTCGCGCCGCTCGCCGCGGCGGGGCTGATCGAGGACGTGGTCGTGGACGCCAAGTCAGGTGTCTCCGGCGCGGGACGCGGGGGTGGCGATCGCCTGCACTTCGTCACCGTCGACGAGAACGTCTCTCCCTACGGGGTCGCCGGGCATCGGCACCAGCCCGAGATTGCCCAGGAGCTGGCGCTGCTCGGCGGTTCGGACGGCGCTGCGCCGCCCATGACGTTCGTCCCACATCTGATGCCGCTCGACCAGGGCGAGCTGGTGAGCTGCTACATCAAGCCCACGCGCGCGCTTGATGCGACCGAGCTCAGCGAGCTCTACGAGAGTCGCTACGGGGACGAGCAGTTCGTCGAGCTGGTCGGCTCCGCGCCCGGCGTCCGTGACGTTCGCGACACCAACATCTGCCGGATCCACCCGACGCTCTCGGCCGAGGGCCGCGTCCTCGTCTTCGCTGTGATCGACAACCTCTGGAAGGGCGCGGCGAGTCAGGCCGTTCAGAACCTCAACCTGATGTTCGGCCTGCCCGAGGCGGAGGGGATCTCGTGAGCCCCGCCGACGACCAGCCCTTTTTCAGCTCGCGCTGGGTACAGCCACCAACCGGCACGGCGGAACTCGACCCGGATGGGCTGGCGTCCGGCTTCGTGGCCGCGGGCGTCGCCTGCGGGATCAAGGGCGACGGCGGCACCGATGTTGGGATCGTCGCGCTCGCCGACCCGGCCTCTCCTGTGGACTCCGCGCTTTTGCTGACCCGTAACGCCGCCGCGGCGGCTCCGATCCGGCTCTGCCGTGAGGCTTGCGACCCGGCCGCGGTCCGGGCAACGGTCGTCAACTCGGGCAACGCCAATGCCGCCACCGGCGAGCAGGGATATCGGGATGCCGAGGCAATGCAACGGGCCACCGCGCAGGCTCTCGAAATCGATCCCCGCTCTGTGGCCGTTGCCGAGACCGGCGTGATCGGCGTACCGCTGCAGATCGACGACGTGCTCCGGGGGATCGATGCCGCGGCCGCGGCCCTCGAGCCTGGCTCCGCAGTTGACTTCACGGCGGCGATCATGACCACGGACAAGGGCCCCAAGCGCTGCATGGTCGAACTCGACGGTGTGACCGTCTCGGCCCAGGCGAAGGGCGCCGGAATGATTGAGCCCGGCTACGCCACGATGCTGTGCTTCGTGCAGACCGACGCGGTCGTCAAGGAGCCTGAGCGTCGGCTGCGGGCGGCCGTGGCCGACTCCTTCGAACGGATTACGGTTGACGGGCAGATGAGCACCAACGACACCGTGGTCCTACAGGCGACCGGCACCTCGGGTCGGGCATTGCCCGAGGGGCTGCTCGAGGCCGTGCTCCTGCAACTGGCGATCGGAATCGTGGCCGACGGCGAGGGCGCCAGCCGCGTCGGCCGGGTCGAGGTGAGCGACGCTCGCGACACCGCCGAGGCCGATCGGGTGGCGCGGGCAATCGCCAACTCGCCGCTGGTCAAGACGGCACTCTACGGTCGCGATCCCAACTGGGGCCGGATCTCACAGGCAGCCGGCATGGCCCTCGCCGGCGAGAGCGACATCCCCGAGCTCGGCCCCGACCGCATCGACGCGACTGAGCTGGCGGGCCCCGAGGCCGAGGCCGAGATCTCTCTGCGACTCGACCGCGGCGAAGCCACTTCCTGGATCTACTTCAGCGACCTGACCGAGACCTACATCAAGATCAACGCGGAGTACACGACATGAGACGGATCACAGCCGAGGAGCGGGGGAGGCAGGCCGACATCAGCGGCAGCGTCGGCACGCTGCTGGAGGCGCTGCCCTACATCCGCGAGTTTCACGGGCGTACCGTGGTGATCAAGTACGGCGGTGCGGCGATGACCGAGGACACGCTGCGCGACGACTTCGCCCGCGATGTGGTGCTGCTCAAGTATGTGGGCCTGAACCCCGTGATCGTGCACGGCGGCGGGCCGGACATCACCCACTACATGGAGCGCCTCGGCAAGGAGGTCGAGTTCATCGAGGGGCTGCGCGTATCCGATCGCGAGACGGTCGAGATCGCGAAGATGGTGTTGCTCGGCAAGGTCAACTCCGACATCGTCAAGCGGCTCAACGGGCATGGGCAGCCCGCGGTCGGTCTTTCCGGCGAGGACGGCACGATGTTCGAGATCCGCCCGGCGCCGGAGGCCGAGAAGGTCGGTTTCGTCGGCGAGATCGAGCGCGTCGACGTGGACGTCCTCAACCACATCGCCAGCGACTACATCCCGGTCATCGCCTCCGCCGGCTCCGACCGCGAGGGCACCCCCTACAACATCAACGCCGACGCGGCCGCCGGCAAGGTGGCCGCGGCCCTGCGCGCCTACAAGGCCATCTTCCTGACCGACGTCGAGGGCTGGCGTGCCGACGTCGAGGACGCGGACTCGCTGATCTCACTCGCCACCGTCGAGGAGGTCGTCGCGGCGCTGCCCGGCCTCCAGGGCGGCATGCGGCCAAAGCTCGGTGCCTGCGTGGAGGCGATCCGCGGCGGCGTACAGTCGGCCCACATCGTCGATGGGCGGCGCCCGCACAGTCTCCTGCTCGAGCTCTTCACGGACGCCGGCATCGGCACCAAGGTGACGCCGTGAGCGGCCCGGTCGGGTCAGCCGGCTCCGGGGTCGAGGCGCTGCGAGCGGTCGAGCAGCGCTACGCGATGCCGACCTATACGCGGGCCCCGGTCGAGTTCGTCCGCGGCGAGGGCTGCGCGCTCTGGGACGCCGAGGGTCGTGAGTACCTCGACCTGTTCAGCGGTCTTTCGGTGCACAACGCCGGGCACTGCCACCCGGAGATCGTGGCCGCCGTGCGCGAGCAGACCGGGCAAATCGCTGGCACCTCGAACCTCTACTACTCGGCCCCCGCGATCGAGCTGCACGAACGGCTCGGCCAGTCGAGCCTCGGCGGGCGCAGCTTCCTCTGCAACACGGGAACCGAGGCCAGCGAGGCCGCGATCAAGGTGGTCCGCAAGCACGCCCACGCTCGGGGCATCGAGCGGCCGGAGATCGTCGTCCTCGAGGACGGTTTCCACGGCAGGACGATGGGCGCGCTCTCGGCCACGGTGAAGCTCGCCCGGGCCGACTTCTTCGGCCCATTGCTTGAGGGCTTCGTCGGCGTCCCGCGTGACGATCCCGACGCCCTGCGGGCGGCGGTCGGTCCTGCAACGGCAGCGGTGATGCTCGAGCCCGTCCAGGGCGAGGCCGGGATCTACCCGGTTGCCGACGAGGTGCTGTTCGCTGCCCGCGAGGCATGCGACGCGCACGGCGCGCTGCTCGCCTTCGATGAGGTGCAGTGCGGGATGGGGAGGACGGGCACGCTCTGGGCATTCGAGTCCGGGCCGGTCCGCCCTGACCTGGTGACCGCCGCCAAGGCGCTTGGTGGCGGGCTACCCGTGGGCGCCTGCATGATTGCTCCCGAGCTGGGCGATGGATTGGCGCTCGGCGATCACGGTTCGACCTTCGCAGGCGGCCCGATCGCGGCCCGGGCCGCACTCGCCGCACTGAGCATCCTCTCCGAGCCGGACCTGCTTGCCAACGTGCGGGATCGGGGCGAGCAACTGGAGGGGCTTTGTGCCTCGATCGAGGGCGTGGACGTGGTGCGTGGCCGGGGTCTGATGCTCGGTCTAGGGGTCTCGGAGGACCGCGACTCGCGTGACATCGCCGCCGCCGCCCTCGACCTCGGGCTCGTGGTCAACGCGCCGAATCCGGAGACGATCCGGCTCCTGCCGCCGCTGATCATCAGCGAAACCGAGATCGTTCGTGGCGTCGAGTTGCTGGAGTCGGCATTCTTGCGGTCCTCGGCCGTCCGTCCCCCAGGGTAGGATTACGTCCATGCACGACGATCCAACCCGCCGGATGCCCCTCGATGATGATGAGGGCTCGGGCCGCCCGGCACAGGACCCCTACGACGAGTTCGGCGATACCTCCCCCGGCAGTCCCGATCCCGAAGGTGGCGGGATGTCAACGGGCCAGAAGGTGGCGATCGGCCTCGTGGCGGCGGTGGTGATCGGCTTGCTGATCGCCCTCATCGCGCTCGCGGCGGACGGTGGCGATCAGGCCGACAGCACCCAGGCCCCGCAGACGACCACCGTGACCACCACCTCGGAACCGAGCACGACCTCGACCACGGAACCGTCGACCTCAACCTCGACTCAGACCTCCAGCTCGACGCAGACCACGACTTCCACCGAGACCACGACCGAGACCGACACCGGGGGCGGCTCGGGCGGTATCTCGCCCTAGCGACCGGCGCGGCGGCGCTCAGCGCAGCGCCGTCGCACCTGCAATACCCGCTGCAAGGCCCCGCCTGGGCCCTGCGGCAGGGTGTGCGGAAGCGCATCCGAAACGCACCGCCCGGCGAGCGGTGCCTCGCCGCGGCGGCCGTGCAACCGCCTTTCTAAGCCATTCTCTGCCTGCTCTCGGCGTCTGGTCCCCGGGTTCATCGATCGGATGAGGAGGGTTCATCCGGCCGATCGTTCGTTCGTCGCTGGTTTGGCTTGAACCCGTGGCGCAGCCTCCCGTCCTCGCCTCGGCTCGGTCCGGGGCACGACCGGGAAAAGGACGGACAGCGAAACAATGCATCATCGGGGACAGCACCGCGGTAGCACGCCGACGGCACGCACGATCTACGCGGCGTTTCTCGCCACCCTCATGGTTCTGCTCCTCCTCCTGATCACCGGCGACAGCGCCGAGGCGGCGCAGAGGCAGTCCTTCAAGCCGATCAAGAGAACGCCGCGCGCCCTGGTCTTCAACGTCCGCCAGATCGAGCCCATGCAGGTGCGGCGCGCCTGGGCGAGGCTGCACGCCAAACGGCGACACCACCCCCGTCGGAGCCGGTCGAAGATGAGGCGGGTGACCCGCAAGGTCCGCCGCGCTACCAAGCACGACAGGCGGCTCCGCCTACTGAAGAGCAGGAGGGTTACGGGCGGGAAGCTGAAGGTGATCGTCGAGCCCGAGCCGACGCCGACGCCGACGCCCGAGCCCGAGCCCGAGCCGACGCCCGAGCCGACGCCGACGCCCGACCCCGACCCGACGCCGACCGGTTGTGGTCTCGACCAGGCGACGATGACGGCTGCCGGTTGCCGGACGATCTTCAACGACACCGCTGACAGCTCTGACGCCGCCTCCCTGTGGGGCGTGGTCGACTGTCAG
>JBBRAH010000016.1:0-66716 GCA_038206985.1 Solirubrobacterales bacterium
CGAGGCTGAGGCTCCCGGCATCGTGCTCGGCATCTGCCGCTACCACCGCAACGCCAACGGCTGGAACGACATCGGCTACAACGCGCTCGTGGACCGCTTCGGCAACGTCTACCAGGGCCGCGCGGGAGGCCTCAAGCGCCCGGTCGTCGGCGCCCACGCAGAGGGGCACAACTCGCAGACCACGGGCGTGGCGACGATCGCCAACCACGCCTCCGTGAAGCCCTCGGGCAAAGAGTTCCGGGCATTGACCAAGTACTTGGCCTGGGCGCTGGACGTGCATGGCGTCCCGGCCCGGGGCGGGATCAACCTACGCTCCAGCGGCGGCTCCAGCAACCGCACGCCCTCGGGCAAGCGGATCAAGGTCAAGCGGATCTTCAGCCACAGCGACACCAACTACACCGAGTGCGCCGGCAGGTACCTGCGAGCGGAGATGTCCAAGCTGCGCAGGCGCGTGGACGAGCGGATGGCTGATAACGCCGACAAGCCGCCGCCGGACGACGGCGGGACGGGTGGGACGGGTGGGCTCCCGCGCGGCGAGAAGAAGAAGATCGTGGTTCGCCACCCCGCCAGCCGGGCGCGGCTCGACCTCGAGCGCGGCAGCTCGCGCTCACTCGTGGCGCGCGGCGCGCTCCACTACGGCAAGGAGCGCTGCAACCGCAAGCACGAGATCCTGCTCAAGCGGGAGACGCGGAGGGCGCCAAAAACGCTCGGGACCGCTGTCTCCGGCCAGGATGGCAGCTGGAAGATCCGCTTGGACAAAGCCAAGCGCGGTGTCGAGTACTTCGCCAAGGTCCGCACGCGGCGCTATGAGACCAAGCGCAACCGCTACGTCTGCAAGGGCTTCCGCACCCCCGCCGAACGCGGCTAGGCGCCGGCCGGCCGCGGTGCGCGGTAGCGGGGGAAGAAGTCGGGGTCGGCGGCCTCGCGCTCGGCGCTGAGCTGGGCGTACCGCTCGGGGTCGCAGATCACCTCGTGGGTGTGGAATGGCAGCTCGGTGTTGGCGAAGCCGCGCTTGAACTCCTCGAGGCCGTCGCCCGGCGTGACTCCACCGCCGAGGTTCATCGGCAGGCCCAGCTCGTCGCCGTGATCGGTGACGGCGCTGATCAGGTTCTTGGAGGGCGCCCGGCGCCGATGGCTGTCGGCCGTTCCCGACAGGTAGTAGTGGAGGAAGTCGTCACTGAGCACGGTGATCGCGGCGGCCGCGCAGTCGCCGTCAGGGCCGGTCGCGATGAACATCCGGCTCGAGGTCGCCGCGAAGAGCAGGTCGAAGTAAGCGGGCTCGAAGAGGTAGCGCGGGTCGGCCCCGACCGTGTGCATCGTCTCGGTGTATACGCGGTGGAACTCGGCGCGCTGCTCTGCGCTCGTCTCGGGACCCGGCAGGTGGCTGATCCCGTAGCCCGCCGCGTCATTCTTGCGCATCTGCTGGCGGTCGCTCATCCGCGACTTGCGCGGTAGCTCCGGATCGGAGACCAGCACGATCGAGCGCGCTGTGGGGCCGGCGAGGGCGTGCGGCTCGCCGAGCCTGTCCCGGATGAAGAGACTGACCAGGCCGGTCGCTGAGAAGTCGATCGCGTCCGGCTCCATCGGGTTGCCCGTGACCTCGCCGCCGGGGTAGGAGTAGGGCGAGGTCGCATCGAGTGCGCCCCCGGCGCCCTCGATCTCGCGGACCAGGAGCGGGATCGCCGCACGGTCGGCGCCGCGTTCCACGATCAGGGTGTGGGTTACTCCCTCGGCCTCGAAGAACTCGGCGCTGCGGAAGAACTGCTCGCCGTGGGCGGCAGCACCGCGATCGGCCTCGAGGGTTGCCTTGGCCGGGGTGGTCGAGCTCAAGCGCCCGACCCGCTCCAGCGCGCCTCCCACTCGCTGCGCGTCACTCCCCACAGCTCGCAGTCGAGCAGGGTCCCGTCGGGCCGGCGGATGTGCTCGCGCATCGTGCCCTCGTACTTCCAGTCCTGCCAGGTGACGGCCTTCTTGGCCGGCTCGTTGATCGCCGGGATCCTGCCGTAGACGCGGTGGGCGTCGAACTCCTCGAACGCCCGGGCGACGGTCAACCGCTCGGCCTCGCGGCCCACTCCGCGGCCGCGCACCTTCTCGCCGATCATCGCGCCCAGCTCCGGCGGCAGCTGCCGACGCAGCCCGTAGAGCGCCGTGAAGCCGACCGGGTCCTCGTGGCCCTCAACCTCGATTGCCCACTTGCGGTCCTCTCCGTCGCTCTCGTCGTTGTCGATCGCCCGCTGCACCCAGCCCCGGGCGTCGTCGAGCGAGAACGAGTCGCGCACCTCCATCAGCGAGGCGGTCGCCTCGGGGTTGTTGAACCAGCGATGCACGGCCTCCGCATCCTCTGGCCGGAACGGCCGGATCCGGACCTCGACATCTGAGCCACGCTCGGTCATGGTCGGGAGGCTATCTGGCGGCGTCAAGGGAGCGTGGCGCATAGCTCTTGTCCGGCCCCCCTCTATTCGGTCCACTTGATCTCACCCCTAAGTCCGTCCGCCTGATCTCACCCGTAAGTCGGGGTTCGGTCAGATCTTCTCCTTCCTCGCCGTGCTGGCTTTTGGCTGGTGGTTCACACATCGCGACGAGTGACCGCGACCTGCGCCGGGTCGGGGTCCACCGCGAGCACGGCGTGCATCGACGGCTTGTATTGCAAATCGCCACCGGCCATCGGAGAGAAGACCGTAGGAGGTCTCGGTCGTTGTCCGTTTCGCGCAAAGCACCGGTTCCGACACACTCTCGCAACCCACCTCACCCCACAGGGGGAGGTTCCGCGGGCACCGGTTCCGCGGAACCGCCACGCGGCAGTCCGGTCATCCAGATCTGCTGTCCACGCGCACCGTGAACGGTGCTTCTCGCGCGAAACACACAGTTGCTTCACTGCGAATAGCCGACCGTATAGGTCAGTAGAACGCGTCAGAGTTCGCCGGTCAGCCAGTTTCTGGCCGCTGGAAGCCGGTCGCCGGCGACCACGGGCAGGTGGTGCTTTCGCCCAAAAGCACCACGCCCGGCTCCCGCCCGTTCGGGGCCGTCAGCCGCCGGTGTAGAGGCCCTCACCGCTGACGACCTGCCAGGCGGTGCGGGCGAGGATCTTCAGGTCGAGGGCGAGGGAGCGGTGGTCCACATACCAGAGGTCGAGTTCGATGCGCTCGCCCCAGCCGAGTCCGACCCGCCCGTTGATCTGCGCCCAGCCCGTCATCCCGGGGCGCACATCGTGGCGGCGACGCTGGCGGGGACTGAAGAGCTCGACCTGGGAGGGGATCGTCGGGCGCGGTCCCACGATCCGCATCTCGCCGCGCAGCACGTTGACGAGGTTGGGCACCTCATCGATCGAGAAACGGCGCAGCCAGCGGCCGACCCGGGTGACGCGCGGATCGTCCTCTTCGACGTAGGTGCCGACCCCGACCGGGTCGGAGCCAGGGCGCATCGTGCGCAGCTTGTAGAGCAGGAAGGTGGACTCGTCGCGACCGACCCGGATCTGCTTGTAGAGGACGGGGCCGCGGGAGTCGAGCCGAATCAGGATCATCGCGACCACCAGGATCGGCGAGAACAGGGCGAGCACGAGGCCCGCGATCAGGATGTCGAGGACGCGTGGCAGTCCTGTCTTCGGGCGGCCGCTGCCGATCGGGCGGGCGTCGGCGGGCTCGGCGAAGGCCTCGCGGACCTGCTCGGGTGAGAGGTCCTCGTTCATCGGGTGCCCTCCGACTTCTCCCAGGCGGCGGGCGGGCCGTCGCGGAGCCGGTCCCAGGTACCGAGGGCGATCGAGGCCGTGACCAGCGCGTAGTAGCGGAGCAGCCGCAGCGGGCGGGCCGGGAGCTCGAGCAGCCCCGAGAGGAGCAGGGTGAGCTGCGCGATCAGAGCCACGGGATACAGGCGTGAGCGCCGCAGCAGGCCGAACGTGGCGATCAGGGCGAGTGCGTGCAGCAGGGGCGAGGCGTAGCGGATCACCCGATGGCTGAAGATCTCGAACGCGTACAGCGGGCTGTAGCCACGGGGATCGAGCATCCCGTCGGTGACGACGATGTCGAGCAGGCCGCGCATCATGCGGCGCTTGCGCTCGAACTCCCCGCCGATCGTCGGCACCATCTTCTCCTCGGCCCGGGCCGCGGGTGCGTACAGCGAGCGGTAGCCGGCCTTGGCGAACTGGAAGGGGAAGTTGAGGTCGTGGCTGCGCGAGGGGGCCAGCGGCACATAGGCCTCGCGACGCACCGCGTAGATGCCGCCGTTGCCCGCCGTGACCCCGGCCAGGCCGGACTCGAGCTCGCGCACTTTCATCTCATATAGCCAGTAGACGCCCTCCTCGTTGTTGCCGTCCGGGTCGAGAAAGCGGACCTGACCGCAGACGTAGCCGACATCGGGCTCGGCGAAGGGCTCGATCAGCTCGCGCAGGGCATCGCGCTCCCAGTAGGCGTTGGCATCGGAGAAGGCGAGCAGCTCGCCACTCGCCCGCTCAGCCGCCGCGTTCTGGGTGGCGATCTTGCCGCCGCGGGGGAGGTCGAGGACGAGGTCGGCACCGGCCTCGCGGGCGGCCTCGACCGTCCCGTCGGAGGAGCCATCGGAGGCGACGAGGATCTCGAGCAGGGCGCGCGGGTAGTCGAGATCGAGGACGTTCTCGATCTTGCGGGCAATTACCTCCTGCTCGTCGTAGGCGGCGATGATCAACGTCACCTTCGGCGCGCGGGGCTTGGCCCGGGCGGCGCCGGGGCTCGCCTCGCCCCTCCCCAGCCCGAGGCGGGAGAGCAGGGCGAGGCTCAGCGGATAGGTCAGGTGGGTGTGGACCAGGAGGGCCACCGAGCCCCAGAATGCGAAAAGGCGCACGCTCATCGGCCCGGATTATCGGGGCTGCCGACGGCTGCGAGCGGCGCGGTCCCCTTCATCGCCTCGCCACCAGCGACTCATACAGCTCCAGCGTGCGGGCGGCGATCGCGTCCCAGCCCGCCGACCCGGCCACGGCAGCGCGGGCGGCATCCTCCAGCGAGGCACGGGCGCCGGGATCCCCGAGCAGGCGCTCGAGCTCTGCGGCGAGCGCTCCCGCGTCTCCCGGCGGCACCAGGCTCGCGGCCCGGTGCTCGCGGCCGACCTCGGAGAAACCGCCGACATCGCCGAGGACCATCGCCTTGCCGAATGCGAGCCCGGCGTAGAGCACCCCGGATTGCTCGATCTCCCGGTAGGGCAGCGCCAGCACGTCGGCGCGGCGCATCAAGGCCGGGATTTCCGGGTCGGAGACGAAGCGGGGCAGGAAGCGGACGCGACCCTCGGCCCGCTCGGCCAGCTCGTGCAGCGGCTCGACCGGCATGCGCGGCATCCCGGCGATCCAGAGCTCCGCCCCGAGGCCCGGGTCGAGCGCGGCGAAGGCCTCAAGCAGCGTGTCGATTCCCTTGTAGGGACGCAGCAGCCCGAAGAAGAGGATTACGGGGCCCTGCGGCCCGTCACCCCCCTCCCCCGCCAGCTCGGCCGGCAGCGGGCTCTCGCTCGCCTGACCGGTGAGATAGTCGAGGGGGCCGTGCGGGATCACGTGGACGCGGTCCGGCTCCAGGCCGGCGTCGGCGACGAGGCGCTCGGCGCCGTGGGTCGTGTGACTGATCACCGCGTCGAAGCGAGAGAGGAAGGAGTGCTGGCGGGCAAGCGCGCGCTCGTCGTCGGCCGCGGGCAGCGGGTAGTGCAGCGTGAAGACGCGGGGGCGGTCCGGCGGTGACAGCAGGAAGCGATCCAGCGACGGCCAGGTCACCCACTGCCAGTGGACGACGTCGGCAGCTGTGCCGCGCACGTGGCGCCGCGTGTGCAGCATCCCGGGAAAGTGACCGAGAGCCTTGGCGGGCAGCCTCAGCCGGGAGCCCGGGTCCATCCCCGCCGTCAGCCCGTAGAAGTCCTCGCGCACCGCGTAGCCCTCCGGCTCGGGCACCGGGCCGTACAGAAAGTGGCTGGTGAGCAGCTCGACATCGGCTCCGGCACGGGCCAGCGCGGCCGCCAGGGAGCGGTCGTACGGTGGCGTGAACGCCGAGGGGTCGACGAGCGAGACGCGCATGAGCCACGATTCTCCCCGTGAAGCTCTCCTACTGCGTCGTCAACACCAACGGCCGCGAGCATCTGCCCGCCTGCCTGGGCGCGATCGCCAGCCACCACCCGGCGAATGTCGAGCACGAAATCCTGGTTCTCGACAACGCCTCCGACGACGGCTCGGTGGACCTGGTGGAGGAGCTCGCGGCGGGTGAGCGACTCGGCGGCCGCGTGAGGCTGATCGCCCTCGGCCGCCGCCGGGGCAAGGCCGCCAACGACACGCGCCTCCTGCAGGAGGCGGCCGGGGAGTTCTGTCTGCTGCTCAACGAGGACTCCGAGGTGCAGGCCGGCGCCGCGGCCGCACTGCTCGGCGCACTCGAGTCCGACCCGGCTGCGGGCGCTGCGGGCGCGCAGCTGCTCGATCCGGCCGGGATTCCACAGCCCTGCGCCTGGCGACTGCCCGGGGTCGGCACGGCGCTCGCGCAGGCGCTGCTGCTGCACAAGCTACTCGTCACCCAGAGCGGCGGCGCCGAGACCCGGCGCGTCGGCTGGGCCCAGTCGGCGGCACTGCTCGTGCGGCGCTCGGCGGCCGAGGAGATCGGCTGGCTCGACGAAGCGTTCTTCGTCTACTCCGACGAGACCGACTTCTGCAAGCGCCTCGGCGACGCCGGCCACCACACGCTCTACGTCCCGGCCGCCCGGGCGACCCACCACGAGCAACTCTCCACCGACCGCAGCTCGGGCCAGCGCCGCATCGTGGAGTTTCACCGCAACCGTGACCTCTACATGCGCAAGCACCACGGTCCGCTAGCGGCCGGGGTGGTCCGCGCCCTCACCGCCTTCTCCTACCTCCCGAGGGCCCTCGCCGCCCTCCTCCTGCCGGGCCGCGACCCGGGCTGGTTCCTGCTCCACGCCCGCAAGGCACTCATCCCGAGAGGCGAGGGGCTGCGCGAGGCGACCGGCAACTGAGCGGTTCCCGGTTGCTTGGGCTTGCCCGCTGCGGGTAGCTTGCTATCGCAAGCAACGAAGGGAGCAACCACCGCATGCCGATGCGCACCACGACCGATGAGGAACCCCAGCAGGCCGACGACCTCACGATCCGCCTGCCGGCACGAGACGCCGGAGACCAGGACGAGGAGTGGTGCGAGGTGGTGGTCGGCGGCCGAACCCGGCGGGTTCGATTCCACGACTACGAGGAGATTTTTGCGATCCCCGGTCTGTACGAGCGCCTCTTCTACGACGAGCTGGAGTGCGCCTCACCCCGGGTGGTCAAAGAGTTGCTCTCCGAGACCCTGGACGGCGACGAGAGCCTCGAGGCCGGGGACCTGCGCGTGCTCGACGTCGGCGCCGGTAACGGCATCGTCGCCGAGGAGCTGAGTGCGATCGGTGTCGGGAGCGTCGTCGGCGTCGACATCCTCGAGGAGGCCGCCGAGGCAGCGGCCCGCGATCGGCCTGATCTCTACGACGACTACCACGTCGTCGACCTCACGGCCGTCCCCAGGCCCGTCCACGAGGCGCTCACCGAGGCCGACTTCAACTGTCTGACCTCGGTCGCCGCGCTCGGCTTCGGCGACATCCCGACCGAGGCCTTCATTGGGGCCTACGAATACCTCGCCGACGGCGGCCTGGTCGTGATGAGTATCAAGACCGAGTTCGTCGAACGCGGGGATGGCAGCGGCTTTGCGCGGATGATCTCTGATGGAATCGCCGCGGGCGCCCTCGACGTGCGGGCCACGCGCCGTTTCACCCACCGCCTCTCCGCCGCGGGGGAGCCGCTCAGCTACGACGCTATCGTCGCCGCGAAGTCGGGTGAGCTGACCGTCCCCGGCTGAGCGCCGGGTCGGGCGCCGGCCTCAGAAGGTGCGGCGGTCCTCGTCACGCAGTTCGGCCTCGATGGTCTCGTCGAGGGCGCCGCGTTTGCCATCCGGGCCGGCCGCTGCCTGGCGGGCGCGCAGCTCCGAGAGTTCGGCCAGACGGCGGCGGATCTCCTCCGGGCGGGTGAGGCGAATGACGACGGCCTTCTCCTCCGCTGTCAGCAGGCCGCCGAACCAGAGCAGCACCGGGTAGGCGAGCCAGACCGCGGCGCGGGCGAGGAGACCGCCGAAGCCGTCGGTGGGCAGCAGCAAGTCTCCCCCGGCGACCAGGCCGGCGCCGACGAAGGTGATCAGCGCCAGACGACCCCACTGCCACGGCACCGGGAAGAGGCGCTGGGTGAAGGCGAACATCAGCACAAGCGCGATCGCGTAGGAGGAGACCAGCGCGAGACCGGCGCCGACGATCCCGTACTCGGGCACGAGCAACAGGTTGAGGACCAGGTTGGTGAGAAGGGCGGCGAGCGTGGCGGGGAAGTTGAACTCGGTGCGGCCGACGCGACCGATCACGACGAGCAGCGCCAGGTAGACACCGTAGAGCGCGGCGCCGAGGGCGAGCAGGCCTATCGCCTCATAGGCACCGAAGTACTCGTCGGCGGCGAGGATCCGCACGATCCAGCGCGCCTCCAGCCACATGCCGACGACGATGAAGGCGGCGGCGGCGGTGAACGCCGTGAGCACCGTGGAGTAGACGCGTTTGGCCTCGTCGTCCTCCTCGATCGAATAGGCGATCGGCGGCCAGGCAAGCTGGAAGCCGCGCACGAAGATCTGGATCGCCTGGCTGAACTTGAAGGCGAGTGAGTAGAGCCCGACCTCGGCGATCGTCAGGTAGTTGGCGATCACCACGCGATCGACGAAGATCAGCGCGTAGAGCGAGAACTCGGCGGGCATCGTCGGTAGCCCGAAGCGCATCATGCGGCGCAGCAGCCCACGCTCGGGCACCAGGCCGAGGCGCCGGCGTTCGCTGAACATCAGCCAGGCCACGAACGGGATCGCGGAGGCGTAGGAGCCGAGCAGGATGCCCTCCGCGCCCAGATCGGCGCCGGCAATCAGGATCAGGGTGAGCGGGATCGCCAGGAGCACGTTGGCGAAGGTGAAGATGAAGTACTCGCGGGCGCGCTCGTCCAGCCGGAAGATCGAGACCAGGTACTCGTAGAGGGTGAGCAACCAGAGCCCGCCAATCGCGATCCGGACCAGGCCCGGCTCGGCCCCGAACGGCATCCCTGGCAACTGCGTGCCGACCTTGAGCGCCGCGGCGATCGGCTCCGCGAAGGGCAGCAGGATGAGAGAGCCGATCGTGCTCGCCCAGAAGAGGAAGGCGAAGCCCGTGCGGATCACGCGGCTGCCGTCCTCGTCCCGCAGGTAATAGAAACGCAGCAGCGCCTCGATCACGCCGAAGCGGACGATAATGCTGGCGGCGACCACGGCGCCGAAGAGGATCTCCGCCTTGCCGTACTCGGCCGGGACCAGCAGCGACGTGTACAGCGGCAGCAGCGCGACCGCGATGATCTTCGAGAAGACGCTCGACGCGGTGTAGGCGAAGCCGGTGGTCGCGAGGCGGCGCAGGTAGTCGAGCACGGCTCAGCCCTCCGGACGGGCCGCGGCCCCGACCACGGTTGCGAAGGCGAACAGGGCCCAGGTGATCGGATCGATGAAGAAGGCGGCGTAGCCGAGGCTGTGGACGAGCATCACTACGTAGGCGGCGAGCACGGTCGCGGCGAGTGCTCGGGGTGTCGGACCCAACCCCAGCCCCGCGGCCGAGAGCAGGATCCAGGCCGAGATCAGCACGACCGCAACGTAGGGGACGAACCCGATCAGGCCCTGTTCGGCCCCCACGGTGATCGGCTCGGTGTGGCTGACCACGGCGATCTCCTCGCCGCCACCGAAGCGGGCCTTGAACTCGTCCGGAAAGGAACCCGAGCCGTAGCCCGCGAGCGGCCGGTCGCCGGCCAGCTCCAGGCCGCCGCTGACCAGCCCCGAGCGGCCCGTCGTCTCCTCGGCGAGGTCGCCGCTGCCTGAGCTGATCGCGACGATCGAGAGGACGAGCAGGCAGGCGACCGCGACTGCTGCAACCGTGCCGCGCACTGCCCCCCAGCGCGCCAGCCCGAGCGTCAACAGCCCGGCGAGCAG
This sequence comes from Solirubrobacterales bacterium, assembly GCA_038206985.1. Taxonomy (GTDB): domain Bacteria; phylum Actinomycetota; class Thermoleophilia; order Solirubrobacterales; family 70-9; genus CAXMST01. The sequence goes on from JBBRAH010000016.1 coordinate 9,993, forward strand.
CGCCAGCAGACTGGACTGCGAAAAGCTGAGTCCCAGAGCCAGGGCCAGCACGACGAAGACGGCGGTCGCGAGCAGTGCCGCGCGCTGCGCGGCCCAGGCGGCCACCCCGGCGAGCACGACCATCGTCACGGCGAGATAGCGGCCCATGATGTTCGGGTCGAAAAAGAGCGAGTTGACCCGGAACCAGGCGTGCGCCTCGTTGCCCGCCTCGACCTTGTCGTTCCAGAAGATCTCGCCGAGCGCGTACTGGCCGAAGGCAACGATCGCGACGATCAGCGCCTCGAGGGCAAGCACGAGCACGAGCTTGCGCAGCAAGCTCGTGTCCCACTCGACCGAGGCGAGCAGGAAGAAGAGCGCCGCGAAGGGGACGAGGAAGAAGCCCGTGTTCTCGATCGCCGCCGACAGGTCGTCGGCGTAGCCGGCTTGCAGGCCGTAGAACAGGAGATAGGCAGCAAGAGCCCAGCCGAGCAGCGCGACCGGACCGCGATCGGGGAGCCCGCGGGGCAGCATCCGCTCGGGCCGCAACCAGGCGGCGAGGAGGCCGGCGGCGAGTACCGCGTACAGCGGCAGCAGGAGGTTGGAACTGGAGCTGCCGAAGTCCACGGGGATCCGGAACGGCAGCGTCGCGACCAGGGCCAGCGGCAGCAGCGTGGGGCGGGCGAGGAAGAGACGGCTGAGGAGCGCCAGCCCGATACCCCCGGCCAAGGCTGCTACCGCCAGGAGCGCGGGGCTGTCGCGCAGCTCCACGACCTGGTCGTTGCTCCAGTTGTCGGCGCCCACGATCGTGGGCGCGAGGATCAGCGCGGCCGTCAGCAGCGCCAGCCGCGCCTGCCGCGGCAGCGGCAGCACGGCGCCAGCGGCCAGCGCCGCGCAGGCCACCAGTCCGAGCCAGAGCAGCGGCTCGTCCATCACTCGCCCGTCAGCTCGTCCGGGACCACGATCTCGATCGCGCCGGGGGGCTCGATGTCACGCCCCTGGGAGTCGAGGACCACACGGAGCTGGTAGCTCCCCAGCGGCGCGGCACCGCCGTCATCGGTCGCCAGATCCCAGCTGAACTCCTGGGGTCCTGCGGCGAGCGGCTCGCCGAGCGCCAGGGCGCGGACCGGGTTGCCCACGTCGTCGATGATCAGCACGTCCGCCCGTGCCTCGGCTTCGGTCAGGTCGAAGCGGATCGTTGCGTCGTTGCCCTGGCTGGCGAACGCGGTGAGCTCGACCGTGTTGACGATGTCGTCCTGGGAGCGCACGGCGCGGGTGAGGGCCGTGAGCGCGAGGGCGAAGATCAGGAGGCCGGCCAGCAGGACCGCACCGGAGAGCCGGGGGCCGTGCCGGGCTTCGCTGGCTGCGGGCACCGCTCCCGCTGAGGCCCCGGTGCTCAGCGGTCGACCTGATCCTCGCCGACGACCACGATCACCTCGGCGTCGGGCGCCGCTGCCCGTGTCGCTCCGTCGATCGGCTGCATCACATCAACGCCGAGCTCCCGGGCGACGGCGCGCGATTCGCGGCGACGGCGATCGGCGAAGAGGACCACGGTCTGCTCGGAGTTGCCGATCGTGCCGGTCTGGATCTGTGTGAAGCCGGCAGCGGCCAGTGAGTCGCCGACCTTGCCTGCGAGCGCGGTCTGCGTCGACGCATTGAGCACGGCGACCGGAACCTCGGTGCGATCGAGAGAAGCGCCCTTGGACGTGCCCTCCTGCCCACCGTTGTCGACCAGCGCGACCGCCGCCACCGCGGCGCCGGCCAAAACGACGGCGATCAGCGAGAGGACGAGTGGATGGCGCGGGCCCCGGGCGATGAAGCGGCGCCAGAAGGAGGGCGACTCAATCGCCGCGCGCTCGGCGGTGATGCGCGAGAGAGCGGGCCGGTCGGCGGTGACGCGCTGTGCCGGGGTCAGCTCGCCGGTCGGGGCGCGATAGGCAGTCACAGCCGCGTCGCTCGGGGTCAGATGGGGGTCCGGGGCGCCCTCGTCGCCGCGCTCGGGCTCCAGTTCCTGCCAGAGCAGCAGGCGCTTGACCTCACGGCGCTGTGTGATGTAGAGCGGCAGGACCAGCAGCATCCCGAGGATGGCGACCAGCGCGGCGACCTGGCCGGCCTGCTCGATCACTTCCTTGACCGCGATGCCGCTGCCGGCAGCAACAGCGATCTCCGGGATGCCGGGGAGTCCGGCCATCAGATCGCGGAGTCGTCCTGGCCGACGATCACGGCCAGGTCGGCCCCGCCTGCGATCGCCTCGATCTCGGAGGTCATCTCCTGGACCACGGTCGTGCCGAGCACCCCGTTGAGGGCGTCGGCGAGCTCGTTGGCCGCGTCCTCGTTGGCGCCGCTGTACATCACCACGCTCGCCGGGAACGAGGGTGGTGCGTTGTCGACGGTGCCGACCTCGAATCCGGCGCCCTCGACATCGCCCGAGACACGATCGGCGACCCCGGGGACAGCGACCCCACCCGGTGCGGCCGTGCCGTTGAGAACTGCGACCGTCATCGCCGGGGGCTCGGAACCTCCGCCGCCGCCGCCCTTGCCTCCCTTGCCGCTCTTGCCCTGCTGGGCTTGTCCTGTTGCGGTCGGGGAATCGCCGCCGAGCAGACCGAAGCCGCTGGTCGCGATTCCCACGCCGAGGATCACGGCGGCCAGACCGCCGAGTACGATCTTGGGCTCGACCGGCGAGCGCCGGTCGAACGCCGCCCAGCGATCGGCGAAGCCCGCGCGCAGGCCCGCGAAACGTGGCTCCCTGCGCTTCGGGGCCTCAGCGGGCTTGCGGGCGATCGGAAAGTCGCGCGAGTCACTGTCATCTACATCGCGCTCATCCGCGGCGGCCCCTTCGACGGCCTCATCGGCTGCCTCGGGGGTGCCCGCGGCGATCGCAGCGGCGCGCTCAGGTGCCCGGCCGGCCCAGTCGCGCAGACGGCGCAAGTGCCTGGCCTGCTGGAAAGTCAGGAAGACAAGCACGGCCAGACCCGCAAACGCGACGAAGCCGAGGAGCGATCCGATCTCCTCGAATGAACTCATGATCAGCGGCGCATGTTAGTGCGGCAGGGGGTTGTTCCCGTGCCCGAACCGAAGCTCAGAGCCGCTCGGCCTGATCCTCGAGTGAGGAGACGGGCGCTCCCATCCGCTCGCTGATGGTCTGGACCACCCGCTCGGCGAGGTCGGTTTCGTCGCCGGAGCCGATCAGAGCGATCAGCTCGGCGAAGGTCTCGTCGATCTCAGCGACGGTCAGCGGCTCGCCTCTGACCGCTCGGTTGATCCGTGGCGCGGCAGTCGGCTCGGAATGCTCACTCTCGGCCAGCAACTTCTCGTGCAACTGCTCTCCGGGCCGCGGGCCGGGAAACTCGATCGCGATGTCGGTCTCCGGCTCGTAGCCGGCCAGCTTGATCATGTTGCGGGCGAGGTCGAGGATCTTGACCGGCTCGCCCATGTCGAGCACGAACACGTCGCCGCGGCCGTCGCCGAGGTTGCCGGCGCGGATCACGAGCTGCACGGCCTCGGGAATCGTCATGAAGTAGCGGGTCATCTCCGGATGGGTCACGGTGACCGGCCCGCCGCGCTCGATCTGGCGCCGGAAGATCGGGACCACGCTGCCGGAGGAGCCGAGCACGTTGCCGAACCGGACGGCCACGAAGCGGGTCTCCGGATGGCGCTCGCCGGCAGCGGCGACGATCCACTCGGCCATCGCCTTGGAGGCGCCCATCACCGTTTTCGGGTTGACGGCCTTGTCGGTGGAGATGAGCACAAAGCGCTCGGCGCCGGCCGTAGCCGCCGTCTCGGCGGTGACCCGGGTGGCGATCGCGTTGTTGCGGATCGCCTCGAGCGGGTTGGCCTCCATCAGCGGCACGTGCTTGTAGGCGGCGGCGTGGAAGACGACCTCGGGCCGGAAGCGCTGCATCACCTCGAGCATGCGGTCCCCCTCCTTGCAGTCGGCGAGCACCGACTCGACGCGGGAGAAGTGCCACTCGCCGACCAGCTCGCGATCGATCTCAAAGAGGTTGCCCTCGGCGTGGTCGACGAGCACCAGCAGGCGCGGGCGAACACGGGCAATCTGGCGCGAAAGCTCGGAGCCGATCGAGCCGCCGGCGCCCGTGATCAGGACGATGCGGTCGCGCAGATAGGCACCGACCTCGTCGAGCTGCTCGACGATCGGCTCGCGGCCGAGCACGTCTTCGACCTGGACCTCGCGCACCTGGCGGGTGAGCTGCACGCCGCCACGCAGCAACTCGAAGACGGTGGGCAGCGTGCGCACCTCGATGCCCCGATCGCGGCAGGCCGAGACAACCCGGCCGCGCAGCGTGCCCGGCGCGGACGGGATCGCGATGATCACCTCAGCCGGTTCCTGCTTGTCGAGGATCGACGGCAGATCGTCGGTGTTACCCAGGACGCGCAGACCGCCAAGCAGGCGCATGCCCTGCTTGCTGGGATCGTCATCGACGAAGCCGACCGGGTTGCCGAGGATCGGATTGAGGCGCAGCTCGCGGACGACCATCTGCCCGCCGGAGCCCGCGCCAACGATCAGCACGTCCTTGCCGCCTCGCCTGCGGCGGCGGCGCATCTTTCGCTCCTCTCGCATGAAGCGCACGCCGCTGCGGGCGCCGATGAGCAGCCCGACCGTGAGCAGGAAGTCGAGGATCAGAACGGATCGGGGAATGTTCAGCTCGCCGAAGGGCTTCCCGAGCGTGTAGACGGCGAGCATCAGGGCCGTGGCCAGCGCCGAGGCACGGATGATCGACCAGCTGTCACCGAGGTTGAAGTAGCTCCACCACTTCTGATGCAGGCCGGCGAACGTGAACAGCAGCGCCTTGCCCAGCGCGACGAAGAGGATCGAGTCCCAGAGCATCTCCGAGTACTGAGGCGGCATGCCTCTTGCCTCGTCGAAAAAGCGCAGCTGGAACGCCAGGAAGAAGGCTACAGCGACCAAAACAGCGTCCGCTGCAATTTGAAGGAGCCGGCGCCGCAGCACCGGGCCGCGCAGTCGGTCCATACCGAAAGGGTAATGTCTGTCCCAAGCGCAGGCCACCCCAAGCGGCAGCTCGCAAGCCCTGCCCCGCGCGCACAGCCCCATGACCGACTTCATCATCGACCCGATCGTCAACGTTGCCACCGACTTCATCGACGCGGTGGGACTGCTCGGGGTCTTCGTGCTCATGATGCTCGAGAGCGCCTGCATCCCGGTGCCCAGCGAAGCGATCATGCTGTTCGCGGGCTTCAACGTCTCCGAGGGCTCCCTCACGCTGTTCGGCATCGTGGTCGCCGGAGTGCTCGGCAACCTCGTCGGCTCCTGGATCGCCTGGGCGGCGGGCTACTACGGGCGGATGGAGCTGCTGGAGAAGAACCGACTGATCCACATCAACCCCAGGCACCTCGCCGTCGCGGACGACTGGTTCCAGCGCTACGGCGACGCGACCGTCTTCTTCACCCGGATGCTGCCTGTCGTCCGCACCTTCATCTCACTTCCCGCGGGTGTCGCGCGGATGCCCTTCTGGCGCTTCACCTTCCTGACCCTTGCAGGCTGCATCCCCTGGGTCCTCGCGCTCGGGATCCTCGGCCAGGAGGTCGGCGGCAACTGGGAGGAGTGGCGAGGCTACCTGCACTACCTCGACTATCCGATCCTGCTCGCGCTTCTGGCTGGCAGCGTCTGGCTCGTCATCCGCTGGCGCCGTGGCCCGGACGACGGTGCTGGCACCCCGAGCGCGGATCCCGCAACCGAAACCAGCTCCTGAGCGTCGATGGGCTCGGCGGTCGATCGAGGCCATGGGCTGCCGGCCGGCGAAGCCCTGATCCTCGGCATCGTCCAGGGTCCAACCGAGTTGCTGCCGGTCTCCAGCTCCGCACATCTGCGCCTCGTGCCCTGGCTCTGCGGCTGGGAACACGGGAGCATCGATCCCGAGCACCGCAAGGCGTTCGAGGTCGCTGTGCACGGTGGCGCGGCTCTCGCTCTGCTGATCGGCCAGCGCGAGCTGATCCTGCGCGAACTCGCCCAACTGGACCTGCGACGCCTGAGCGTCATCGCGCTGAGCTTCATCCCGCCCGCGATCGCCGGCCTGCGCTTCGAACGATTGATCGAGCAGCGGCTGGGCGGGCTCGAGGGGATGGCCGCGGGACTCGCCGGCGGCAGCGTCCTGATGCTCTGGGCGGACAGCAAGCCGCAGTTGCGCGGCGGCGGTGACGCGGGGCCGCTCGATGGACTGGCGCTCGGGCTCGCTCAGGCTGCGGCACTCGCTCCCGGCGTCTCGCGCAACGGCGCCACCCTGATCGCAGCACGCCTGCGCGGCTTCGACCGAGAGCAGTCCAACCTGCTGAGCCGCACTGTCGCGCTACCGGTGATCGCCGGCGCCGCGCTGCTCAAGGGGGAGCGGCTGCGGCGGCGCGGGATCGACCGCGGTCTGCGCCGCTCGCTGGCGATCGGCACCGTCGCCGCGTTCGCCTCGACGCTGGCCTCCCAGGGTTTGATCAAACAGGTCGAGCGCGACCGCGCCCTGGCGCCGTACGCGGCCTACCGGCTCGGCCTCGCCGGTCTCATCGTCGGCCGGCTCAGCCGCGCCCGGCCCTGACCGCCGGATCAGGTTGAATCCAGCCGGTGAGCGAATCCGGATCTAGCCAGAGCGCCTATGAGGCGGCCGGTGTCAGCCAGGCGGGCGCCGACGCTGCCGTCAGCGCGCTGCTTCGCTCGTTGAGCCGGATCGACACCGGCAAGCCCTCGCGCGTCGTGCCGCTCCCCGGCCACTACGCCAGCGTGTTGCGCATCGACGACGTGCGCGGCATCGCCTTCGGTGCCGACGGTGTGGGGACAAAGATGGTGCTCGCCGAGCAGCTCGGGCGGTTCGAGACCATCGGGATCGACTGCATCGCGATGAACGTCAACGATCTCGTCTGCGTGGGAGCCGAGCCGATCGCCCTGGTGGACACGATCCTCTGCCGCAATGCCGACCCCGAGGTGATCGGGCCGATCGGCGAGGGCTTGCGGCGCGGAGCTGAGCTGAGCGGGATCGAGATCCCGGGCGGCGAGATCGCCCAGGTCGGCGACGTCGTCGGCGGCTGGGAGCTCTCCGGCAGCTCGATCGGCCTCGTCGACCTCGATGCGATCGTCAGCGGCGCGAACATCGCAGCGGGCGACGTCTTGATCGGCATGCCCTCCTCCGGCCTGCATTCCAACGGCTACACGCTCGCCCGCAAGGCGCTGGCCGAGCTGCCGCTCGGCGAGGACCACGAGGGACGCCTCGGGCGCCCGCTCGGCGACGTCCTGCTCGAGCCGACCACGCTGTACGTCCGAGCCGTGCTCGAGCTGTTGGATTCCGCCATCGATGTGCGCGGCCTCGCCCACATCACCGGCGACGGGCTCAACAACCTGCTGCGGCTCTCACGCGAGGTCGGCTACGAGTTGACCGACCCGCTGCCGGTACCGCCGATCTTCGACCTGATCTCCGAGCAGGGCAATGTGGGGGCCGAGGAGATGTACGAGGTCTTCAACATGGGCCTCGGCTTCGTCTGCGTGGTCCCCGACGCCGACACCGACGCCGCCGTGGCGCTCCTGGCCGAACACCATCCGGGCACCAGGCGCATCGGGGTCGTCAGCGATCGCCCTGGCGCGGTCGAGCGGACGGGGGTCTAGGCCGGCTCCCACCTGCCGGGCCTATGCATCGCCGCCGGCGTTCGCCATCATTCGGGAGACGATGTCGCTCCTGATGACGCAATCCGCACTGCTCGTCACCGCCCGTGGGGACGCCGAGGGCGCCGATCGCAAATACTCGTGCGATGCGACCGCGTAGATCCGGGTAGTAGGTCAACACCTTGGCGATGATCGGAACACAGCTCTCCGGCCGCTACCGGCTGGAATCGAAACTCGGCAGCGGTGGCATGTCCACCGTCTACCTGGCGACCGACGAGACGCTCGGCCGCCAGGTGGCGATCAAGGTCATGCACCGTGAGATCTCCGACCAGCCCGACCAGCTGGAGCGCTTCCGGCGCGAGGCCCGGGCGGTGGCCTCGCTCTCGCATCCCAATTTGGTTGCGGTCATCGACGCCGGCGAGGACGGCGGTCACCCCTACATCGTCTTCGAGTACGTCCCGGGCGAGACGCTGAAGAAGAAGATCGACGAGCAGACGCGCCTGGGGCTCGACGAGGCAACGGCCTACGCGATCGAGGTCGGCCGTGGCCTTGCCTGTGCCCACGCCTCGAAGCTGATCCACCGGGACGTCAAGCCCCAGAACGTGCTCATCGACGCCGAGGGCCGGGCCAAGATCACGGACTTCGGCATCGCCCGGTCGCTCGAGGTACACGGTCTGACGGCCACCGGGCGCGTGCTCGGCACCACCGACTACGTCTCCCCCGAGCAGGCGATGGGCCAGGAGGTGGACCCCCGGACCGACGTCTACTCGCTGGGTGTACTGCTCTACGAGATGCTCACGGGCGACGTGCCGTTCCACGCCGAGACCCAGGTGGGCGTAGCGATGAAGCACGTCAACGAGGCGATCCCAAACGTCCAGAAGGCGCGGCCGGAGGTCTCCTCGGCCCTTGCGGCGGCGCTCGAGCGGGCCACGGCCAAGGAGCCGAAGGATCGCTACCACGATATGAACTTCTTCCTCGCCGATCTCGAGGGTGCGCTCGAGGTCGAGGTCTCCCGGGCGGGACACTCCACAGGCGAGGCGACGACGGTCCTCGACTCGGTTCCCGGAACCCGCCGCAAGCTGGTCACCAGGCGCACCATCTCCTGGGCGGGAGCGCTGCTGCTGATCGCCGCCGCGGGAACGGCGATCGCCCTCGCGGCCCTGACCGGCGACGAGGGTCCTTCGCGGGCCACGCCCGTGGTCAGTCAGGCCGGCGGCGAGCCGATCGATGTCGTGGCCGCGATCGACTACGACTCCGACGTGCTCGGCGACGATGCGGAGAACTCCAGCCTGACCGCGCTGGCGATAGACGGCAACACGCGCGGTACCGCCTGGGCGACCGAGACCTACGACGCGGGCTTCGGCAGCAAGGAGGGGGTCGGTCTGATCCTGGACGCGGGCAAGCCGGTCACCGCCAGGGAGCTGGTCATAACCACCACAGCGCCGGGCTGGACGGCCGAGATCTATGGCTCCAGCGACTCGACGCCACCTGAAGACATCAGCGGCTGGGAAGACCAGCTCGCCGACGCGCAGACGATCGACAGCAAGCAGCAGACGATCGAGCTCAACGCGACCTCCCCACACCGCTACTTCCTGATCTGGATCACCGAGCTCTCCGAGGCGCCCGACGGCGACAGCGGCTTCCGGGTCGAGATCAGCGACGCCCGGCTGCTCAACTAGGCCCCGGTCCACAGCGGCGCGGCCGGCGCGCGGTCAGTAGCTGAAGCCGCGCTCGCGGCGGTGACGCTCGATGCCGAGCTGGACGAGGCGGTCACAGAGCTCGGAGTAGGGCACGCCACTCGCCTCCATCAGGCGGGCGTAGACGCTCGTCTCGGTGAAACCCGGGATCGTGTTGATCTCGTTGACCAGGACGCTGCCGTTCGCGCCGACGAAGAAGTCGCAACGGGCCAGGCCGCTACAGTCGCAGGCCCCGAAGACCTCCGCTGCCAGACGCCGAACCTCGGCGGTCGTCGCGTCGTCGATGCGTGCCGGAACGACCAGGTCCATGCCGCCCGCCTCGTACTTGGCCTCAAAGTCGTACCAGTCGGCGTGCGCGTCGATCTCGCCCGGGACCGAGACCTCGGGCTGCTCGTTGCCGAGCACCGAGCACTCCACCTCCAGGCCCTCGCCATGGGCCTCGATGATCACCCGCGGGTCGAAGCCGGTGGCCTCGGCGACCGCGGCGTCGAGGTCGTCGAGGTCGTCGACGCGGACGATCCCGACACTCGAGCCGAGCCGCGACGGTTTGACCCACAGCGGCAGGCCCAGTGCCTGCACACGCTCGCGCCAGCCGTCCTCGCCGGCCGCGGCGAAGCCGACCTGAGGGATGCCGCGTTCGGCGAGCAGGCGCTTGCAGGTGAGCTTGTCGATCGTCGTTGCGGCCGCGAGCACTCCCGGCCCGACATAGGGCACGTCGAGGCACTCGAGCAGGCCCTGGACCGTGCCGTCCTCACCGAAGGGACCGTGCAGGACCGGGAAGACAGCGTCGCAGCCCAGCAGGCCCGCGGCGGGCCGCACATCGACCTCCGCTCCACCCTCGCCGAGCCTCCAGTGGCCGTCGCGATCGATCACCACATCGACGACCTCGTGGCCGGCCTCGCCGAGCCCGGAGGCAACCGAGGCACCGGAGCGCAGCGAGACATCGTGCTCGCTGGAGCGGCCGCCGCGGAGTACCGCGACCCTCATGGGGTCGTGGTCGTCCCGGGGTCGGTGGGCGGCGGCTCCGTAAAGCGGCCGATGGTCAGAGTCACGCGGTCGCCCGGGCTGCGCCGGGTGCCGGCGCCCGGCACCTGGCTGAGCACGATCCCGTCCTCGGACTCGGTGTCGGTGTCGCGGTCGATCACATCCACCTCGAGACCCTGCTTCTCGAGCTGGCGCACCGCGAAGTCCTCCTTCATCCCGACGTAGTTGTCGAGCACGATCGTGCCGGCGCCGGTGGAGTAGACGATCGTGATCTGCGAGCCCTCCTCAACCGATTCCCCGGCGCCGGGGATCTGCTCGATCACCTGATCCTGGGGCGCATCGTCGTCGCGGGACTCCTGCGAGACGAGGAAGCCGGCCCGCTCGAGCGTCGCCTTCGCCTCGATCCGGTCCTGCCCGACGACGCTCGGCACGCTGAGGAGCGTCGTCCCGCCCGAGATGATCACGGTCACCGTCTCCCCCGCTGCCAGAGAACTGCCGGCGGCGGGCTGGGTCTCGATGGCCTTGCCCTGAGCGACGGAGTCCGTCGGCTCGGTGTTGAAGGCGACCTCGAAGCCGGCCTTGACCAGGCGTCGTTTCGCCTTCTGCCGCCCCAGCCCACTCACATCGGGTACCGCAATCTGAGCGGGTCCCTGGCTGACCGAGATCGTCACGGTCGAGCCCTCGTCGGCGGTATCGCCGGAGCGCGGGCTCTGCTCGACCACGGTGCCCTCCGGCTCCGGCCGCGGCATGCGGTCCACGACGACCTTGAAGCCGACGTCCTGGAGCTTCAGCTTCGCCTGCACCTCAGTGAGGCCGGTGACCTTCGGGACCTCGACCCCGTCGGAGCGGGTCAGGAAGAAGATCAGCGCGGCGATCCCGAGCAGGGCAACCACGGCGGCGACGATCCACCACTTGCGGTTGTCGGTCTCCTCCGGCGGCACATAGGCGGCGTGGCGAGCGGTATGGCCGGCGATCCCGGGGTTCGCCTCGGCCTCGTCGAGGGCGGTGATCATCTCGGCCGCGGAGGAGTAGCGGTTAGCCGGGTCCTTCGCGAGAGCGCGCAAAACGACCGAGTCGAGCGCCGGCGAGATCGCCGGGTTGATGGTGCTCGGTACGGGTGCGGGCTCGGAGACCTGCTTCATCGCGATCGCGACCATGTTCTCGCCCTCGAAGGGCACCCGGCCGGTGAGCATCTCGAAGAGCATCACGCCGACGGAGTAGACGTCGGAGGCGGCGGTCACATCCTGACCCTGCGCCTGCTCGGGGCTGAGGTACTGGGCGGTGCCCATCACGGAGCCCGTCTGGGTGATCTCCGAGTCGCCGGCGCGGGCGATCCCGAAGTCCGCGACCCGGACCCGCCCCTCGGGGTCGATCAGCACGTTCATCGGCTTCAAATCGCGGTGGACGATCCCGCGAGAGTGAGCGAACTCGGCGGCGGTGAGCACCTGGCGGGTGACCTCGACAGATTCCTCGATGCTGATCCCGCGATCGGCGAGATCGCGCAGCGAGGAGCCGTCGATGTACTCCATCGCAATGTAGAAGCTGTCCTCGACTGCCCCGCGGTCGTAGACGCCGACCACGTTCGGGTGCTGGAGCCCGGCGGCGGCGGAGGCCTCACGGCGGAAGCGCTCGACGAACTGGGTGTCGCGGGCGAAGTTCTCGTGCAGAACCTTGAGCGCGACCTGACGCCCGAGATCCGCGTCGGAGGCCAGCCATACGTCGGCCATACCGCCGGACCCGATCCGGTGCCGCAGGGTGTAGCGGCCATCGACGGTCTGTCCCTCTTGCAGTCTCATCCGGTCCTCATCTCATTCATCCCTGGCCCAGCAGTTCCTCCGCCACGGCCGTGGCGATCGGTCCCGCCGTGTCGCCGCCGAAGCATCCCTGACAACGCTCGAGGGTGGCGGCGATCGCGATCTGCGGATCGTCGGCGGGAGCGAACATAACGAACCACGGCTGGTTGAGGCCCTCGAGGTCGATCTCCGCCGTGCCGGTCTTGCCGGCGAACGGGGTCGAGCCGCCGAACAAGGTGAGGCCGGAAGCGGTGCCCTCCTCGGTGACGTTGGTCATCATCTCGGTCAACTGCGCCGCCGTCTCCTCGCTGATCACCTGCTCTACCTCGTCGGGATCGAGCTCGTCGCTCACACGGCCGTCCGGATCCGTGACTTCCTGCACGAAGGTCGGCGCCATCCGCTTGCCGCCGTTGGCGACCGTCGCCGCCACGGTCGCCATCTGCAACACGGTGGCCTGCATCTGACCCTCCTCGCCGCCCTGACCGATCGCAACGCGCCCGACGTCGAAGGCTGAACGGGTCAGGCGGCCGTTGCTCTTGCGCGGGCCCGAGGCGATCATCTGAGAGTCCGGGTAGTCGAGTGGCGGCAGCGAGTAGAAGCCGAAGCGCTCCATGTACTCGACCATCGTGTCCTCGCCGAGGGCCTCGGCGACGTTCGCCCAGGCCGTGTTGACGGAGTTCGTCAGCGCGTCGGTGAGCGTGATCGGGTTCTGGCTGAAGCCGCCGGAGTTGGCCAGGGGGACGCCGGAGATGTCCTGGCCATCGCTGCCGTCGACGGTTGACTCCGGCGTGAACTCGCCCGAGTCGAGCGCCGCGGCCGCTGTCACGACCTTCATCGTCGAGCCCGGCGGGTAGCCGCTCTGGGTGGCACGGTTGAAGAGCACGGAGTCACCGGGGGGCAGGTTGTTGAACTCCTCCAGCCGCGCCGGAATCTCGTTCGGGTCGAAGCCGGGGGTGGAGACCATCGCCCTCACCGCGCCGGTGGAGGGCTCGATCGCGACGAGGGCGCCGCCGTCGGTGCCCTGAGCCGCGCTCAGCATCTCGGTGGCCAGGCGCTGAGCCCCCGCGTCGATCGTGATCGTCAGGTCGCTGCCCTCCTCGGTCGAGCCGCTGAGCTGTTCGAGGATCGTCGCGAACTCGTTCGACTCACCGACGAGGATGTCGTTTTCGGACTGCTCGATCCCGGTACGGCCGAAGTCGAGGAAGTCGTAACCGATCGGGTTTCCGAACAACGAGCCCGTCGGATAATCGCGCACGTAGCGCTTCGCCTCACCCTTGCCTCGCGGCCTGGAAACAGCGAGAAGCTCGCCGTCGGCCGACCGGATTTCGCCGCGGGCGATCTGCTGCTGGGCAAACAGTGGCCGCTTGTTCTCGGTCTTGGCCTCGAGCTCAGAGGCATCGAAGACCGACCACTTGGAAGTGAAGGCGATCAGCAGCGTGAAGAGCAGCAGGACGACGACATAGAGGCGGGCGATCGGCGCGTTCATGCGGGCAACCCCCCAGGCTCCCTCTTCGGCCGCCGGGCGCGGTCGGAGATCAGGAGCAGCAGCGCCAGCAGCACCATGTTGGCGACGACCGAGCTGCCGCCGTAGCTCACGAACGGCATGGTCACGCCGGTGAGCGGGATCACACGGGTGATGCCGCCGATGATCACGAACGCCTGTAGCGCGAAGACCGCTGTCAGGCCGGCGGCGAGCAGCTTCGAGAAACCGTCATCGGCGAGGATCGCGATCTTGAAACCGCGAGCAGCGATCAGCGCGTAGATCAGGATCACGCCACAGCCGCCGAACAGACCGAGCTCGTTGACGATCAGGGCATAAATCGAGTCCGTCTGCACCGCCGAGATCAACACTGTGTCGGTTCCGGGGATATAGAGCAGGGAGCCGCCGATGCCCTGCCCGAACAGGCCCCCGTCGGCCTGGGCGAACATGGACTGGAGGATCTGGTACCCGGTGTTGTCCGGGTCCTGGTACGGGTCGAGCCAGATGTCGATGCGGTCGCCAACCTGATCGGCGGGGATGAAGGGAATGTGGGGCAGGATGAGCACGCCCGCGAAGAACATCGCCAGCCCGATCACGACGAAAGAGGCCCGGTTGGTCGCCACGTAGAGGACCGCGAGGAAGCCGCCGAAGAACATCAGGGAGCTACCCAGGTCGCGGATCACGATCAGGCTGAGCATCGCGGCGCCCCAGACCACGAGCAGCGGGCCGAGGTGCTTGAGCGGGGGCAGGGTCAGCCCCAGAAAGCGGCGGGCCCCTACGATCAGCACCTCGCGCCGGTCCCGCAGATAGCTGGCAAGGAAGATGACGATCGCGATCTTCCCGAACTCGGCGGGCTGGAAGGAGAGCGGGCCGATCTCGACTCCGAGATAGGCGCCGTTGACCTGGGAACCGATGAGCGGCATCCGCGGCAGGACCATCAGGACCAGGCCGGCAACCGCGATCACGTAGCGGTAGCGCTCGAGCACCTGGTAGTCGCGGAGAAAGACGATCGTGGCTGCGAAGAGGATCAGCGCCAGCACGAACCAGTTGGCCTGATCGCGCGCCAGGCTGTCGTCGATGCGGTAGATCATCACAAGCCCGATGCCGGCGAGCAGGGCCATCAGCGGGAACAGATAGGGATCCGCGTTCGGCAGGCGGAAACGGATGAACATGTGGGCCGCGAAGCAGAGCGCCAGGAAGTAGGCGCCAAGGATCAGGCTCAGATCCCCCACGTTGTTGCTTTGGGCGGTGAAGACCGCGGTGAACCCAGCGGTGACCAGAGCCGCCACCGGGAGCAGTCCGAGGAGCTCCCGGTTGCGCGCGCTCATCCTCCCTGCCCGCCTCCGGCCCCGGGGGAGTTGCCACCGTTGCCACCGCTCGCGCCTCCAGCGGAGCCGCCGCCGGAAGAGCCGCCGCCGGAGCCGCTGCCGCCTCCGTTTGCGCCTGATCCGCCGCCTCCGTTGCCACCGTTACCCGTGCCCTGGGCGGTGCCGGTGTCCTCGAGGGCCGCGCGCTGCAGGTCCTCGATCAGATCCGTCGCATCGGCCCGCGAGCGGAGCTCGTGGTTGGTCGCGGCGTCGCGGCGGTCCTCCGGGAGCGAATCGACGGTGACGGGGATCGAGAAGCTCTCGCTGTAGAGCTCGACGCCGAAGGGCAGGTCGTAGGGCAGACCGCGGTAGAGCGCCACACGGCCCGACTCGTCGGAGCCGATGAACCAGATCTGGCGGGCGCCGTAGTAGGCGCCGAAGCAGACTCCGCCGATGATCAACAGGAGAGCCAACGTCCTGGCGATGCGGCCCGGCCAGGGTCCGCGGCGCTGCGCGCGACCGCTCGGCACAGCGATCGGCTTGGGCATCCCGCCACGACCCTGGGCCTCAGCCGGCTGGGCCTCGACACCCTCTCGGACCGCGTCGGCGGTGAGGCCCTCGGCCTCCGCGGTGGTGCCGATCAGGGTTGCCTCCTCGGCCTGGGGGCTGCCGGCGACGGCGACCTCCTCCACCCGGAAGAGGACCACCGTGATGTTGTCCCGGCCTCCGCGGTCGTTGGCCGCCCTGACCAACTCGCGGCCGGCGGCGTCGAGATCGGGGGCCCCCCGGACGATCGACTCCAATTCGGCGTCGCCGAGCATCGTCGTCAGCCCGTCGCTGCAGAGGATGAAGACGTCGTCGTCCCGAGCCGGCACCGTCATCGTGTCCACCGGCACCTGCGGCTCGGGGCCCAACGCCCGGGTGATCACCGAGCGCTGCGGGTGCTCCGCCGCCTGGTCCGCGGTCAGTTTGCCCTGCCTGCGCAGCTCCTCGACGAGCGAGTGGTCGTTGGTCAACTGGGAGAGCTCGCCGTCGCGCAGCCGGTAGGCACGCGAATCGCCGACATGGCCGAAGCTGACCTCGCCGTCACCGACCAGCGCCGCGGTGAGCGTGGTGCCCATGCCCGAGCGACTGGTGTCGCCGCTGGCGAGATCGAAGATCTCCCGATTGGCACGCTGGGCGGTCTCGCTCAGGTACTGCTCGGCGGCGAGCGAGGCGTCGAGCTCAGGTTCGAAGGCCTCGACCGCCAGGCGCGAGGCGACTTCGCCGGCCTGGGCGCCACCCATACCGTCGGCGACCGCGAAGACCGGCGCACGGGCGAAGAACGAATCCTCGTTGGCCTCGCGCTGGCGTCCGGTGTCGGTGCGATGAGCTGCCTCGGCGACTCGGAGCATCGGTGGACCCTACCCGCCCCCGGAGTCCGGGATCGAGAGCTCGAAGCGAAAGATGGTGTCCCCGATCGCGATCTCGTCCAGGTCCTTCAGCTCCGCTTCCCGCGTGAGCTGACCGCCGTTCAGCATGGTGCCGTTGGTGGAGCCGAGATCCTCGAGTAGATACCGGTTGCCGCGACTCTGGATCCGGCAATGGATCCCCGACGCGAAGCGATCCTCGATCCGGACGTCCGCGCCGGCGTCGCGGCCGATGGTGACGCCGCCGAAGAGATCGATGCGCTCGCCGATCTCCAGGCCCGCGCCCGCCATCGCGACCAGCCACGCATCGGTCGCGGCGATCCGCGCCGGTTGGGCCTCGTGCAGGCCGGTGCCCTCGGGTGCCACGCCGGCCGCGAGCCCGCCGCGGCGCAGATCCTTGAGCGCGCTACGAGCGATCATGAAGAGGAAGAGATAGAGCACGGCGAGGAAACCGAACTTGAGCGCTACGGCTATCGGATCAGCATCCATCGCTCAGGCCCCCGCAGTCCACCGGCGCGTTCACTGCTCGATATCGAAGATGAAACTGCTGGTGCCGATCGTGACCTCGTCGCCGGGCGACAGGCGCGCGGAGTCCACCTTGCGGTCGTTGACCTTGACCCCGTTGGTCGAGCCCAGGTCGGAGACCGCCCAGTCGCCGTTGGAGTTGCGCCGCAACTCGGCGTGACGCCGGGAGATGTTGCGGTCGTCGAGGACGCAGTCGCACTCGCGCGAGCGGCCGATCACCGCAACCGGTCCGTCGAGCACGTAGCGGCGGTCGCCGAGTGAGACGATCGCCCGCGTCTCCGTCAGCGGCGCGGACTTCGGCGCACGGCGCTGCTTCTTCTCGGGGGCCGGGGCCGAGTAGACCATCGTGTGGCCGTTCTGGCCCTGCTCGCCGGTATCCCCCTGACGTGCCGGCGGCTTGACCAGCCGGGGCTGGATCCCGAACTCGCCCAGTCGCAGGCGCTCGTCGGACTCGATCAGGACTTCGGGCCGGGTCAGAAGGGCGTAATCCTGGCGGCGGGCATGCTCCAACAGATAGTCGGCGAGCTCCTGTGCGAGCGAGCGCTCGTAACCCTCGAGGCGCTGGTGGTCCTCGGTGGAGAGCCAGACCGTGTACTGGTTGGGCGCGTAGGTCTGCGAAACGGAAGCCGTGCGGTGGGAGTCCATCTCCTTGGCCAGCTTGCGGGCGATCTCCACCGGCTGCACCTGGGAGCTGAAGGCACGGCTGAAGACGCCTTCGACGAGGCCTTCGATTCTGGCTTCGAGATTGCGGAGAACGCTCATAACAGTTGGCCCACACTTGGGCCTGCTCCCCCTCCGGGGCCACCTGTGGGCCGACGGTGGGACCAGGACTACGGGGATGCTAGCCCTCCGGAGTGAGGATCAGCGCCCACCGTGGCAGATGCACGGACGGGGGTCAACGCGCGAGAAGCGGATCTCCGCGTCACCGGTTCAACCGGCGCGGGAACCGACGCCGTGCAAAGCGGCCTCGACATGGCGCGAGGCGGCGCGCGTAGCGCGCGTCGGAGCGTCCGCGAGCGGCACGACGGCGGGATTGCGCGGTGCCCTGGGAGGTCGATCGGCGACCCGGGGCGAGGCGACGCCGAAGCGTCCTGCCATGGCGGGCAACCGGAGGCCGGTCCCGTTCTCCGGCATCGGCCTTCCTGCGCGATCCCAGGCAATCCACAAAAGAGCGGCGATCAGGGCCGGAGCGAGCACCATCGAGGGTCCCGCTGCGCCGCCGACCGCGCCGAGACAGGCGACGAGACAGGCGGCCCACACCATTCCCCCGACAGCGACGGCAGCGGGACCTGCGACGTCGAGCAGCGCGCCGAGCAGAACCGCGGCGCCCACCCAGATCAGCCCCACGGCGAGAGCGTCGGCTCCCAGCAGCGGTATGAGCAGGCCGTTGATCGCATCGGGACCGGACGCCGACCACTCAGCGCCAGGGCCTGGCGGTGCCACCCCGAGGGCGGCCCCCACGGCGACGCCGGCGATCACCGTCCAGGCCCATCCAAGCGCGGCGAGCGCCGGGCGGGCGCCGGGGCGTGGATGGGTGGCTGCAGCCACGACGAAGAGCGGGGCCATGCCGATCGCACCGAGGACCGGTGCGATCGCCGGCGCGATCCATTCCAGCGGCCGCGACAGCAGCAGCGCGGCTGGGGCGAAGAGTGCGGCCGCGATCAGAGCCAGTCCCGGGCGACCTGCCAGGACGCCGAGAGCGGCGATCCCGCCGGCCGCCAGCAGCACCGCGAACGGGCGGGCGGGGATCGCCTCGGGTAGGGACGCGGCGGGAAGGGGCTCCTCGGGCTCGGGGACGGCCCGGTCCGGGTGCAGGGCCCCGGCGACCGTCTCGAGCATCTCGTGCAGAACGCCGAGCCCGGGACGCATCTCGGGGTCGGCGCAGAGGCCGGCGTCGATCGCACCGCAGAGTGCGACCGGCAGCTCGGGACGCGCGTCCGCGAGTGAGGGCAGCTCGGTGCCGATCCTGCGGGCGGTCGCCGCCGGACTCGCCGAGGCGACGGGGTTGTAGCCCGCCCAGAGTTCGTAGAGGCTCAACGACAGGGAGTAGACGTCGGCGGCGGAGCCGGCCGGCTCTCCCGCGGCCTGCTCGGGCGCCATGTAGGCGAGGGTGCCGACCACCTGCCCGGTCGCCGTCAATCCGGGCTCGTCGGCGACGGCGGCGATGCCGAAGTCGGCGAGCAGCGCTCGCTCGCCGCTTCCGCGCATGCGCTTGCCGCGTCGGCCGCGGATCAGGACATTGTCGGGCTTGATGTCGCGGTGGATAACGCCCTGGGCATGGGCATGGGCGAGTGCGGCGCAGAGATCGACGCCGATCTCTGCAAGGTCGCGGTCGCTGAGCGCACCCGAAGATGCGTACTCGCGCAGGTTCGGGCCCTTGACCAGCTCCGAGACGAGGTAGGCGGAGCCGTTCTCCTCCCCCAGCTCATACAGCCTCACGATGCCGGCGTGGTTGAGGCGGGCGGCGGCGTGTGCCTCGCGGAGCACTCGACCAGCGGCCCTGCCCTCGACCTGCTTGATCGCCACTTCGCGGCAGAGGCGCTCGTCCCAGGCCCGGTGCACGGTGCCGTAGCCACCGCGCCCGATCCGCTCAGCGACAGTGAACCTGCCCAGAATCAACTCGCCTTCGACCACGCAGCGGAGTTCGCCGCGAGGGTTGCCGATCCTGCCCGCGGGGCGGGTTTTCGGACGATCTCCACTGTGTGCGCTTTTTCCGGTGCGGGAAGGGGTCATACTGCTGTTGGCGAAAGTCGCCCGGGAGAGCAGTTTTGGACTTCTTCGACGAAGACGACGCACCCCCAGAGGACGAGCCCACGCGACGCGGCGGGCGCAGCAAGCGACCGATCGCAGCGAGGCCCGAGCCCGACCTGGGCGCTGGCGGGCACGTGAGCCGCCAGCAGGTCCGGACGCGGCAACTGACCTTCATCGGCGCCTCGATCGTGGTCTTTATCCTGCTCGTGCTCGCCTTTCGTGGCTGCCTCGACGCCCGCAAGGAGCGTGCCTTCAAGAACTACGTCAGCGACCTGAGCGCCATCGCCGTGGAGAGCGACCAGCTCAGCAAGGGCTTCTTCGATGCGCTCGAGGGGGGCTCCTCGAGCGGCGACATCACGCTCGGCAATCAGGTCAACGGCGACCGCAGCACGGCAAGCTCGCTGGCTCAGCGGGCGGCCAACCTCGACAACCCCGACGAGCTCGCCCAGGCGCAGACCTCGATCGCGCTCGCCTTCCAGCTGCGTGCCGACGCACTCGGCACGATCGCCGACCAGCTCGACACGGCGCTCGGCGACGAGGGTGCCACCAAGGCCCAGAAGCAGATCACCGAGCAGATGAAGGTGCTGGTCGCCAGCGACGTCCTCTACAAGCGAGGCCAGGACCAGATCGAGCAGGAGCTGACCGACCAGGAGATCGTGGTCGACGGCGGCGTGCCCAAGAGCCAGTTCGTGCCGACGGGCAAGAACGACCCCAACTTCCTCGAGTTGAGCGAGATCCAGGGACTGCTCGCCGGCGCCGGCGCCTCCTCCACCGGAGGTGGAGGGGGTAGTGGTGGCGCCAGCTGCGATCCCGGCGACGAGCTGACCCACGGCCTCGGCCTGATCTCGGTCACCGCGGCTCCGAGCGGCGCAGCCCTGACTCCGGATGCGGCCAACACGGTCACCTCCACCGACACGGACATCACGGCGACCGTGCAGAACCAGGGGGACGCCCCCGAGACCGAAGTTCAGGTGAGCGTCGAGGGCGACTTCACCGGCAACCAGACGATCTCGACGATCGCCGCGGGAGCCGAGGAGACGGTCACGATCCCGCTCAAGCCGACCCCGTCTGCCGGGGACACCGGTTCGATCACGGTCACTGCTCAGCCGGTCTGCGGTGAGCAGGAAGAGACCAACAACACCTTCACCTACGACCTGGCCTTCGAGTAGGCGCGCGCCGGACGGCCTCTTGCGCGAGGCGCCCCGGCGGGGCTCAGCGCCCCGCCCCGCCCTATCCTGAACCGCTGTGGTGGATGGTCTGGACTCAACGGTGGGAATCGTCGCTCTGGCGGCGGCGGGCGGGGTGCTGATTGCGCTGTTGATTGCGCTGTGGGCGCTGCTGGGGCTGCGTCGCGTGCGGGCCGATCAGCGCCTGGTGGTAGGCGAGATGGGCGAGCAGGACCTCGTCGCCCATGCGGCGGCGATTCAGCGGCGCATGGAGCACCTCGCCGAAGGCGTCGAGGAGACATCCAGCGCGCTGTTCTCACGCATGGAGAGCGCCGAGGTGCGCCTCGACGGATCGATCTGCAAGACGGCGGTGGTCCGCTACGACGCTTTCAACGAGACCAGCGGACGGCAGTCGAGCACCGTCGCCCTCCTCGACGACCGGGACAATGGCGTGATCATCTCCGCGATCCTCCAGCGCGAGCAGGCCCGGGTCTACGCCAAGGCCGTCACCGAGGGCCGCTCGGAGTTGGAGCTCTCGCCCGAGGAGCTGGAGGCGATCCGCAGGGCCCGCGAGCAGGCCGGCCCCAGCGGAGCGGAGGACGCCCGGGAGTGATTGTCTCCTACCTGGGACCGACCGGGACCTACACCGAGGAGGCGCTGCTGGCGAGCGCCGCGGGGCTGGACTTCAAACCGTCCCCGCGAGCAACGATCTTCGAGGCGATCAACGCCGTGGAGCGGGGCGACGTGGGCCTCGCCTTCGTCCCCTTCGAGAACTCGATCGAGGGCTCGGTGCGCTCGACGCTCGACGCACTCGCCTTCGACACCGAGCATGTTCGGATCGTCGGCGAGCACGACCATCCAATCCGCCACAACCTGATCGCACGCACCGAGTTGCCGCTGGAGCGGATCGAGGTCGTGCTCTCCCACCCCCAGGCGAACGCACAGTGCGCGAGGTTCGTGCGGGAAGCGCTTCCCGCGGCAGAGGTGCGCGCTATCGCCAGCACGAGCGAGGCCGTGCGTCAGGTCTCGGAGTCCCCGGAACCCTGGGCCGCGTTGGGCTCGGTGGCGGCGGCCCGGGCCTACGGCGGCACCATCGTGCGGGCCGGCGTCGAGGACGAGGCCGACAACGTGACGCGGTTCGTCTGGCTCAGCTCGGGCCGGGACGCCGAGCCCGACAGGGGCGAGGGGATCGGCGAAGGGCAGTGGCGGACGACGCTCGTCTTCTACGAGCTCGGGGACGACCGGCCCGGCGCGCTGCTCGAGGCCCTGCGCGAATTCTCGAGCCGCGACGTGAACCTGACACGGATCGAGTCCCGGCCGCGGCGGCGCGGACTCGGGCGCTATCTCTTCTTCATCGACCTGGAAGGAGCGCTCGCGACTCCGGCGACAGCGGAGGCAATCGAGGGGCTACGGGGCAAGGCCGAGAGCGTCCGGATCCTGGGCAGCTATCGGGTGGGTGGCCCGGCGCCTCTATGAGCTGCAATGCGGCCCGCTTCCGGGTCGGCGGGATACGGCGGGCCTTGCGGATAGAATCGCTCGCCGATGGACACACTTGCCGAACCGGTCAACGGCCGGGGCTGGGGTAGCCCGAGGGGCAGGCTGAGTGCGGCCTCGAACGGGAGCGCGACGGCCGTAGCTGCCACCAACGGCGCGGTGGCTGGATCCGGGGCGCCGGAGCCCGGCGTGGTGCGCTCCATCGGCGGCCGGGTGCTCGTCCTCAACGCGACGTATGAGCCGATCAACGTCTGTGCGGTTCGGCGCGCGGCCGTCCTGCTGCTCAAGGGCCGTGCCGAGATCGTCGAGCGCAGCGAGGAGCTCCTGCGCAGCGAGCGCTACGAGTACGCGCGGCCGGTGGTCATCAAGCTGGTCAGCTACGTTCGGATCCCGCGCGACATGCACCGGCGCAAGATCACCCGCAAGGCCGTGCTGGCTCGCGACTCCTGGACCTGCCAGTACTGCGGCACCCAGCGCAGCGGGCTGACGGTGGACCACGTGATCCCGCGCAGCCGGGGCGGCAGCTCGGCCTGGGACAACATCGTCGCTGCCTGCGCTCCCTGCAACCGGCGCAAGGGCAACCGGCTGCCGACCGAGATCAAGATGCACCCCAGCTCCACGCCAAGGCCGCCCGGGCCGAACGTCTTCATCCGCGTCGCCTCGCCGCGCGTGCCTCCCTCCTGGGAGCCCTATCTGGACCCCCTCGGCCTCGCGGCCTGAGGGCTGCGCGAGCGGCGCCCCCGCTGCGGACTCCACAAGAGCCGAGGCCGCCCCCGCCAGCGGCGGGAGCGGCCTCGAGTAGTTGCGGTCAGGAAAGCGTGACCTCACTTTCCTTGTGGCCGGGTGGGACATCTCCCGACCGCAGGGTCACGCCGATGCCAGGCTGGTATTCGCCGGGCGGCCCGCATGCCGCCTAGCTGCCCACCACCTCCGGTGTCCCAGAAAACATTGAACTCAAGTTAGGACCACCTCCTTTCTCCGGTGATCCCGATTCAATCAAATCGGCCCGTCGGGAAAAGGGGGGCGACAGGGCAACCAGGTGGTGCCACCCGGCACCGGCGGATCAGGGACGCAGCTCGTGTGTCTTGTAGCGCTGGTTGGGAGCAAGATCGACGGCCTTGCCCTTCGAGGTCAGCGCCGCCCAGCCGTAGCTCTTCGGGTTGCCGATGCTCTTCGGATCGAAGCGGTAGACCCATGTCCGCTTGCGGGCGGAAAACTTGTTGGCCCCGGCCCTTATGTACCGCTTGCCCTTGACCTCGAGCACTCTGGGCCCGAGCACCACGTACTCGAAGCGGGACGAGTCGCCGCCTCGCGTGTTGATCAGGATGAAGGGCCGAGTGTTCTTGGCCTTCGGTGTCAGCTTGCCGCGCATCGTGACCTTGTGCTTGATCTTGCCGCCCACGGCATGGCCCGCGGACGCGCGCACGATGTCGAGCTGCGGCTTCTTCTTCAGGGCCGGAGTGTCACGGCTGGGATCAAGGACCGCCTGGTTGTCGGCCACGGCAACTCCGGTGAGGAGAGCGGCGGTGGTGAGGAGGGCTCCGAGGAGCAGGGCTGCCCGGCTCGGACGGGTCGGTGTTGGCATCGAGTTCTTCCTTTCACTAATCGCGCGGGGCGGAAAGGGGCGGCCCGACACCCTTCTCCGAGCGCGGCGCGCCGGCCGAGAATCCCGCTGATTCCCGGACCCGGACGCGCGTCCCGCATCGTCCCTACGCATCTCCAAACCCCGCTCGGGGTCAAACGATGCGCCCCGCCCCAAGGAGGGGCGGGAGCTACTCCTCCTCCTCGCCCGCCTCGTCCGCCGGCGCAGCCTCTGCGTCGACCGCATCCGCACCGGAGGGGTCGAGAGCCTCCTCGCCGTCGAGCGGGACGGTGAGCTCCTCGTCGGCGACGTCGGCGTCAGTGCTCTCGACCACCAGGGCGACGGCGCTGACGCGATCGTCTTCCTTCATGTTCATCACCCGGACGCCCTGCGTAGCGCGACCCATCTCGGAGATGCCCTTGACCGAGGTGCGCTGCACCATGCCGTTCTGGCTGATGAACAGGAGTTGGTCGTGCTCACGGACGATCAGCGCGCCGGCAAGGCCGCCCTTCTTCTCGGTGAGCTTGGCGGTCAGCACCCCCTTGGTGCCGCGACCCTTGATCGGGTAGTCATTGATCGGGGTGCGCTTGCCGTAGCCGTTCTCAGTCACGACGAAGACCTCTGTGTCCTCGCGCGCGACGTCCATCGCCAGGACCCGGTTCTCGATGCCGTTGACCTTGGCGCTCACGTTCATGCCCTTGACGCCGGAGGTGTCGCGGCCCATCGAGCGCACCGCGTCCTCGCTGAACCGCGAGGCGTGACCGGACTTGGAGACCAGCAGCAGGTCGTCGGAGCCGCTGGTCAGCCGCACCTGGACCAACTCGTCGTTGTCGCGGACCTTGATCGCGATGATGCCGTCGGCGCGGATCGGCGTGTTGTACTTCGGGAACTCGGTCTTCTTGACGAGGCCCTTCGCGGTCACGAACGCGAGGAACTGGCCCTCGGTGAAGTCGCGCGTCGGGATCACGGTCATCACCCGCTCGCCCTCGGACAGCGGCAGCACGTTGACGAGCGCCTTGCCGCGCGCCGTGCGCGAGCCCTCGGGCAGCTCGTAGACCTTGAGCCGGTAGACCTTGCCGCGGTTGGTGAAGAACAACAGGAAGTCGTGCGTCGAGCAGATGTGGAGGTGCTCGATGTAGTCGCCTTCCTTGAGATCCATCCCCGTGACGCCCTTGCCGCCGCGGTGCTGCTGGCGGTAGGTCGCGAGCGGCAGTCGCTTGCAGTAGCCGGAGGCCGTCAGCGAGATCACCATCTGCTGGTCGGCGATCATGTCCTCGATGTCGACCTCGCCCTCGGCGAGCGCGATCTCGGTGCGCCGCTCGTTGCCGTAGCGCTCTGCCAGTTCGCCGAGCTCATCGCGGATCAGACCGTCGACGAGCTCCTCGTTGCCGAGGATGTTGCGCAGCTCCTTGATCTTGGCCAGCAGCTCGGCATGCTCTTCGCGCACCTTCTCCGATTCGAGACCGGTGAGGCGCTGCAGGCGCATATCGAGGATCGCCTGGGCCTGGATCTCGGTCAGCGTGAACTGCTCCATCAGGCCGACACGGGCCTCGTCACCGTCGGCGGAGCCGCGGATCAGCGCGATTACCGCGTCGAGGTTGTCGAGCGCGACGAGGATGCCTTCGAGCACGTGCGCCCGGGCCTCGGCCTGGCGCAGGTTGTACTGCGTGCGCCGCGTGACGACGTCGCGCTGGTGGCTGACGTAGTGACGGATCAGATCGCGCAGCGAGAGCGTCTGGGGAACGTTGTCGACGAGGGCCACGGCGTTGACGCCGAAGGTGGCCTGCATCTGGGTGTGCTTGTAGAGCTTGTTGAGCGCGATCCGCGGCATTACGTCGCGCTTGCACTCGATCACGAGCCGCATGCCGGAGCGATCAGACTCGTCGCGGAGGTCGGAGATCTCGGTGATCTTCTTGTCGCGGACGAGGTCGGCGATCTTCTGGATCAGGCCGCCGTCGCCGCCCTTCTTGACCTGGAAGGGGAGCTCGGTGACGATGATCGCCTCCTTGCCTCCCTTGAGGGGCTCAATGTGCGCGCGGGCGCGCACACGGACTGAGCCGCGGCCCGAGCGGTAAGCCTCGCGGATGCCGTCGGAGCCCATGATGATGCCGCCGCCGGGGAAGTCGGGACCCTTGACGTGCTGCATGAGCGTGTCGGTGGTGACGTCGGGATCGTCGAGGAAGGCGAAGACCGCGGCCGCAACCTCGCCCAGGTTGTGTGGCGGCATGTTGGTCGCCATGCCGACGGCGATCCCGGAGGACCCGTTGACGAGCAGGTTGGGGAAGCGCGAGGGCAGCACGGTAGGCTCGCTGTTGGACTCGTCGTAGTTCGGCGTGAAGTCGACCGTCTCCGACTCGATGTCGCGCAGCATCTCGGTCGCCAGGCGCGTCAGCCGGGCCTCCGTGTAGCGCATGGCAGCGGCCGGGTCGTCGTCGATCGAGCCGAAGTTGCCCTGGCCGTCGACGAGCGGGTAGCGCAGGCTGAACTCCTGCGCCATGCGCACGAGCGTGTCGTAGATCGCGGAATCGCCGTGCGGGTGGTACTTGCCCATCACCTCGCCGACGATGTAGGCGCACTTGCGGTAGGAGCGGGTCGGCTGCAGGCCGAGGTCGTGCATCGCGTAGAGCACGCGACGGTGGACCGGATTGAGCCCGTCGCGGACGTCGGGCAGCGCCCGGCCGACGATCACGCTCATCGCGTAGTCGAGGTAGGAGGAGCGCATCTCCGTGGTCAGTTCGCGCTCCTCGATGTTGCCGCCCGAGAGCAGCTCCGAAGATCCTTCCATCAGTCAGTGCCTCCGATGTGGATGAGTGGTGCAGTCATGCGAGGTCGGCGAGTCCTAGACGTCGAGGACGCCGACGTCCTTGGCGTGGTTCTGGATGAACGCCTTGCGGGGTTCGACCTTGTCGCCCATCAGGTCGCTGAAGACGAGCTCGGCCTGAGCCGCGTCCTCGATCCGAACGCGCTGCAGCGTCCGCGAGGCCGGGTCCATCGTCGTCTCGCGCAACTGCTCGGCGTTCATCTCGCCGAGCCCTTTGAAGCGCGAGAGGCGCACACCCTCCTTGGCGAGATCGAGCACCGCGCGGCGGACCACGGCGAACGAGTCGGCGGGCCGGCTCTTCTCCTTCAGGCTCACCGTGAGCGGCGGCTGGCCCACCTGCTTGAGCAGCGAGCCATGTATTTCCGCAAGCTTGCGGTAGTCGCCGGACTCGAACATCGAGGCGGGTAGCACGTGCCGGCGCGCGAGACCGCTGCGCCGGTGGATCGCCTTGATCGTCAGCGAGTCATCCCCCTCGCTCATCAGCTCCGTCTCGTAGGTGTCTTCGTCGGGATTCTCGGCCGTGACCAGTTCCTTGGCGCCGGAGAGACTGGCGACACCCTTGTCGAGGATCTGCGACTCCGAGAGGAACAGGACCAGGTCGTGGCCGAACTGGGCCTGCAGGGCGCTGGCCCAGCCCTCGTACTCCTTGAGCGAGCGGTTGAAACGCTGCCACTTGGCGGCCGAGAGCTTGTTCTCCACCCCCTTGCAGTCGATCAGCGCAAACTCCTCGAGCTTGTCGCGGAGCAGGTACTCCTCGAGCTCGCTCTCCTTCTCGATGTAGACCTCCGAGCGGCCGCTCTTGGCCTTGTAGAGCGGCGGCTTGGCGATGAACACGTGGCCGGCGTCGATCAGCTCCGGCATCTGCCGGTAGAGGAAGGTCAGCACCAGGGTGCGGATGTGGGCCCCATCGACATCGGCGTCCGTCATCAGCACGATCCGGTGGTAGCGCAACTCCTCGAGGTCGAACTCCTCGTGGACTCCGGTACCGATCGCCGTGATCAGGTTCTGGATCTCGTTGTTGGCCAGCACCTTGTCGATCCGTGCCTTCTCGACGTTGATGATCTTGCCGCGCAGCGGCAGCACCGCCTGCGTCGAGCGGTCACGGCCCTGCTTGGCGGAGCCGCCGGCGGAGTCGCCCTCGACCACGAACAGTTCCGTCAGGCTCGGGTCCCGCACGGTGCAGTCGGCGAGCTTGCCGGGCAGCGTCGAGTTCTCCAACACCGACTTGCGGCGGGTCAGATCGCGGGCCTTGCGGGCGGCGTCACGGGCCCGCGCAGCCTCGATCGCCTTGGTGATGATCCGCTTGCCGTCGGAGGGGTTCTCCTCGAGGAACTCGGCCAGCTTGCGGTTGACCGCCTCCTTGACGAAGCCCTCGATCGGCGGGTTGCCGAGCTTGGTCTTCGTCTGGCCCTCGAACTGAGGGTCGTGGAGCTTGACCGAGATCACTGCGGTGAGGCCCTCGCGCGAATCGTCGCCTGAGAGGTTCTGGTCCTTCTCCTTGAGCAGGCCTTTCTCACGCGCGTACGCGTTGAGCGTACGAGTCAGCGCCGAACGGAAACCCGAGAGGTGGGAGCCGCCCTCGTGCGTGTTGATGTTGTTGGCGAAGGTGAAGACGGACTCCTGGTAGCCCGTGTTCCACTGCATCGCGATCTCGACCGCGCCCTCGTCGCCTTCGCTCTCGAAGTACACGGTCTTCTGGTGCAGGGCGTCCTTGGACTCGTTCAGGTGGGCGACGAAGTCGACGATCCCGCCCTCGTAGTGGAATTCCTCACTACGGCCCTCTGCGCGCTCGTCGGTGAACTTGATCCGCAGGCCGCGGGTCAGGAAGGCGGTCTCGCGCATGCGCGAGGAGAGCGTGTCGAAGTCGTAGGTGACCTCTTCGAAGATTTCCGCGTCGGGCAGGAAGGTGATCGTCGTGCCCGTGATCTCCGTCGCCTCCCCCGCGGTGAGCTCGTTCTGGGGGGCGCCGCGGACGTAGTCCTGGTCGTGAATCGTGCCGTCGCGATGGATCTGCAGATGCAGGCGCTCCGAGAGCGCGTTGACGACCGAGACGCCGACGCCGTGCAGACCACCTGAGACCTTGTAGCCGCCGCCGTCGCCGAACTTGCCGCCGGCGTGCAGGACGGTCAGCACGACCTCCGCGGCCGGCCTCCCTTCCTTCTTCATCACATCAGTGGGAATCCCGCGGCCGTCATCGACGACGGTGACGCTGTTGTCGGGATGGATCGTGATCGAGACCTCGGAGCAGTGGCCGGCCAGGGCCTCGTCGACAGAGTTGTCGAGAACCTCGTAGACGAGGTGATGTAGGCCGCGCAGGCCCGTGGAACCGATGTACATACCGGGACGCTTGCGGACCGCCTCGAGGCCCTCGAGCACTGTGATGTCCTTCGCGCCGTAGCTGTCCGCTCCGGCCTTCGTCTTCGTTTCCTTACTCGACTCTTTCGCCACAGGATCCTTTCGATTGCAACGCTCAATGGTGCCGTCCGCTCCGGCGGCAGAGGGGTGCGCCGGCGCCATAGAAAACCCCGCCCGGCGGGAGGGGCACCAAGCACCCTCTAACCGTCGTCGCGGGGCAACAGACTGGTTGACATAAGGATAGCAGTTCACGGGGTCTACGGGCACCCCGAGACGCGCTCACAGACTCGCAAAAGACCTGCAAAACAGCTAATTTTGTGTAACGCGCCTCGGTGCGGCTCAGCGATGGCGGCTGCGATCGGCCGTGAACCGCAGTTTCTCGACCCGCTGCTCGCCGACGACCGCCTCCAACCGGCTCAGCAATACCTCCTGCATCAGCTCCAACTCCTGCGCCCAGGCGCCGCTCTCACAGGCGATCGTGACGACCCCGTTGCGCTCGGCCACGGGCTCGGAGGCGGCCGCGATCTGCTCGCCGCAGGCCTCCCGCCACACCGTCTGTGTCTCCGCCAGCAGCGTCCGGGGAGCGTCACTCGCGATCATCTTTGCGAGCGAGTCGCCGAGCCTGCGCACCTCGCCGCGTCCTCCGCGCCGGGCGGCCATCTCAGGCCGCTTCCTCGTGCGCGGCCCCGGAATCGATCCGCAGCCGCCTGCTGACCGCGCCGGCCGGCACGTGCTCGGTCTCGGTGGCAGTGATCAGCGCCTGGCCACCGCCGTCGAGCAGGGCGACCAGCCGGCGGCGGCGCTCGGGGTCCAGTTCGCTCATCACGTCGTCGAGAAGCATCAGCGGCAGCGTACGGCGTGCCGCGCGGAGGGCCTCGCGCTCGGCGAAGAGCAGGGCCAACAACGCGATCCGCTGCTGGCCCTGGGAGCCATAGCGGCGCAGGGAGCGGCCGTCGCGGCCCAACTCGACCTCGTCGCGGTGCGGGCCCCAGACGCTGAACCCCCTCGCCAGATCGGACTCGCGCCGTTGGGCCAGGCCGGCCTCGATCTCCCCCACCCCGGCCCCGCCGGTGGCCGGTCGGTACCGCAGGCTCACATCGCCGGCCAGCCCCAGCTGCTCCGCGGCCCGCGCGAATGGCTGCTCCAACTCGGCCGCGGCGGCGGTTCTGGCGGCCACCAGCGGCGCGGCGCTGGTGGCGAGCTCGCGATCCCAGGCCTCGAGTGCACCCGGGTTGCCGCCGCGCCGGATCCTCGCGATCAGCGCGTTGCGCTGCGCGAGGGCACGCGAGTACGCGGCCCGGGCCTCGCCACGCGAGGGCCACAGAGCCGCCGTGAGGCGGTCCAGGTGGGCGCGGCGAGGGCTCGGCGGACCCTTGACCAGCGCGAGGCGGTCTGGCATGAAGACGCTGACGGCGGGCCGGCGGCGGTCGTCCTCGCTGCTCGCCGGGCGGCCGTCAACACGTCGGTTGCGCCCCTCGGTGGTCGAGACCGAGGCGAGCATCGAGATTGGATCGACCTGCTCGCCGGCCTCGGGCTCGAGATCGACCTCCGCTCGCGCCAGGCCCGTCCCGAAGCGGATCAGCTCGCGCTCGCGCCGTGTACGGCAGGAGCGCCCCGTCAGGCCGAAGAAGAGGGCCTCCAGGAGGTTGGTCTTGCCGGCTCCGTTGGGCCCGTGGACGACGGTCAGCCCGGGCCCGAGCTCGACCTCGGCGTCATCGAGGTTGCGGAACGCCCGGGTGCCGAGTCGCGCGGCAAGCATCGCTCGGGCCCCGCGGGCGACAGCCGCTCAGACGTTGAGTCTGATCGGCATCACCAGGTAGCTGAATGCCTCATCGCCGGCCTGCTGGAGCAGACCCGGACGCAGGGGTGAGGTGAGCCGCAGGACCAGCTCCTCGGTCTCGATGCTCTCCACGCCCTCGAGGAAGAACTGGGGGTTGAAGGCGATCACCAGCTCCTCGCCCTCGAACGCGCACGGCATTGCTTCGCTCGCATCGCCGATCTCGGGCGTCTCAGCACTGACGGTGAGCTCTCCGGCGCTGAACGCGAGACGCAGTGGAGCGTTGCGCTGGGCAAGATGACGGATGCGCCGTGTGACGTCGAGCAGCTCGGAGCGCGGTAGGCGCACATCGTGGTCGAAGGCCTCCGGCAGCAGCTGCCGGTAGCTGGGGAACTGGCCCTCGATCAGGCGCGAGGACAGCACGTAGGGGCCGGCCCTGAAGACGATCTGGTTGCCCGGCAGGGCGACCTCGACCTCCTCGACGCCGGTCTGGGTCACGACCCGAGCCAACTCGCGCATCGCCCGCGCCGGGACGTTCGCCTCAAACGCCTGCGAGGTTGGGGACTCCAACTCGGTGTGCTTGACGCAGAGCCGGTAGGAGTCGGTG
This sequence comes from Solirubrobacterales bacterium, assembly GCA_038206985.1. Lineage (GTDB taxonomy): Bacteria > Actinomycetota > Thermoleophilia > Solirubrobacterales > 70-9 > CAXMST01. The sequence continues at coordinate 41,335 of JBBRAH010000016.1, forward strand.
GCGACCATCGTCAGCTTCGTCTCCTCGACGCTCACCAGGATGCCCGTCAGGATCGGTCTGACCTCGTCCCGCGATGCGGCGCGGGCCACGCGCTCGACCGTCTCGGCCAGCGCGGCGGCCGGCATCCTGATCGCCTCGCCCTCGAATCCCGCCAGCCGGGGGAAGTCCTCGGTCGGCAGCACGCGGAGATGGAACTCCGCGGTGCCGGCCGTGAGCTCAACGTCCCGCTGCTCGGGCCGCTCCGCGAGCGTCACCTTGCCCGGTGGCAGAGCACGGGCGACGTCGGTGAGCAGCCGCCCGGGGAGCAGCAGTGAACCCTCCCCCTCGATCTCGGCGTCGAGCTCCACGGATACGCCGAGCTCCATGTCGGTCGCCTTGGCGACCGCCTTGCCATTTTCGGCCGTCAGCAGGATGCCGCCGAGGGAGGGAAGCGTGGCGCGGGTGGAGAGGGCGCGGGCGGCTGCCTGGAGGGCATCCAGGAGTGGATCGCGGTCAGCTGTGATCTTCATCTACTTCCTCTTCCGGTCATCTGAGTTGATGTTGGTGTGGTGGGAACACTTGCAAAAGCCTCGGATCTCCCTTGATCATGCGGCCTTTTGGGTGTTGAAAACGTTGTGGACATTGCTTGCAATGGTGGATATCGCAGAGGGGGCCGAGCTTTTCAGGTCGGCTCGGGGGCGATGTGGAGACGTTCGTGGATTGCTTCCAGAGCACGGTGGATATCGGACCCCGGCTCGAGTTGCTTTTCGATGGTGCGGATCGAGTGCAGCACAGTGGAGTGATCGCGGTTGAAGGCGCGGGAGATCTCGGCCAGCGAATGCGAGGTGGACTTGCGCGAGACGAACATGGCGAGTTGCCGGGCGCGAACCAGATTGGGCGGCCGGCGTGAGGAGCAGAGGTCGGCGCGAGAGACGCGCAAGACGTCGCAGGTTGCCTGTTGGATGGCGTCGAGGCTGGGCTCACCGGGAGTCTCGAGGGGAAGCGATTCGGTCAACTCACCGCTGCGGCCGCGGGGCGCCAGGGCCTCGCGGACCAGTTCAGGCGTGGGCGTTTCGCCGAGGAGCGAGGCGAACGCGGAGACACGGGTCAGGGCGCCCTCGAGCTTGCGCAGGTTGGCGGGCACGCTGACCGCGATCTGGCGCAGGACCTCGATATCCGGGACTCCCATGGCGCGTTCGGCTGCGAGCCGGCGCAGCAGGGCGACCCGGGTCTGCAGGTCGGGTCCCTTTACCTCCACGGTGAGGCCCCAGGCGAAGCGGTCGCGCATGCGCTCGGTGAGGGCCTCGATGGCCTCGGGCGGACGGTCGCTGGAGAGAACGATCTGGCTGCCGGCCGCGTAGAGCTCATTGAAGGTGTGGAAGAACTCGTCCTCGGTCTTCGCCTTGCCCTCGAGGAACTGCACATCGTCGATGAGCAGAGCCCCGACTGAGCGGTACTTGCGTTTGAAGGCCTCGGCGCCGCCACCCTTACCGCCGGAGCGCAGGGCGGAGACGAACTCGGAGGTGAAGCGCTCCGCTGTGGTGTAGACGACCGTCACGTCGGGTCGCTGCCGGCGCAGGTAGTTGGCGATCGAGACGAGCAGGTGGGTCTTGCCGAGGCCTGGGTCGCCGTAGAGGAACAGGGGGTTATAGGACTCGCCGGGAGATTCGGCGACGGAGAGCGCCGCCGCATGGGCAAAGCGATTACCGGAGCCGATCACAAATCGGTCGAAGTCCAGATCCCGCTCCAGGCCCGCCGGAATGGAGGAGGCGGAGGAACCGTTGGTGGCCGTCGCCCCCCCGGCAGTCTGGTTGGCCGGGTCGGCGAAGACGATCTCGGTCACGCTCGGGGCGCGGCGCTGCAGAGCGGCGATGGCGAGCGAGCCATAGCGGCGCTCGAACCAATCCCGGACCCGGTCAGGCCCCTGTACGTAGAGCCTGCTGCCCTGCAGGCCGACGGCGCGCAGCGGCTCCAGCCAACTCTCAAAGGCGGAGGCGGGCAGGGTGTGGCGCAGATCCTCGCGGACCGCCTCCCAGATCTCATTCAGTTCCTGGCCAGGGGAATCTGCCACGGGCCTCCACAGCTCCTTGTCGGTGTCGTCGTTTCCCCCGCACCGCCGGTCGTCGCCGTCGATTCGGGACGGACCCGGTCGAGACCGGGTCCGCGGCGATCATAGGTCGACCTCGGCGGGCGCACAGAGGACGTCGCGATGAACCCCGCAAATCACGGCGAAAGCCGACCGGGACCCCCAGATGCACGTCTGCTCCTATACTGCGCGACCCGCGAACACGGGAAGCAACGATGAAGCGAACCTGGCAGCCAAAAAAGAGGAAGCGAGCCCGCACCCACGGGTTCCGCTCCCGCATGCAGAGCAGGCACGGACGGGAAGTCCTGCGCCGCCGACGTCGCAAGGGCCGCAAGAGCCTCACCGTTTAGACGGCCGAGCCTGTGTCTGACTCCGGAGGCGAGAGGCGCAAACGGGGTCGGCTCTCACGGAGCGGCGACTTCGACCGTGCCTATCGGGACGGTCGTTCCCATGCCAACCGGCACGTCGTGCTCTACGCCTTCCCCCGTGATCCCGAGGATCAGGGCGACGAGGTGCGCCTGGGAATCTCCGTCGGCCGCAAGGTCGGGGGAGCCGTTGAGCGCAACAAGGTGAAGCGCACCATGCGCGAGGCTTTCTGGCAGTTGGCTGAGCAACTGCCGCCCGGCTACGATTTCGTGCTCGTCGGCCGCGCGGGCGTCCTGGACCTGATCGAGCGCGAGGGCACCGACGGACTGAGGTCCTCTGTCGCGGATTTGCTCAAGCAGGCCGGCGGTTCCGGATGAGTGAGCTCGAGGGCACGGATCGCAAGCGCCCCGTTTCACGTGAAACGGGGTCCGACTCCGAGATCCCGGCCGAGGCCGCCGCCGCACCCGGGGCCGTTTCACGTGAAACGGAGCAGGCCACCCACCGCAGTCCGCTCCGCCGCCTCGGCACCACGCTCGCCCTGGCTCCGATCCGCTTCTACCGCCGCCTCATTTCACCGCTGCTCGGGCCCCGCTGCCGCTACTACCCGACCTGCTCGGCCTATGCCGAGGAGGCGGTGAGGACGCTTGGACCGGCGCGCGGCATTATCGTGGCGTCCTGGCGGGTACTCAGATGCAATCCGATGAGCCCGGGCGGACTCGATCCGCTCGAGAACCGTAGGCTCTTCCGCCCCAAGGACAAGACCCGGGCCGCCGCTGCCGCCGGCTGCACCAAGCACAAAGCCCACGCAAAAGCACAATGAGCTTCACACCACTTCTCGCATCGATCTTCACGGATATCCCAGAGGCGATCGTCGTCTTCTTCCACGACACCGTGGGCTTCGGTTGGGGCCCGTCGATCATCGCCCTGACCTTCACGGTGCGCCTCGCGATCATGCCGCTCTCGATCTCCCAGATTCGCTCGATGCGCAAGCTGCAGGCGCTGCAGCCGCAGTTGAAGATGATTCAGGAGAAGTACAAGGACGACAAGCAGCAACAGCAGCAGCAGATGATGAAGTTCTACCAGGAGGAGGGCGTCAATCCGCTTGCCTCCTGCTTCCCGCTGCTGCTCCAGCTGCCGGTCTTCTTCGCGCTCTACCTGATGCTGAAGAGCGAGAGCTTCCAGGAGGACGTGATGAACAGCTCCAGCCAGGGATTCCTGTTCATCGACTCGGTGATCGAGAAGCCCGAGCCGTTTTTCTTCGTCACCTTCACGCTGATCATCCTCTTCGTCGGCACCCAGCTCGCCGCCGGCCTCGCGATGCAGATCCGGGGACAGAAGATCGAGGGCCCGCAGCGCTTCATCGTCTACGGCCTGCCGCTGGCCTTCGCCCCGTTCGTGGCCAGCTTTGAGGCGGGGCTCGCCATCTACTGGATCTCGACGAACGTCTGGACCTTCGCCCAGCAGCAGGTCGTCTACAGCTTCATGCCCCTTCCGGAGCAGAAATCGAAGGAGGAGCTGGAGGCCGCCATCGAGGCCGCAAAGCCCCCACCCCCGCCGCCGCGCAAGAAGAAGAAACGCAGCGGAAAGCGACGATAGGAGCCAGAACCGAGATGAGCGAGCAGGAAGCAGCAGCACCCGTTCTCCCCGAGGATCCGGCGGACCGCGTCGCCGCGGTCATCGACCGCATGCTCGACGAGATGGACCTCGATGCGGACGTGGAGGTTGACGAGCAGGACGAGGAGATCCTCGCCACGATCGACGGCGCCGACGACCTCGGTGTCCTCATCGGTCGCCGGGGGCAGACCCTCGATGCCCTGCAGCTCATCTGTTACCGAGCCGCCTTCCAGGGCCGCTCCGATCGCAAGCGGGTAACGGTCGACGCGGCCGGCTACCGCGAGCGCCGCCGCGATCTGCTCACCGAGGAGGCCGAGGTCGCCGCGGAGCGCGCGGTGCGCAACGGGGAGAGCATGCGCATGGAGCCGATGTCGGCCAGCGAGCGCCGCATGGTCCACGAGGTGCTCAAGGAGCGCACCGACGTCGAGACCTTTAGCGAGGGCGACGATCCCGAGCGCCGAGTGGTGGTCGCTCCGCTGCTCTCCGATTGAGCTCCGCTCAGCCGGACTTTCTCTCCCTCGAGGGCCCCGCGCGGGCCGCGATCGACACTGTGCTCGAGCTGCTCGAGCGCGATCCTGCCGCCCCGAGCACGGTCCGGAGGCTCAGCGAGGCCCGCAAGGTGCACGTCGCCGACAGCCTCAGCGGGCTCGGATTCGAGCGACTGCGGGAGGCTGCGCGGGTCTGCGATGTCGGCTCTGGAGCGGGCTTTCCGGGCCTCGTCCTCGCCGCGGTGCTCCCCAGCGCCCACTTTGACCTGGTCGAATCCAATAGCCGCAAGTGCGAGTTCATGCGCCGAGCCGCTGAGGCCGCCGGCCTGCAGAACGTGACGGTCGTCGACGCCCGGGCCGAGGAGTGGGCGGCTCCAGCCGCCGCCGGCCGCGAGGCCTACGATCTGGTCACCGCGCGCGCCGTCGCCCGGCTCAGCACGCTGGCCGAGCTCGCCTCCCCGTTGCTCGCAGCCGATGGCGCGCTGCTCGCCTGGAAGGGCCGCCGGGATGACGAGGAGGAGGCCGAGATGCTCCGTGCCTCCGACCAGCTCGCGATGCGCCCGGCGGAAATCCGCTGGGTCGGGCCTTATGCGGGCAGCACCAATCGCCACCTGCACCTGGTCTGCAAATCGGGCCCGACGCCGGAGGGCCTGCCGCGGCGAGCAGGCATGGCGAAGAAGCGGCCACGCGGCTCATCGGGCACCTAGATCGCCCGAACAAGCAGGTACCCGCAAAGCGCAGGGGCGGTCGCTCCGGAGCGGAGCCGGACCCTGGTAGGTGCAAAGTTCGCCGTATTTGCGGCGAATCCTTCCGGCTTCCCCGGACGCTTGCAGGTGGCGGGCCCGGTGGTCGGGCAAGCGGCACCCGTGAGGACGGTGATTCGGAATCAGTCGTCTAGAGTCGCCCGCTCGATGGGCTACGTCTACGCGATCGCGAACCAGAAGGGCGGGGTGGGGAAGACCACCACGACCGTCAATCTCGGCGCCTGCATCGCCGACCTCGGCCGGCAGACCCTGGTAGTCGACCTCGACTCCCAGTGCAACGCGACCGTTGCCCTCGGCCTCGGCCGCGACGAGCGCCCCTCCACCTACGATTGCCTGTGCGGCGATACGTCGGTCGCTGAGGCCGCCCGGCCGGCGGGCGCCGACAACCTCTGGATCGTTCCCGCCAACCGGGATCTCGCCGGCGCCTCGGTAGAGCTGCCGACGCTCGAGCAGTCGCAGTTTCGTCTCCGGGACGGGCTCGGCGCGGTGCGCGAGCGGTTCGCGGCGACCCTGATCGACTGCCCCCCGTCGCTCGGGCCGGTCACGGTCAACGCCCTGGTCGCGGCCGACCGGGTCATCGTGCCGGTGCAGGCCGAGTACCTGGCGCTGGAGGGACTGGTGCAGTTCCTCGACACGGTGCAGACGGTGCGCCGCGAGCTGAATCCCTCGCTGGTTCTGACCGGCTTGCTCATCACCATGGCCGACGACCGCACCCGATTGGCCCAGGACGTGGAACGAGAGCTGAGAGACCATTTCCCCGAGCTGGTGTTCGAGACCGTCGTGCCGCGCAGCGTGCGGGTGGCGGAGGCGCCGAGTTTCGCCCTGCCCGTGACCGAGCACGCCCCCGGCTCGCGTGGCGCACTCGCTTACCGGGCTCTTGCCGGGGAGGTGCTCGCCCGTGGCTAAGACCAAGCGCGCCGGCATCGGCCGTGGCCTCTCCGCGATCCTGCCGGAACCGGAGGAGTCGGTCGGAGAGCTGCCCCGCGAAGTGCCGGTCGGGCTGATCCGGCCCAACCCGGAGCAACCGCGCAAGAGCTTCGATCCGGAAGCGCTCGAGCGCCTCGCCGACTCCGTGGCCGAGGCGGGTGTGATCCAGCCGCTCGTCGTCCACAGCCTGCCCGACGGTCGCTACGAGTTGATCGCCGGCGAGCGCCGCTGGCGCGCCGCGCAGCAGGCGGGGCTCGAGGTCGTGCCGGTCGTCCTGCGCGACGAGGACGAGGGCCGTCGCCTGCAGACCGCCCTGATCGAGAACATGGCGCGCGAGGATCTGAACCCGATCGAGGAGGCGCGAGCCTGCGCCGCGCTGGTGGAGGAACTGGGGCTCAGCAAGGAGGAGACCGCCCGCCGCCTCGGCCGCTCGCGCTCGGGGATCTCGAACCTGATCCGTCTCCTCGACCTGCCCGACCAGGTGCTGGACCTGCTCGCCGCCGGGGAGCTCAGCGAGGGCCACGGCCGCGCTCTGCTCGCCGTCAAGGGCCAGGACGAGCGCCGCCGGCTCGCCCGCGAGGCAGTAGCCGGGGGCTGGTCGGTCCGCGAGACCGAGAGCCGGGTCAAGGCCGCCGGAAAGCGGCCCCCCGGCGCCGGAAAGCGGGCCCCGCATCCCGACCAGGAGGCCGCGATCGGCAAAGCCGAAGACGCCATGGAGCGAGCTCTGGGCCACGAGGTTCGGGTGGCCCCGGCCGGCGCCGGGCTGAAGCTCGAGCTGCGTTTCGAGGACCTCGACGAGCTGCTGGCGCTCGCCGCATCGCTGAAGCGGCGCTGAAAGGCGCCGCTCCTGCCGGGCTCGCGACCGGGCGTCCAGCCCGCGTCCGCAGCGCTCGCAGCGGCCTGTCTAGAATGCCCGCTCCCGGGCGATTAGCTCAGTCGGTTAGAGCGCGTCTCTGATAAGGACGAGGTCCCTGGTTCGAATCCAGGATCGCCCACTCGACTCCGGCCCGGCCAGCTCAGTACGCGTACAGCTCGACGCGGTATCCGTCGGGATCGCGCACTTGCACGCGGGCCGGTCCGCGCTCGCTCCACTCGAGCTCCTCGACGCCCGCCCGCGCCAACCGATCCCGCGCGGCCACCACCGCGGCGACGTCGTCGAGTTGGAATCCGAAGTGGTTGGTGCGCGGCAGTCCGGCCGGCACCTCGCCCTCGCTGAGCGCCAGCAGCGAGCCGTCCGCCCCACCAAGGATCAGCAGGTGTCCGTCGTCGTGGACGCGCTCGGTGAGAGCGAAGTGTTCGCCGTAGAAGGCGGCCGACCGTTCGCGGTCGGAGACGGTCAGTGCGACGTGATCGAGGCGCATCGGTTCGCGATCATACGTCGCGCCGCCGGGCCCGACCGGGTAGGGGAGAGGTGCGTACCTATAATCGGCCTCTCCCGGGCCTGGGCCGGGGCGGCAACTATGCAGAGAATGCAGATCTACGGCGTCTCCTTCGACATGGTCGGCAAACAGCCGATCGTGCTTTTGAAGACCGATGACGGCAACAGGTTTCTCCCGATCTGGATCGGGCATCCCGAGGCGGCCGCGATCCTGATGAAACTTCAGGGAGCCTCGACGCCGCGCCCGATGACGCACGATCTGGTGACCGAGATGCTCGACCAGCTGGACGCCAAGTGCGAGCGCGTCTCAGTCACCGAACTGCGCGACAACACCTTCTACGCGACGATCACCCTCTCGGTCAACGGCAGCGAGATCGAGATCGACTCCCGTCCCTCCGATGCCCTGGCGCTCGCGGTCCGGACCGACGCCCCGATCTTCGCGGCCGAGGACGTCATCGAGGAGTCCTCGATCGAGTTCGAGCACGAGGTCGAGGATCAGGAGGAGGTCGTCGAAAAGTTCAAGGATTTCCTCGAAGAGGTCTCGCCCGAGGACTTCATGGGAGAGGAGGGCGAGGGCCCCGAAGCTCCGCCGGCCGCCTGACTCAGGCGCCGCCGGCCAGGGCCAGCTCGAGGGCCCGCTCAACGAACTGCTCAAAGCTGATTCCCGCCGCCTCGCAGGCCATCGGCAGCAATGAGGTATCGGTCAGGCCCGGGATCGCATTGACCTCGAGCACCTGCGGCCCGTTCTCGGCGCTGAGGATCAGGTCGACGCGGGCGAAGCCGCTGCAGCCGAGGGCGCTCCAGGCACCGCGGGCGGCCCCCTCGACCGCCTCCCGCTCGCCGGACTCGAGCGCCGCGGGCGCCTCGTAGCGGGTGCGACCGATCTCGTAGCGAGCCTCGTAGTTGAACTGATCGGGCTCATCGGGGATCACCTCGACCGCCGGTAGAACCTCGCCGTCGAGCACCGCGATCGCCAGCTCGCGGCCACTGACGTGGCGCTCGAGCAGCACCCGGTCGTCGTAGCTCAGCGCCGCGATCAGCGCCGCAGGCACCTCCTCGGCGCCGGCGGCAAAGCGGACCCCGAGAGCCGAGCCCTGGGCCGCCGGCTTGACCACCAGCGGGAAGCCGAGGCCGGACTCGATCTCGGCCAGGGCATCTGCCGCGCCGAGCTCACGGAAAGCGGTCTGGTTGAAGGCCACCCAGTCGGGCGTCGGAATGCCGTGCTCCCGGAAGGTGTGTTTGGCGATCACCTTGTCCATGCTTCGCAGGCAGGCCGCGACTCCCGGCCCCGTGTAGGGGATCGAGAGGATCTCCAGCAGCTCCTGGACCGTTCCGTCCTCGCCCCCCGGACCGTGCATTGTGAGGAAGGCCGCATCCGGGCGCAACTCCTTCAGCTGCCGCACCAGGTCCTCGCCGGCATCGAGCGCGCTGACCTCGTGGCCTGCCGAGCGCAACGCGTCCTCGACCCGGGCGCCGGAGCGCAGCGAGACCGCCCGCTCCAGCGAGCGGCCGCCCATGACGACCGCGACCCTCATCGCGCTCGGGGCTCCCCGCGCCGTCGCCGCAGCGGCAGGACCTCCGCCGAGGGTCCGCTATCACGCTCGAGCGGCGCGGGCGGGATCCGGTGTTCACCGGTGATCGAGGCGTAGAGCTCGACCTGGGAGGCGATCACCGCACCGATCCGCCGCACGCCCTCGCGGATCTCCTCCTCGGTCTGGGCGGAGAAGTTGAGCCGCATGGAATGCGAACCGCTGCCGTCGACGAAGGCAGCTTCCCCGGGAACGAAGGCGACGTTCTCGCGCAGCGCCTTGGCGAGCAGATCGGTGGTGTCGATGTAGTCCGGCAGGGTCGCCCAGACGAAGAGTCCGCCCTCAGGAACCAACCAGGTTGCCGCGGCGGGGAAGAACCGCTCCAGCGCGTCGATCATCGCGTCACGCCGGCCGCGGTAGATCCCGCTGACGTCCTCGATGTAGGTGCGCCAGTCGCCGCCTTCGAAGAACTCGCCGACGAAGTACTGGGCGAGGGTCGAGGTGCAGAGGTCTGCCGCCTGCTTGCCGAGCACCACCTTCTCCATTACGGGCGGCGGCGCGCAGAGCCAGCCGACCCTGATCCCGGGGGAGAGGATCTTCGAGAAGGTGCCGGCGTAGATCACGTAGTCCCCTCCATCGAGGGCGTAGAGACTGGGCAGCGCCTCGCCCTCGTAGCGGAGCATGCCGTATGGGTTGTCCTCGAGGATCAGCAATTCCCGTTCCCGCGCGATCTCCACCAGGCGCCGCCGCCGCTCCAGCGAGAGCGTCACGCCGCCGGGATTCTGGAAGGTCGGGACCGAGTAGAGGAACTTCGGCCGCCGACCGGCCGACGCGAGTCGCTCCAGCGTCGCCTCGAGCTCGGAGACCTGCATCCCGTCGCCATCGATCGGCACCTGCAGCGTCTCCGCCTCATACGAGCAGAAGACCGGCACCGCTCCCGGGTAGGTCGGGCCCTCGGCGATGATCACATCGCCGGGATCGATCAGCGCCTTGCAGATCAGGTCGAGCCCCTGCTGGCCGCCGGTGGTGATGATCACATCGTCGCGATCGGGCGTCATATCCTCGGCCCCCATCACCTCGCAGACCACCTGTTTGGTCCGCTCAAAACCCTCGGTCGGACCGTACTGCAGGGCCTCCGCAGAGGACTCCTGAGCGATCTTCGTCATCTGGGCCGCGAACGATTCGGGCGGGAAGGTGGAGGTGTCGGGCAGGCCGCCGGCGAGCGAGATCACCTCGGGGCGCGCGGTGATCTCCATCAGGTCGCGCATCGCCGAGGAGCGCATCACCCGCGTACGGGCGGCGAAGAGCCCAGCGTAGCGCTCCAGATCCCGGGCTCTGGTGTGGGCCCGCCGGTGGGGTGGCGGGGAGGGGGCACCGTCGCCGGCGCCCGCCGGAAGGTCGTCGGGAGCTTCGCTCATGCCGCAAGTCTGGCGCACGAGGAGGCCCTCCGCCGCCCCGCGCCGCCGACTGGGCGCCCGACGCAGCGGCCGGGCGAATCAGTCATCTAGCCTGATCCCCGCATGGATCTCTTTCTCGCGATCTGCCAGGCCATCGGCCTCGGACTCGCCTTCGGCATCGGCGGGCCTCTCGCGGCGTTGTTCGCAGCAGTGATGGCCAACCTCCAGGCCGGCATCGACCCGCGCGGAACGGACTGGGAGTTCTTCGGCTCCGAGTGGTTCGTGACGGTGCTCTTCGCGATCAATGTCGCCGCCTACCTGGGGCAACGCCGCGGCCTGCCGACGCGGATCCCGTTTGCGATCGTCGCGGCCACGGTCGGCGCGATCGCCGGTGCCGCGTCGCTCGCCGAGGAGGGCGAGGTGGCCGCCATCGGCCTGGTGGCCGGCGCGATCGCCGGCGCTGCCGCGGCACTCCTCGCGGGCGACGTGCTCGAGGGTGCCCGCAAGCGCGCCGCCGGCTCCGGTGACAGCGGCGCGACCCTGAACCTGATCTTTGCCGCAGCGGGCGTGGCCCTCGCTGCTCTCGCACTCTACGCGCCGCCGGTCTCGCTCGTGGCCGCCGCCGCTCTGGCAGCCGTCGCGCTCGGTCGGCGCCGCAAGGCGGAGGAGAAGTACGAGGGTCTGAGGATCCTCCGCTAGTGCACCCGGTTGGCCGGGAGGGCTGATTGCCCCGCAAACTCGTACTCGTACTCGTCGACTCCCTGCACACGGGGATGCTCGAGAAGGCGGTGGCCGCCGGCTCGGCTCCGACCTTCGCCGCGCTCCTGGAGCGGGGCGAGATGGTTGGCGACTGCGTCTCGAGCTTTCCGTCGGTGACACCCGTGTGTACCTCGGAAATTCTCACCGGCACTCGCCCCGACCGCCACCGGATCCCTGGCATGAACTGGTACCACCGGGCGGAGCGACGCTACGTGGAGTACGGCTCCTCCTGGGAAGCGACGCGCACGTTCGGCCTCTTCACGGCGCTCTACGACACGGTCTACAACATGAACATGGGTCACCTGAATCCGGAGGCCCTGACCCTCTACGAGCGCCTTGGCGACGCGGGACTGCGCAGCGCCGCCACACCGTTTCTGATCTATCGCGGCCGCACCCGCCACGAACTGGGGCTCGATGGACTGCTGCGCCGCGCGGCCTCCGCGGCCAAGTTCCACCACGCCGTCTGGGGTCCCGACGAGCTCTTCTACGGCGAGCTCTACGCCTCGCGCAAGGTGCCCTGCAAGCCGACCCTCGCCCGGCCGGACGTGCGCGACGACTACTCCGCCTGCGTGGGAACCGAGCTCGTCGAGCGCGACCTCTACGACTTCATGCTGTTCTCGCTGCCCGACAACGACCACTACTCCCACGCCCACGGTCCGGCCGCCAGTGAGACCTCGATCGCCCATGCGGACGAGTGCTTCGCCGCGATCGTCGAGGCAGGGGGCGGCATCGACCGTTTCCTGGAGGACAACGCGGTCGTGCTGATGGCCGACCACTCCCAGTCGGAGGTCGAGCACGAGATCGACGCGGCCGGGTTGCTCGGCGAGCACTGGCACGTGCTTCAACCCAACAACGACACACCCGAGGAGGCCGAGCTGGCCTGGGGCCCGAGCTCGCGCGCCGGTGGACTGTGGATCCTCCGTGACGGCAAGCGCGGGCTGCAACTCCACGACGGTGCCCTGCGCGCTCTGGCCGAGCATCCGGGCGTGGATCTCGCCTGCTGGCTGGAGGGACCCGACGGCAGGCCGATGCAGCGCCCGGGCGTAGTTGTCCCGGATGCCACCTGGGCCGTGGTCGAGCGCGGCGGCGAGCGCCTGCGCTTCGCCCCCGGCCGCCACGGCTGCGACCGGCGTGGCAAGGGCTGGTCGTGGGATGGTGACCTCGCGGTGCTCGGCATCGAGTCGAGCGAGGGGATCGTTGCCGCTGCCGAGTACCCGGATGCGTTCGCCCGGGTCTGGGCGGCGCTGCGCTCTCCCTACGCAGCCAACCTGATCGTCTCCGCAACGCCCGACTACGAGCTGGTCGACTGGGGCGGGGCGACCCATATCCCTGGCGGCAGCCACGGCTCGTTGCACGCGATCGATTCGCTGGCCCCCCTCGTCCTGGTCGGGCTCGACGGCGCCGGCGGCGGCGCGATGCAGCAGCGCCGCGAGCAGTGGGCGATCTCCGACGTGGCCGGCGAGGTCGCGCGGCACTTCTCATTACCGGAAACGCGATCATGAGCGCTATGGATGACCGGAACCCTGAGGCGGACGCGGCCGACCCGGGCGGACGCTTCGCTCGTGCGGCCGACCTGACCTGGGATCTCCTCGGGCGCATCCGCGTGGGCTCCCGTCGCCCCGGCAACTGGGTCCAGCTCTTCCAGTTCGGGGTGGTCGGCGGCTCCGGCTACGTGATCAATCTCGTTGTCTTCGCGCTGCTCACCGCCGGGGCGGATCTCAACTACGTGGTCGCGGCGATTGGCTCCTTTGCCGTCGCGGTCACCAACAACTTCCTACTCAACCGGCACTGGACCTTCCGCCAGCAGGGCGCTCGCGACCACCACGCCGGCTTCCAGGCAGCCCGCTTCCTGACCGTCTCGATCGTCGGGCTGGCGGTCAACCTCGCGATCCTCGCGCTGCTCGTCGCCGGCCTCGGCATGCCGGAGTTGCCCTCGCAGGCCTTCGCCGTCGCCGCGACCACCCCGATCAACTTCATCGGCAACAAGCTCTGGACGTTCGGGGCCGCTCGCCGCGGCGGTCCCGGGCCGAGCTGAACGTCGGCGCGCCGCGGTCCCGGGCCGGGCTCAGTTGCCGGTCAGCTCCGAGAGCACGATCGAGGAGCGGGTGCGCTCCACCTGCCCGTTGCGCTGCAGCTCGATGATCAGCCGCTCGAGGTCCGCCGTGCTCTCCGTGCGCACACGGGCGATGGCGTCCGCGTCGCCGGTGACGCTCCAGGCCTCGACCACCTCGGGGTGACCGCGCAGCGTGCGACCGACCTCGTGCAGAGTGGTCCCGGGCCGGTAGAAGAGCTCGACCAGCGCCTCTGTCTCCCAGCCGAGGGCAGCGTGGTCGATCCGCGCCGTGAAACCGCGGAGGGCACCCGAGGCGCGCAGGCGGTCGACCCGGCGCTTAACCGAGGGGGCGGTGAGCCGTACCTGGGCGCCGATGTCGTCATATGTGCGGCGGCCGTCATCCACCAGTAACGTAAGAATTCGCTTATCAACAGCGTCCATACGCTTGATTATTGCGCGGATGCGCGCTGGAATCGCTATTGACCCGTACTCCGCTGGGGAATATCGTTTCAGCGGTGGAACTTTCTCACCCCAAGCTCGTGCGCGTTCTCTTCGACGAGGCGCACTCGGAGGCATGGACGATCCGGCCCGAGGTGGCGCGGGCGATCCAGCCCGCTCACCCGGAGGACTCGTCTCTGGTCCGCGCCGCAGCGGCGTTGGAGCGCTGCGAGTTCGAGGCCTCGGTAAACGCCAGCGCCCCGCTCGATGAGGCGACGCTGGCGAGCGCGGACGTGCTGGTCATCGCCCACCCGTCCGAGCCCAAGTGGGAGGCCACCGTGGGGGAGGGCAGCCCCCGCTTCGGGTCGGGAGAGCTCGACGCGATCGAGGCCTTCGTGCGCGCCGGGGGCGGCCTGCTCGTCCTGGCCGAGAGCGAACAGGACAAGTACGGCAACAACGTCGATGACCTGCTCGCCCGCTTCGGGATCGCGGTCGCCAACGCCACGGTCCAGGACTATGAGCACCATCACGCCCGGACTCCCTCCTGGGTTCTCGCCTGGCTCCAGGGCGGCGACGATCCAGAGGGAGGAGTCGATCTACTTGCGGGCGTCGAGGCGGCCTGCTTCTATCGCGCCGGGACGCTGCGCTCCGACAACGGAGCCCGGGCGATCGCGCGGACACACGACAGCTCGACCGAGCCCGGCGCCGCTCTGGCGCTGGTCAGCGAACAGGGCGAGGGCCGGGTCGCCGTGCTCTCCGACTCCGACCTGTTCGGCGACGACTGCATCGGCGAGCTCGACCACGAGCGCCTCTGGCTGAATCTCGTGCACTGGACCGCGGCCCCGGCGTTCGCGCAGCCGGCGGAGGTCGCCGACAGCGGTACGGCGAGGGACCCGGCCTGGGCGCGCCTCCGCGCCGCCGTCGCCGAGCTGCGGCTCGCGCAGGAGCCCGACGGCTCCATTCGATCCGGCGGCGACCGGACCGGGATAGGGGAACTGACTGAGGAGATTGCCACGGCCGCCGGCGACCTCGTGCCCCGCTTCCCGCACCAGGCCGCCTATATCGAGGCCCTGCAAAGCGATCTCCGCGCCTGGGCTGCAGCCGGCTTCGGCAAGCCCGACTTCATCGGTTCAGTGCGCGCCTTCAGGCCCGAGCTCGAGCGCCGCGATGGCGTCGAGCACCTCGTCGTCTTCCCCATGTACAAGCAGAACGCCTCCCGGGAGGTCTGCTTCGAGGCACTGATCGTCAGGGTCCCCTGGCCCGAGTGGGTCGCGGCCCTCGAGCGTCGCTACGACAACGCGAAGTACCTGCCCGTGACCCTCGTCGACTACACGGACGGCTACGACTCCGAGTGCGCGGTGCTCTTCCCCGAGACCTTCGCCACGGCCGGGCCTCCCGAGGCGTACTTCTTCGGAGCGATCTTCTGCGACCGCGAGGCCGAGCGCCTGCGGCGCGTCGCCGGCTCGGCCGCGAGGATCCTGCGGCTCAACCTTCCGCCCGACGCGGCGGCGATGCTCTCCTCCGAGCAGCTATCCCGTGACGCCTACATTCTCTGGGACCTGATCCACGACCGCACCCACATGCGCGGCGATCTGCCCTTCGACCCGTTCATGATCCGCCAGCGCTCGCCGTACTGGATGTATGCGCTCGAGGAGCTGCGCTGCGATCTGACGGCCTTCGCCGAGGCGGCAAAGCTCGAGCAGGAAGGGTTCGCCTTCGCCCGTCACGCCCAGTCCGCGATCGTGCTCGACCGGCTCTTCCGCTTTCCGCTGACGGGCAGCCGGGTCCGCAACTACGACGGCCTCGGCGGACAGTTGCTGTTCGCCTACCTGCATCGCGAGGGCTATCTGCATTGGACCGACAACCGGATGCGGATCGAGTGGCCGCGCCTCGTCGAGGGCGTAGCGGGCCTGCGCGAGCGCGTCCAGGATCTGTACCACTCCGGGATTGACCGCTCAAAGGTCTCGCAATGGATCGCCGCCCACGATCTGGTTTCCTCCTACGTGCCCGCCGCCGAGCGCTCGGTCTGGGCGGCAGCCCGGCGCGACCTCCCGGAGGTCGAGGAGCCCAAGCAGCTCGTCGACCTCGTCCGCGACGACGAGTTCCCGCTCTCGCTCTTTTATTCGCAGCTGCAGCCGAAGCTCGAGTCCTCCCTCGTCCGTCCGAGCCGTGCGAACGCCTCGTAAGCTGCGCCCATGAGCGAATCGATGCCACCCGACACGGCCGAACTCTCCGATCTCCGGGGCCGGGTGATCGCCGTTGCTGGAGCCGCGGGCGGCCTCGGGCCGACGGTGTGCGCGCGCCTCGCCGAGGCCGGCGCCACGCTCGCCTGCACCGATGTCTCCGAGGAGCGCCTCGCGGAGACAACGGAGCCGCTGGGGCTCGACGCCGAGCGGCTCGACACCCAGGTGGTGGACCTGCTCGATGGCGACGCCGCCGCCGGCTGGGCCGATGGCCTCGCGCAGCGCTTCGGCCGCGTCGACGGACTCCTACACCTGGTCGGCGGCTGGCGTGGGGGAGAGCCGCTGATCAGCTTCGATCTGGCCGACCTGGAGTTGCTCGAGAAGCTGCTCTTCCACACCGTCGTCAACTCCACCCGGGCCTTCGGCAAGCATCTGGCTGCGAGCGAGCATGGACGCTTTGTGCTCGTCTCCTCCTCCCAGGCGCAAGCGCCCGACGGCACCAACGCCGCGTACGCCGCGACCAAGGCAGCCGCGGAGGCGTGGACGCTCGCTCTGGCCGACAGCTTCCGCGAGGACGGTTCCGCGGCGACTGCCAACGTCCTCGTCGTCAACGCCATCCTGACGCCGGCGATGCGGGAGAAGAGTCCCGAGAAGCCGTTTCGCTCCTTCACCTCCGTCGAGGAGATCGCCGAGGGGATCGCCTACCTCTGCTCGCCGGCTGCGCAGAGGATGAACGGCAAGCGGCTGCCGCTGTTTCCGTGAGCACCGCGAGCTTCGCCTCCGACAACCACGCGGGGGCCCATCCCGAGATCCTCGCGGCACTCGAGCGTGCCAACGCCGGCCACTCCGCCAGCTACGGCGCCGACGCGTGGACCGCGCGAGCGGAGGAGGCGTTCCGCGACCACTTCGGGCCCGAGGCGCGCGGCTTCTGCGTCTTCAACGGCACGGGCGCCAATGTCGCCTCGATCGACGCGCTGACGCGTCCCTGGGAGGCGGTGATCTGCACCTCCGACGCGCACATGCACGTGGACGAGTGCGGCGCGCCCGAGCGACTCACCGGGACCAAACTGCTCACGGTTGCGACCGCGCACGGCAAGCTGACGGCTGCCGACGCGCTTGCCTGGGAGTCGCGCCGCGGGGACGAGCACCACGTCCAGCCGCGGGTGGTCTCGATTACCCAGTCCACCGAACTGGGCACGGTCTACAGCGTCGGTGAAACGGCTGCGCTCGCGGCCGCGGCCCATGACGCCGGTATGTACCTGCACGTCGATGGCGCCCGGCTGGCCAACGCGGCCGCGGCCCTCGGCGAGTCGCTGGGTGCGCTGACAACAGGGGCCGGGGTGGATGTGGTCTCGCTCGGGGGAACCAAGAACGGCCTGCTCTTCGGCGACGCGGTCGTCTTCTGCCGGCCCGGGCTCGCGGCGGCGGAGCACTTCGCCTTCACCCGTAAGCAGCTCGGCCAGCTCGCGTCCAAGTCGCGCTTTCTCGGCGCGCAGTTCGAGGCTCTGCTCGCCGACGACCTCTGGCTGCGCAACGCGGTGCACGCGAATGCCATGGCGGCCCGTCTGGCGGCGGCGGTCGGCGAGCTGCCCGGCCTCGAACTCGTCCACCCGGTCGAGGCCAACGCTCTCTTCGCCCGCATGTCCCGCCCGGCCATCGATCGCCTCCTGGCCGCCCTGGCGGGCGAGCACCCCTTCTACTTCTGGGATGAGGACCGCGACGAGGTGCGCTGGATGTGCGCCTGGGACACCACCGAGGCCGACGTCGACGCGTTCGCCGAAGCCGTGCGGGTCGCGCTCGCCGACTGAAGCGAGAAGCCAACGGACCCGCTTCCGGGATCCGGAGTGAGGCTCCCATCTAATCTGCCGGGCGTGAAAGCCACCCTCGCTCCGGGGCCCGCCCTCCTGCTCCTCATCCTGGCGCTCGCATTGGTGGCGCTCGCCGCCGGTCTCCATCCCCCGCCGGCCGTCGCGCAGGGCACCCAGGAGCCGCAGGCCGGATCCACGGCGCGAACACCGCTGCCCTCGAACGCTCCGGAGCAGCCCTCGGACTTCGAGATCAGTGCCGAGGCGGCGCTGCGGCTCGCCGACGGTGACCCCAACGTCGAGGCCGCCCGCGAGGCGGCGGGCGGCAGCCTCACGGCAGGACTCGATGTCGAGCCCGGGCGCTGGGAGGTCGGCTACTTCGCCGCCAACGAGAAGGTCGTGCTGGTCGAGGTGGACGGCGTGAGCGGCGAGATCCGCAACTCGTTCACGGGGTCGGCTGTGATCTGGCCGATGGCGCGGGGGCGGTCAGCCCAGTTCGGGCACGTGCTCAACTCGCCCTGGGTCTGGTTCCCGATGGCCGCGGTTTTCTTCTTCGCGCTGCTGGACTGGCGCCGGCCCATTCGGATCGTGCACCTCGACCTGCTGGTGCTGCTCTCGTTCGGCGTCTCGCACGCCTTCTTCAACGCCGCCGAGATCGGCGTCTCGGTGCCGCTCTACTACCCACCCCTGCTCTACCTGCTCACTCGTATGCTCTGGATCGGCTTCCGCTCCCGGCCCGTGTCCGCGGCGGCGGGGGAGCAGCCGGCCCCGGCACCGCGGTCGCCCACCGGCCTCAACCCCACCGCCCCGATGAAGGTCCTGATCGCGCTCTGCATCGTGCTGGCGGTCTTCCGGGTGACGATCAACGTGGCGGATTCGGGCGTCATCGACGTCGGCTACGCGGGCGTCGTCGGCGCGGACCAGATCACAGATGCCGAGCCGATCTACGGCGAGGGGGTCTTCCCCGCGGACAATCCGACCGGCGATACCTACGGCCCCGCCAACTACTTCGCCTACGTTCCCTTCGAGCAGATCTTCCCCTGGAGTGGCGCCTGGGACGATCTGCTCGCCGCCCGCGCCGCGGCCCTCTTCTTCGACTTCACCTGCCTGTTCGGTCTGATCGTCCTCGGCCGGAGGCTCGGCGGACGCGGGCGTCGGTCCGCTGGGGGAGAGCCCGGCGATCCGGACCCCGCCGGTCGCTTCTCGCGACTCGCCGAGCCGCGCAATCACCTCGCCGTCACCCTGGCACTTGCCTGGCTGGCCTACCCGTACACGTCGTTCGTCCTGCAGTCCAACTCCAACGACTCACTGCTCGCCGCGCTGCTCATCTGGAGCCTGGTGCTCTTCGCGCAGCCGCTCGCGCGCGGCGCCCTGCTCGGCCTCGCGGCGATGACGAAGTTTGCCCCGCTGGTCCTGGCGCCGCTGTATCTGGCCGGCGAGCGAGGCCTCCTCGGTCTGCGGACCCGCAGGCGGGACCTGCGCCCGATCCTCCTCTACAGCGGTGCGTTCATTGCGGCCTGCGCGCTGATGCTCGCCCACCCGACCATCGACCCCGGGCTCGCCACTTTCTGGGATCGCACGATCGGCAGTCAGGCCGGACGCGAGTCGCCCTTCTCGATCTGGGGACAGGCCGACCTCGAAACCCTGCACACGCTGTCCAAGCTGGCCGCGGCCGGGCTGGCGCTCGCCGTCGCCCTCCTCCCGCGTCGCCGCGATTTCGGCCGGCTCGCGGCGCTCGGCGCCAGCGTGATGATCGCGGTCGAGCTGACCGCCGAGCACTGGTTCTATCTGTACATCGTCTGGTTCCTGCCCCTCCTGCTCGTCGCCCTGGCGTGGAACCCCGGGACCGACCGGAGCCCTTCCCCCTCGCGGACGTAGGATGCGGCAGCATGGCGACCCAGGACCCCAAAGCCCGCGACCCCCACAAACATCCCGAACCCCGGGCAGCCTCCGCCTCCGCCTCGCGGCTGGTCCGCTGGATGGGAATCCCCGACGCCAACTCGGCCGGATCGATCCACGGCGGCACCGTGATGCGCTTCATCGACGAGGCGGCCGCGCTCGCGGGAATCAAGCACTGCGGCGCACGGGTCGTGACCGCGGGTATGGACCGCATGACCTTCATCCACCCGGTCTTCGTCGGTGAACTGCTGAGCTGTTCGGCGACCGTCAACGCGGCCTGGCGGACCTCGATGGAGGTCGGCGTGCGGGTTGAATCGGAGAACCCCTACACGCGTGAGGTCAAGCACACGAGCACCGCCTACCTGACGATGGTCGCGCTCGATTCCGAGGGCGAGCCGACCCTGGTGCCGCTGCTGCTGCCCGAGACCGAGACCGAGGAGCGCCGCTGCCGGGAGGCGGAGCTGCGCCGTACCAACCGGCTCGCCGAGCGTGAGGAGCTTCGCGGCGGGCGCGAATCCTGAGGGGTCCGCTCAGGCGGGTTCGAGGATCTGCTCGAAGGACGTCGCGCGCCCGTCGGCGCCGACGCTCACGGCGACCGCGTTGATCCAGACGTCGTCGGTCGCGGTGTTGAAACGGGTAGGCATCTGCCGGGTGAAGGTCTCCATCGCGTCCTCGATCCGCACGCCGAGGATGCTGTGGCGCGGCCCGGTCATGCCGACGTCGGAGATGTGCGCGGTGCCGCCCGGCAGGATCCGCCCGTCGGCCGTGGGAACGTGCGTGTGGGTGCCGAGCACCGCGGCCGCCCGACCGTCGAGGTACCAGCCCATCGCGACCTTTTCGCTGGTCACCTCGGCGTGGAAGTCGACGATCACGAACTCGGCGCCCTTGCGCTCGAGCTCACCCAACTCAGCGTCGGCAGCGTGGAAGGGCGAGCGGGCGACGGTCAGCTGCAGGCCCCCCGAGAGGTTGAGCACGCCGACCTTGCGCCCGCCCGCCTCGACGATGGTGTGTCCCTGGCCGGGGTTGGCCTTCGGGTAGTTGGCCGGGCGGATCACGCGCTCGGCCCGGTCCAGGTACTCGTAGGAGTCCCTCTGCCGGAAGGCGTGGTTGCCGAGCGTGATCACATCGGCGCCCGCGGCAAAGATCTCCTCGGCGCAGCGCTCGTTGATTCCCATGCCCCCCGCGGAGTTCTCACCGTTGACGATCACCAGGTCCGGCTCGCGAGCGGCGATCAGCTCGGGCAGCTTGTGGCTCAGACCCGTCCGGCCGGCCTTGCCGACTACGTCGCCGACGAAGATGAAGTCGATAGTGCCCACTGTCGCGCAGTATGGCCGGGCGGGTCCACTAGCGTTCTCCTCCATGGATGCGGTGGAAGCGGACCCTGCCGCAAAGCAGGGCGATGGCCGGCTCGCGATCGAGGTGGCAGATCTCGGCAAGCGCTTCGGCGAGCGCGAGGCGCTGCGCGCTGTCAGCTTCAGGGCCGCCCGCGGCGAGCTTCTAGCGGTGATCGGGCCGAACGGCGCGGGCAAGACGACCCTGCTCTCGATCATCGCGGGATCGCTGCAGCCGTACGCGGGGTCCGTGCAGCTGCGCGAGGGCCGGGTCGGCTTCGTGCCGCAGCAGGCGGCGCTGTACCGCAAGCTCACGGTGGCGGAGAACCTGGAGCTCTTCGCCCGCCTGGAGAAGGTCGCCGACGTCGAGGGCGTCGTCGAGGAGATGCTCACCCAGACCGTGCTCGGCGAACGTCGCGACGATCAGGTGGGCACCCTCTCGGGCGGCAACCAGCAGCGCGTGAACATCGCGATCGGCCTGCTCTCCAAGCCGGCCGTCCTGCTCCTGGACGAGCCATCCACGGGCCTCGATCCGCGCCAGCGGGCGCGCCTGTGGGAATTCGTTCTCGCCCTGGCCGAGGTGGGCACCACGGTGATCTTCACCACGCACAACATCGCCGAGGCCGAGCGCTACGGCGGCCGGCTGCTCGTTCTCGCCGACGGCGAGGCGCTGTTCGACGGGTCGGCTGCCGAGCTGCACGCCGCAGTGCCGGGCTCCGAGCGCAGCGACTTTGAGTCGGCCTTCGTCTCCTTCCTCCGCGAGCGGGGCCATTGAGATGAAGTGGCTGCTGCTCAAGGACCTGAAGCTCTTGCGTCGCTCGCCGCTACTCACGGCGCTGCTGGTCAGCTACCCGATCGTGATCGCGGTGCTGATCGGCTTCGCCCTCTCGGGCGGGCCCGACAAGCCGCGCGTCGCCTTCCTCAACGAGGTCGCCGAGGGCACGCCTCTCGACCTCGGCGGCGAGAACTTCGACATCGTTGGCGCCCGCGACGAGCTCTGCGACCGAATCGAATGCGTCCGGGTCTCGAGCGAGGAGCAGGCCCGGGAGCTGGTCACCTCGGGCGAGGTGCTCGGCGCCCTGATCCTGCCCGCCAACCTGATCGACAAGTTGCGATCGCTCGGTGGGCTCACTCCCGAGCAGCCCACCGTCAAGGTGCTCGTCAACGAGGAGGACCCGGTCAAGGGCCAGCTCGTCGACGATCGGATCGACTCGCTGCTCTCCGACGCCAACCTGCGCGTCTCGCAGTCCGTCTCGGAGATCTCGGCCACCTACCTCGACATCCTGCTCAACGGCGGCGACTTCTCGCTGCTGGGCCAGGGCTTCGAAGTCCTTGGACTGCGCGCGGCAGAGCAGATCCTCACCGAGATCCGCGACGACGTCCCGGCCAAGGACCAGGCCGAGCTCGACCGCGTGATCCGCTTCAGCTCCCTGGCCGCCGACAACCTCGACGTCGCCGACGATCTGCTCGGCACGATCACCCAGCCGATCAATGTGGACAAGGAGGTCGTCTCCGGCGACAGCCCATCGCTCGACTCCTTCGCGATCGCGGTCGCCGCGACGATCACGCTGATGTTCGTCACGGTCCTGCTCGTCGCCGGATCGCTTGCCGCGGAGCGCGAGGAGAACGCCTTCAACCGGCTCGTCCGCGGGCTCGTCTCGCGCACGGCCCTGCTGGCCGAGAAGATCGGTCTCGGGGTGGTGGCCGCCCTGGTCGTGACTCTGCTGATGCTCGCCGGGCTGCAGATCTTCGTCTCGCTCGAGTGGAGTCGCTTCCTGCTCTGGATCCCTGCGATCGTCGCCGGGGGCGGCGCCTTCGGAGCGTTCGGTGCCGCGATCGGTGCCGCCACGCGCGAGGTGCGGGCGGCGTCGCTGCTCGCCTTCATGGTCTCGTTGCCGATCGCCTTCCTCTCGCTCGTTCCCTCCGGGACCGTCAGCCCGGGCCTCTTCGACGCGATCGGCGTCCTCACCGCGGTCTTCCCGTTCGACGCGGCCCTGCGCGCGCTCGAGGGCGCCCTAGATGAGGCCGGGCCATCGATCGCGGTTGCCGTTGGCCACCTTGCTCTGCTGACGCTCGGCTACGCGGCCCTCGCGCGCATCGCCCTGCGCCGCTTCGGCTGAGGCCCGGGCCCCGAACGCAAAGATGCCCACCTGGTCGTCCTGGACCGGGCGGGCATCGATGACCTATCCCGAGCGCCTGGATGGAGGCCCCGGGAAGAGTGAGCGGGGGGATCAGACCTCGCTGGTCGGCTCCTCCTCGTCATCGGCGGCGTCGCTCTTCGCGGAGACGCACTTGCCGTAGGCGTTCTTGCCGTTCTTGTTGGAGCCGTAGGTCTCCTTGAACGCATCCCGATCGGCGGCGCGCTCGGACTTGCACTCCTTGGCGGCGTTCTTGAAGCCCTCGACGTCGGAGCTGTCCTCCTCGTCGACCTTCGCGGAGACGCACTTGCCGTAGGCGTTCTTGCCGTTCTTGTTCGTGCCGTAGGTCTCCCCGAAGAGATCCTCGTCGGCTGCCCGCTCGTCCTTGCAGGCCTGCTTGGCTGCCTTGGACTCGGCCTTTGCGTCGGTCTTCTCGCCCTTGATGCAGGTGCGCATCGCGCGCTTGCCGTAGGTCGCCTTGAAGGCAGCCTTGTCGGCCTTCTTCTCGGCGTGGCACTGCTGGGCTGCGAGCTTGCGGGCGTCCTTGTCCTCCGGCTTGCCTGCGGTCGCCAGTGCCGAGAAGACGAGCACGGCGCCGATCACGGCCACCAGGGTTGCTGTCAGTCTCTTCATCTGAGTTCCTCCTCGTTTGTGTGCGTCATGAGCATGAGTTTTGGACTGTTCGCTCTCTTTAACGACGCCGGCAAAGCGTTGTCAGGGGGTTTACGCCGGGACTGGCCGGATGTCCGAGCCCGCGGCGCCCCGCAGGCATCCGCCGCGCTACTTCTCGATCTTGCCGTTGCCGGGCGTTGACGCCGGCTTGCCGGAGGAGGCCGGTGTCCCCGATCCATTCGAGGTGCCCGGCGCGGGCTGCTTCGATTGGGAGCCCCCGGAACTGGCCGATCCATTGCTGCCGGCGGAGCCGGAGTTGTCTGGAGCCGGCGTCGAGCCCGTGCTCTTGTTTTGTCCGGGAGCGCTCGCGCTCTTGCCCGGACCACTTTCGGCCTTCGCCGCCTGGCCCGGAGGCGTGGCAGGCCTGCCACCGCCTTGTGCCTGTCCTTGGCCCTGAGAACCCGGTGACTCGGGCTTCCCGGCCCCGTTGTCCCCGGGCTGGCCCTTGCTCTGGCCGTTGCCCTGAGCCTGACTCTTGCCGCCATCACCCTTGCCCTGAGACTCGCCGCGGGCACCGGGACTCGCCGCGGGTCCCCGGCTTGCGTTCCCCGCCCCCGAGCCGGGCTCGGCCGCAGCCGCTTCGGGGGCATCAGGGCTTGCATTCGTGGAGCCATTGCTTGTGGTCTCGCCGCTGTCGCTGGACCCGGCGTGCAGAGGCCCGGGCAGATCAACCACGCCGGTTGCATCGGCAACACCGGCACCGAGGACAGCCGCCGCGAGGACGGAGACCGTTTTCAAGCCGATGCCCGCGCCGCCCACGATAGAGGCCACACCGCCAGAGGCTCCCCCGGCGAGGGCCGCACTGCCACCGCCGAGACCGGCAGCGGCACCCACACCGCCACCTGAGGAACCGCCCGCGAGGAGCGCGCTCAGCATGCCGCCGGCCGCCGCGATCGGCAGGGGCGGGCACAGTGCCGCGAGATCCTCGTGGCGCGCCGCAATCGCCGCCTCAAAGTTCGAGCAGGACTGACAGGCGCGCAGATGCGCCCGCACCGTCCGCCCGCGCAGCCGGCGGCGGTCTCCGTCGGAGATCGCCCTGCGAATCGGTTCACAGTCCATCTCGCGCCCCTCGTTGCGGACCTGCAGTGCCTGTCGCGCCTCGTAGACGGTCTGCCTCGCGGCACCCGGAGCGCAGCCCAGTGCGGTCGCGATCTCGTCGTAGTCGAGTCCCGAGAGCTCGCGCATCACGAGCGCGCCGCGCTGCCGTTCCGGCAGCGCATTGAGGTCGCCGACGAGGGTTCGCAGGCGCTCGCGCTGCTCCAGCTCGCTCGCGGCCGAGGGCGCGAGGAGCTCTACCGCTACTGCCTGGCGATCGTCGGCTCGCCCAGCGATGCCGAGGACGCGTTGCAGATCACAATGACCGCGGCGCTGCGTTCGTTGCCCGGCGAGAAGCGCGATCTGTCGCTCAAGCCCTGGCTGTACCGGGTCGCCCACAACGAGGCGATCTCGATCATCCGTCGCAGGCGAACGGAGGAGAGGGGCTCCGGGGGCCCGGAGCCGCTCGCGCCCTCGGCCGCGAGCGAACTGGAGCAGCGCGAGCGCTTGCGAGCTCTCGTCGGCGATCTCAATGCGCTGC
>JBBRAH010000017.1:0-65137 GCA_038206985.1 Solirubrobacterales bacterium
GGAGACGCCGGCGGAGTCATATCCGCGGTACTCGAGCTTCTCGAGGCCGGCGATCAGCAGATCGCGACACGGCCTGGCGCCCACGTATCCGACAATTCCACACATTCGGGCGTCTCCGGTAGCGATTGACCTCGCCCTGAGACCGGACGAGGAGGAATTGCAGGATAGACGTGGATCCCACCCTCGGCAGCGCGTGACGCCGTCCTGGTGGCAGGCGGCCGCAGCCCCGATCAGCCCATGGCGGCGCGCGCGGCGCTGACGAGGCGCCCCAGAACCTGCTCGCATTCCTGCTCATCGGGTGCCTCGACCATCACGCGAATGAGCGGCTCGGTACCGGACGGTCGAACCAGCACACGACCGCGACCCTCGAGGCCGGCGCCCTCCCGGCCAACCGCCTCCCACAGGGATGTAGCTCCGGCGAGTGCGTCGTGAGAGGGGACCGGAACGTTCTCTAGCCGCTGTGGCAGCTTGGTGATCGGTCGCGCCTCGCTGAGCTTGCGCTCACCGAGCGCGCGGGTGATCAGCAGGGCGGCCGCGAGGCCGTCGCCGGTCGCCGCGAAGTCGGTCCAGATGATGTGCCCGGACTGCTCGCCGCCGATCGTCCAGTCGCGCTGCAGGAGCTCCTCGATCACCCACCGGTCGCCGACCTTGGTCGTGGCGACCTCGATTCCGGCCTCCTCCATCGCCGTGTGAAAGCCGTAGTTGGTCATCACCGTGACGGCCACGCCGCCGGGCAACTGGTCGGCCTCCTTCAGATGCAGCGCCGCCAGGGCGATGATCTCGTCCCCGTCGAAGGTCTGCCCGTTGCCGTCCACAGCCAGCACCCGGTCCCCATCGCCGTCGAAGGCGAAGCCGAGTTCGGCGCCCTCCCGTTTGAGCACCTCAGCGATGTGGCCGAGGTGAGTGGAGCCGCAACCCTCGTTGATGTTGCGCCCGTCGGGCTCGGTGGCGACCGCGATCACCTCGGCACCGAGTCGCTCGAAGGCGGCCGGCGCAACCCGGTAGGTCGCGCCGTTGGCGCAGTCGAGCACGATGCGGCGACCGCTCAGATCGAGCTGGAAGGCCGAGGCGATCTCGCGCAGGTAGTCGTCGCGCGCCCCTTCGAGCTTGCGGATCCGGCCCGACGCGGACCCGCTGGAGGGGCCGGCGGCGACGCGCGCCTCCACCCGGACCTCAGCGTCGTCATCGAGCTTGCGCCCGTTGCGGTCGAAGAACTTGATCCCGTTGTCGCGCCAGGGGTTGTGTGAAGCGGAGACCACGGCGGCGAGATCCATGCCATGACGGCGGACGAGGATTGCCGCGGCGGGCGTCGGCAGCACCCCACCCAGAAAGACATCGGCCCCCGCTGCCGCCATGCCGGCGGCCAGGGCTGATTCGAGCATGTGGCCGGACTCGCGCGTGTCACGAACGATCAGCACCTGCGGTCGCTCATTGGCGATCTCGGCGGCGGTCGCCCGGCCGAGAGCGAGCGCCAGCTCAGGATTGAGCTTCTCGCCGACCGGGCCCCTCACCCCGTCGGTGCCAAACAGTGTCCGCGTTCGGGCCATCAGCCCGAAGACGCTATCCGATGGGCGTCAGCCGGCGGCGAGTGGAACAGGGTCCTGCAGGAGATCAGCGCTTCGAGAACTGCGGACGCTTGCGGGCCTTCTTGAGGCCGGCCTTGCGACGTTCCTTCTCGCGGGCGTCGCGAGTCAGAAGGCCACGCTTCTTCAGATCCGGGCGAAGCTCGGAATCCAGCTCGACGAGCGCCCGGGCGATGCCGTGGCGTACCGCGCCAGCCTGGCCGGAGATGCCTCCGCCGTGGACCCGAACCCGGACCTCGAGGTTGCTGTCATAGCCGGAGGTCACCAGGGGCTGACGGGCAACCGTCTGGTGATAGGGCCGTGGGAAGTAATCGTCGATCTCGCGGCCGTTGATCTGGATCGTCCCGGTTCCGGGGCGGACCAGGACCCTGGCGATCGCGCTTTTGCGCTTGCCGGTGGCCTGAATCGAAAGATCCTTGGGGACGGCGGCTGCTTCGCGACGCGGCAGCTCCTCGTCGTCATCGTCGCTGGCGGCAGCCTCGCGGCTCGCGCGCTCCTCCTCCTCGGCCTCGGCACGGGCCTTCTCCTCGGTGGTGAGCTCGCGCTCCTCGGTGATCGCGATTGGCTCGAGGTTGGCGCCGGGGACCGCGTCCTTCTCGGGCTTCTCCACGACCTCGGGCTGCGGCTCAGTAGCGGCTTCGGGCTCGGTGGTCTCCTCGGCGGCCTCGGGCTCGGTGGTCTCCTCGGCGGCCTCGGGCTCGGTGGTCTCCTCGGCGGCTTCGGGCTCGGGGGTCGGCTCTGCCTGCTCGGAGGCGGCGACCTCGGGGGTCGGCTGCGGCTGCTCGGCCTCGGCCTCGGCCGGCGTCTCCTCTACGGCGGCTTCGGGCTCGGCGGCTTCGGGAGTCTCGGGAGTCTCCTCGTCGCGCTCGTTCTCCTCGGATGAACTCAAGAGTGGACCTCCAACGGCTTTGGCTGCTGCGCAGCGTGTGGGTGCTCCGGTCCCGCGTAGACCTTGAGCTTGAGAAGTTGCTTGCGCGCCAGCTTGTTGCGCGGGAGCATGCCCTTGACCGCGAGCCGGATCACGTCCTCGGGCTTGCGCTCCAGCATCTCGCCGAGCGTCCGTGAGCGGATGCCGCCCGGGTAGCCACTGTGCCGCCAGTACCGCTTGGCTTCGCGCTTGTTCCCCGTGACGCCAATTTTCTCGGCATTGATGACGACCACGAAGTCGCCGACATCGGTGTGGGGCGTGTAAACGGGCTTGCGCTTACCGCGTAGCGTGTTGGCAATCTGCGTCGCGAGACGGCCCAGGGTCTGGCCCTCGGCGTCGACGACGTACCAGTCCCGCTGGCGGTCGGCTGTTGTTGCGGAGTAAGTCTTCATGGCGCAAAGGATCGCGGCCCGGCAGGCGCCGGGCGACGCGGGCGCAGCATGATAGACGGTGACCGGGCCTTGTGTGGGGCGGGCTGTCGTGCGGTTGCCCGGGGGGTGGTCGCTCCTCGAATCCCGGCCAAGCCCTGCAGAAGTGTGAAGTGTGAGGAGATCGTGACGATTGTGTTTATGTTGACCCCGCCGTTCTGGGAGATATACTGCTGCGCTAATACAACCCTTGCCTAGTCCCGGGCGTTCATGCGACCGGGAACGGGGGAACCAATGGGGAGGTCGAATACCTCCCCAGGGGCGAATCGGGACCCGAGTGTCCTGTAGCGCTGCTCTTTCGGCGCGAGCCCGTCAGCTAACTCCGTAGGCCTGACAGGAAAGAGAGCTTCAACGCACGTGAACCTGAATCAGAACAGCAAAGGCCGCCGTCGGCGTGCCCCGCTCCTGCTGGCGACGGGAATCACGATGCTCTCCGTCGGCGCAGGCGTAGCCGGTGCGGGCGAGCCCACCAACTACTCCGGAGGCGCCATCGGCACTCCCGCCAAGCCGGTCCTCAAGGATGTCCGCTGCAGCGAGCGCTGCCTCGAGGAGCGGACGGTCACCGAAACCGGCCGGGCGGAGCTGGGCGGCAAGAACCTGGATGGGATCGAGACCGTGAAACTGGGCGGGCAGACGATGAAGCTCAAGAAGGTTGCCGCCAGGACGGTCGAGTTTGTGATTCCGGTCGGGACCGAGTCGGGCAAGCCCGTCGCCATCGACGAGTCCGGTGAGAAGGAGCGCTCGCCGGTCAAGCTCCAGGTCCGCGAGGAGAGCGCCATCGACGAGGTCGCTGACTTCGAGGTCAAGCGCGCGACGGTCAAGCGTGAGAAGACCTACTTCAACAGCAAGCGCAAGAGCAAGGTCGAGTACCTGTTCGAGTCCGACAAGCCGACCGACGTCCGCATCGAAGTCCTCAAGGGCAAGAAGCAGAAGGTCGTCGACTCGATCCTGCAGAAGAACCAGAAGCCGTTCGAGACCCACAGCGCAAGCTGGAACGGGCTGACGAAGAAGGGCAAAGTCGCCAAGAACGGCAAGTACAAGTTCCGGGTCACCCAGGCGAGCGGCGGCGCCGGAGCCGGAGCGGGCTTCAAGTACTACAACCACATCTTTCCACTGCGCGGCAAGCACTCCTACGGCGACGGGCTCGGCGCCGGTCGTGGTCATCAGGGCCAGGATGTCTTCGCCAAGTGCGGCACCAAGATCGTCGCGGCCCGCGGGGGACGCGTTCAGACCAAGGCCTCACACAGCGCTGCCGGCAACTACCTGGTGATCGACGGTGCCAAAACCGGTGTCGACTACGTTTACATGCACATGGAGAGCCGCGGACGTCCCAAGGAGGGCTCCAGGGTCCGCACCGGAGAAGTGATCGGCTACGAAAGCGACACCGGACGCGCGACCGGCTGCCACCTGCACTTCGAACTCTGGTCCGGCCCCGGCTGGTACGAGGGCGGCTCGGTCATGGACCCGACCAAGCTCATGAAGCGCTGGGACCGCTGGTCCTAGCTGCGCGCCCGGCTGCCGGCCGCCCCGCCTGGGCCGACTTGGGCCGACCCCCTACTCCCCTACTCCCACTCAATGGTCGCCGGCGGCTTCGAGCTGATGTCGAGCGCCACGCGGTTGACCTGGGGAACTTCGTTGATGATCCGGTTAGAAACCCGCTCGAGCAGGTCGTAGGGGATCCGCGCCCAGTCCGCGGTCATCGCGTCGTCGGAGGTGACAGCGCGGATGATGATCGGGTAGGCGTAGGTACGCCCGTCACCCTGAACACCCACCGAGCGGACGACGGGCAGCACCGCGAAGGACTGCCACAGATCGCGATACATATTGGCCGCCCGGACCTCCTCCTGGAGGATCGCGTCGGCTTCGCGGAGGATGTCGAGGCGCTCCTTGTTGACCTCGCCACCGACGATGCGGATCGCCAGGCCCGGGCCCGGGAACGGTTGGCGCCAGACCATGCGATCGCTGAGTCCCAGCTCCGAGGCGACCCTGCGGACCTCGTCCTTGAAGAGCATGCGCAGCGGTTCGACCAGATCGAACTCGAGGTCGTCCGGTAGTCCGCCGACGTTGTGATGCGACTTGATCGTGGCGGCGCCCTCCCCCCCGCCCGACTCGATCACGTCGGAGTAGAGGGTGCCCTGGACGAGGAACTTCGCGTCGGAGAGCTTCAGCGCCTCTTCCTCGAAGACGCGGATGAACTCCGCGCCGATGATCTTGCGCTTGGTCTCCGGGTCCTCCTGGCCGGCGAGCCGTGCGAGGAAGCGCTCCTCGGCGTCAACATGGATCAGCTTGATCCCCAGGCCCTCACGGAAGTTCGTGACGACCTGCTCGGCCTCTCCCTTGCGGAGCAGACCGTGGTCCACGAGGACACACGTGAGCTGATCGCCGATCGCCTTGTGGACGAGAGCCGCGGCGGTCGCCGAATCGACACCGCCCGAGAGCCCGCAGATCACCCCACCATCACCGACCTGGGCGCGGATCTTGTCGACCTGCTCCTCGATCACCGAACTCATCGTCCAGCGCTCAGTGCAGCCGGCGACGTCGCGCAGGAAGCGCTCGAGGATCTCCGTGCCGTGCGGAGTGTGGACGACCTCGGGGTGGAACTGGATGCCGTAGAGGCCGCGTTCGGTGTCCTCGCAGGCCGCCACCGGCGAGCCGGGGCTGGCGGCGAGCGCTGTGAACCCCGGAGGCGGCTCGAACACGGAATCGCGGTGGCTCATCCAGCACTGCTGCTCCGGGGGCAGTCCGGCGAGCAGACGCCCACCATCGCCCGACAGCGCGAGCGAGGTGCGACCGAACTCCCCCTTCTCGGCGCCTTCGACGCGGCCGCCGAGTTCGCGGACCATCACCTGCATTCCGTAACAGATGCCCAGCACCGGAATCCCGAGCTCGAGCAGCTCAGGCCGCAGGGCCGGTGCGCCCTTCTCGTAGACGGATGCAGGCCCGCCGGAGAGGACCAGGGCACGCGGCTTGCGCGCCTGGATCTTCTCGACTGAAATTCCGGCCGGCAGCAGCTCGGCGAAAACCCCGCGCTCGCGGATTCGCCGGGCGATGAGCTGTGAGTACTGGCCGCCGAAATCGAGGACGAGGACCTCCTCGCGATCGGTCGGGGTCGCGCCTGCGACCCGGTCGCTTTCGACGTCCGCGCCGGTGCCGGCGGCGGCGAGCTCGGCACCCTCCACCAGCGGCCTCAGTCGTCCGCCGCGGCGACACCGTTGGCGACGGCCGAGCGACCGTTGGAGCCCATACCCACCTGCTGCTGCTGCTGCAGGGCCTTGCCCTCGGTCTGCAGCGCCGGCGCGACCATCACCTCGGCCCTGTGGAAGGACGGAATGTCCTCGTAGCCACAGGTCGCCATCGAAGTCCGCAGCGCGCCCATGAGGTTGAACGTACCGTCGTTCTCCTCAGCGGGGCCGAGCAGGATCTGCTCGAGGGTGCCGTCCTGGTGGGTGGTCACGCGCGTGCCGCGCGGCAGCGAGGGATGGAAGGTCGCCATGCCCCAGTGGTAGCCCCGACCGGGCGCCTCCTTGGCGCGTGCCATCGGCGAGCCGATCATCACGGCGTCGCCGCCACAGGCGATCGCCTTGGAGACGTCCCCGCCGGTGCGCATGCCGCCGTCGGCGATCACGTTGCAATAGGTGCCGGTCTCGAGCATGTGCTGAGAGCGGGCGGCTGCCACGTCGGCGATCGCGGTCGCCTGCGGGACGCCGATCCCCAGAACTCCGCGCGTCGTGCAAGCAGCCCCGGGCCCGACGCCAACGAGGACTCCGACCGCACCGGTCCGCATCAGGTGCAGCCCCGTGGAGTAGGAGGCACAGCCACCGACGATGCAGGGCACCGGCAGATCGGCGATGAACTCCTTGAGGTTGAGCGGCTCCGAGGTCTGGGAGACGTGCTCGGCAGAGATCACGGTGCCCTGAACGACGAGGATGTCGAGGCCTGCCTCAAGGGCGATCTCGTGAAACTCGGGCACCTTCTGGGGAGTCAGCGAGCCACAGGCGACAGCGCCCTCGGCCTTGATCTCCCCGATCCGCTGACCGATCAGCTCCGGCTTGACGGGAGCTGCGTAGATCTCCTGCATGAGCTTGGTCGCGAGGTTGGGCGGCGCGGCGGCGATCTCCTCGAGCTTCTCGTCGGCGTTCTCGTAACGGGACCAGATGCCCTCGAGGTTGAGGACGCCGAGCCCGCCGAGCTGGTTGACGAGAGCCGCGGTCTTGGGGCTGACGACGCCGTCCATCGCCGAGGCGAGCAGCGGTAGTTCAAATCGGTACGGGCCGAGATTCCAGGTGATGTCGATGTCATCGGGATCTCTCGTGCGCCTCGAGGGCACGATCGCAATGTCATCGAATCCATAGGCCCGACGGGCCTTCTTCCCACGTCCGATTTCGACTTCCAACTGGTGATCTCCCTTGCTCTAAATCTCTGTTCGGGGCGAAGCATTGATTGTAGGCGGGGAGGGCGACGGGCCCCGGGGGGATTTCGGTCGCTATTTCCGGGTTTCCGGCCAGTCCTGACGCCAGGGGACGCCGTCGGGGAGCTCAGCCGACGCTCATGCGGGCATTCAGCTCGCTGACCGAGACCTGCTCCAGCAGGCGCTCGACCTCGGCCGGATCCAGCGATCCGGCGCCGAGTCGCTGCGTGGACTGGGCGCCGCAGGCGACCGCAAAAGCCAGGCACTCCGACAGCGGCCGGCCGGCGCGGCGGCCGGAGGCCAACCCGGCAAGGAACGCGTCTCCAGCGCCGACGGTGGCGACAGCGTCGAGCTGGTCGATGCGTGCCTCGTAGTGGCGGCGCCTGTTGCCGGCGCCGGTCATCGCCACACATCCTGCCGCCGTTGTGATGATCGCTTCCTCGGCGCCCATCTCCAGCAGACTGGCGAGCCCGGTCGTCATCTCGTCGGAATCGCTGAACTCGTAGCCCACAGCTTCCTCGGCCTCGGCAGCGTTCGGAGCAACGACCGCCGGCTGGGCTCGCAGCCCGGCCCGCATCGGCTCCCCATCGGTGTCGAGCAGCACCGGCACGCCACGCTCGCGCAGGCGGCTGATCAGCTCCGCGTAGACATCGACCGGAGCGCCCGGTGGAAGCGATCCGGCGATCACGCAGAGTTGTGCGCCGCCGGCCAGGTACTCGAGCCGCTTGGTGAGCCGCTCGACTTCCTCGGGGCTGACCTCGGGACCACGTTCGTTGATCTCGGACTCCTCACCCGAGGTCGGATCCACGATCGAGATGTTCGTCCGCGAGTCTCCCCGGGTCTCGACGAAGTCATGCAGGACCTCCTCGGCCGCGAGCAGGTCCCTCACGCGGGCACCCGTCGGTCCGCCGGCGAAACCCGTCGCGATCACCGGCTCGCCCAGCGCCTTGAGTACCCGTGCCACATTGACGCCCTTGCCGCCCGGCGCGCGGCTCGACTCGACCACCCTGTGGCGTCGTCCCAGGCGCATGCGCGGCACCGCGACCGTGCGGTCGAGCGCAACATTGAGCGTGACGGTGAGAATCAACTCTCGTTCCCCTTCCGCCGGCGGACCCGCCGACGATGGTGATCCAATCTCTCTTCCGCGGTTCGAGCCCGAGAGGACTCACCGCTGGTTTCTCTGCCTCGCCGCAGAGCGATCAGCAACGCGACGGCAATCAGGATAGACCCCCCGGCGATCAGGATCGCTCCCAGTGGCAACTCGAGTCGCTGGAAGAAGCCCGGCGCGGCGACGGCGTTGGCCGACAGCAGCGCGACGGATCCGATCTTGCGGCCGTCCACCGTAACCACGGCCCGACCCAGATCCTGGCCGACTTCGATCGGACCTTCGACGTCGGCGGGCGCGTCGATGCTTGTCTCGACCGTCTGATCCGAGCGGACCGTCGCGCTGATCCCGTTGTCGGCAACCAGCGAGACGGTCGCATCGGTGTCGCGGACCGGAACCGAGGCGAGATCCTCACGAGCACGGATGAGCCGCTTTTCGGAGTAGAGCGAGAAGCCGTAGTCGAGGAGTTTCTCCGACTCGGAGTCGCGGGCTGCCTCGCTCGGAGCGCCGAGCACCGCTGAGAGCAGCTGCACACCCTCGCGCTCGGCCGAGGCAACGAGCACGTAACCGGCACCGATGGTGTGACCGGTCTTGATTCCGTCCACACTCGGGTCGCTGAGAAGCAGGGTGTTCCGCGTGGTGACCGTGCGGGTACTCGCTCCGCTCCTCAGGGTCGCCTCGGGCTTGCTGACGATCTTTCGGAAGCGCTTGTCCTCGCGAAGCTCGAGCGCGAGGGTGGCGAGATCGGCGGCGCTCGAGTAGTTGTCGGGATCATCGAGCCCGATCGGATTGGCGTAACTGGTCGAGTCCAGCCCGAGTTCGTCCGCGGCCGCGTTCATCTCCTTCACGAATGCCCCCACCGAGCCCGCCACGCCGTCGGCGAGCGTGAAGGCGGCGTCGTTGGCGCTCGGCAGCATCATCGCCACGAGCAGGTCACGGGCGGAGATCTGCTCGCCCTGCTTCAGCCCGAGCACGGACTCGGCCGGCAGCGCGTCGTAGCCCGGCGCCCGCAGACGCTCGTTGAGAGGGAGGTCGCGCAGCGTCAGATAGGCGGTCATCAACTTCGTCGCACTGGCGATCGGCAGCTCCCGTCCGGGACGATCGGAGGCGAGCACATCGCCCGTCTCCGCGTCGATGAGCAGCCAGGCGCGGGCAGCGAGGCTGGGCTCAGCCGACTTGGCGGCGCCGGCGGGCGAGGCGAGCAGCATCCCGGACGCGAGCAGCCAGGTGAGCAGCGGCGCGATCAGTAGCACGGCTGCGCGCCCGCCCACCTCCGGGCGTCGGAATCGAAGGGCACTCATTCAGCGTAGTTTCAACTCTTGACCGGTCGCAAGCGCCTGCGGGTCCACGTTCTTGTTCAACTTCTGGATCGAGGCCTCGCTGATCCCGAACTGCTCGGCGATCCCGCTGAGTGTGTCCCCGGGCTGCACGGTGTAGGTCTTCGGCACTGCGTTGTCCCCTCCGTCGGACTTACCCACGGACTTGCTCTGGCCACCGCCTCCACTCGTGGTCGTCGAATCGCCGCTCCCGTTGCCCTCGGAGCCGTTGATGACCGCGAACAAGACCGCGACGACCCCAGCGAGGGCCGCCACGGCCAGGATCCGTGCCAGGGGCGAGGCCTTCCTCGGAGGCGGGAAACTGCTCGGTCCGGACATCGAGCGGATGGTACGCAACCCAGGCGTCCCAGACGCCACGGCGGACTGTCGTGCGGTCGCGCGCTCAGCGCCCGGAGTCGCGCAGGAAGACCGTCCCGAGCAACGCCGCGGAGCCCAGCCCGTCTCGTGCCGCAATCAGCTCCTCGGCCGTGTCCGCCCCCGAGCGGACCGAGATCACGGTGCCGTCGGTTGCCCCGGCTGCGACGGCAGCACCCGGACCCTCGATCACCGGCGGAGCATCGACGATGACGAAGTCGTAGGCGCGCCGGAGACGGTCGATGAGCCCGGGCAGGCGCTCGCCCCCGAGCGCTGCCGCGGCGGACCTGTCTGCATGGCCCGCCGGTACACAGACGAGCACGTGCGGTTCCTCCGCCCCGCCCTGCAGCAGAGCGACCGCGCGCATCACGTCGCCCGGCCGCGCGCCCCCCTCGAGGTACTCGGCGAGTCCGGGCCCGACGGCCAGCTCCAACGCGGCGGCGAGGGCCGGCCGGCGCAGGTCGGCCTCCACCAGGATGACCCGGCCGCCGCCCATGGCAAGGCTCGATGCTAGGCCGAGGGCGATCGACGAACCGCTGCTGCTCGGAGCGGTCACGGCGATGGTGGCCGGGGCGTCCCCGGAGCCACCGAGAGCCAGCTTGGCGAAGAGCGCCTGCATCGAGTCCTGCAGCTCGTCCTCGAGCTCGAGGACGCCCGGCCTCGTGAGCCGCATGCCCCGCCCGATTCGCCCGGCCTCATCGATGGTCAGCAGGGGTGCCTCGCCCAGCGCCGATTCGACTTCGACCGCCCGCCGGATCGGCCGTCTACGCAACTCGCGACCCACCAGCAGCGCAAGACTCAGGAGGACACCCGCGAGGCCACCGGCCAGCCCCGCGCGAGCAGGCGAGCGCTCCCCCGCGCCTGCGGCGGGCAACGGCGCCTCGGCACCGGGCTCGAGAGGATCGCCGAGCGCCTGTACGGCCTCGATCGCAGCTCGCCGCTCGTTGATCGCCGCCGCTTCCCCCCCGGCGGGATCGAGCTCGGCGGCCACCTCCGCGAGTTCCTCGTCAGCACGCCTCAACCGGCGGCGCTCCGCCGTAGCTCCGACCTCGACCAGGGCCACCGCGAACGCATTCGCGGCTGCGGCGGCAACATCCGCCGATCCAGCCTGTGAGCGAATCACGACTCCCGAGTCCTCCCGGCCTGCCTGGAACTCGGTCGTCGCGAGTAGCGCGGCGCCGGTCAGATCGTTGCCCAGCACCGTCGCGGCGGCTGTAGCCACATCCTCGCTCCGCGCGAGCTCCAGGAGCCGGGCCGCGCCCTCGGGGCCCGGGGCGCCGATCACCCCCGAGCCGGCGGCCGCGACCGCATCGCCCCGGTCCGTGTAGATCACCGTGGCGGTGGCCTCGTAGGTGGGTGCCTCCGCAAGAGCCCAGAGCGCCCCGGCAAACGCCCCGGCGAGCGCGAAGGTCGCGATCGTCCGGGCTCCTGCCCGCAGCGCGCCAGCAAGGGCGCCCCGAAGACGGCGCAAGACGCTCACATCGCCTCCGGAGCCTCGATCCCGAGCAGCCCCAGACTCGTCGCGATGACGCTGCGGGTGGCGGCGCAGAGGGCGAGTCGCTCGGAGCGCACGGACTCGGGCGCCTTGACGACGGGACAGTCCCTGTAGAAGCCGTGAAAGTCGGCGGCGACCTCCCGGGCGTAGGCGGCGACCGCGTGTGGCTCGCGGCGCAGCTCAGCCCGCTCCAGCTGAGCAGGCAGCTCCAGCAGGCGGCAGATCAGGGCCTTCTCCGACGGCTCCAGCCCGTCTGTGTTCGCTGCCTCCGCATCCGGCTCCCCGGCCGGCTTACCCGCCGCCTTCGAGATCAGGCTGCAGATCCGGGCATGCGCGTACTGAACGTAGTAGACGGGGTTGTCGTTGGAGCGCGTGCGCGCCAGATCGAGATCGAGATCGAGCGGTGTGTCGTGGCTGCGCTGCACGAGGAAGAATCGGGCGGCATCGACGCCGATGTCGGCGAGGAGGTCATCGAGTGTCGTGAACTCGCCGCGGCGCTTGGACATCTTGGCGCGCTCGCCGCCCTCGAGCAGGTTCACGAGCTGCATGATCTGCACCTCGAAGACATCAGGCGGGGCGCCAAGTGCCGCAACGATCGCCTTCAGCCGCGGCACGTATCCGTGATGATCGGCGCCCAGCACGTCGAGCATCAGCTCAGCATCGCGATCGAGCTTGTCGCGGTGGTAGGCAATGTCGGCCGTGAAGTAGGTCGGTTCGCCGTCGGCGCGAACCATGACGCGATCCTTGTCGTCTCCGAAGTCCGTGGTCCGCATCCAGACGGCGCCATCCCGCTCGTAGGCGTAGCCGGAGTCACGAATCAGCTCGACCGCCGCCTCGAGCTTGCCGGCGTCGTGCAGGGCCCGCTCGGAGCTCCAGTGATCGAAGTGGACCCGGAAGCCGGCGAGCGAGCGCTCGATCTGCTCGCGCATCATCTCCACGCCGCGCCGGGCCAGAGCCGCGGGGTCGTCAGCCTCCACGCCCTCTCCGGCGAGCGCCCGGGCGAGCTCAACGACGTACTCACCCTGATAGCCGCCTTCGGGGATCGTGCCCCCCTCCATCCGGGCCGCGATGGAGTCGCCGAAGAGGCGGATCTGGCCTCCGGCATCGTTCACGTAGTACTCGCGCTCGACGGTGTGACCGCCGAACTCGAGGATCCGCCCGAGGGAGTCGCCGTAGGCAGCATGGCGCGCGGCGGCCACGGTGATTGGCCCGGTCGGATTGGCGCTGACGAACTCGAGCAGGGTCCGCCGGGAGCGGTGGGCGGCGAATCCGGACCCGAATCCGGCGCCCGCCTCGTTGAGGCTTGCGGTCGCGGTCCTGAACCACCGATCGTCGAGAAACAGGTTCAGAAACCCGGGGCCCGCGATGTCCACACGATCAAGGTCGTCGCCCACTCGAGCGAGCACCAGATCGCCCAGATCCGCGGCGACCTCGCGGGGACCCCTGCCGAGTGTCGGCGCGAGCAGCAGCGCCGCGTTGGTTGAGAAGTCACCGAAGTCGGCGCGCGGCGGGCGCTCGAAGGTGAGCGCCGCGGCAGTCCCCTCCCCGCCCAGCTCAGCCGCCGCCGCGGCCACACCGGCTCGCAGCGTCCCGATCGGGTCGCTTCTCGTCTCGCTCATCGCGCGGACTCTACGGGGACCGAGCAACGGCCCGCCGCGATCTATTCCGCCCGGGAGGCCTCACTGGCCGTCCACACCAGTTGCCGCAACTGCTCTGCCGCGGCGGCAGGATCATCGGCCCCGACGACGCTGCGCGAAGCCGTCACCAGCGCCGATGCAGGGCCCGCCCCGAACGCCGGCCCAAGGGCAGCCGGATCGCCGCCCTGCGCGCCGACGCCCGGGAGCAGGAAGATCGCGCCCGGCATCAGTTCGCGCAGCCGGGCGATGAAGCGTGGCTCGGTCGCCCCGACCACGGCGCCGGCGCCGCTCAGCCCGCCGGCGCCGGCCAGCCGCTCGGCGAAACCGTCGACGATCGTTGCGAGGTGCTCGTGAACCGGTCGCCCGCGGGACTCGAGATCGAGGATGTCGGCCGCGCCGGGATTCGAGGTCCGCACCAGAGCGAAGATGCCCGCCCCGGCCACCTCGGCGGCGGCCACCATGGGCTCGAGCGAGTCGGCCCCCATGAGCGGGTTCGCCGTGAACGCGTCGGCGCCGAGACCGGGGACGGGACCCCAGGGCGTCGGCGTCTCGCCGACCAGCGCCGCGCCATAGGCCTCAGCCGAGACCGGCACGTCGCCGCGCTTGCCGTCGGCGATCAGCAGCAGCCCGGCGT
This sequence comes from Solirubrobacterales bacterium, assembly GCA_038206985.1. Lineage (GTDB taxonomy): Bacteria > Actinomycetota > Thermoleophilia > Solirubrobacterales > 70-9 > CAXMST01. The sequence goes on from JBBRAH010000017.1 coordinate 13,910, forward strand.
CCTGCGTCGCCGCGCAGACCCGTTCGAGGGCCGCGTACCCGGCCGCGCCCAGCGCTTCGAAGCGCGCCAGCTGCGGCTTGACGGCCACACACGCGGGCCCCGCCTGCTCGAGCAGCCGCAGGCAGGTCACCTCGACCGCTGCCGCCGCTGAGGCGGCCGGGTCAGGGTCGGCTGCACCCGACGGAGCTACCCCGGGAACCGGCGATGCCGAGCACCAGGGCTCGGCATCGGGTACCGGGTCAAACCCGATGCAGACCTGGCTGCGGCGCTCTTCAACGAGCGCCGCAAGCCGGTCTGCAAACGGTGTCCGTCCTTGAATGGGCGAGGCTCAGCTTGCCTTGACCGCGGACTTCAGGCTGGCGCCCGCCGAGAACTTCGGCACCTTGCCGCCCGGAATCGTGATCCGCTCGCCGGTGCGCGGGTTGACACCCTGACGCGGCCCGCGCTCGTTGACGCTGAACTTCCCGAAACCGGTGAAGTTGACGTCCTCGCCCGACGTGAGCGAGCTGGTAACGGCGTCGAGAACTGCCTCGACGGCATCGGTAGCGGCCTTCTTACTGCCGACGCGCTCATCCGCGGCGACCTTCTCGATGAACTCAGCCTTGGTCATGTGTTGCCTCCTCGTGGGGGTCCTAAGCGGCGTCACCGTAACAATCGCCGGGGACGGCACCGCGTAGACATGCGGTTTTCGCTCCCGAGTTTCCGCATCTTGCGGCTTGATGTTCGCCGCCCCGACTCCGGCAGCCGGCCCGGGTCGCCGTCGTCTAGGCTCGCTGGGATGAGTGATCGGCCTGCTCAGAAGCCCCTCGACTTCGAGGCCGCCGGCTATTGGGAGGAGCGGCTCAGCGACGACTTCAGCCTGCGCGGAACGGGCCACATCTCCTACTCGGAGGGCTACAACGACTGGCTTTACCGGCGAAAGGGCGAGGTTCTTGGCGCCGCCCTCGAGGGTATCGGCAGCGGTTCCCGCATCCTCGACGTCGGCAGTGGTACCGGCTGGTGCGTGGCGCAGCTCCTCGCTCGCGGCATGCGGGTCGAGGGCTGCGACCTGACCAGTACCTCGGTCGAGCGGCTCAGCGAGCGCTATCCGGCGGTGCCGTTCATGCGGGTGGCCATCGGCAACGATGCGATCCCCCGCGACAGCGGCGCGTTCGGGGCCGTCACGGTCATGGACGTCCTATACCACGTCACCGACGATGCCCTCTTCAGCAGCGCGCTTCGCGAGATCGCGAGAGTCCTCGAGCCCGGCGGCCTGCTCGTCGCAACGGACCAGCTCGGCAGCGACGACGCGGCCCCGGCCGAACACGTTCGTTTCCGCTCGCGCGGGCTCTGGGAGGAGGCGGCAGCCGGGGCCGGGCTGCAGCTCGAGCGCCTGCTGCCGCTGTACCGCTGGCTCTCGCGCGACCGGGAGGAGCTTCGCTTCCAGCGCCTACCGGGCCGGGTGCGCGGTCTCCTGGAGTACGGGCTCGAGCGGGTGCGACCCGACCCCCCGCATATGCGCTGCGCAGTACTCCGGCGCGCCATCCAGAGCTAGACCGACCAACCCTCGAAGTCCTGCCCTGTCATCCCCCGCAGGCGCTCGGCCTCCGGCCGCAGGCGCTCAGCGAGGTGCTCGCGCAAGGCCGGTGGCACTTCCGGCCGCACCTCGCGGCCGCCCAGCAGCCGCCGGAGCCCGGGAGTGATCCGGATCCGCAGGGATTCGGGCAAGGCCTGTGTGTAGGCGCGCCCGAGCCGGCCCTGTGTGAACTTGCGAGCCCCGGGTTGGAGCCGCAGATTGTCGGCGGACCGCACGTTGTGCTCCCGCGACCAGGCGGGGTCAGAGAATCCGGGATCGGCGCCGATGTGCTCGAGCACGGTCCGAAGCGCTGTCTCCCGGTCGCCCCGCAGGCGGTCCGCGGAGAGGACCAGCACCTGCTCGCGGTCGAAGTGGTCGAGGTAGTTGTCGAGTTGGCTCGCGTAGCAACTGCCTGCCACGTACTGGCAGGCTGGGTCCTCCGGATCCAGCGCCACCTCGATCGGCCGCTGCTCACGGAGCGCGATGACCTCCTGGGCGTGGTGGGCGATGCTGCGCTCAACCGGATCCCGGACTAGATAGATGAGCCGCGCCGTAGGCACGAGCGCGGCGATGTTGCCGGGGACCTCTGCCTGGAACGGAGCCACCGAGTACCCGGTGGAGGACTCGCCACGAAGTGGTCGCTCCTCGGCGAAGAGGTCGGGATACCAGGCGGCACGCGCCCGGAAATCGGTGCCGATCATGACGTGCGGCTCCTTGGGATCGGTCATCGCGATCTCGGGATGGCGAGCGAGGTAGGCGTGCAGCGCCGTCGTCCCGCACTTGCCGGCCCCGATTGTGAAAAACGTCGGGAGCAGGAGATCCTGGTCGGCGGGGGTTCTGCCAGGGGGGGTCTCTCCGCGGTCGCGCCGATCCACTTCTCTAGGGTATTGCTGAAGTGAGTGGCGGGATGACGACGATGATCTCCAGGGTGGCGGAACGCATCCGCGGCGCCGGCCTCTGGGCCGCGCCGGCCCTGGTCGTTGCCGCCCTCACCCTCGGCTGCGGCGAGGAGGTCAAGCGTGCGGCCACACCATCCCAGACCGCCCTCCCGCCGGCCAAACAGACGTCGGATTTCTTCGGCATCAACGGTCACACGCTGCGCTTCAAACTGCGTGAGGAAGGGAGCGCGGACCTGATTGAGACGAGCTTCCGCCATCTCGAGGGTGGCGGCATCGGCTTCGTGCGCGCCGAGGCCGACTGGCGCCAGCTGCAACCCTCCGCGCCGGGTGAAGATCAGGCCGGCTACGACTTCAGCGAACTCGACACCTGGGTCGGTCTGCTCGCCGAGCACGGGATGCGCTGGCAGCCAATGCTGGGCCTCTTCGTGCCCGAGTGGGCCGCCTCGGCGGAGGGAGCCGAGGGCGGCTGTGGCTCGCGCTCCGCTCCGTCCCCGGATGTCTTCGACGACTACGCGGACACGATGGCGGCGCTGGCCGAGCGCTACGGCCGGGGCGGCGGCTTCTGGGCCGAGCGGACCGACCTCGAGGCTCGACCGATCACCAGCTACGAGGTCTGGAACGAACCCAACCTGAGCGGCAACTGGTGTCCCTTCCCTGATCCGACCGCCTACGCGGACCTCTACTCCGCGACACACGCAGCCGTTCACACGGTTGACCCCCAGGCGCTGGTCGTGACCGGCGGGCTCGCGGCCTTCAGAGTCAGCGAGCCGGCCAACGGCAAGCCGATCCGCCAGGACTTCGTCAACTTCCTCAAGCAGATGTTCGCGGCCTTCCCCCCGGGTCAGGAAGTAGACGCCGTGGGAGCCCACAGCTACGGCCCGCCGGCCGAGATGCTCGCCAACCTCGCGACCTACCGGGCGACGCTGGACAGCCTCGGGCGCAGCGCTGTTCCAATCGACTTCAACGAGTTCGGCTGGGCCGTGGTCGGACCTAAGGCCCGGGCCGAGGAGGAACGCGTCGCCTTCATCGGGGAGATGGCCCAGGCGCTCGCCGCGAGCAACTGCAAACTGAGTGGCGTCGCGCCTTACTCGTGGGTCACGCTGGGCGAGGATCGCGACGACCCTCAGGACTTCTTCGGGCTCGCCGACCCGGAAACCGGCGCCTCACTCGAGTCCGGACTGCGCTACCTTGAGCTGGCCCGCAAGCTGCCCCCCGAGCCGAGGGCCGGCGCGGGTCCCTGCGCCTGATCCCGCGCCTGGACGGAGCTCAAGCTGAAGCGGCATCGGCCGATTAAGAGGGTTGATCCAGTCGGGACCGGGCCAGCAGTCCCGGGCCAGCAGTCAAAAGTCCTCCAGCACCAAAGGGGCCCGAGTATCTTCTCCGCCACCCAGCGGCGCGCCAATCAAGAATTACCGCCGCGAGGGACCGGGAGCCGCCACACAGCGCTCCGGCCACTCACTTCAGACATCAATGACCTACTGCCCGTAGCGGCCCGGTCCAACAAGCCTCCAGGAGTCAGCCTGCAGTGCGGTGGGCTTGCCGTTGCGACCGCCCTCGCAGCTGCGCTCCTCTGGCTCGCCCTACTGCCGACAGCCTCCCCGGCAGCACAGGCCGGCCCCGACTTCTATGGGGTTAATGCCCAGTTCCTGTTCCCGGAATCGAAGACCGATCCGGCAGGTCAGCTCGCGGCGATCGCCGATGCCCGCATCCCGATAGTCCGCCACGGCGTCCCCTGGCACCTGACCGAGCCCTATGCGCCGGTCGATGGCGTCCACACCTACGACTGGCGTCAGTGGGATCGCGTCGTCTGGCTGGCGGCGGCAGAGGGTATCGAGGTCTACGCGTTGCTCGCTTACGGCGTGCGCTGGGCCACCGGGGACTACGAGAGCCCGGACGGCTGGCGCCGCCCCCCGCTTCCAAAGCACTACGACGACTTCGCGGCCTACGCCGGCGCGTTCGCGGCCCGCTACGGACGCAACGGGAGCTTCTGGGCCGCGTATCCGTGGCTTCCCTACCACCCAGTGCGCTCCTATGAGATCTGGAATGAGACCAACTGGCGTGACAACGCCGCCTTCGACCCGGTCGAGTACGGGGACTTCTACGCCCGCGTCCAGGCCGCGATCGAGGCTGTGGATCCAGCGGCCCGCACCCCCTTCGGCGCCCTGGCCTGGACTAACGCCGAGAGCTGGCTGCAACGCGCCTTCGAGGGCCACCCCGGGCTGCGGGAGTCGGTGGACGAGGTCAGCGTCCACCTCTACGGACACTGGACCGAGATCGCCAAACAGCGCCTCCGGGACTTCCGCGCCTGGATCGATAGGTACGGCGATCCGTCGATGAGGATCGACGTGACCGAGGACGGTGTCGCGGTCGGACCCGACCTCGACGACTGGCGCGCCGACTACCTCGCCGAGATGACCGCGAGCATGGCCAACTCCGGCTGCGGTGTGAAGACCTACATCCCGCACACCTGGTGGACGGCGGAGTCCAACCCCGGCGACACCGAGGACTGGTTCGGGATCGCAGCCGGTGACGGCAGCCTGCACAGCTCCGGCGAGGCATTCACGCTCACCAGCCAACTAATGCGCGGGCTGCTTCCCGGGAACATGTTGAGTGACCTCGACGACCTGCTCGGTGGCCTGCTTGGAAACCTCGGGGACATCCTGACCGGCAGCAACGACCCCGAACCGATCTGCACTTCGACGGCGCCCGACCCGGTCCCCGAACCCGATCCGGATCCCGATCCGGATCCAACGATGCCCGTCCCGGCCGAGCCGCAGGCGGAGCTGATCCTCAAACCCAGGGTCGGCTCCGACTCCACCAGCGTCCGCTTCAAGATCAAGGCTCCGAGCGACACTGGCCCGATCAAGAAGCGGCGCTACAAGCTCGACAACCGCGACTGGCGCAAGACCGGCAAGACCCTGGTGCTGAAGAACCTCTCCCCCGGCAGGCACCAACTAAAAGTGAAGGCCACAACACGGCACGGCGAGAAGCTGAGCGCACGCTACAAGTGGCACGTGGAGCGCCCCTGACGTCAGCGCAGCAGGCGCGGGGCGGACCCGTTGAGGGCTCGCTCGTAGATGCTCTCGTAGCGTGGGATCAATGCTTCCCAGTCGTACTCCGCCGCCTGCGCGCGGCAGCGCCCCGGCGTCGCCGGATCGGCGGCCAGCTCGAGGCCACGCACGAGGGCAGCGCAGAGCGCAGCCGGATCGTCAGGGACGAACAGCGCCCCCGTCTCACCCTCGCTCACCAGCGCAGACGAGGCGCCCGAGTCGGCGGCCACGACCGGTGTCCCCGCGGCCATCGACTCGAGCGTTACGAGCCCCAGCGCCTCGCCGATCGAGGGCAGCACGGTTGCTGAGGCCCGTCCATATGCGCGGGCGAGCGCGGCCGTGTCGTCGCAGAGCAGGGAGTCCACACCCGGGGCTGCAGGTGGCGGCTCCGCCCCCCTGCCCCCGAGGGCAATCCGCAGGCGCGCCTCGGGCCGCTCCCGCCTCAATAGCCCGAACGCCTCGAGCAGCAGCGACCCGCGCTTGCGGGGATCCCTGAGATCGGCGGCGCAAAGCAGGCTCGGCGGGTCGTCGCGACGCTCGCTCGCCGTCACCGAGAAGCGCTCGAGGTCGACGCCCGCCGGGAGCACAACGGGGTCGACCTGGAGATAGCGCCGGAAGAGCACGGCGACGTGTTCGCTGAGCACCGTCGCCTCGGATGCCGCGGCGAGCGCAGTCCGGATCATCTCAAGGCGATAGCGGCGCGCCACGAGGTACTCCCGCGTCGGTGTCCCATGATGGGTGTAGATCAGCGCGGGCCCGCCTCTGCCTCTCGCCTTGCCGGCGGCCCAGGCGTCGCTCGGGCTGAAGGCCTGGACGACATCGAAGCGCCCGGGACGGGCGAGTCGGGCAAAGACGTTCGGCGCGTTGTGGACGAAGTCCTCGTAGTGGCGCAGCGGCGGCGCGCCGGGCGGGCGCCAGGCGCGGATCACCTCCACCCCGTCCTCGATCGACGCCTTGGCACGGGCCCGATGGCTGGTCAGGATGGTGACCTGATGGCCGCGGGCCGCGAGGCCGGCCGCGAGGTCGTGGACGACGCGCTCGGAGCCCCGGCGAACCTCCGGCCAGTAAGTCGGGTGGGAGAGCGCGATCCGCACGACTGCCGCTGTCTACAGGACGAAGACCCGATGGCGGATCGCCGCACGGATCGCCGCAAGCGTTTCCGCGAGATCAACCGCGCCCCGCAAGGGCAGGTGCAGCAGCGAGCGGAGCAGACCGCGGGGCCCACCGCGGGTATCGGCGCGGTGACCGACCCACGGCAACAACGCCGCGATCCACGGCAGCCGCCGCCCGCCCACACCCCACGCCGCCGCGCCCAACCCTGCGAGGCCCAACAGGGCCCAGGCGTGCGAATCCCGCGTGAACAGTCCCGCGAAGAGGTGACGTCGGTGCCGGGGGTGGCGCGCCACCACCAGGGGCTCGGAGCTGCGTGCGTCCCGCTGCAGGAGGGCCTGCCGCAGCGGCACCGCGAGCACCGCGTGGTGGACGCGTGCCGCGGGCACTGGGGCCCGCTCGGCACCGGCCGCGACAGCCCGCAGCCCGAGGTCGGTGTCCTCACCGCCGAACACAAATGCCTCGTCGAAGCCATCGATCCGCTCGAGCAACTCCCTCGGGTAGGCGATGTTGCAGGCCTCGAAGAACTCGCTGTGCGCGGCGACCGAGCGGGTCCGCGCCAGACCGTGCAGCAGGTGCAGCTCGTCCGGGTCGGGCCTTGTCTCACCCTGGAGGATCGCGCCGGGCTGCGTCGCAGCGGCTCCCAGCAAATGCTCAAGCCAGTCGGGCTCGACGCGGCAGTCGTCGTCAGTGAACGCTACGAGCGGCGCCGACCCGGCGCGCCAGCCGGCGTTGCGCTGCCCGGTCGGCCCGGGCGCTCCGCCCGCAGTCAGAAAACGGACCTGCAGCGCCTCCGGGGCCTGAGCCCGGCCGGGCGGCGAGTCCGGATGGCGGACCACGACGACCTCGAAGCGGTCCCTTGCGATCGTCTGGGCTGCCAAGGCCTCCAGGGCGAAGGCGAGCCGCGTCTCGCGGTCCCGTGTGGCGATCACCACTGTGACTTCCGGATCCGACATCGCCCTGCTATACCCGTTCCACGGTGGCGTCGGGGGGGCCCGAAAGAGCAATCCCCGGCGAGCGTCCGCGCACGTATCCCCAGACCTCGCTGAGGAGGCGCCGCTCGGCGATCAGGGTAATCAGCGCGGTGACCAGAACAAACACCGCCATTTCGGCGATCGCGACTCCGGCGGTGCGCTCGCCGCTCTCCAGCGCCCGGGCGGCAAAGACGACTCCGACGGCGGGCGCAACAGGGCCAAGCGCCCGCAACGCGTGGCGCCCGAGGTGCATGCGGGGGAACAGCAACCGCAGATAATGGGCGCGCAGCAACAGCGAGACGACCGTCGCCGCGCCGATCCCGATCGCGTAGCCACCAAGCCCGACCGTGAGCAATAGCGGCACCCCGGTCAGGAGGAAGGCAATCATCGCCCAGACGGCGACGATGGCGATCGGACGCGTGCGACCGACGGCCCGGTAGAAGACCGACCAGTTGAGCCCGATCTGGTCGAGGGCCGCCGCCAGGCCAAAAGCCTGCAGCACGATGACCGCGTCCTGCCAGCTCGGCCCGAGGAGGAACTCGACCAGATCGGGGATGAAGAGCGCAACGCCGATCCCGAAGGGAACCCCCCACATCATCGAGAGCCGGTTGGACTTGACGCTGACCTCAAAAAGAAGCTCCGCGCGATCGACCACCCGGCAGACGGCGGGGTACATCGTCTGGTTGAGGAGATATTCGAGCCGCGAGGTGTACTCGCGGAACGTCGCCGCCAGGCCGATCGCTCCGGCGCCGGCCAGGCCGAGGGCCGCCTCGGCCGAGATCACCGATGCCTGCGCCATGACCATCGCACTCAGCATCGCGATCAGGAGCGGGCCGGAGAAGGAGACGTAGTGGCGCAGGGTCTCGCGCTCGAAGCGCAGACGCAGCGGGATCGGGCAGTTGATGACCGCGATGATGCCCCCCGCCCAGGCCCCTGCGACGGTCCCGATCACGAGCCCCCAGTAGCCCATCCCGGCGACGATCAGCGAGACCGTGACAGCGATCGCAACGAGAGGATCGACGGCCTGCAGCACGCGTTGGCGGACGAACTGCATGCGCCGGTAAAAGATCCAGATCGGCATCTGCAGCGAGAGGCCGGGGATCATCAGCGCGATTACCAGTGTCGGCGCGACCAGTTCGCCACGCCCATACATGAGGCCGATCAGCGGCGCCAGGACAAGCATCACGAGGGCGAGCACCACGGAGGAGGCGAGGTCGAGCGTGAACGCCTTCTGGAAGGCCTTGACCTGATCGGGCTCCGACTGCTGGATGTACTTGTCGCTGACGAGGGACGACTTGACGGCGATCAGCAGCACGAGAGTGACGAAGATGATCGTCCAGACACCGAACTCGGATGCGGTCAGCAGGGCAGCGACGATCAGCGCCCTGGCAAAGTTGAGGAAGCCCAGGAAGGCAGCGAAAAGAGAGTTGATCAGCGTGCCGCGAGCGGTCAAACCGCGCCGCCCTGTACTGGGCGGGTCGGCCACCGGGGATGGGTCGAGCAGGGCCGGCTCGCTCATTGGGTCACGACCTGCTCGGACATCGCCAGCAGCCCCTCGGCGAGGCCGCCGGGGTCGAACCGCGCAGCCGTCGCCCTGCCGCCGGCAATCAGCGCGTCCCGTAGACCCACGTCGGTCGCGAGCCGTCTCACAGCGGCCACGAGGCCACCCTCTCCCTCATCGGGGTCGAACAGCAGGCTGTTGCGCTCGTGCGCGAGGTACTCACCGGAGCCTCCTCTTCCCGTTGCGACGACCGGCCGCCCTACAGCCATGGCCTCGAGAGGCACCAGACCCCAGGGCTCCTCCCAGCGTACGGGGAACAGGACAGCGTCGGCGTCGGCATATGCGGCCTGCAGTTGATCACGCGGTGCCGCAGGGAGAAAAGCAACGCGGTCGCCGAGATCCAGTCCGCGGACGAGCTGTCGCAGCGAATCGAGGATCGACTCATCGCCATCGCCGCGGATGGTGAGCGACATCCCGGGCAGCTCGGCCATCGCCCTGATCGCGAGATCGATTCCCTTCCGCTCATCCAGGCGACCGACGTAAAGGAGGCGGCCACGCCAGGGCTCCGCCGGCGCAGCCGAGAAGACCGGGTCGGGGCCAACGTAGGAAACCTGGGTCCTGGGGGAGGCAAACCCCTGATCGCGGGCCCGCCGGAGCAGCGTCTCGCTCATGAAGACCCACCCGTCAACCGCGGAGTCGGGCCGCACGCTCGCCGGCAGACCCGTGAACCGCTCGACGAAGATGCCGAGCCGTGGGCGTCCGGCGAGAGCTCGCGACCATTGATCGGTGCGGGGGCCGTAGAGGAGCCAGTCATCACAGACGACGGCCACCGACGGGATGCCTCGGCAGTGCGCCTGCTCGAGGAGCGAGAGAGACATGCCGCCCATCGCCCACCAGGCGATCAGATCGGGTTCGCAGCGATCGACTTCCTCAGCCAGAATCCGGGCGTTGCGACGCTCGAGTTGCCACCGGCGACGCGCGCTGAGCCGGGGAAACTCGTGCTCACGCCAGTACCAGTCGAACTCGCGGCGCACCCCGGGCTCATCCACGGGGCGAGCGCCTGGATGCCGGTAGTCCGTAGTCAGCACGGCGACCTGGTTGCCGGCGGCTCCGAGGCGCTCGACCGCGTCTTGCCAGAGCAACTCGTAACCACCCAGGTGGTGCGGGGGGTACATGTTTCCCACCGTGAGGACCCTCACTTCGTGACCGCCTCCAGCCCTCCCGGGAACACGAGCCGAGCATAGCGCGGGCTCTGCGTACTGGAGCCGGGTCCGGACGCTCGGGCACGTGACGTGCCGGCGCGTGCCGGCGCGGGATGGGTTACGGTCGCGCCATGACGACGCTCGAAGAAGCAAGGACAAGGTTCTGGTACCACTCTCTGGAGATCGCCCCAGGCGAATGGACCGATGGCTGGTTTGACCTGCGACCGTACGTCAAGCACTACGGGCTGCCCGATCGGATGGACGGCATGAGGGTCCTCGATGTCGGCACGTGGGATGGTTTCTGGGCCTTCGAGATGGAGCGCCGCGGGGCTGAGGTCGTGGCTCTCGATCTCGATGACGAGCGAGATCTCGACTGGCCACCGAGGCGGCAGCCGGACAGCTATACGGAAGCTCCCCGGGGTCAGTCGTTCCAGATCGCCCGCGAACTCAGGGAATCGAAGGTCGAGCGCGTCAACCTCAGTATCTACGACGCCAAGCCCGAACAGCTCGGCACCTTCGACCTCGTCTTCTGTGGCTCGGTGCTGATCCACCTGCGTGATCAGCTGCTCGCCCTGGAGCGAATCGCGAACCTCTGCCACGGTCAGTTCATCTCCGCGGAGGCCTACGACCGGATCAGCGGCCTGCTACCGATCCCCGTGTCGCGCTTCACTGCCGACATCCCCAGGTCCGTGGTCTTCTGGACACCCTCAGCCCGGACCTGGCGCCGCCTCCTGTGGAGCGCCGGTTTCGACCGGGTCGAGACGCGCGAGCGCTTTACGATGAAGTCCACCGACGGCAAGGTCTCGGTGCGCCACGTGGTGCACCACTGCCACAAGTCCTGAGCCGCGCGAGGAGGCCGTCAGACCGCAGTGACCGGGGCCTTGCGCTGCAGCACGAGGCAGTAGGCAGTCCCGGCGCCCTCGACCCGCTCGACGGCGCTGCCGCCGGCCAGCGCCGCGGCTTCGACGTCCTCGATCTGAACTGCGGAACCGAGCCAGGCAGGGTGACCCTGCCCGCGTGGGCCCCGGCCCGACAGAGCTCGAAGCATCTGCATGAGGCGCACGCGGAGGCCGAGCTTCCGGTGCCAGCCGGCCTCGGGGATGTTCGAGACCATCAGCCCGGCCCAGCCTCCGGGCCGGAGCACGCGCCCGATCTCGGTGATGTAGCCCAGGGTGATCGCCGGGTCCGGAATGTGCTGAAAGACGACCGCGCTCTGGCAGACGTCCACGCTCTCATCGGCGACTCCTGCCAGAGAGATCCCGTCGCCGAGGACCCACTCGACGTTGCTGAGATCTCCATTGTGCTCGCGCGCCATCTCGAGCATGCGGCTGGAGATGTCGACTGCCTTGACGCTGCGCGCCGTGGCCGCGAGCGCGCGGGTCATGCGACCGACGCCGCAGCCGATCTCGAGCACGTCCGCGTCCGCAGGAAGCTCGACGCCGAGCGTCTCGAACATCCACCGCAGAGCCTCCTCACCCTCGCGCCAGAAGCGCTCGGCGTCCGGTGCGCCGTAGGAGAGGCGGTTGTCGACGAAGTAGAACGCGTCCTCGTCCGCCCGCTCGTCCCAGAACGCTCGCATGTCAACTCCGCCTGCCACTGCGGCCACAAGCTACCCGATCGGATGCCCGCCGACGACGGGCCATAATGGGGTTGCCTTGACCGAGCCGAGCGTGAGCGTAATCGTGCCCGCCTTCGAGGCGGCTGAGACGATCGGTGCGACCCTCGAAGCCCTCGCGGCCCAGGACCTCGAGCTCGAGTTCGAGGTGCTGGTCGTCGATGACGGCTCCACGGACGCGACCGCAGAGATAGCCGCCGCCGCACCCGGCGTCAAAGTGATCAAACAGGCCAACCTCGGGCCAGGGCCGGCTCGCAACCGCGGCGCCGCGGAAGCCGTCGCGCCGGTTCTCGCGTTCACCGACGCCGACTGTCTCCCGCGCGCAGATTGGCTGCGCGCGGGGCTCGCCGGGCTCGCCGACCTGGACCTTCTGCAGGGCGCGGTCGAGCCCGACCCCTCGAAACCGCGCGGGCCCCTCGACCGCAGCCTCTGGGTGCTCGGGGAATCCGGGCTCTACGAGAGCGCCAACCTGTTCGCGCGGCGAGACTGCTTCGAACGCCTCGGTGGCTTCGAGGACTGGCTCGGGGCGAGGATTGGCAAGCCCCTGGCAGAGGACGTCTGGCTCGGCTGGCGGGCACGCCGGGCCGGAGCCCGGGTCGGCTTCTCCTCGCGGACCCGGGTCGAGCACGCGGTCTTCCGGCGCTCGCTCGCCGAGTTCGCAGGCGAGCGCCGCCGCCTCCTCTACTTCCCGGCGATCGTGGCGAAGGTCCCGGAGCTACGCCGGCAACTCCTCTTCGGGCGTCTTTTCCTGAACGGTCGCAGCGCCCTGTTCGACCTGGGTGTGGTGGGTCTGATCGGGGGCCTCGCCCTGACGCCGGCAGCCGCTGTTTTCGCCGTTCCCTACGCCGTTCGCTGCGTCCGAGACGCCGCGGTCTGGCGCCGGCGGGCTCCGCTGGCGCTCGCGGCCGGGGTAGTCGCGGACATCGTCGGCTTCGGCGCGCTGGTGGCGGGCAGCCTGCGATTCCGGGCGCCGGTTCTGTAGAGCTCTTCTGGCCCTAACCCGCTGTCTCGAAAGCGGAGACGGCGGGCATGCCGTCGGGAAGCCGCCCCCAGGCGGCGCTGAGCTCATCGTTGGGACTGAGATCGAGGCACCAGGTGTCGAGCACCTCGCGTCGGACGTCGTAGCCGAGCTGCGTGAACCGGCCCCGGGCCGCGTCCTGATCGGCCGCGCTCAGGTGGTAATGCTCGAAGACCACAAGGCGGGGTCGGTGACGCTCGAGGTCAATCGACTGCAACAGCTCCCAGTCGTAGCCCTCGACATCGATGAGGAGCAGGTCGACCCCGGGATCGCCCTGCCGCCCCAGGAGCGTCTCGAACCTGATCGCGGGCACGGTGATCTCGATGATCCGCTCCTCGATATCGGGGATGGCATCGACGTGACCGGCAACCACCTCGCGTGAGAAGGAGCCCAGCGCGTCGTAGTAGTCCGGCAACGTCTCTTGTTCGGCGGCGCTTGCCTCGGCGAGATGGAAGAAGGGCAGCGCACCCTCGCTGTCGGCGATCGCTACCTGCTCGAGCGCGACGCGGTCGAGCTCCCCGTAGTTGGCGCGCAAGCGCTCGAACACGAACGGCACCGGCTCGACCATCACTCCCCGCCAGGGGTGACCCCGGATCAGGTGTTTGAGGTGGTCGTGCTTGCTGCCGTCATTGGAGCCGATCTCCACGAAGAACGCCTGCGGATAGGCGGCGGCGAAGGCCGCCAGCGCCTTTGGTCCCATCAAACGCCGCTGATAGCGACCTGCCCGGAGACGGCGCCGCCGTGCCGCGATGCGTTCTGCGAGGGACCCCATCAGCTCAGCGACGCTTGAGGATCTGGAAGCGGCGTCCGAGCAACGCCGGCGCAGCGTGGTCGGGCGTGAAGCTGACCCGCGCCCGCACGGCAAGCTTGCTGATCCGACCCCTGTCGATCGCCAGCTTGCGCCTGCCCTTCCGAGTCAAGCGCACCTGCAGAGGTAATTTGCCGGCGGCCGTGGGGTGGCTCACCACACGCTGCAGGAACCGATTGCGCCTCAGCTTGACGAGGCCCGGACCCGGGACCGAGATCTTCAGCCGGGCGCTCCCCTGGCGCTTACTGCGCTTCAGCTTGAGGATCGAGAAGTCCCGGCGGACCTTGCAGCCGAGCTTCGCCAGTGGCCCGACGACCCGGGCGACGAGCTGGCAGTAGGCGGGCTTGGCCGCAAAGGTGGGTGCCGCCTCGAGCATCCCCCAGCCCCGTTGGGACACGGTCTCGTGAGCGGGGTGGTCGAACAGGGCGTGAATCATCACCGCCCGGATGTCCGGCATCGCCCGGGTCCGGTCGAGCAGGGTCGCGATGCCCTGGCGCTGCTTCTCCTCCGAGAGGCCCCCGGCGCCGGTGGTTGTGATCCCGGCCTCGGTGATCCAGATCCGCCGACCGGGATCATTGCGTCGGATCGCGGCCCGGACGACGTCCAGGTGATGACCCGCCGCGCCCTTCAATGCCCGCACGTCCTGGGGGCTGGAGAAGGCGCGGACCGCGAGTCCATCCGCCTTTTGCATCACTCCCGCGGGCAGCGCCGCGTAGAACTGGTCGAGGAAGGCCGCCGGATCCATGTCGAAGAAATCATCGGGGATCGCCTCGATGCCACCGATCAGAACGGGCAGAGCCGGACGGGTACTGTGGATCGCGTTCGCGGCTGCTGCGAAGACGCGGGCGTAGCGCTCGGGATCGGCCCCCACGATCGTGTTCCAGTGCCCGTTGTTGTTCTCGCCGTGCCAGACCTCGATTGCGACCGCCTCCCGGTAGCGCTGCGCAACCCGTGAGGCGAAATTTGCCCAGGCAGGCAGGCGGGCATCGGTCGGCGGGCAGGCCCGACCGGCGCAGCCGAGGTCGGTAGCCCAGTCGGGGGCGGCCTCGATCACGATCAACGGTCGCAGGCCCTGCCGACCCATCACCTCAACTGCCCGGTCGTAGCGCTCCCAGTTCCAGGTCCCCTGCTGCGGCTCCACCTCCTTCCAAGCGAGCACGAAACGCTGGACCTCGGCCCCGGTCGCTGCCGCCTGCTTGGCGATCCTCTGCTCAGGTATGTGGGCACCCCCGTGAAACTCGAACGCGTTCTCGTTGAAGCCCAGCAGTTGCCGGGACTCAGCGCGCGCGGGAGCCGGCTGCAGCACGAGGGCGATCAGGAAGGCGGCGGCGAGCAGACTTGCGGCCAGCGTGGGTACCGCCCGCCAAAGCCGCCCGGATGCGGTGGACGCCATCATCGGGGCATTGTAGGTAGGCCAGGACCCGCCGCGCAACAGCCAACCCGGGCCGAGCCGGGCACCGCTGAACCCCGGGGATCACCCGTTCACTCATCTAGGCTTGGACTGATGAACGCGGTCGAGCCGACGATCTCCGTGGTTGTCGCGACCTTCAATCGCGCGGCCCGCCTCGAGCGCGCGATCGAGGCGCTCAGAGCTCAGCAGGATCCGGGCGTCCCCTTCGAACTGGTCGTCGTCGATGACTGCTCCAGCGATGGAACCGCGGCACTCCTGGCGGCTGAGCGGGACCGCGACGGCATCCCCGTCCGGACGCTTCGCACCCACTCCAACAGCGGTCCCGCGGCGGCGCGGGAGGCGGGCCGCCGAGCCGCGCGCGGCCGGGTAATTGCTTTCACCGACGATGACTGCCGCCCGAGCCCCGGCTGGCTGGCAGCCGGCTACCGGGCGCTGGGAGAGGATCCGATGCGCATCGTCCAGGGCCGCACGCTCCCTGACCCCACCGACGCCGACCGCCGCGGGCCGTTCTCGCGCACAATCGATGTCAGCGGTCCCGATCCAGCCTTCCACACCTGCAACATCTTCTACGGCCGGGAGCTGCTCGAGCGGATCGACGGCTTCGACACCGAGTCCTTCAGCCACGGCGCCGAGGACACCGATCTCGCCTGGCGCGCGCTTGCGGCCGGGGCTCACGCGAGTTACGAGCCGGAGGCGCTCGTTCACCACGAGATCGCCGACCTCGGCCCCCTGGGCAAGCTGCGCGTGGCCCTGCGCTGGACTGACGCGATGGCGGCCTTCGTCCGCCATCCCGAACTACGGCGCAGCATGTTCCACAGCCGCCTCTTCTGGAAGCCCACCCACGCACTGCTCGCCCGTGCCCTGCTCGCGGCGATCCCCGCCGGGCCGCGCCGGGGGCTGCCGTCGGTCCTCGCCTGGGCGCTGCGACTGTGGCTCGTGTTTCCCTACGCGCGGGCGCTCTGGGCCCGCGGCCGGCTGGAGGGAGGCGGTCCGCTGCTGGCCCCCTACTTCCTCCTGCACGACCTGCTGGAGATGTTCACCGTGCTGCGAGCCGCGATCCGCTTTCGCAGCCCGATGCTCTGAGAGCCGGCCCAGCCGCTGTCACGAAGACGTGCCGCGTTCGAGCAGCAGCGCCAGGCGCTCCGCCTGACGTGCGGTCGAGAGCTCCTCGCTCACGTAGGCGCGACCGGCGACCCCGAGACGCTGCCGCTCGACCGCCGGCATTCGCAGCAGCTCGCCGAGCGCGCCGGCGAGGGCCGTGGCGTCTCCGGGCGGCACGAGGCGGCCCCACTGCGGACGAATCATCTCGGGCAGGCCAACCAGATCGCTGGCCACGACGGGCACTTGCATCGCGAGTGCCTCCTTGGCGACCACGGGCATCGAGTCACGGTCACCGTCAGGGGCGATCACAGCCGGGACGGCCATCACGGCGCTGCTCGCGAGCAGCTCGCGCACGGGCTCGGCCCCCCAGGCCTCGACGATCTGCACGACTCCCTCGAGGTCGCGGGCGGCGATCTCGGACCGCAGTTCGGCCTCGAGCGGGCCCGCGCCGACGATCAGCACCCGCTCTACGATGCCCTCGCGACGAAGCTGCTCAGCCGCGGCGAGGAGGTGAGTGAATCCCTTCTTCGGCACGAGCCTGCCGACGGCGATCACGGTCCCGTCCGCACTCGCCCCCGGGATGTCTGCACTCGGCTTGAACCTCTCCGGATCGACGCCCATCGGAACGACCGCGATACGAGCCGCGTGTTCAGGGGTCACGAGACGGGCGAGGTCGCGGCTCATCGACTCGCAGGCCGCGGCCGCGAAGCTCGCCCGGGTCAGCTTCACCTCGAGGTTGGCGGGGCGCTGGTAGACGTCGTAGCCGTGCAGTGCAACGCTGAACGGGCGCCCGCTGAGCGCCGCCAGCCGCAGCGCATGCTGGGAGGCCAGAGCGCCGAAGTGGGCGTGGATATGCGCGTCACCGGATCGGACGAGCCTGCGCGCGGCCGGGGCCAACGCGGCCAGCGCCCAGCTCGGCTCGGTCCCTTCGAGCGCGGCACAGGTGCGACGATCGGCGAGGCAGCGCAGCGGATGCCGGACCAGCAGCCAGAGCAGCGAGCGCAGCTTCTCCAGTGGGGGATCGTCCTCGAGGTAGGTCAGGGGCAGGGTTCGGGCCAGCCTGCGCTCGGAGCGGGCCGCCCGCGCCGAGGCCTCGAAACGCACACTCCAACCACGCCGCGCCAGCGCCGCCGCCTCGCTGTAGATGAATGTCTCCGAACGGGCCGGGGCGGCGTCCGTCATGTAGAGGACCCGGCGCTCGCTCCCAGCGTCGGGGGTGGCATCCCGCGGCCTGGCCGCGGCCCTGTTGTCACCCAGGTACCAGCCACGGGCGTCAGCCCAGTGCCAGGCACCGTCGAGGAGCTTGAATGCGGCTTGCTCACCCCGTCCGCGCAATGACCAGACCACCGCGCCACCGAACGAGCGGATCAGCGGGCGCAAGAGCCGGGGGCGTTCGTAGGCACCTGGGTAGCGACGATTGACCCAGAGGCGTCCAGCGGCGTGGCGAGCCGTCTTGTGCAGCATCGGGCGCAGGCGCTCCGGGTGCAGGTGGCGGACCCGGGCCTCGGGGCGGTGCTCGAAGCCCCACCCCGCCTCCTGCACCCGCCAGCAGAACTCGACGTCCTCGCCCGAGCGCACACCCTCGTGGAAGCCTCCGAGGGACTCCCATGCCTCGCGCAGCACCAGGAGATTTGCAGTGACGCCCGCCGGCAAGGGCTCGCGCTCCACGTGCCAGCGCTCATCGATGTGACCACGAGCGCGGGCGTAGCGGGCGACGAGCGAGGTCTGCTCCCGTGCTGCGTCGACACCTCCGGCGACGATCCCGCATTCGGAGCCGGGCTGCTCGGCGAAGTAGCGCCCGATCAGATCGGCCGGTGGTTCGCAGTCTGCGTCGATGAACAGTAGCCAGGCAGCGGTCGCCGCTTCGGCGCCCACGTTGCGGGCGTAGTAGGAGGACCGCTCAGAGCTCGCCGGGATGATCCGGATCGCGCCCTCGACGCCCGGTGCCGGGATCGCGCGATTATCGACGAGGAACGACTCATCACCCTCTCCCAACTCGATCCGGGCGAGTCGGGCAAGTGCACCCTCCCGCTCCGATGCTGAGCCGCCGAAGGGCAGCACCACGGCGACGGGCGGCCTGGGGCTCCCGCCGCTCACCGGGTGCGCCCGGGTCGTGAATCGGTCATTACTATCGTCACCTTGCCGTCCCCCGAGCTTGCCACATTCAGGGTCGGCCCCATCTCCCGCGGGCCCGTCGAAGCAGCGCGACGCCCACTCGACGTGCTGGCGCTGGGCTTCGGGGCGCTGCTGGCAGCCGCGATCATCGCCTTCGGCTCACCGCTCATCCTGGTCCTGCCTCTGGTTCCTCTGGCGGCCATCGCCACAGCGAGGCGGCCCGAGTTCGCCATCTTCTCGATCTTCGGGCTGCTCGGTTTCCAGGGGACGATCACAGCTCATCTCGGACTCTCCGTCAATCTGATCACGAACCTCCTGATCGCCGGCCTGTTGATTGGAGTGCTGGCCAAGTTCATGTTCGGTGGGCGGGGACGGTCGGTCTGGGTCTGGCCGGGTCTTCTACTCGCCTTCATGTACGTCGGCATCTCCCTCCTTCAGGTCGGCTTCTCCGACTCCGCGGGTGAGGCTCTCAGCTCCTTCCGAACCTCCACCTACTTCCTCACCGTCGCGCTCGTGATCGCGCTCGCGCCCTGGTCGCGCAAGACCTTCGTCGCGATGGCCCGGGCGGCAGTCCTGGTCGGTCTTGCGGTCGGCCTTTACGCGCTGTTCCGTTTCATCGTGGGCTCGAGCGGTCCCGAGCAAATCCTCGCCCAGCAGACGTGGATCGGCCTCGGCCGGCCCGCATCGATCGCCCCGTCGTTCTTCGGGAGCTTCCCCTTCGCCCCGACGATGGCCGCCTACGCCGCGGGGCTGGCGCCCTTCGCATTGATACTGCTGCTCGCCGACCGTGGTCGCTGGCGGGCCGTCTCCGGCGCCGCCCTCGTCGGCTTGATCTTCGCGATCCTCGCGTCAGAGAATCGGACCGGTCTGGTTGCGGCGGCGTTGGGTGTGGCGGTCGTCCTGCTGCTGTTCGCGATCTCCCCGGCGTTTCCCAGCGGACGCCGGATCTCCACGACGATGGTCGCCCTCGTCGGCGTCGTGGTGCTCGGGATCTCCTTCTACTCCCTCGCGGTCACCGATCAGGCGGACCGTGACCGCTACGAGCGTCTGGTCACCGACCCGGGCAGCGACCCCGCCTACTTTCTGCGGCTCTCACGCTGGGACTTCGCCATCGACACGGCTGCCGACGAGCCCTTCGGGTACGGCCTCGGCAGCCAGGGCACGATCGCCTATGAGCGCCCCGAGGGACCGGTCGGACCACGCAACCTGGACAGCTCCTATCTGAAGATCGCGATCGAGCAGGGCTTCATCGTGCTCGGAATCTATGCGGCCGCGCTGCTGGCGATGCTGACCGGCCTCGCGAGCTTCGTTCGGCGCACACGGGACCGAGCCGTCGCCGCACTGGCGATTGCGGGAGCCGGAACGCTGGTCGCGACCGCGACCCTCTTCTACGCGGCGCTGACGATCGAGGGGCTCGATCCCATCCCGCTCTGGATGTTGGTCGGGATCGGGATCGCAATGCCCTGCACCCGGCGCTGGATCGACGAGGACGGAAGCAAACCGGCGGGAGCGCCAAGAAAGCACTGACGAGATGAGAGTCCTCTGCGTAATCCAGGGACCCGTCTTCGGCGGCGCCCACAATCAGGCGGTGCGGTTGCGTGAGCCACTGCTCGCACACGGGATCGAGATCCTGGCGCTGCTGCCCGACGAGGCGCAGCCCGCCGCGGCACGAATGCGCGAGGAGGGTCTCGAGACGTTGACCATCCCGCTCGGACGGCTCCGGGCCAGCCCCAACCCCCGCCTGCAGGCGCGCTTTGCCCTCGGGCTCGCCCCCGACGTGCGCCGCCTCCGGGCCGTGATCAGCGACCACGACATCGATGTCGTCCAGGTTCATGGCGCCACCAACCCGCACGGAGCTCTCGCAGCCCGCCGTGAGCCCGGCACCGGCGTGGTCTGGCAGCTCTTCGATACCCGGGCGCCGATGCCGCTGCGGCGCGCCTCGATGCCGCTCGTGACCCGGCTCGCCGACTCGATGACGACCTGGGGCGACGCCCTGGCGCAGATGCACCCCGGCGCCGAGAGCCTGGGCGAGCGCCGGCTCACCGTCTTCCCACCCCTGCCTGCCGGCCGCTTTACCCCTGATGCCACAGTCCGGGCCAGAGCCCGCGAGCGCCTTGGCATCGATGCCGATCAGGTCCTAGTGGCGACGATCGGAGTCCGCAATCCCCAGAAGGGCCACGAGCAGTTCGTTCGCGCCGCCGGCATCGTCAAGCAGCGCCACCCCGAGGCCCGCTTCCGGGTCCTCGGCGCTGACAGCCCCGCGCACGAGGCTCACATGCGCGCGGTCGAGGCGGAGGCCGTTGGCCTCGGCCTTCCCCAGCCCGAGCTGCTCGACTTCGTTGACCCCGGATCCGACATCCCGGCCCTGATCCAGGCCTTCGACATCTTCGTGATGAGCTCCGTCCCCCGCTCCGAGGGGATGCCCACCGTGATCCTCGAGGCGATGGCCGCCGGCAAACCGGTCGTCGCCACCGACGTCGGCGCCACAAGCGAGCTCGTCGAGCAAGGCGTCAGCGGCATCATCGTCGAGCCGCTGAACCCGGCAGCCATCGCCGACCCGGTCTCGGAGCTGATCACCGATCCCAAACGCCGCGCCGCGATCGGCGCCGCCGCCAGGGAGCGAGCCGAGACGACGTTCTCACTGGATCGGCTGGCGGAGATCCACGCCAAGGCGTACGGGATCGCGGCCGAGCGAGGCGCGGCGCGGCGCGGGCGGCGGCGTTAGGCGTTAGGCGTCGTTGGTGGGTCCGCCACAGGTGGCATCGGCTGTCGGTGGCTGGTCGGCTACCAGCTGGCTTTAGCGCCGAGGGAGCGGTAGATGTGGCGCTTCCGGCACAGCTACGGCACGGATACGCGGGCTTTGGGCGGGTTCGAGCAGCGCGACCGTAGAAGAGCGCCATAGTCGCCCATTTCTCAGGTCTCGTCGAATTGGGCCGGTCCTCGAGCGCCGAGGCGAACATCCTGCCGATCAGAGCGGGCAAATGTCACTCTCGCCGCCACTGACCGTGACCCCAAATCCCCCTCCCTCAATGCAAAACCACAATCCAGCCCGGCTGGCGCCCCCGACCGCAACGACGCCGAACAACGACCCCCGGCCTACCGCCGAACTGCCCGCTCGTACAACTCGCCCAGCCGCTCCGCCTGGACCTCCACCGAGTAGCCGCCCACCACCTTTTCCCGGGCGGCGGCTCCCAGGCTCGCTCGCAGTTCGGGATCGCGGGCCAGGCGGAGGATGGCGTCGGCCAGGGCCTGGGCATCGTCGCCGGGAACGAGTTCGCCGGCACCATCGGACAGCTGCTCGGAGATGCCGTCGATGTCGGTACCGACGCAGGGCAGACCATGGCCCATGGCCTCGAGCATCGAGATTGGGAAGGGATCGCGGCGCGAGGGCAAGGCGAAGATCGTCCAGCTCGCCAGTTTTGCCGGGACGTCGGCTCGCGGCTCGTGGGCGATACCGATCGCGGCCGCCCGGCTGAGGAGCTCACCTGCCCAGTCGCGCTCCAGCTCATCGGTCGGCGAGCCAACCAGCTCGAAGCGAACCTCCGGCTCGACCTCGCCGACGAGCCTGGCCGCCTCGACGAAGAGGTCGCTGCCCTTGCGGGTCGAGACCACGCCCACCGAGCCCACCACGATCGGCGCGGGCGGCTCGGGACGAGCGGCGCTGGGGACGATCGCGCCCTCGTAGACGATCTCGGGCCGACGCCCGGGGAGGCTGAGCTCGTCGGCGCAGGCGCCGGAGACGGCGACAACCTCGGATCCGACCCGCCAGACGGCGCCCACGCCAAGCTCGCCCTTGCGTCCGGCCGGTCGCATCTCGTGCACGTGAAAGAGGACGGGCACTCGCAGGGCACGGGCGACACCGGCCTCCGCCAGCGTGAAGAGCGAGTTGGCATGGATCAGATCCGGCTTGACATCGGAGATTGCCCGTCGGAAGGCGTTGAGGTAACCGGGCAGCGCCATCAGCCGCCGCCGCAGACCCGGCTCGAGCCGCATTGCCTGCAGGCTGTAGGCGATCGGCCGCGGCGCACCGCGGACCTCGTAGCCGTGCTCGCGCAGGTACTCCGCCAGAGGGCTGGGGTCCGGAGCCCAGAGCACGAAACGCCAGCCGTGTTCCTGAAGATGGGGGAAGGTGCGCAGGGCCGAGAGCGTCGCTCCGCCTGGGACGTCCTCGTGGAAGGCGACGAGTGCGGTCCGGGCGCTCACAGCCGGACGCCCTCCCGGGTGAGCTGCACCTGCCGCCGGATCGCCTCACGGAAGCGCTCCGCCCCGAACTGCTCGGCGTGCTCGCGAATCGCCGCGGGGTCATAGGCATCGGGGTCGAAGGACGCGACAGCGGCCTCGAGGGAGTCGGCGTCCTGGCGCTGGAAGAACTCGCCACTCAGCCCGGGCGCCACGGTCTCCAGAGCACCGCCTCCAGCGAAGGCGATCGCAGGGCGCCCACAGGCCATCACCTCCACGGGCATCAGGCCGAAGTCGTCGCGGCTCGGAAAGACCAACGCCGCGCACCGCTGCATCAGGGGAATCAGCTCGTCGTCGTCGAGGTGGCCACGGAAATCGATGTTGTCGGGCGCCCCGGCCCGCAGCTCCGCGAGAGCCGGCCCGTCACCCGCGACTACAAGGCGCTTTCCCAGGCGCCGGAAGGCCTCAACGGCGAGTGAGGGACGCTTGTAGGCCTCAACGAGCCGGCCACAGAACAGGTAATAGCCATCGTGGCCGGGCTTCCCGGGCGCGAAGAGGTTTGTATCCACCGGCGGGCGGATCACCACCGAGTCGCGGTCGTAGAAGCGCCTGATCTGCTCCGCGATGAAGTCCGACTCGGCAATGAAACGAGTAACCCTGCGCGCGGCGCGGCGGTCGGCGCGGCGCAGTGCGGCGGCGAGCGGCCGCATGGCGAGCCCAGCCGCGGTCCCGAGTTGCTCGCCGTAGTCGTCGGTCATCGACCACGCAAAGCGCAGCGGGCTGTAGCAGTAGCAGAGCTGCGGGGCATCGTTGCGCGTACGGAACGCGGTCGCGAACGCATAGCTCGAGCTCAACAGTACGTCAGCGTCGGGCAGGCGCCGGGCACGGACCAGGCCCGGGTAGAGGGGGGCCAGGAGCCGGTAGTGGCGCAGCAGCGCCGACCGCTCCGGAAGCTCACTGTGGAAGCGCTCGGCTATGCCCATCCGCTCGGCTACCGCGCGCCGGCCCAGAATCGCGTGGACCCCGGCCTCTGGATAGATCGAGGCGATCGTTGCGAGTATGCGCTCGGCTCCGCCGTAGGCCTCAGCGAAGTCGTGGGCGATCGTCACCCGAACCGCGGCGTCAGCCCCTGTGCTGAGGACCATCCTCAACTCCGTGCGTCAGTAGCCGTAGTAGTAGTCGTAGGAATCGGGGCCACCGCGGCGCAGTCCGGTTACCACGGCCCCGGTCGGCCGCTCAGGCAGATTGCCGAGCGCTGAGCGGACCGCCTTGGCCTCTTCCCGGGTGGACTGGTTGACGCGGGTGCAGACGAGGACTGAGTCGACAACGGCGGCGATGCGCAGGGGATCGACCACGGCGAGTAGCGGACTGCCATCGAAGACAACGAGGTCGTAGGCCCTGGAGACCGCGGCGACGAACTCGCGGAAGGGATCGCTCTCGAGCAACTCGACCGCATCGGCAGCGTTCGAGCCCGCTGCGACGCAGGCAAGCGTGGCGACTGTCTCCGCTTCGGCCGCCGGGAGCTGCGCTCCGTCGCCTCTGGGGCTCCAGGGTGCTGTCAGCTCGATCGAGCGGACGACGTCCTGAGGCTGAGCGGCACCACGCAGGTAGTCGGAGAGGCCCGGTGAAGCCGGAATACCCAGGCGGCGCGCGAAAGTAGGCCGCCGCATGTCGCACTCAACCAGCAGAACCCGCTGGCCGGCCACGGCGGCGGCACTGGCAAGAGCCATCGACACGGTCGACTTGCCCTCCTCGGGCATCCCGGACGTGACCAGCACAGTGCGCGGACTCTTGTCCTGATGCAGGTAGCCGAGGTTCGTGCGGAGAACCCGGAACGCCTCGAAATCGGCAGCGGCCATCGCGAGGCCGTCCTTCTTGGTCAGACCTGCGTAGCCGAATGCCGACTCGGGAACCCGGGTCAGGACTGGCAGGCCGAGCTCGTCGCCTGCCTCCCTGGCGGTCCGCAGTCTCCGGTCCAGTACGTCGCGGGCAAAGGCGGCGATCAGGCCGAGGGCAAGGCCGATCGCGAGGCCAAGAACCGTGTTGCGCGCCGGCCGCGGTGCGGAGGCCTGCGCCGGAACACTTGCGGTCCGCTGGATCGTCACGGGCTCGGCCAGCGTCTGAAGCGCTCGCACCTGATTCAGCTGGGCCCTCGCCGTACCGACGTCAAAGCTCGAGGCTTCGAGGTTCTTGGCCGCGGCGAGCGCATCCTTGAGTTGCTTCTGCAGCGTCACCTCAGCGACCCTGAGTCGACGATCCGTCGCCTGCGTCTCGACCTTCCGCGATGCCTCGGCGAACGCGTTCGAGACGTCGGCCGCCAGGACCGGGTCAGCGGACGTAGCCGTGACGGCGACCAGGAAGGTGTTGAGGTCGACCGTCGCCTCGACCAGGTCGGTGAGCTCATCGACCGAGAGGTCGGACTTGAGCGAGCGCTTGACCATGCGGGCGACGGCGGGGCTCGTGACCAGGCCGGTGCTGATCTGGGCGCGGGTCGCCGGCGCCAGTTCGGGGCTCGGCGTGCCGCCGATCAGGACCACTTCCTGAAGGGGGTCGCGGAAGGAGAGCGCCGAGGTCGCCTTGTACTGCTTCTCCTGCACCAGCGAGAAGACCAGCGCACCGCCGCCGATCAGCAACGTTATCGCCGCGATCAGGAGACGGTGATGCCTGACGACCCGCAGGTAGTCCCGCAGGCTGGTGTAGCGCAATGTCCCGTCGGACTCGGCCCCTGTTCGCTGTTCCTCATCCATAGTGCGTACGGCCCTCCACCGCCCCCGGCCGAGTTCAGCCAGAGCAGGCGGTGAGTGCCGCGAAGCGGCCATTGTAGGGGCCGCTGAACGGCGCCGCGGCACATGCCGGGACCCGGTTCGTGGCGTTCATGGGGCGAAGCGCTCGAGGGCATTGCGACGGCCGGCCGCAGCTGCCGGTTCGAGGCCTTCGAGAAATGGGCCCGCGGCCGGAAGTCGCTTGCCGACCTCCTCGAGAGCTACGAGTGCTGCGGCAGGCGAACCAGCCGCGAGCTCGATCCGGGCGCGCTGCATCGAGTGCCGCCAGTTGCCCGGCTCCAGGCGCCCGGCCTGCAGAGCGGCCTCGCGGGCCTCGTCATAGCTTCCGATCGCCAGCTCCAGCTCCGCCCGCTGTGAGTAGGCCGAGGCTGACCACGGCGCCGCGGCGATCGCGTCGTTGGCGAGCTCCCGCGCGCGGTCGGGCCGGCCCTCCGCGAGGGCAGCGCGGGAACCAAAGATCCGATCGGTCGAGACGAGGCCCGGCACCTGCAGGACGACCAGACCGCTCGCAAGGACGATCGGGAGAACGACCGAGCGCGAGGAACGCCGCGGCTGCGGACGCGGGGTCGCGGCGGCGGCGGCGGCGATCAGGGCGGCGCCGAACCCCGCGATGCCGACGGCCGGAATCTCCCAGAGCCAGTCGATGCCCGCCTGCGCGCAGAACGCGGCGAAGACTCCCACGAGCGCCGCCGCGATCCCCCGGTCCGAGGGTCGGTCGAGGCGCCGGGTGCCCTGCCAGGCAAGCGCTCCGAGGCCCACCAGCAACGCGATGATCCCGAGCAGGCCCGGTATCCCGAGCTCGGCCAACCCCTCGATGTAGAGGGAGTGAGCATCGCGTACACGCTCGCGGCTCCCGCCCTCGGCGTCCCAGTAGAAGTCGAACGTTCCGGCGCCGATGCCACTGAGCGGGTTCTCGGCGGCAGCCTCCAGGGCGGTGCCCCAGAGCTCCCAGCGGGGCGAATCCGTCGACGTCAAGCGCGAGGCCGGATCGATCACCGCGGCAGCAGCCTCCGGAGGCGTCCCCGCCTGACTTGGGGAGCCCTGGGTCTCGCCCGCGTAGCCCTCGAAGGAGGCGACGACGGCCAGCGCCGCAGCGGCGAGCACGGGCAGCGCGATGAGCAAGACCCGCTGCCGTCGCTGTGCCCGGGAATCTGAGCCCGCCGGCCTCCCGCCACGTCTCGACCCGATCGGCTTCGCGCCGGCAGCCGAGCGGGCGATCGGCCGCGCGCTGAACCAGCCCGTCGCGGCCACGGCAAAGATCAGCACGAGTGCCACGAGCGCGCCACCGTCACCGCCGGAGCCGCCGGCGATCTCGGGCTGCGTGCGGATCGCAAAGATCGCTGCGCAGCTGCCGGCGGCGGCGATCGCGATCGTGTGCAGCAAGCGGCGACGGCGTGGAGCGGCGAGCACCAATAGCCCCAGGGCCACTGTGACGGCGAGAGCTCCGCCGCGTGAGTAGGTCAGGTAAAGAGCGGCGGCAGCAAGGGGAGCGACACCACCCGCGACCGCCCTGAGCAATCCGTCGCGCGCATAGACGGCCCAGGCCAGCGTCATCGTCGTGGCCGCGGCCGCGAGGAACGCAAGCGCGTTCCAGTACTCGAGCGGGTAGTTCAGTCGCTCGCCGCCGATCGTCGCCCGCAAGCCACCGGAGACGATGTCCGGTGCAACCCGGCTGCCGACGCCCACCACGGCGATGATCGCGACTGCGACCGAGAGGCCGGCGGCGGCGGCGCGCCAGGTCCGTGAGCTGAGCGTCAACCAGCAGAGCGCGGCGAGACCGGCGTACTGGCTGAGCCTCGTCAGCTCGGCGACTGTGCGCTCGCTGCTCTCCGTCCAGAGCAGGCCGAGCGCTATCCAGCCTCCGAGGAGCGCGAACAGGAGCGCGACCCGCCGGGTTCCGGCAGCCGGCCGCGCCCGTGGCAGCAGCCCGGCGAGCAGGCCGGCGGCAATCGCGGCCCAGAGCAGTATCCCCAGCTGACTGCGGGCGATCGTCCCCCCGCCCCCGCCTTCGATGGCGAAGTACAGGGGCAGAGCCAGCGCGAGACTGAAGGAGAGCACCCGGGCCGGCCGGGGGTCGCCGGCGCGACGTCGGCGACCGACCCCCGCTGCAGCGGGGGGAGCCCCGCCGACCGCTGTTTCGCCTTCCGTACCGGCGCCCATCTCAGACCGCAAGATGGCAGGCGGCGGAGGCGCCCATGCCGGTTCCCCTGCCGCCGGCCTCCGGAACGTGTACTACCGTCCGCCCGCGATGCCGGAGTCCGAGCCCGCAGAGGGCAGCAGCTACGGCCGCTCAGCCGCCCTGCTGAGCGCCGCATTGGGGGCGGCAGGACTGCTCACGTACGCGTTCTTTGCACTCGCCTCCCACGCCCTCGATCCCGAGGACTACGGCCGGATCGTCGTCCTCTGGTCGCTGATGTTCATCGCGATCTCGGTGCTCTTCCGGCCGGTCGAGCAGCTGCTCTCGCGGACGCTGGCCGAACTCGACGTCAAAGGAGCTTCGCCGCGACACACTCTGCGGGCTGCGGCCGCGATCCAGCTCGGACTGGCGCTCGTCTTCACCGCGGCTGCGCTGCTCTTCCACGATCGCCTCGAGTCGGAGCTGTTCGACGGCGAGGAGGCCCTCTTTGCGGCCCTGCTCGCCTCGGTGCTCGGCTTCGCGGCCAGCTTCTACGCGCGCGGCTACCTCGCCGGGACCGGGCATTTCGGCTCCTACTCGATCCTGCTGATCGTCGATGCCGTGGCGCGGGCGGCCTTCGCTCTCGTAGTTGCCATCGGTCTGGCCTCCGGCGTGGAGACCGTCGCGCTCGGGATCGCGATCGCTCCGGCACTGAGCGTCCTGGTCGTACCGCTGGCGCTGCACTTCGAGCGCCGCGCCGCCGGGGCCCGACCCCGAGCAGTGCCCGAGCAATCGGACGAGCCTGAGTTCACCCTGGCCCAGGGCGGCGGATTCGCCGCGGCGATCCTGGTGATCATGCTCAGCGAGCAGGTGTTCCTCAACAGTGGCCCGCTACTCGCCCGCGGTGAGGCCGGCACCGCCGCGGCCGGCTTCATTTTCAACATCCTGATGCTCGTCCGGGCGCCGGTCGTCCTCTTCCAGGCCACCGCCACAAGCCTGCTCCCGCACCTGACCCGGCTGCTCTCCAGTGGCGACGAGGACAGCCACTCGGCGTTTCTGCGTTCGATCAGGGCGACACTGATCGCGATCGCCGGCTTCGCGACGATCACCACCCTGGTTGTGCTCATCGCGGGACCGCAACTCATGCAGGCAGCCTTCGGAGGCAACTTCACCTACGACCGGCTCGGCCTGGTTCTGATCGCCGTGGCGATGGGCTTCTACCTTGGCGCGACGACCCTCAATCAGGCGGCGCTCGCCCAAGGTCAGGCCCGCAGGGCGGCCCTCTGCTGGGCGGGCTCCGCCGTGCTCTTCATCGGCTGGAACCTGCTCCCGACACTCGAGATCTTCCGCCGCGTCGAGGTCGGCTTCCTGGGCGTCGCCGTGCTGCTGTTCGGGCTCCTGTACCTCGTCTACCGCAACCCGGATGCGAGCGAACGACCGCTCACCCCCGGCTCACCCAGCGAACTCGAGGCCCGCCTCGCGGCGGCCGATGAGGCGATCTGAATGGCGCCCCGGATTCGCTAGACCGCGCTTGGCACGCCGAAGCGTTCCGGCACGGGATGCGGTGGCAGGTCGAACTGCCGACTTAGCGAGCTGACGATCTCCTCGGCCTCGCGGATCGCGTAGTTGGTGCCGCGGTCATCGGGATAGACCTGGGTGGTGTTGGCCAGCATCAGTCCCTTGACGGGGGTCTCATAGGCCGGCATCCGACTGCGGTAATTGGGCAGGACCACGGGCTGGCCGGCCGGCTCCTTGAACATCCAACTCTGCTTGATCCAGTCTCGCTGGAAGGCCGGGTTGACCTTGCGGAGTCCGGGCTCATAGAAGTCGATCAGCTCTTCCATGCTCTTGTCCAGCAGCTCGTGGCCATGCGGCAGATAGTTGGCGACATAGAGGAAACGGCGACCACCGTAGTGCTCGGGCGGAACCAGGTTGGTCTGCTCGATCAGGCCGATGAAGCCCGTGTCGACATCGGCCACGTTGGTCCAGTAGTAGGGATGGAACTCGCGGTCGAGCTCGACGAGCAGGCAAAGCGCCGCGAAGTACTCGATCCCCCGGGTCTTGCCGAGGTACTGCTCCCCCACGGCTGAGGTCAGGTCGGGGTCGAGAAGTTGCTCGAAGACGTCCGAGGGCAGTGCGGCAATCACAGCGTCGTAACGCTCCGGCTCCCCGACAGCCTCGAAGTCACGCGGGTCGTGCCCCTTGCGGAACGAGTCCGGGGCAGCCCCCCAGACGAGGAAGCCCTCACCGTCGGGATCACGGGCGATGCGTTGAGCGGGCCGGTCAATCAGGACACGGCCGCCGTAACCTTCGATCAGATCGCGCAGGCGCACGAAGATCGACTCGAAGCTGCCCTTGGGAAAGACGAGGAGCTCACCCTTCGCTTCCTCACCGGTCACGGCCCGGCGGTTGCGCAGCTTCGCCCAGAGCCAGGACATCGAGATGTCGCCCGCCTGGTCGCGGAACTTGCCGTAGAGCATCGGGCCCCAGATCTTGTCCCAGGCCTGCTGCCCCATCCATTTCGTGACCCAGGCCTTGATCGTCTGGCCTTCGTAGCGGGTCACGTCGTTGCCGAACTTCTGCAGGTAGAGCACGGCCACACCCATCCGGATCCGCGCCAACGGTGACATCGGCTTGTAGGTGAGGAGGTCCTTCGGGGTCGTGAACGGATGCAGTTCGCCGTCGGCGAACATCGCAACGCTCGAGGGCCAGGTCTCCAGTTCGCAGCCGATCTCCGCGCAGAGGTCGGCGACCTCCCTGTCGCTGGTGAAGAGATGGTGGTAGTAGCGCTCGAGCAGCACACCGTCGCCGACATCGATCGTCGCCGCCTGCCCGCCGAGGCCGGGCCAGCGCTCGTAGACATCACATTCGTGTCCAAGCTTGGCCACACGATGTCCGGCAACCAGGCCAGCCATTCCCGCACCGATCACAGCGACTCTCATCGACGGTCTCCCTCTCGCAGCTTGCGTCCGTTGCTTCTCACGACGGCGGGCAGCCTAACAGCGGGGTGCTGCACATTGGTCCGCACATCGCGGTTAAGCTGCGCCGCGATGTCTACTGAGCAATCAATTCCCCCAGACGTATACGACCGCGACTACTTCCTCTCCGAGATCTGCGAGGGCTTCGGCGAGTTCCAGGATGGCGAGGTCTCCTTCAACAAGGCCAAGCAAGTCCGGATCCTCGATCCGCGCCCCGGGATGAAGATCCTCGACGCCGGCTGCGGGCGGGGTGAAGTCCTGCTCGCCTGCGCGAGGGCCGGCGCCGAGGTCGCCGGCGTGGACTACTCGGACGCGGCGGTCGGGCTGACCCGTGAGACGCTCGTCGACTACCCCGATGCGGACCTGCGCGTCGGCGACGTCACCGCCCTGCCCTGGGAGGACGACACGTTCGACCGGATCCAGTTCTCCGACGTGATCGAGCATCTCGATCCCCCGCAGACCGTTCCCGCCCTGGCCGAGTTCCGGCGGGTGCTGAAGCCGGGTGGCTTCCTGCTGGTCCATACGGCGCCGAACCGCGCCTTCATGAACATCGGCTGGCCCGTCACGCGCCCGTTCGTCAAGTTGGTCGGCCACCGCGAGATCGCCGAGAAGGTCGACAACTGGTTCGAGATCGCCGAGGAGTACCACGTCAACGAGCAGAGCACACTGACGATGGCCAAGAACCTGCGTGGGGCCGGCTTCAAGAAGATGAACGTCTATATCGACCCCGACGTTCTGCGTGGTGGCCAGTATCACCTGCTGAGCGGCTTCGAGGGCCCGGTCGTCAAGCTCGCTCGGGGAATCGCCGGTCTGCGGCCGGTGCGCTTCTTCCTCGGCAACGACGTCTTCGGAATCGCCCACAAGACCTGAGCCTCAGGCCCGGGCGACGACAGTAACCGAGGAGAAGCGGGCGAACGAATGTCCGACGGTGACTACCTGATCGGGCTGGCCTTTCTGGTGCTTACACTCGGGTCCGTCATCGCGGCCGCCCTGCTGCTCGTTCGCCGCCGCGCCGCCGCACTGAGCGGCGCGACGCGAATCGTCGCCGTCGCGGTGCTGGCGACAGCGGGTGTCCTGCTCGCCCATCTACTCCCCGGCGCCCTGACGGTGCTCTCCAGGGAGACGGCGGCGCTGACCGCGGTCTTGCTCCTGGCCTGCGCCTCACGGGTGCGGCCCGCGGCCGCCGGCGGACGGACTCCCACCGAGCCCTCCGACGATCCAGAGCCCTGGCCGGAGCGACTGCTGGCCGGCTTCGGGGTCACGGTCGGCGTGATCTGGGTCGCGCTCGTCGCGATCCGCCAGATCTACGTCGCACCGCAAGGCTTTGACGCCGCCAACGCCTACATGCCGACGGCGGCGCGCTGGGCCCAGGACGGCTCGATCTGGGGCCTGCACGACTGGCTGCCGGGCTTCTTCTTCGGCGCCTCCCCGGGCAACGGCAGCGTCGTCGTGCTGGCCGGCCTACTCCCCTTCGACAACGACTTCCTCGCGCGGTACGCGATCTACCCGTTCGTCCTCCTGTTCGCCGTCGCGCTCTACGCGCTTGCCCGGGAGCTGGCCGCGCCGCGCTCGGCGGCAACCCTGATCGCGCTGATGGTCACGGCGGCGCCGGTCGTCGTACAGCCCGCGCTCGAGGATGCGCTGCTCGACCCGGTGCTCTACTTCGGAGTTGCGGCCGGGTTCCTCTTCCTCGTGCGCCACACGCGCACTGCGGCAAGCAGCGATCTGCTGATCGCCGGGGTTGCCCTCGGCATCGCCTTCGGCACCAAGTTCTACGGGTTCACGGCCGTTCCGATCATCGTCGTGGTCTGGCTCGGCGCACGGCTGACAGCCGGCATCCCCCCGAGACTGCTCTTGCGCCAGGCACGGCTGCTAATCGGCCCGATCGCGCTCTTTGGGGGGATCTGGATCCTGCGCAACCTGATCGCAACCGGTAACCCGGTCTTCCCCGTGCAGCTCGATCTCTTCGGGATCACGATCTTCAGTGCCCCGGCCGATCCCCTACGGGAATCGCTCGGCTCGACCCTGTTCGGATACCTCGACCAGCCCGGCGTCTGGAGCGGAGAGCTGGCCCATCAGTTCCGGGTCGCGGTCGGCATCCCGCTACTGCTGATCGCCGCGGGTGTAGTCACCGGCATCGTCCAGCTCGGACGCCGGCGCTATGAGGAAAGCGATGGACGCAGGGACCACGTCGCCTGGGCCGCGCTCGTTGCGATCGCGCTGCTCGCCCTCTCCTATGCCCTGACGCCGTACTCGGCGGTCGGGCCTCCCGGGGAACCCGTGGCCGCAGCGGCCAACGTCCGCTACGGCATTCCGGCGCTGATCGCGGCGAGCATCGTCGTCGCATTCGTGGCCGGCAGGCTCAGCCGCAAGGTCCTGCTCGGCGTTGAAGTCGTCGCTCTGTTGGCGTTGCTCGATGCGATCCGGATCGGGATCACGGCGCCTTCAAAGACGCTCTACACGGCCGTTTTGCTGGCAGCGATCGCCCTCGCCCTGGTGGTGCTCGTCCGCAGTCTGCGGGGATTCAGACGCCGTGATCGCGAGCCCGGTCCTGATCGGCACCGGAAGCTCGCCCTCGCCGCCGTCGCCCTGCTCGCCTTGCTGGCCGGCTCGGTGCGCTGGCAGGGCAACTACAACGAGGGCCGCTACCTCGAGGCTGACGCGGCCCTGACCGAGTTGATCGAACGCACATCCGAGGTCGAGGGCGTCATGGTCGCGCTGGCGGGCAACTGGACCAACCAGGGGGTTGCGCCGGTCTACCCCAGCTTTGGGACCACGCTGCAGAACGACGTGGACTACGTCGGCCCGGATCAGGACGGCCTTCTCGGTCGTTTTACGAACCAGGCCGATTTCGTCGCGGCACTCGATGCGGGCCAGTACGGGCTCGTGGTCGTCGGCTGCGGCGAGTGTCCGCGCGGACCGCTCGGCGGCAGCCTGCAGGCACGCTGGGCCACGGAAGCAGGCTATCGGCCGATCGCCCGCAGCGACCGACTGGTCCTCCTCACCGGCTCCGACTGAGCCCCACCTGAGGACTACCTGTGCCCGGGCACGATTACCAGCCGGCAGCTCATGTCCACGCGCTGGATCAGGACCGGGCGCCCGTCCTCGGCCAGTTCCTCGTCCACCGCCTGGCGAGAGCCGAGAAACTCGCCGTAGTCGTCCACGATCAGCACTCCATCGCCTTCCAGGCGTGGGTACAGATGCCGCATCTCATGGCGGGTTGAGGAATACCAGTCCGTGTCGAGCCGACAGAGCGCGATCCGCTCCGGTGCCTCGGAGGGAATCGTGTCTTCGACCATGCCCCGCACGAAATGCAGGCGTTCCGCGGGATAGCCGGTGCCGAGCAGATTGGCCCGCACCTGTTCGAACGGGAGGTGCGAGTAGACCGGGTCCGCGCCGGGGTCGAAGCGCGAGACGTCGAAGTGCTCCCCGGCGGGCCTGCCGCTGAGATGAACGTCGACCTCGTCCGGCTCGGGCATGTGATCGAAGGTGTCGAACAGATAGAGGTCGCGATCGCTGCAGCCGAGTTCGAGCAGTGTCATCGCCACGACCATCATGCTGCCTCCGCGCCACGCCCCGCATTCGAGAATCGGCCCGGCGATGCCCGCCGCCTCGAGATAACACACCGCCTCACGGAGGGCCATCATGCGCTCCGGCGTGGTCAGCGTGTAGGGCCGCACCGCAGCGATGATTTCCCGCATGCGATCGTCGCAGTCAGGCGGGATAGGATGTTCGTCGGGCCGTCTGACCACGTCGTAGCCAGCCCGATCGAAGCCACCCCTGACGGCTCGCGCAACTGTCTTCCGGATTCGCTCCTTCACGCCGGACCCAAGCTAGTACAAGGCCGCGTCCGAGATGCTCCCGGGTGAGACCCCGTGTCAGCCGAGCTGAGAGGACGCACAAACGCCCTCTACGAAGGGCGGCTAGCGACAAGTTGCGCATCGACCCCGGTCCAGTTGCAATGATGCCGCCCCGATGAGTCGTCTGGAGGGACTGAGCCGCGATGCCCGCAAGCTCGCCATGGGCTGGCGCTGGCGCCTGAGCTACATGCTCGGCACGCCGGTCCCCGCGCACTTCGAGCAAGAACTCGCAACGACGATCAAGGGAGTGCGCCGCTACACGCTGACCAGCGCCGAGCGGATCGGGGCCCTCTGCGACGGCGTCGCCTATGTCATCGAGCACGAGCTCGAGGGTGACTTCGTCGAGTGCGGAGTCTGGAAGGGCGGCAGCATGATGGCCGTCGCCATGACGCTGCGGCGCCTCGGGGTCGTTGACCGCGATCTGTACCTGTTCGACACCTTCAGCGGGATGCCCGAGCCCGGCGCCGACGACGTCAGCTCCCCCTACGACGGCTATTCGCTCCACAAGCGCTGGAAGCGCCACGACAGCGCCGAGAAGGAGTGGGCCGGCGTCCCCGTTGAGGACGTCCGCCGGGCCGTCGAGAGCACCGGCTATCCGGCCGAGCGGATCCATTGCGTCCAGGGCATGGTCGAGGAGACGATTCCCGACGGAGCCCCGGAGAAGATCGCCATGCTGCGACTCGACACCGACTGGTATTCGTCGACGAAGCACGAGCTCGAGCAGCTCTATCCGCGCCTCGCGCATGGCGGCGTGCTGATCATCGACGACTACGGTCACTACGAGGGCGCTCGCAAAGCCGTCGACGAGTACTTCGCCGAGACGGATCAGCGGGTGCTCCTGGACCGCATCGACTACACCGGCCGGGTCGCGGTCAAACAGTGATGCCCAAGGGGGAGCGTCATGTCGGCTTGCTCAGCGTCGTTGCGCCGGTGCTCAACGAGGAGGAGATCCTCGAGACGTTCTACGGCCGCGTTCGCGATGCGCTCGAAAGCTGCCACGGTCTGGAGTGGGAGTTGATCCTCGTCGACGACGGCTCGACGGACAGCACCCCGGAGATCCTCGCGAGCCTCAGCGCGGAGGACCCGCGGGTGCGCTCGGTTCAGCTCTCACGCAATTTCGGCTACCAGGCCGCGTCCACGGCGGCGCTCGACCACGCCCGCGGCGACGCGGTCGTGACGATCGACGCCGACCTGCAGGACCCGCCCGAGCTGATTCCGGAGATGGTCGCCGCCTGGCAGGCGGGCTCCGACGTCGTCTATGCGGTGCGCCGCGACCGGCGTGGCGAGGGCCGCGCGAAGCTGGTCACAGCGCGCTGGTTCTCTCGCATCTTCACGCGCCTCGCCAACCTGCCAATCGAGACCAACGCCGGCGACTTCCGGCTGCTCGATCGGCGCGCCGTCAACGTTCTGCGACGGATGCCCGAGCGCAACCGCTTCCTGCGCGGCATGTCAGTCTGGGTCGGCTACACGCAAAGCTCGATTCCCTACGACCGCGACCCGCGCTTCGCCGGCGATACGCGCTACCGCTGGGGCACTCTGCTGAAGATCTCGCTGGACGCGATCACATCGTTCTCGGCGGCCCCGCTGCAGATGGCAACGGTGTTTGGCTTCGTCGTCTCGTTCATCGCTTTTCTGGGGATCCCCTACGTCCTAATCACCCGCTTGTTCGGGGTCTACGTCGAGGGCATCTCTACGCTGCTGTTCGCGATCCTGCTGCTCGGTGGTATCCAGCTGATCACACTCGGAATCATCGGCGAGTACGTGAGCCGGATCTACGACGAGGTCAAGCGCCGGCCGATGTACGTGGTCAAGGGCCGTAACAATCTCGCCGCGCCGGAGCGGCTTCAGATCGGCGATCGTTTCGACGACGACGGACAACCGGAGGCACCCGCGATGCGAGGAACGAGAAGTGATGACGACGCCTGAGTTGACCGCCATCGAGACCGTCTGTTCGGCCTGTGGCGCAGAGGGGCTGACTCCACACCTTCGGGTGCGTGGCGAGATGGGCGAGGACGGGCTGATCCCCACTACCAAAGAATTCGGAACCGCCCTCGGCGACATCGTCCGCTGCCCCAGCTGCACCCACATGCAGCTCGACCGCTTCCCCACCGACGAGGAACTGGACGCGGCGTACGCCGATGCTGCCTCCGACGACTACGTCGAGGAGGAGGCCGGTCAGCGAGCCAGCTTCCGCAGCGTGCTGGAGCGCGTCGAGCGCTTCACGGACACCCGCGACGGGATCCTCGACGTCGGCTGCTGGGTCGGCTTCATGCTCGCCGAGGCGCGCGACAGCGGCTGGCGGAACTGCGTCGGGATCGAGCCCAGCACCTTCGCCTCAGACTACGCCCGCGATCGTCTCGGACTCGATGTCCGCACGGAGGAGCTGTTCACCGCGGATCTGCAGCTGGGTGGCTTTGACGTCGTCGTGCTCGGCGACGTGCTCGAGCATCTGACGCGGGCAAACGAGGCGCTGGACCGGGTGGCTGAGTTGCTGCGGCCCGGCGGCTTGATCGCCCTCGAGCTCCCCGACGCAGGCAGCCGTGTCGCGCAACTGCTCGGCCCCCGCTGGTGGTCGGTGATCCCCACTCACATCCACTACTTCACGCGCGAGAGCGCGGCGACGATGCTCGAGCGCCATGATTACGAGCCACTGTACGTGGCGACCGATCCGAAGTCCTTCACGATCCGCTATTACCTCGACAAGGGCGGCGGCTATCTGCCCGCCGTCTCCAGGGGACTGATCAGCGGCGCGGAGAAAGCCGGCTTTGCCGACAACATGTGGACGCCCGATTTCCGCGACCGGATGCTGATGATCGCCAGGACTGCCGCTTGACGACCTAGGGAGTCGTGGCCGGCGGCGCGTAGAGCGCGAGCCGGTTGCTGCGGGCCAATTCGGTATAGCCCGCCGACTCCAGCCAGTCGCCCTCCAGAGGCGGTGGCAGCGGAGGCCGTGTATGGCCGACGATCAGCAGGTCGTAGTTGCTCCGATCGACCGCCGCCAGAAACGCTCCGCGATCTCCGTAGCGGCGCAAGACCTCGCGCTCGAGGCGGCCCACGTACTCAACGGTGTTGTCCAGAGTGGGCCCGAAGGCGGGCAGGATCGGGGAGATCCCGGCGTCGGTCCAGAGTCCTGCCAGGCCGATCCGGGCACCGCTGGGTGCGCGGGCAATCAGCCCATCGACCGCCGCGTCCGCCCCCGCGAAACGATCCTCGGTGTAGCGCTCCTGCACCTTGTAGCCGACGCCGGCCAGGATCACAAGACCGCCAACCAGGGCTGCCGCGGCAAGCGGCCGCGCCGAGCCGCCCGGCCCTGCGAGCGCTCGCAGTCGACCCCGCAGCCGAAACAGAGCGACGGCCAGGCCTGCGACCACGACCGCGAACAGCAGGTCCTCGGCTCGCAGGTCCACGGGACTCACCGGAGTCGAATCCCCGACACAGCTGGTGGCTCCTCCGCAAATCACCCCGTCGAGCACCGCCACGAGGCCAAGCGCGCCAAACGCGACGGCCAACCACCGGTAGGCGCAACCCACCCACGCGGCGAGGCCGGCAAGGACGATCATCGCTGGGAGCAGGTAGCGGGAGTCGGCGCCGACGAGCACAGGCGGGATCTCCGGCCCGCCCGCGGTGTACGGAGTCACCGAGTAAACGGCGACCAGCAGCGGCGCCAGGAGCAGCGCCACGCCGACGGTCGAGGAGGGGCGAACCGCGCTCTGGGCTCCGGGCCGCAAGCGCGCTCGAGCCCAGACCGCCCCCGCCATGATCCCGCCCGCCACGAGCAGCAGGCCGGGAGCCGCCAGTGCGCGCCGGTAGGCGGGCACGATGAACTCGCGCCACGCGTCCCAGTCACCGAGATAGTCCGAGATCGAGTCACCGG
The DNA here is from genome assembly GCA_038206985.1 of Solirubrobacterales bacterium. Lineage (GTDB taxonomy): Bacteria > Actinomycetota > Thermoleophilia > Solirubrobacterales > 70-9 > CAXMST01. The sequence continues at coordinate 52,059 of JBBRAH010000017.1, forward strand.
CACGTTCCCGGATCACGTCAGGCGGAGCGTCAAAGATCGTCAGACCTCCTGGTGCCAGCGCCACCGGGAAGAACGGGTTGCCCGAGATGATCAGGTTGCGGAGCAGCCAGATGCCGCCGACGAGCATGATCACACCGCCCAGCAGGACCGAGTCACGGACCAGGCGGCGCAGCGGACGGCGGGCGAGCAGCCCGGCCGCGACCCAGACCGCGACCACGACGAAGACCGAGGAGATGCCGTACCACTTGGTGCCGAACGCGAGGCCAAGAGCGAGGCCGGCAAGGACGAGGTCGGCGTTCGCCCTCGTCCGCTGCCAGCGGACGAGGAACAGGCACCCCGATGCGAAACCGAACATCAGGATCGCATCGACGATCCCGTGCGAGAGCGAGGAGACGATCAGCGCCGGCAGGGCCAGCACGAGGCAGGCGGCGGTTGCGGCGGCCGGGGCCCGGGCGCCGAGTTCGCGAGCCAGCGCGTAGATCGCAACGCCGCCCAGCAGGTAGAACGGGTAGATCGAGAGTTGCGCCAGGAAGTCGTTACTCCAGGGCAGCGTCACGCTGAGCAGGATCACGTCGCCGCTGTTGGGGTAGTTACCCGGAGCGACATCGGGCAGAAACGCCGAGACCTGCCAGATGGAGCCGGTCTGGATCCATTCCGCCACGTTCGGAAGATGAAAGGTCGCGAAGTCGATCGAGGAGGAAGTCGTGACCAGTTGCGAGCGGGCGAAGGCGAGCACCAGCAGGCCAATCGCCGCGACGGCCGCCCCGGCCAGCAGGCGTGCCGCGCGCTCCGCGCGACCCTCCGGGGGTTCCGGGTTCGCGGACTCATCCCGGGCTGAGCCGACCGCCGCGGGAACCCGTGAGGCGGCGCCCAGCCAGAGCAGCGCGGCCACGACCACGGTGCCGCGCGTGAGCACCCCGAATACGGCCGGCGTCACATGGACGACCAGCAAGCCCATAGTCGCGAGCAGGCCGAAGATCACGATCGCCTCGGCTCCCCTGCTCCCCGGAAAGCGACGGCCGAACAACACCGCAGCGCCGGTCAGCACGAGGCCGAACGTGGCGAGGAGGAAGAACAGGCCCTCTGCGTATTCCGTTACGGACACGGCTGCAGGCTATCGACGGAATGCGCGGTGCGCGACGGTTCGCGCCCGGCTCAATCGCTGCGACGGGCGCGGCGCAGGAGGCGCTGCGTCACGCTCTGTGGCTCCTTCTGAGCCGCTCCCGGACCCTCGCGACCAGCGCAGCGCTCGCTGTTGCGGGCGACGAACCGCGAGAGGTAGGCGTCGTGCCCGGAGGCCTCGGTGAACACCTCTTCGCGCGCCTCGATCCGTCCCTCCCAGAACACGGCTTCGATGCGTTCCTCGGGAGTGAGAAGCGAGCCGAACGGCCTCGGGAAGTGAAACCGGCGATCGCCGTGAATCGCGTGCGACTTGAAGACGAAACGCAAGGTGCCGTCGGGATCACGATCGACCAGCCAGTGATGATGCGACCACCCGACCCAGGGCCCGTGCACGCCGAGGCTCTGTTCCTCCAGGCGCGAGGGCACCTCGACATACCCCGCACGAGCGACCCGGGAGAGCTCGGCACAAACCCAGACCGGATCGCGTACGTCCTCGAGCGTGTGGGAGCAGACCGCGAAGTCGAACTCGTCGTCGGCGAATGGCCAGGGCTCATGGTCGCAGATGTCAGCCTGGACCCAGGTCTCCGCGCTGAATCGCTCCTGCTCAGGACGATAATCGGGTGCGGGGTACAGACCGCGGGTCTCGTGCGGCATCAGGTCGAGGACCCAGTCGGCACGCTCCAGGGGCTGCCCCCAGCCCCCGACATCCAGCACACGGGCAGCCGGCCCCAGGGCCTCGACGATCCGCTTTCGGTTTGAGTCCAACATTGGCCGCCGGACCCTAGCCGGAACGGCCGCGGAACCTTGCGGTTGGGACAAATGTCCACAGTCCGGAGAAATGGCGCACGACGCCGATCCCGCGGGTATAGTGAGTTCCTCGAATGAGGAAGGGCGTTGAAAGTTTGGGAACGTGGAGGTATCTCTTCGCGGCACTCGCGGCAATTGTTGCGCTAGCCGTCGTGCCCGCAATCGCCTCCGCGCAGGACCTGCCTCCAATCTGCGACGAGTACCCCGAGTTGCCCGTCTGCAGCGAGGACGGCGGCGGCGACATCGATGATCCGGCCGATGACGACACCAGCGGCGACATCGATGACGAGACCGGTGCCGCACTGCCGGGCTCCGGTGGCGACGGCGGCTCACTGCCATTCACCGGCTACCCACTCACCCCACTTCTGCTCTTGCTCTTGATCCTGCTGGCCACCGGTCTGGCGATCAGGGCATGGATCGCCTACAGAGACCGCCGCCTCGCATCCGCGAGCGCTACGGACTCCGGGCCCCTGCTCGGGGCCTGAATCTCGACCACGGGACAGGGGAGGGAGGCCATGAGCGCCACCGAGGAGGTATCAATGGCTTCGGCTGCGCCCCCGGCCGTCGCGAAGCCTCGTCCGCGCAGCGCGCGTACGAAAGAGATACGGCTGGCCGGCACGCATCGCCGGGACGCCGTCTTCAGGCGCTCCTTGATTGTTGCGGATACCGCCGCACTTCTCGTCGCGCTGTTCGTCGCAGGCACCGTCGTGGGTGACGACCGCGTGACGCTGTTCGGGATCCTCTCCCCCCTCGCCCTGATCCCCGTCGCAAAGATGATGGGGCTCTACGACCGCGACGAACACCGCCTGCACAAGACCACCCTGCAGGACGTGCCCGCCGTGCTCGGCATCGCGACTGCCATGGCGCTGCTCGCCTACCTGGGCGGCGATCTCGTGTTCGAGAATGGGAGCGGCCGGGCGGAGACCTTCTCCATCCTGATCGTGCTCCTCGCCTCGACGCTGACGCTTCGGGCGCTCGCCCGCTTCGTGGCCCGCACTGTGACCCCGCCTGAGCGCTGCCTGCTGGTCGGAAACTCCACGCGGCCTCTCGTGCTGCTCGATGCACTCGCGATGAGCCCGGCCACCCATGCGGAGATCGTCGGTATCCTGCCGATGCTGGGAAGGGCCTCGCTCCAGCTCGATACACAGACCGACCTCGACGACATCCTCGATGAGCAGGTGATCGACCGCGTCATCGTGTTGCCCGGCTCGCAGGGGGGCGATGAGCTGATGTTTGCGATCCGGGAACTCCGGGATGCCGGCGTCAAGGTCAGCCTGTTCCCGGACATCACGCGCCTGGCCGGCGCCGCGGTCGAACTCGACAACATCGGCGGGGTCACGCTCCTCGGGATGCGCCGCTTCGCCATCGCCCGCTCCTCGCTGATCCTCAAGCGCTGGTTCGATCTGGTGCTGGCCTCGTTCTTCGTCGTCCTGCTGCTGCCGGTCTTCATTCTCGTCGCGCTCGCCGTCCGCTTCGACAGCCCAGGCGGCGCCCTCTTCCGTCAGGAACGCATCGGCCGGCACGGAAGGCGCTTCATGATGCTCAAGTTCCGCAGCATGAAGAAGGGATCCGAGCACCAACGCGAGGAGTTCCGCCACCTCTGCCAAACCAGCACCGGCCTTTTCAAGATTCCCAACGATCCGCGCATCACCCGCGTCGGCGCCTTCATCCGTCGCACGAGCGTCGACGAACTGCCGCAACTGCTCAACGTGCTGCGCGGTGACATGAGTCTGGTTGGGCCACGCCCGCTTGTTCCCGAGGAGGACGAACAGATCGTCGGCGAGTACCGCAACCGGCTCGATGTCCGGCCCGGGATCACCGGGCACTGGCAGATCCTCGGCGCGGCGCGGGTCTCACTCGACGAGATGGTCAAGCTCGACTACCTCTACATCGCGAACTGGTCGTTGTGGAACGACGTCGTGCTGATCCTTCGCACGATTCCCGTGGTACTGCGCCGCCGCGGCCAGTAACGACGACGGCCGCAATCGGCGAGCCCCGGCGCTCAGCGCTTCGAGCGGCCCCGCTTCGCGTAGCGGACGTAGTCGTGGAAGGAGGGCTTGGGACTGAGGTCCTCGCGCAGCAAGCCGAACTTCTCGCAGTAGCCGCAGCCTTTGAAGCGCTCGGTATCGCGCCATGAGATCCACATCAGGCGCTCGATGTTCCACTTGCGGCGTTTCTTCAGAAGCAGCTTGAAGGACTCGTCGAGCATCTTGGCCTGGCCCTTGCGGCCCTTGAAGAAAAAGAACGTTCCAGGCTTACCCGACGACCAGCCGAGCTCCGTAACCTCGATTGGCGTGGCCCCATCGTGGGCCTTCTTCATCGCGCGACGAATCATCCGCAGTTGGTAGCGGACACCGCGCAGATCCGGTGCATACGGGTGCACCGCAACCGCATCGAAACGGGACTTGAAACCATCGATCGCATAGAGCTGTTTGAGGAAGTCCCAGGCCGGCACCGAGCCGTCGCCCTTGTCGAGGCTGTTCGGAGTGCCAAACATCCCGCCGAGCACGACTCTTGCCTTGGGGTCGGCCGCGTGGATTTCGCTCTCCGCGATCCGGACCAGGTCCGCGTACTCGGTCGGCTTCGGCTTCGGCTTGTAGCGAGCCGACGAGTTCTGCTCGTTCCAGATCTGAAACACCTTGATCGGGCGGTGCGGGATCGTGGGGTTGGCGGTCCAGAACTCGCCTCCGCGGCCATAGCGGGCGACCACCGCCCGCACATAGTGGCGCCAGTATCCACCCCCTCCCTGCGCTTGCAGCGGCGTGTGCGCGTTGCTCTCGGTCAGATAACCGGGGCTGCCCAGCACGAGTGCGTGCGCCGCGATTCCACCTCGCGCGAGATTGCCCACCCAGGCGTCGGTCGCGGCCCAGCGATAGTCATGCTGACCGAAGACGTTAGGGGGTTGCGGCTCGATCGAGCGCCAGTCGAACTGTACGCGCGAGATCCCGATGCCGGACTCGCGCATCAGGCCGGTCTCCTCGGTGGTCGGCAGATCGAACGGAAAGATTCCCCAGAACTTGCGCGGCAGGGCCGAAGCGTCAGCCGCGGATACGAGAACGATCAGTGCCGCGAGGACACCGACCGCGCAGGAGCGCAACCGCATCAGGTCCGCCCAGCCCTCCGGTACCAGACGCCGACGCCACCGACAGCCAGGAGGGCCACGATCAGGGCCAGCGTGCCACCGTCGGTCAACCAGTCGCTGAGCGCGCCTCCGGCGGTTGCCTGCTCGTAGTCGAGCGGCTGTGATGCAAGATCGAACGTGGCCGGCTCGCTCGCGGGAAGTACAGGCGAGCGCGCAGGCTTCGAAGCCGACTTCTTCTTCTTCTGCTGCTTCTTCTTCTTCGGCTTGGGCTCGGCTTTCTTCTCCGGCTCACTGGTGGCGACCTCAGGCGCCGGAGCGGGTTCCGGCGCGGTCACAGGTGGAGCGGCAACCGGAGCCGGAGCCGTATCCTCACCGCCAGTGCTGCCGTCCTGGTTGCCACCGCTGGGCGAGTTGTTGCCGCCGCCTCCACCGTCACCCTTGGGATCGGGGATATCGAGCGTGTATTCCTCGCATTCAGGGCAGTTGGCGGCAAGCGCAGGGGTTGCCCACAGGGCAAGGGCCATCGCGAGCCCGCAGATCACAAGGGTTAGGACCTTCACAGGCAGGGAACGTTAGTGCAAGCTGAAGTCGAAATACGCAGTCAACCCATAGCTGAAGTCGAACGGCGGCGCTCGCGACTGTTGACAGGCACCGTTGCCGCCGCGATCTTCACGATTGCGCTGGTTCAGGGCGGAATCCCCGCCGAGGCGACGGCCTCAGCGGCGGTGATTGTCTGGTGGGCCGTCCTCGTCGGAGTTCTGGTCGGCGCTCTCGATCTCGACCCCCGCCGGCTGCCCGCTCCGGCGCTGGTTGCCCTGGGCGGTCTCGCCGCTGTCGCGGCGCTGACGGCCGCCTCCCTCGCCTGGGGAGTCGACGACGGACGCGCGTTCGTCGACGCGGTCCAGGTCGCCCTCTACCTCGGCGTCTTCGCCCTCCTGATCGGCACCCTGCAGCGCGGAGACGGGCGAGCCGTACTCACAGGCCTCGCGATCGGACTGGTGGCGGTCGGCGTCCTCGCCCTGGGATCGCGGCTCGTGCCCTCGCTGCTGACCGGCGATACAACGCGCCTGCGCGAGTTCCCGGGCGCGGGCGGGCGGCTCGGGTACCCCATCGCGTACTGGAACGGGCTTGCGGTGCTGATGTCTACGGGGATCGTGTTGCTGGCCTGGCTTGGCGCCAGCGCTGAGCGGGCCCGGCTCCGGGCCCTCGCCCTCATGCCGATCCCCGCGCTCGCGCTGGTGATCTACTTCACCGGCTCCCGGGGTGGGGTCCTCGCACTCCTCGTGGGCGTCGCCGCGGCAGCCGCCCTCACACCTGCCCGACCCCGCCTTGTGGCCGGCTTCCTCCTCGCCGCGGCCGCAGCAGCCCCGCTGATCCTGGCTGCCTCGCAGAGCACGCAACTGGTGGAGGGCGCAGCGGACAGCAAGGCGAAGCTCGCCGGTGGGCTACTGCTGCTCGCCACGATCGTGGCCGGGGCCGTCGTCGCCTGGTTCCGCGTGCGCTGGGACGAGCGCTTTGCGGCACTCCGTGTCTCACGTCGCGTCGCGCGCCTGGCAGGGCTCGCCGCTGCGGTGGCCCTGCTGGCGGCTGCGATCGTCAGTGACGTCAGCGACCGCGTGGACTCGCTCGCCGATCCCGCCGTCGAGGCCGAGGTCGGCAGTGGCGTGACTGGCCGCTTCCTGGCGCCGGAGAGCAACGGACGTGTGCAGCTCTGGGGGGCCGCGATCGACGCTTTCGCCGACCAGCCGCTCAAGGGCGTCGGAGCGGCGGGATACTCGATCTGGTGGAACCAGAACGGCTCCCTCGACGTCCCCACGCGCCATGCACACTCCGTCTTCCTCGAGAGCTTTGCCGAACTGGGGCTCTTCGGCGGCCTCGCCGTGCTGGCCTTCTTCGGCACCGGAATCGCCGGTGCATGGACCCGCACCTTCGGGGACCTCGACGGCACGGTCGCCGCAGCGGCCGGGGTGCTGGCCGCCGGGACCATCGCCGCGGCCACAGAGTGGACCGCAGATATTCCGGCGGCCTTTGCACCGGTGCTCATCGCGGTGGCCGTCCTGGCGGGACGGGCGACGCTGCGCGATCACCCACGGAAGCCCGCGAGCGCGGCGATGCCAGGTTCGCTGCGGCTCGCGCTCGGCGGCCTCGCCGTCGTGGCGCTGCTCGGCAGCGGTCTGTTGCTGCTCTCGGAGAAGGCGTTGAATCGCAGTGAGGAACTGGCAGCGACCGGCGATTACCGGGCCGCAGCCGAGGCTGCCTCGGAAGCCTCGGCGCTACTGCCGTTCGCAGCCGGGCCCTGGATCCAGCTGGGTCAGGTACAACAGCTTGCCGGAGACCTCGACGGCTCGCGCGCGAGCATCGCCGAGGGACTTGAGCGCGCCGAGGAGGATCCGACTTACGCCTTCCTGCTCGCGAACATCGACCGCTACCGCGACGACCCGATCTGGAGGGCCGAGATCGTGACCGCGTTCGAGCTCTCGCCTTACGAGACGCCGCCGGGCAGCGAACCCGGGGATTCGCTGCCAGAACTCGAGACCCCGGCCCCAGGGGATCCCTGAGCGGGAGATCTCAGGGCGCGGATGGGTCGGTCACCCGGGCCCGCCGCCGGGCCAGGCCTCGGCCAGCCCGATCCGCTCGAGCTTGTCCGGGTGGGTGCCCCAGAGCAGCTGCGTCCATTCCGGAGGCGAGGGGTCGCTCAGGTTGCGGATGCCGATCGTGCGCTGCAACTCGATCAGCCCGGCTGGATCGCCCGTCAGTTCGATCGAGAAGCGGTCTGCGCGCTCCTCCACGCCACGACTGAGCTGATTGCCGAACACTCCGAGCACCAGCGTCGCGATGCCGATCGCGAGAGCATAGGCGGGCAACGCGGAGGCTCGTCCCGCCTCAGTGCCGGTGCGAACTGCGACGGCTCCCCCGACCTCGCGCACGAAGAGCATGCCGATCGGGGCGACGAGCGCGACGAAGACCAAACCGCGAACGAGATCGTCGCCCTTGACGTGTCCCAACTCATGAGCGACCACGGAGCGCAGGGCGGGCCGCTCTGCTGCATCCACCAGATTGTCGTAGAGGACCACTCGTCGGGTGCTGCCGATGCCGTTGACATAAGCGTTGAGCGAGGTGCCTCTGCGTGATGCATCGACCACGTAGACGTCGCCGATCTCGACCCCGGCCCGATCCGCCAGCTCGACGACATCGTCGCGGGTCTGCCCCGCGGGCAGCCGCTGGAAGTCGTTGAAGATCGGTGAGAGCAGCACCGGAGCCAGGAATGTCGAGACCACCGCGTAGACGATCACCACTCCAGTCCCCGCCAACCACCACGACCGTGGGAGCCGGCGCTGGAGCACGAGCAGGATCAGCGCGCCAACGGCGGCATAAAGCGCCCCGATGCCGATGCCCCGGCCGCGGTCCCACAGCCAGGACGCCAGATCCTGAGTCGAGAGCCCGACATCCACCGCGCGCTCGTGCGCGAACAGGCCCAGCGGCAGGAGCAACAGGGCGAGGGCCGCCGAGAGCGCGGCGCCGGCCGCAAGCGCACCGAGGAGCGGGCGCGACTCGAGGCGCTCGAGGAAGCGCCGGGCCGGGGCCGGCCTGCCGCTCGCGAGCAGAGCCAGGAGCGCGAACTCCGCCACCAGCAGCGCCAAGCTGATCAGCCGCTGCCCGCTCTGGTAGTCCGTGGCGCGCTCGATCTGGGCGGGCGTGAAGTAATCGGTAGCTTCGACCGCGAGTGGCTGCGGCCCCGATTGGCCGGGCAACAGCACCAGGACGGCGATCTCGGCGACCACAAGAAGGGCCAGCGAAGCCGCAATGATTCGGGCGCGCGAGGAGCGCCGAAAGACCCGCCATCTCATCGGCACCTACGATAGACCGCCGCACCCGGCGGCCCATGGCCGCAAAAGCAGCGGATCCCATGCAAGTAGCAGTCTTCAGCGACATCCACGGAAATCTGCCGGCCCTCGAGGCCGTGATCGCCGACATCGAGGACACCGGCGTCGAGCAGCTCTGGTGCCTCGGGGACATCGTCGGCTACGGAGCGCAGCCGGACGGCTGTACCGCTCTCGTCCGGGAGAAGTGCGAGACATCGCTGGTCGGCAACCACGATCTGGCGGTCCTCGGTGAGCTCGACACCTCGACCTTCAGTGCCGCCGCCTCGGCGGCCGTCGAGTGGACCCGTGAGAACAGCTCTCCCGAGACGATCGAGTTCCTCGCGGGCCTCTCCCCCTCCGACACGACCAAGGCCGCGGCGCTCTACCACGCCTCGCCCAGGGATCCCGTCTGGGAGTACGTGCTCTGGCCCGACCAGGCCGCCGAGTGTCTGGCGGTCCAGGATCGTCGCGTGAGCATGGTCGGCCATTCCCACGTCGCTCTGTTCTTCTCGATCCCCGGCTGGGACAAGGCGCAGGCGGGCGTCCCGGAGGCGCGGGGCTGGCAGGCGGGGGCCGGTACCCGGCTCGAGATCTCCGACGGCCGCTGGCTGATCAACCCCGGCAGCGTCGGCCAGCCCCGCGACGGAGACCCGCGCGCGGCCTGGCTCGAACTCGACACCGAGATCTGGGAAGCCACCTACCACCGAGTGACCTACGACATCGATCGCGCAGCGGCCGCAATCGAAGCGACCGACCTCCCCGCACACCTCGCCAAGCGACTCTTCGTGGGCCGATGAGACGGGTGCGCTCCCCACTAGACTCGGCAGCGATGAGGGATCGAATCGGCAAGCCGGTTGGAGCGCTCCTGCTCGCTTTCTCGCTGGCCGCCGCCACGGCCATGGGCTGTGGCAGCGGCGGCGAAATCCCCGCCGACCAGGCGGACGCGTTGACCCGGGAGCTGACCGAACTACAGGGACTGATCGACGGGCAGGACTGCCCCGCCGCGGACGAGAAGGTGAATGAGATCAGCACCGGGATCACGGCTCTCGCGGACGACGAGTCCGTTGATTCTGGAGTGCGCAAGGACTTGAAGGTGCTCAACGACCGGCTCGACACCGCCTACGAGGCCGAATGCGCCGAGCCGAAAACCACCACCTCGACCACGAGCACGACGAGTACACCGACGACGACGTCCACGACCACGACCTCGACGACCACGACCTCGACCACCGATGAAACCACCGACAAGGAGCCGAAGCCGGAGCCGACACCGGAGCCGGAACCCGAACCGGACCCGGATCCGGGCACCGGCGGCGGTGGCTCCGGTGGCTCCGGTGGCTCCGGTGGCTCCGGTGGCTCTGGTGGGATCGGCGGCTGAAGATGTCTGGCTCCGCGATCGCTGACCGCTACACACTCGAGGACCGGCTCGGCTCGGGTGGCATGTCAACCGTCTACCGTGCCACCGATGGCGTGCTCGAGCGCACGGTGGCCGTCAAGGTGCTGGCCGAGCATCTCTCCGACGACGAGAAGTTCGTGGCCCGCTTCCGTCGCGAAGCCCTCGCCGTGGCCAAGCTCGTCCACCCGAACATCGTCCAGGTCTACGACACCGGTGTGGACGGTGGCCGCCACTTCATCGTCATGGAGTACGTGGAGGGCCGTTCAGGGGCCCAGCTCCTGCAGGCCCAGGGCAGCCTGGCCCCCGACATCGCGGTCGAGATCGCCGCCCAGTCCTGCGCCGGTCTCGAGTACGCGCACAAGCAGGGCATCGTCCACCGGGATGTCAAGCCCGGCAACTTGATGGTGATCGGTGGCCCCGCTGAAAATTCCTCCGACGTTGCCGGAATGACCGTCAAGCTCGCTGACTTCGGTATTGCCCGCGCCGCCGAGCAGACCAGGCTTACCCTGGTCGGCTCCGTGGTCGGCACCGCGGCCTACCTCTCACCCGAGCAGTCCCGCGGCGAGGAGGCGACCGGGATCAGCGACGTCTACTCGCTCGGGGTCGTGACCTACCAGCTGCTCACGGGACGCCTGCCGTATGAGGGCAACAGCCTTGCTGAGCTTGCCATCCGGCGTGAGAACGAGCGGCCCCTCCCCCCCTCCAGCTACGAGCCGGACGTTTCCCCGGAGCTCTCGGCGTCGGTGCTCAGGGCACTCGAGAACGAGCCCGAAGATCGCTATCTGGACGCGCTGGATCTCGCCGCCGCGCTGCGCGGCGGACTCGAGGGCATCGCTCCGGCCGACGAGGCCCCGACCCGCGCGATCCGCCGGGGAGACTCCACCGCGGCCACGCGTCAGATCCGCGAGGAGCCGCGGACCCCGGTCGCTCCGGTGCCCGCGCGCAGGCGCTCGGCGGCCGCCGAGCGTTCCGCCGCCCGCTCCCAGCCCCAGCGTCCAGCGCGACCCGCGCGCACCGCCAAGCCCAAGAAGAAGGACTCTTTCTTCGCCCGGATGATGCGCGTGATCGGCGCCCTGCTGCTAATTGCGATCGTCGCGGGTATCGTCGCCGGAGTGATCCTGCTGGCCACGGACGCCGGCTCCAACAGCGACATCGGCAAGTCGATCGGCAACAACATCAACGACGTGATCGACAAACTCAAGGACGTTCTGCAGAACAACTCCAGCAACTGACGGCGGCCTGTTGGGTTCTGCCCTCAGGCTTGCCAGGGGGTCGCGCCGGCGAGGATCGCGTCCCGGTAGGCACCCATCCGCCCGGCGGCGATTGCCTCCCGCGCGGCGGTGACGAGGCGCTCCGTATAGACGAGGTTGTGCAGCGTGACCAGCCGGACCCCGGTCAACTCCTCCGACCGGGAGAGGTAGTGGACGTAGCCCCGGGTGAGGCGCGTGCACGCAGGACACGGGCAGCCGTCCACGAGCGGGCCGTGCTCCCCCGCCTCGCGCCGGTTGCGGATATTGAAGCGGAAGCGGCTCTCGGGAAGAGGCGCCAGTGCCATCCCGTGCCTGCCCAGCCGGGTCGGCACGGCACAGTCGAAGGTGTCGATGCCGCGACAGATACCCTCGACCAGATCGTCGGGCTCGCCGATCCCGAGCAGGTGGCGGGGTCCCTCGTCGGGCAGGTTGGCGAGTGTCATGTCGAGCACCTCGCGCATCTGGACCTTGTCCTTGCCGAGCGTGCCGCCGATCGCGATGCCGTCCACGCCTGCAGCAGCGACGACGCTGGCCGACTCCTGCCGCAGGTCCTCATGCGTCCCCCCCTGCACGATCCCGTAGACCGCCTGGCCTGCCGGACCATTCTCGCCGTGCCAGCTCAGGCAGCGTTCCAGCCAGCGGTGGGTGCGCTCGGTGGAGGCCGCGGTGTAGTCGCGGTCGGCGCGGAACGGCGTGCACTCGTCGAAGACCAGTGCGATGTCAGAGCCGAGCTCGGCCTGGATCTGCATCGAGCGTTCCGGTGAGAGGAACTGCTCGTCGCCGTCGATGTAGCTGCGAAAGCGCACACCCTGCTCGCCGATCTCGAGAACGCCGCCGTCCAACGGTGGACGGCCGCCGCGGCCCTTGACCTCATCGGCGACCGTTCCGTGAGCGAGCGAGAACACCTGAAATCCGCCGGAATCGGTGATGATCGGCCCCTGCCAGTCCATGAACGAGTGCAGACCGCCGAAGCTCGCGATCCGCTCTGAGCCGGGTGCCAGCATCAAGTGATAGGTATTGCCGAGCACCATCTCGTAGCCGAGCGCTGCCACCTCCTGGCTGAGCAGGCCCTTGACCGAGCCACGGGTCGCGAGCGGTACGAACGCGGGCGTCGAGAGCGGTCCGTGCGGCGTATGCAGCGTTGCTGCCCGCGCGGCACCGTCCCGAGGCCCGATCTCGAAGTTCAGCCTGTCGGGTTCGTGGCGCATCGAGTCTGGGAGCGTAGAGCCGCGGACCCCGCGCGCTCCGCGACGTCACTCACCACTTCACTCACCGGGGGATGCGGCCACGAGGCTCCGACCGGTCATCGCGGCCGGCTGCTCAATGCCGAGCAGGCTGAGCACGGTCGGAGCCACATCCGCCAGGATCCCGTCGTCATCGAGCCCGATCCCCGCGACGGTGACGATGAAGGGAACCGGATTGGTGGTGTGCGCCGTGTTCGGCGAGCCGTCGGGCTCGAGCATGTAGTCGGCGTTGCCGTGGTCCGCGGTCACGATGCAAGCGCCACCGGCGCCATGGACTGCAGCGATCACCCTCGCCAGGCAGCCGTCGACGGCCTC
>JBBRAH010000018.1:0-62800 GCA_038206985.1 Solirubrobacterales bacterium
ACCCAGCTTGGACTCCTGAGCACCGGAAACGACACCCGCTGCCCGGGCGCCAACGAGCGCCCGGCTCCCGACGGCTCCAACCCCTACACCGACGGTGGCTCCCTCGACTGCGATCCCAGCCAGATTCCGCCCGGGCCATGATCCCGGCCCGCGGATCTGCGGATCGGTGCGCATGTGATCGAGGCTGTCCTCTTCGATATCGATGGGACCCTGCTCGACCACGCCGCCGCCTCCGCGGCATCCCTGCGGCAGGCGGTTGCGCGGGAGCTCGGAGGCGCCGGGCTCGCGACGCTCGACCACGAGGCAATCGACCGGGAGTGGCGACGGCTGGAGGAGCTCCACTACGCCGAGTACCTGAGTGGGGAGATCGATATTCACGAACAGCGCCGCCGGCGGGCCGGCGGCGTGCTGCGCCATCTGGGGTCAGAGGAGCGCGGGCCCGCGGACCTGAACGAGTGGTTCGCTGCATTCCTCGTCGGCTACCGCGAGGGCTGGGCCCTCTTCGACGATGTCCTGCCCACGCTCGACGGGCTCGAGGCACGTGGGCTGCGGCTCGGCGTGATCACCAACGCCGACGGCGCCCTGCAGAGGGCCAAGCTGGAGGGAGTGGGAATCGCTGAACGGCTGCCGACCGTGGTTGCTTCCAGCGATGTCGGCACGCCCAAGCCCGAGCCCGGGATCTTCGCCGAGGCGGCGGCGCTCGTGGGCCTGCCCGCGGAGCGCGTCCTCTATGTAGGCGACCGGCTCGACACCGACGCCCGTGGCGCCCGCGATGCCGGGATGCTGGGCGTCTGGATCGACCGGGCCGGTCTCGGAGAGGCCGAAGACGTACCGGTGATCGGTTCGCTCGTCGAGCTGGCGGACCTCATCGAGTAGCCTCTCCTCAATGGGCGCGGGGATATTGATCGGCAGCAAAGCGGGCAAGCTGGTTCTGGGCGGGCTGCTGGCCGCCGTTCTCCTCCTGTCGGCTGTAGGTGCAACCGAGGCCCGAGCGGCGAGCGGCGAGTGCCCGAATAGCTTCCGCGTCCTTCATGATGACTCGATCGGCAAGTTGAAGCTGCCGAAGGGCAACTACACGATTACGCTGCTCGACAAGAAGAAGCTGACCTGCACAAAAGCCGCGCATCTCTTCAGCCGCTTTCTCGAGGACTACGACGGCAACCTGCCGGGCAAGTGGAGGGTCAAGGCCAAGCAGGCAGCCTTCCTGAAGGGCAACACCGGCGCCGGCTTCACCGTCAAGAAGGGCAAGCCCTCCGGTGGCGGAGGAGGAGGCGGACGTCACCCCGACAGCGGCGGCAAGCAGTGCCCTGACACTTTCCGCGTCCTGCACAACGATTCGATCGGCGAGCTGAAGTTCCCGGCCGGCTCCTACTACCTGACCAGGCTGACCACCGACAGCCCGAGCTGCGCGCGCGTGACGAAGCTCTTCGCCAAGTTCCTCCAGGACTATGAGGGCAACGTGCCGGGCTGGCGGATCAACGTCAGCAAGGCACAGTTCACCCGCAAGGGCAGCGGCGGCAAGGGCTTCCGCGTCAAGCCTGCCTGAGCGCCCACACCTAGAGCGCCCAGGCTTCGCGCCATCTGACGCGGAAACTCGTCGATCGCGTTCAGTTCAGAAGGTTTGGCCTGCGGGCCGGACGGCCCAGGGTTCTCGCGGTCTAATCTGAATGGCATGTGGGAAGCGATCGGTCCACCACTCCGCGCGGTAGCGCTGCTGGCGTTCATCACCGGCGTGGCGCTGATGCTGCTCGACCCGCCGGAGCTCGGCGGGGCCGGCGATCTGCTCGTGCTGGTGGCCGGCGCCGCGGCGATCGCGGTTGCGGCTGCCTGGCTTACCGTGCTCGCGATCGGGGAGGAAGTCCCCGAGCCGGAGTTCCGCAAGCTGGTCGACCGCAGCGAGGCGCTCGCGGCCATGCCGGCTCCCGATCGGGCCCCGACCGAGTTCGACGAACTCGTCGTCGCCGCCCTCGACGAACTGCCGGAGGAATTCCAGGAACTCTTGCGCGAGACGCCGGTCATCGTCTCCCAGCGTGGTCACGAGCACGGCGCCTACGGCCACTACATCGGCGGCACCATCGCCCGCGACACCTTCCCCGACCGAATCGTTGTCTACCAGGACACCCTGGAGCGCGACTTCGGCCACGACCCCTACCTGCTTCGCGCCCAGGTCCAGCGCACGGTACGCCACGAGATCGCCCACCACCTGGGTTGGAACGAAGACGGCGTCAGGAGTCTGGGGCTCTGAAGTGCCCCCGGTCGGATTCGAACCGACGACACATGGAGTAAAAATCCACTGCTCTGGACCATCTGAGCTACGGGGGCCCGGCAAGCTTACGAGCCTCTCGCCGGATCTGGAGGCGCCGACGCGTGCGGACCATGTGGCAGTTGCAGCAGACGACCTCGCACTTGGCCGCCTCCGCCTGGACTCGGGCCAGCGAATACCCCTCTTAGGCCAGTTTGACGGCATCACCCTGCTTGTCACCGAGGTGATCGAACTCCAGGCAGATGAGATCCGCGCAGTCGCAGTCGGCACAACGAGAGTTGCCTAGTAGGTCACGAACCCAGTAGAGGTTCCGCCGCTGGCCTGGCGTCAGGTGCCGCCGTTCCAACAGTGTCCCTAATCGACCACGACAGCTCCGCCGATTTCGACCAGGTCGTCGCCTTCGACCGGGCGGGCGTGGATGATCGAGCCCTTGCCTTGGCGGACCTCGATCGCGCGTCCGAGGGAGGCGCAGAGGCGGAGCGCCGCGGAGCCGGTCGCCTCGTCCTCGGCGATCCCCGCCTCGGGTACGAAGCTGCGGGCGCGGATCAGGCCGGCGGGCTCGTCGAGCCAGGCCCAGACGTAGCTCCAGCCCTCCGTGTAGGCGGAGGGTGCCGCCGCGTCGACCTCGGCGGGGGAGGAAAGTTCGATCAGCTCGAATGGCGGGCACCACTCGGCGCGGGCTGTGGCCCAGCAGAGTTCCGGGTGCTCGGGATCGTGCCGCAACTCCACGGGCCCTGCCGGTGCCAGCAGGCGCTCGGCGGGATGCCCCTCGCGCAGCAGCAGCCAGCCGGTACCCACACAGGGATGGCCGGCGAAGGGCAGCTCCACCTCAGGGGTGAGGATGCGCACGCGACCCGTCTCGGCGTCGTCGACGAAGACCGTCTCCGCGTAGCCGAGCATCCGCGCTATGCCCTGGCGATCGCTGTTCGGCACCGAGCTGCCCGCGAGGATCACGCCCAACGCATTGCCGCCGCCGCCGCCTTCCCCGCAGAAGACCCGGAGCACCGTGACCTGCAAGGACACCGGGCCGTTCCCGTCGCCGGAGCCTCCGCGTCGCCGCTTGCTCAATGCCGGAAGTGCCGGCGGCCGCTGAAGACCATCGCGACGCCGGCCGCGTCGCAGGCGTCGACCACCTCGGAATCCCGCTTCGATCCGCCCGGCTGAATCACGGCCTTGGCGCCCGCGTCGATTGCGGCCTGAGGCCCGTCGGCGAAGGGGAAGAAGGCGTCGGAGGCAACCACGGATCCGTCCAGCATCTGCCCCGCGAGGTCTCCGAACGCATCGCCGGCCTTCTCGACCGCCAGGCGGGAGGAATCGACCCTGCTCATCTGGCCGGCGCCGATGCCGACCGTCGCTCCGTCCTTGGCGAAGATGATCGCGTTGGAGCGCACGTGCCGGCAGACCTTCCAGGCGAAGATCATGTCCGTCCACTGCTGCTCGGTGGGCTCGGTGCGGGTCACGACCTCCATCGCGCCGCGGTCATCTCGGCCCCGATCCGGCTCCTGTACGAGCGCCCCGCCGCGCACGCGCTTGACGTCGAGACCAGCCACATAGGCTCGCTGCTCGCTGTTCACGAGGATCCGAATCGGATCCTTTCGGGTGAGCACCTCCATCGCGTCATCCGCGTAGGCCGGCGCGATCAGCACCTCGACGAAGTTCTCGTGCAGGCGCTCCGCAAGCGCGAGATCGATCTCCCCGTTGAAGCAGATCACTCCGCCGAAGGCCGACACCGGGTCACAGGCCAGCGCCTTCTCGTAGGCCTCCAGACAGCTCGACCCGATCGCTGCTCCACACGGGTTGTTGTGCTTGACGATCACGCAGGCCGGGCCCTCGAACTCGTTGAGGATCTTGCGGCCGGAATCGAGATCGAGCACGTTGTTGAAGGAGAGCGACTTGCCGTGTTGTTTGGCCACCTTGCTGAGCGCGTGCGAACGCGCCCCGACCTCCGTGTAGAGCGCCGCCCGCTGGTGGGGGTTCTCTCCGTAGGAGAGGTCGAGGAACTTCTCCATAGAGATGGTCAGGTGACCGGGCATCACCTCGTAGCGGGAGGCGAACCAGCGACTGATCGAGGCGTCGTAGCGAGCCGTGTAGGCAAAGGCCTCGTTGGCGAGCCAGTGCCTCGTCTCGCCGGAGATCTCGCCCTCGGATTCCTCCAGCTCGGCAAGGACCGCGTCGTAGCTCTCGGGCTTGACGATGACTGCCACATGCCGGTTGTTCTTCGCCGCCGCGCGGATCATCGTTGGACCGCCGATGTCGATCTTCTCGATCGCCTCGGCCTCGGTCACGTCGAGGTTCGCGATAGTGCGTTCGAAGGGGTAGAGGTTGGTGCAGACCAGGTCGATCGGCAGGATCCCCTCGCGCTCCAGCGTCGCCATGTGCTCTTCGTCGTCTCGCTTGGCGAGTAGCGCCGCGTGCAGTCGCGGATGGAGCGTCTTGACCCGGCCGCCGAGGATCTCCGGCTGGCCGGTCAGGTCCTCGACGGTGGTGACGTCGATCCCGGCAGCATCGAGCTCGCGCGCCGTGCCCCCGGTTGAGATCAGCTCGACTCCCAGCTCGGCCAGGCCGCGGGCGAACTCGACGACCTCGGTCTTGTCGGAGACGGAGATCAGGGCGCGCTTGATCTTCACCGAGGGAGCCGGCACCTCCGGCTGCGGAACGCTCACGTCGACGGTTTCACCGCTCACTCTTACTCGCTCTCCTCGATCACAACAAGCCTCGGATTGGCCCCGTCGAGCTTGACGGCTCCCGCGGCAAGCAGCTCGACGGCCCGGGGAAGCAGCTCATGTTCAACCCGATGAATTTCCCGTTCAAGATCCTCGATCTTGCGAGTGTATGGGAGCTCGACCGGACGTTGCAGAATGATCGGACCGGTGTCTACGCCGGAATCCACGAAGTGGACCGTGACCCCCGTGAAGCGTACGCCGTGCCGGATCGCCTGGCCGATCGCGTCGAGTCCCGGGAAGCTGGGCAACAGCGCCGGGTGGACGTTGATCACCCGGGCCCTGAAGCGCTCGATGAACTCCGGGCTGAGCAGCTGCATGTAGCCCGCGAGCACGACCAGCTCCACGTCACGCTGCGCGAGCCAGTCCGCGAGGGCGATGTCGCGAGCAGGGCGGTCGGCGTATGCGCCCGTCTCGAAGACGCCGGTCTCGATTCCCAGTCCACCAGCCCGCTCCAGCGCCTGCGCTGTCGGCTTGTCGGAGCCCACGGCCACGACCTCGACCAGGCCGCGCCCGTGCAGGCGGTCGAGAATCGCTTGCAGGTTGGTGCCGCTGCCTGAGGCGAGTACTGCGATCCGGAAGGGGTCGGCCATCGGTCGGCGATGCTATTGGCCGGGCCGCCGCCTCAGCGGCTGGCGACGGGAATCGTGGCGATCTGCTCGAGTGCGAACTTGCCGTCGCCCTCGCCGTTGCCGCCCAGCGGGTAGCGACCCGTAAAGCAGGCGTCGCAGTGATCCTCGGGTGCTGTGCCGACAGCCTCGTAAACACCCTCCAGGGAGAGGTAGGCGAGCGAATCCGCGTCGAGCTCGGTGGCGATTTCGTCGATCGTGCGCTCGTGGGCCACCATCTCCTGGCGGGTGGACATGTCCACTCCGTAGTGACAGGGGTTACGGATCGGCGGCGCCGAGATGCGCAGATGGACCTCCTCGGCGCCGGCGTCGCGCAGCATGCCGATGATCTGGCGCGTGGTGTTGCCGCGCACGATCGAGTCATCGACGACGACCACTCGTTTGCCGGCGACGATCTCGGGAAGTGGGTTGAACTTGAGCCGCAGGCCGTGCTTGCGCAGCTCCTGGCCGGGCTGGATGAAGGTCCGTGCCACGTAGCGGTTCTTGATCAGCCCGTCGTCCTTGGGAATACCGGAGGCCCGCGAGAAGCCGGCCGCGGCCGGGTTGCCCGAGTCGGGCACCGCGATCACCAGGTCGGCGTCCACGGGTGCCTGATCCCAGAGCAGTTCGCCCATACGCCCGCGGACCTGCTGCACGACGCGCCCCTCCAGGCGGGTGTCGGGCCGTGAGAAGTAGATGTGCTCGAAGACGCAGAACGATGTCTTTTGCGTCTTCACCGCCTGTCGAACCTCGAGGCCCCGGGCGCTCATCGAGACCATCTCGCCGGGATTGACCTCGCGCAGCATCTTCGCGCCGATGATGTCGAAGGCGCAGCTCTCGGAGGCGACCACGAAGTTGTCGCCGAGCTTGCCGAGCGCCAGCGGGCGAACGCCATGCGGATCACGGAAGGCGATCACCGCATCCTTGGTCATGACCACGGTCGAGTAGGCGCCGTTGAGTCGCGGCATCGCCTTGGCGACGGCGTCCTCGATCGTCCGCTCCTCAGAGCTGGCGAGCAGTGCCGCGATGATCTCCGAGTCGGATGTGCCGCGGAACTCGAGGCCCTGCTCCTTGAGCTCGTTGTAGAGCTCGACGGCGTTGATCAGGTTGCCGTTGTGAGCGAGGGCGACGCCGCGCTTGTCCTCACGCCACACGGGCTGGGTGTTCTCCCAGCCGGCGCCCCCGGTGGTGGAGTAGCGCACGTGGCCGATCGCCGAGTCACCCTGGAGGGCACGCAACTTCTGCTCGTCGAAGACCTGCGAGACGAGCCCGTTGTCGCGTTGGGCCGTGATCAGGCCGTTCTCCGCGGTGGCGATACCGGCGGACTCCTGACCGCGGTGCTGGAGCGCGTACAGGGCGAAATAGGCGAGGCGCGCGACATCGTGATCCGGCGCGAATACGCCGAAGACGCCGCACTCGTCGCGGGGTCCGTCACGGTCTTCGAGAAGGGTCTCGCTCAAGGAAGGTGGCCTCCGTCACCGGCCGTAATCGAGGGAGGGGAAGCAGGAGCTGACCTGCGCACTCAGGCTAGCAGCGCCAGCCCCCGAGGCCACCGTCTGAGCCGCCTGGTTGCTCAGCGGAGCTCGGCGACAGCGATTCGCGTGGTAAACGGGATGCACCAGAGGACGACCGTGTCGTAGCGCTTCAGGTTGACCCCTTTTGGCACCTCGTACTGCTGGTTGCCCGCCGACCCCTTGAGGCCGCCGAGCTCGATCCGATCGTCGATCGTGTCGGGTCCCGTGGTCAGGTAGACATCCACCTGTGGACCCGGATCCACGTCGAACTTCGTGAAGGTGAGCGCGCGCTGCGCGCCCTCGGCCACAATCTCCGCCTGGCCCGTGCCGTCGTGTCCATCGACGCCGGTAAAGCCGCCCTCGGCGACAGAGACGGGGCCGGCCGGCTTCGGCTTGGGCTTTTCTCGGCCCTTCTCCTCGACGCTGGTTGCAGGGATCTCGATCCCGCTCAGCGCGGCGTTCCGCTCCGCCCCGGTTGCCTCACCTGAGGCCACGGCGACCGTCTCATCGACCCGCGTCTCGCGGAACCCGGTCCAGTAGCCGACCGCCACGATCCCGGCGACGGTCACCGCGAGCCCGCCCAGCGCGACCGACCGCAGGCGCGGATTCCGGGCCGCGAAGACGCCGACCACGGTCGCCGCCACCGCGATCCAGGCGACGGCGAGGTAGATCGAGGCCCCTCGCGTCTGAGCGACGAAACGGGAGAGGATCAGCAGTCCGATCCCGGTGCCGCCGCCGACGATGGCGAGCGTCAGGAGGATGTCCTTCAGCCCGGGTCCACCACCACCCGCGCCGCCTCCCGCGTTAGCGTGATCTGGGGTTGTGCGCGACTCCACGTCCGGCTCTCCTTCGCTTCGTTGCTTCTGCGGGCAGGCTAGGAGGAGACAATGAACGCGCGGTTACGAAGAGCCTTTGGATTTCCAGTGGCGGCGAAGGCAGCTCATTGAGCCATCCGCGTCGGCAGCGAACCCCAGGCATCCCCGCACGCTTCGACTTCGCACTCGACGCGCACGCCGTCCGCCAGAATCAGCAGCCCAGCGCCTGCGGAGCGGCCGATCACTGCGCCGCCGGTGGTCTCCGCCACGGCGCCGATCTTGTCGGCCTCCCCGGCGATCAGAAAGCGTCCGGGGCCCTCACCGAACAGCCACTCCTCGGCGGAGCCGCCACGTGCAGCGATCAGCCCCCCGAGATCGACCTCGAGACCGACCCCGCCCGCGATGGCAGCCTCGGCAAGGGCGCAGGCGAGGCCTCCGTCGCTGATGTCATGCGCGGTGGCGAGCATCCCGTCCCGCACCGCCTCCCGGATCTGGCTGATCGCGAGGATGGCAGCGGCACCGTCGATCTCGGGCAGCCCCGGCCCGAGCTCCCCACGCAGCTTCGCCAGCTCGCTGCCGGCGAGCCCGGGGACGCCCGGCCCGACCAGGGCGATCGCGTCCCCCTCGCGTAGACCGACCCCCGCGCTGCGGGAGGGATCAGGGACCTCGCCGACCATGCCGACGACCGGCGTCGGGTAAATCGGGCCGTCGGCAGTCTCGTTGTAGAGCGAGACGTTGCCGCCGACAACCGGCACGCCCAGCTCGTTGCAGGCATCGGCAAGGCCGCGGGTTGACCGGTCGAGCTGCCAGGCGACCGTCGGTTTCTCCGGGTTGCCGAAGTTGAGGCAGTTGGTCAGGCCGAGCGGCTCGGCCCCCGCGCAGGCCAGGTTGGCGGCGCACTCGAGCACCGCCTCGATCGTGCCGGCGTACGGATCGCAGGCCACGCGCCTGCCGTTGCCGTCGATTGAGACTGCGATCCCGGTGCCGGTCTCCGCGATCCGCAGCACGGCGGCATCGGCCTGCTCGGGTCGGCGCACCGTCCGCGACTGCACGATCGGGTCGTACTGCTCGAAGGCCCAGCGCTTGGAGGCGATCGAGGGCGAGCCGAGCAGCTCCAGCAGAGTGCCGGTCGCGTCGCCGGCCTCCAGCGTGACCGCATTGCCGTAGATCCATTCAGCGGGCTCGGCCGGCTCGAGGTCGTAGAGGGGGCAGTCGTCGACGAGCAACTGCACCGGGATGTCGCCGACCTGCTCGTCGCCGTCGAAGATCTTGATCTGGTTGCCCTCGGTGACCGCGCCGATCACGGTGCCGTTTGTCTCCCACTTCGCGCAGATCGCAAGCACCTCATCGACCCGCTCGGGCTCGACCACGGCGAGCATCCGTTCTTGCGATTCGCTGACCATCACCTCGAAGGGCTCGAGGTCGGGGTTGCGCTTCGGCACCCTGGCGACGTCGAGCTCGAGGCCGACTCCGCCCGCCGAGGCCATCTCGGAAGCCGAGGAGGTGAGGCCGGCCGCGCCGAGGTCCTGAAGCGAGACGAGCAGGTCCGCGCCCAGTAGCTCCAGGCAGCATTCCATGACCTTCTTCTCCTCGAACGGGTCGCCGATCTGGACCGTGGGACGCTTCTCGTCGCCCTCCTCCAGCTCGGCCGAGGCAAGCACCGAGGCGCCGCCGATTCCGTCGCGGCCCGTGGTGGCACCCATCAGGACCAGGGCGTTGCCGACACCCGCAGCTGCCGCCCGGACCATCGAGGAGGTCTCGGCCAGGCCGACGCACATCGCGTTGACCAGGCAGTTCTGCTCGTAGGGCCCCTCGAAGTAGACCTCGCCGCCGATCGTCGGCACACCGATCGAGTTGCCGTAGTGGCCGATGCCCTCAACGACGTGCTCGAACAAGAACCTGGAGCGCTCGGAGCTGAGCTCACCGAAGCGCAGCGAGTCGAGGATCGCGATCGGCCGGGCGCCAAGTGCGAAGACGTCGCGCATGATCCCGCCGACCCCGGTGGCGGCTCCCTGGAAGGGCTCGACCGCGGAGGGATGGTTGTGCGACTCGACCTTGAAGGCGACCGACCAGCCGGAGCCCAGATCGACGGCGCCAGCGTTCTCACCGGGGCCCATCACGACCCTGGGGCCCTCGGTGGGCAGTCGGCGGAGCAGCTTCTTGGAGTGCTTGTAGGCGCAATGCTCGGACCACAGCAGGCTGAACATCGCCAGCTCCACATCGTTGGGCTCGCGACCCATCCCATCGCAGATCTGCTCGAACTCACGGTCGGTGAGGCCGAGCTCGCGATGCTTTGCGGGGGCGGAGGAGGAACCCATCGCGGCCCATTCAACTACGGGTTGCCGCGGAACGGCGTCGAGCCGGAGCAGCGCGATCCGGACAAGGGTGGGCGGGTGGCGAGCAACCCCATGTTTGAGACTTGGGGAAAGGGGTAGCGATTTTGTGATTCATCAGTCAAGGGAAGAGGGGACACCATGAGACGAGCATCAACCTTCGTCACCACGTTCTTCGCGGTGGCAATCATCAGCGGCCTGACGGCCGGCGGGGTTGGGGCCGCGGTCACGCCGACGAGCGACGCCGCCGCCCTGGCGCTGTCGATCACCGGCCTGTCGTGTGGGCCGGACGGACCGTGTCCGGTGACCGGCGCGCAGCTCGAGGAGCTGCCGCCGAACAGCAACCCGACGGCGGTCTCCGACTCCGATCTGGCGCTGTTTCCGCTCAGGGGACCCAACTATGCCGCGTTCTCGACCGGTGATACCAACGACATCGAGTCGCCCAACGACTCCGCCTCCACGAGCACCGACACGGGCGGCGGCAACGGGGGCCACGGTGGCGATGTCTACGACCTGGTCACCCTCCGCATCGATCTCGATGTGCCGGCGAGCGTCAACTGCATGACCGTCGATTACCGATTCCTGACCGAGGAGTTCGAGGAGTTCGTCGGGTCCGATTTCAACGACGCGTTCCTGGCTGAGCTGGACGGCTCGAGCTTCATGGTTGACGGCAGCGGCAACGTCGAGGCGCCGAACAACATCGCGATCGGGCCCGACGGCTCGATCACGACTGTCAACAGCGCAGGGACCTCGGCCGACAACGCGTTCGGGACCACCTATGACGGTGCGACCCCGGTTCTCAGGGCGACGACTCCGGTCACGGCCGGCGAGCACTCGCTCTACCTGAGCATCTACGACGCGTCCGACGCGATCTACGACTCGACCGTGTTCATCGACAACCTGAAGTTGCGCGATGTACCGAAGTCGAACTGCAAGGTTGGTTCGGCCGACGGCCCGAACGAGGGCAGGCTCTGTAACGGTCTCGAGCCGACCATCTACGCAGCCGGCGGAGTCGCGAAGGGCACCGACGGGGATGACGTGATCCTCGGCAGCGGTGGCTCCGAGGTGATCCGCGCCGGCAACGGCGACGACACGATCTGCGCACTCGGTGGGCGGGATGTGGTTCGCGGCCAGGGCGGCGCGGACTACATCAGCGGCGACCGCGGAGACGATGACCTTCGCGGCAACGGCGGCGACGATGTGATCCTCGGCGGGATCGGCGACGACACGATCAGTGGTCAGAGCGGCTCCGACGTGCTGCGTGGCGTCTTCGGCGACGACGCCCTGTTCGGCGGCAACGGCAACGACAAGCTGATCGGCGCCAGGGGCGACGACAAGCTCCGCGGTCGCAAGGGCAACGACACGCTCAGGGGCGGCAGAGACAATGACGACTGCAAGGGCGGTCCGGGCAAGGACCGCCGCCAGGGCTGCGAGCGGCAGTAGCGCCGCAGGCCGGTTCGAGGGCGTCCGGGGCAACCCGGGCGCCCTCGACCAGCCTGCTCTCAGTCGTAGCCGAGCTTGCGGCGAGTGCCATGCACTACGCCGGGATCCGGCGCTGATCGCAAGAATGTGCGCGATGGGTGGCCCCGGTTTCCAGATGTTCAGGCGAGTCATTGCGCGCGCGACGTTTCGGGCGAGTCCTATTCGTCCTCACTCGGCCCTGCGCAGTCTGCGGCGGAGCCAGTGGCTCAACCCCTGGGAGCTCTCGGAAGAGCAACAGCGGCTGCTAGCGGCGGATCTGGGGGCGGGTGGGAGCTCGAGGGTCCGGCTCGGCCGCAACGTCTCGACTTCCGGGACGACCGGCGAGCCCAAGCGGGTCGAGTGGAGCCCCAAGGTGATGCGCTGGTCGGACGCCGCCGAGGAGCGAGCGCGCGAGTGGGCGCGAGTCGGCGGCGGACGCTCGCGGCTGTGGATCTGCTGCAACCCCGCCGATCGGATGCGCAGAGCGACACTCGTGATGGCCAATACGCGCCTGATCTCCGCTGCGGAGATCGCTGGCCGGGAGTACTCGGTCCTGGCCGAGGAGGTTGCGACCCGCCCTCCTGCGGTCGTGCAGGGAGTCTCGAACGCGTTGGCAGCCCTGGCACGCGAGCTTTCGCGCAATGGCGTGTTCCTGCCGGACACCGTCTGCCTGAGCGCCGGCAACCATCTGACGCCGTGGTACCGACGGCATCTAGGGGGCGCCTTCGGCGGACCCATTCGCGAGCGCTACGCGGCGGTAGAGTGCGGCCTGATCGCCGCCTCGTGCGAACGCGGCTCGCTGCACGTCAGTGCCGATTCCCTGCTCGTCGAGGTCCTCGCCCCGGACCTGCAGCCCCTCCCGGACGGCGAGGCCGGCAGCCTCGCGGTCACCAGCCTCCGGGATCGTCGCGAGGGTCCCGAGCGCTATCGGCCGGGCGACCGGGGCCGATTGACCGGCGAGAGGTGCCCGTGCGGGCGTGGGTTGCCGGTGCTCGAACTGATCGGCCGCGAGTCCGAGTTGCTGCTGGGGCCGGCGAACCGCTTGGTCAAGCCCCGCGAGCTCTTTGCGGCGCTGGATCACGAGGGCATCGTGGAGCTCGCGATCAGGCGCGGGGTGAGCGGCGGGCGGGCATCCGTGTCCGTCGTGGTCGATAGCCGAACCGATGTCACGGCGGTCGTCGAGTCGCTCACCACAAGCCTCCAGGCCCAACTCGGTCCCGGCCCGTCGCCGCGGGTGCAGGCGGTGGAGCGCATCGCTCCGGCGAG
The DNA here is from genome assembly GCA_038206985.1 of Solirubrobacterales bacterium. Taxonomy (GTDB): domain Bacteria; phylum Actinomycetota; class Thermoleophilia; order Solirubrobacterales; family 70-9; genus CAXMST01. The sequence goes on from JBBRAH010000018.1 coordinate 12,981, forward strand.
CTCAGGAAAGCTCCGCCTTATCGCCTGAGCGGAGCCGGGCGGTTCAGTCGTAGCCGAGCTCGCCGAGCAGCTGGCCGGCGACCTCGCCGAAGGCGGCCGCGCCCTCGTCGCTGAGGCTCTCGCGCCAGCTGCCGATCGGGCCCAGCTCGGCCTCGATGGCGGCACGCTCGGGCGGGTTGACCATGCCGGGCTCGAACTCCAGCTCGAGGAACTCGCAGACCCGCCTGAGCACGCCCTCGGGGTCGCCGATCAGATCCTCGTAGCGGACCTCCAGGTAGTGCTCGATCAGATGCTCCTGCTGGCGGGCGGAGGTGACCTTTTTCTCCCAGCGCTGACCGATGGTCAGCGCCTTGCCGGGATCGAGCTCACCGGGCTTGGCCGCCGCCGTGTCGCGGCCGTCGCGGATCACGTGGATGAAGCGGGCCTCGCTCAGCGCACGCTGGATGCGGCGCATCCGCTTCAGATAGGCGGGAGTCTCATCGCCCCAGCGGCTGGTTCCGTTCTGCTCGTTGAGCGTCTCGTAGAACTCGCGCAGCACCGCAGCGGCCTTCAGGTCGTCGAGCCGTTCGAAGCGACCGCGCAGCGCGTCCTCGTCGAGGCCGTAGTCGGACAGCGGCTTGGCCGCCGCCATCACCTTGACCACGCGCTCGGCTGTGACCGGTTCGGAGCGAATCGTCTCGGCCAGCTTGGGCACGAAGCCGCTCTCGGAGATCATCGTCACATCCGAGTGGGCGTCGAGCATCGTTCGCAGCAGGGTCGTTCCCGAGCGCGCCGCGCCGACTATGAAGGGGGCCGGATCCCGCGGCTCAGCCGGGGTTCGGAGGCCGCTCGCGTGGCCGGCGACGTTCACGGCCCGGCGCAGCGGCCGCGGCAGGCGCGGGCCCGAGCGCGGCTCGTGTACCTCGCTGCCGTTGTTGGCGGAGGGAGCGTTGTCGGCCTCGTAGCCGAGCTCCAGCAGCAGGTCACCGGCGAGCGCCTCATACGAAGCGCGGTCAGCGGGGTCCATCTTCGTCTTGTAGCCACCGACGAGGCTCGGGTTGGGCGGCTCGAACGTCTTTTCGTGGGACTTCAGGCGGCGCTCGGCCGACTGGGGATCGCGGCCCTTGCCGCGGGGCAGCTCGCGGGCCTTCTCCTTGAGCCGCTCCTCCGCGGTCTCGTGGTAGCCGAGCATCGCGGGGTGGAAGTCGAGCTCGATGAACTCGCAGATCCTGCGCAGCTGACCCTCGGTGTCGAGCACCAGATCCTCGAACTTGACCTCCATGTAGAAGCCGAGGTAGGGCTGCTGGGCGCGGCCCCGGAGAACCCGCCCGCGCCAGCGGTCGGCCGCGGCCTCGATCGTCTCGGGCCCAAAGCTCTGCTTGAGGATCGAGAGCGCCACGTCGCGGCCGTCCCGGATCAGGTGGATGAAGCGGGCCTCCGGCATGTACTCCTGGATCTCCCGCATGCGCTTCACGTAGCCGGGCGTCTTGTCTCCCCAGCGGGGCGGTCCACCCTGCTTCTCTCCGTAGATCTTGAAGAACTCGCGGACCGCTGCAGGGCCGCTCAACTCACCGCGGGCGTCGAGCACGGCCCAGCGCTCGGCCAGTTCGCCGGCCTCGATGTGGAAGTCGCCCCAGCGTCGGTGCGAGGTGAGCATCTCGAGCATCCGGTCGGGAGCGGCGCCGCTCTTCTCGCGGGCCTTGATCAGGTCGGGGATGAAATGGGTCTCGGAGGGGATCGCGATGTCGGGATGCGCGTCCAGCATGAGCCGCAGCAGCGTGGTTCCCGAGCGGGTCGCACCGACCACGAACGGGGCGGGCGGCGGTGCGCCTTCGGCCCTCTTGACGGCACGTCGGCGGCTGCGGTAGCCGGCGATACCCCGGAGGATCTCGCGCCGGGCCTTCATGCCGTCCCTCCGGCGCCGGGCACGCCGGGACGCGAGGAGGGCGACGTGCCCGCTGTGACCCCGTCGATCAGCTTGCCGTAGTCCTCGACCGTGAGGCTCCAGCTGAAGTGCTCGCGCGTTGCCCGTGCACCCTCGGCGAAGTGAGCGCGTTCGGCGGGGTCGGCCATCCGCTCGATAGCGGCGGTAAGCGAGGCGACATCCGGCTGCATCGAGGGGATGCCGCTGTCTGCGGTCCCATTCTGTGAGTCGGCGGTGAGGATGCCGTTGACGCCGTCACGGACGACCTCGTTCATCGGCGGGCTGTCGTTGGTGATCTGCGGCATGCCGAAGGCGGCGGCTTCGTAGAGGAAGAGGCCGAGGCCCTCCCAGCGGCTCGGGCCGAGGCAGACGTCGCAGGAGGCGAACAGCCGCAGATGTTCGGGGGTGTCCATGTCATCGACGACCAACTCGATCCGCGGGTCCTGCTCCGCGGCATTCGTCAGGTAGTTCATGCGGCGCTCCAGTTGCGCCTTGAAGATCAGCCGCAGGTTGTCGTCCTTTGCGGCGCGGAACGCTTCGACGACTTCCTTGTGTGGCTTGCGCGGGCCGAGCAGCGCGCCAGGGAAATAGAAACGGACGAGTCCGTCCTCGGCCCGCTCAACCGGCACGTCGAGCAGCTCCTTGTGGATGCCCCACTGCACGAACGGGCTCTCGATCTCGAGCTCCGCGTAGCGCTCCTGCTCGCAACGGGTCATCGAGTAGAGCACGTCGTAGGCCTCGCGTGCGCCCACGGCATCCTCGGGGCTGAACATCTCCCAGACGAAGCGGCCCACGGTCTTCACGCCGGTTTCGCGGCGCAGCCGCGCGATCTCGGTGTGCTGGTAGCAGTTGTCCCAGTGCACGACATCGAGTGAGTTCTCCTCGATCCAGCTCACGTACTCCTCGTATGGAACCTCCCACTCGGAGGCCTCGGTCACCCCGGGCTGGTCCCAGACCCCGGTCCGATCGACGTGAGCCGCCATCGGCCCCTTGTCCTTGGTCGGCCGCGCAAGGATGAAGGTCTCATGCCCAAGCTCGTCCAGCGCATCTCTGACATAGCGGGAGACAAACGCCTGCCCTCGGTTAAACCACTTCGTGACGATTCCCACCCGGGCCATCAGGACGACACCTCGTAGTCGAGCTCGCGGAGCATCTCGCCCGCGACACCTTCGTAGGCGGCGAGGTCCTCGGGCGCCATCTCGCGGCGCCATTTGTCGAGCTTGGATGGATCCGGTGGCTCGGTGGTCGGCTTGTGGTTGTCGATCCGGTAGCCCGCCTCCTGCTCGGCGTGGCCGCCAACCTGGCGCAGGGCGCCGGCCATCTCCTGAAGGCGCTCCGCGGCCCGCTCGTAATAGGTGAGCATCGCGGGGTCGAACTCGAGGTCGAGGAACTCGCAGATCCTGCGCAGCGTGGGGTCGGGATCGCGGACCAGGTCCTCGTAACGGGCCTCCATGTAGCGCCCGCCGCCGAGCTTTTCCGCCTGCTCGCGGGACTTGCCGATCCGCTTGACCCAGCGTGCCGCCTGCTCGGTCGGCGGTGGCTGCTCGTTGATCGCTCGCGCGGTCTGCGAGAGCGCGACGTCGCGGCCGTCGCGGATCAGATGCACGAACTTCGCCTCGGGGAGTGCCCGGCCGATCAGGGTCACCCGCAGCATGTAGGCCGGGGTCTTGTCGCCCCAGCGCGGCTTGCCCTGGCGCTCGGCGTAGGCTTCGAAGAAGGCGCGCACCGCATCTCCCGGCTCGCCGGAACCGACGGCGGCGAAGCGCGCGAGCATCTGCTCGTCGGCGATGCCGAAGTCGGACCACGTCCGGTTGGCCACCAGCGGCTTGAGCATCTGCTCCGGCGTGGCCCCGTCCTCGCGGGCCGCTTTGATCAGCTCGGGGACGAAGTGGGTCTCCGGTGGCACCGCCAGCTCGGAGTGCGCGTCGAGCATCATCCGCAGCAGCGTCGTGCCGGAGCGCGTCAGGCCGACGACGAAGGGCGTTGTCTGCGCGGCCGCCATCAGGCCTGCACTCCGCTTGTGCCGGCGCTCGGGCCGCGGCTCAGGACCTCGTAGCCGAGCTCGGCCAGCAGCTCGCCGGCGACGCTCTCGAACTTCTCGTTCTGCTCGGGGTCCATATCCTGCTTCCAGCGCGCCAGGCGGCTCGGGTCCGGCGGCTTGGAGGTCAGCACGTGCGCCTCCTTCCGATGGTCGGCAGGCCGCATCGGCTTGCCATCCTCGCCGGGCAGGTCACGGGTCATCTCGGCAAGCCGCTCCTCGGCGTGCTCGTAGTAGTGCAGGATCGACGGATCCCAGGGCAGCTCAAGGAACTCGCTGACCCGGCGCAGCTGTGTCTCGGTATCGCGCACCAGCTCCTCGTACTGGATCTCGATGTAATGACCGAGCTTCTCACCGTCGGCGCGCGCGCCCTCGATCTTCTTGACCCAGCGCTCGGCGACGGTCTCCATTGGCGGCGGATCCTTGAGCAGCCGCTTGAACCGCGAGAGCGCCGCATCCCGGCCATCGCGGATCATGTGCACGAACCGCGCCTCGGGGATCGTGCGCTCGATCTGCTTCATACGCTTGATGTAGTTGGGCGTCTTGTCGCCCCAGCGGGGCTTGCCTTCGCGCTCGGCGTAGAGCTCGTAGAAGGCGCGCACGGTCGTCTCGGGCTCGATCCGCTCCAGCCCGCAATAGCGGCGCAGCAGCTCCGAGGAGTCGAGGTCGAAGTCGCCCCACTGCCGGTGCCCGGTGACGACACCGTGGGCCTCGTCGCAGCTCACACCGCGCTTGCGCGTGGTCTTGATCAGCTGCGGCACGAAGTGCGTCTCCGGCGGGATCGCGAGGTCGGGATGCGCGTCGAGCATCAGCCGCAGCAGGGTCGTGCCCGACCGGGTGACGCCGACAATGAATGGAGCCGGGGCCCTCGTGGGCTTGCGGCTCCGGGAAGCGATGCGGGAGGGAAGCTTCACGCCGCACCGCCATTGCTGGAAGGAGCCGCAGGGTTCAAGAGCTTGTAACCGAGGTCGGCGAGCAGGCCGCCCGCGACGCGCTCGAACGCGGCCTCGTCGGCGGCCGGCATCTCTTCCTGCCAGCGACCGCAACGGTCGGTGCTCGGCGGCTCCGAGGTCATCGCGTGGCCGGCAAGACGCTCGTCCCCGGTCCGTACGGGGCCGTTCTCGCCGGTGCCCAGGTCGCGATCCATCTCCGTCAGCCGCTCGGCTGCGCGCTGGTGATAGTCGAGCATCGCCGGGTTCCAGGGAAGCTCGATGAACTTGCAGATCTCGCGCAGAGTGGCCTCGGGATCGCCGACCAGGTCCTCGTAGCGGACTTCGAGATAGTTGTCGAGGTCGGTGGAGTGCACGCGGGCAGTCTCGATCCGGCGCTTCCAGCGCTCGGCGACCTCGGTGATCGGCGGCACCCGACCTTCCAGCGCCCGCTCTGCCTGGGAGAGGGCGACATCGCGACCGTCGCGGATGATGTGGATGAAGCGGGCCTCCGGCAGGGCTCGCTGGATACGCGGCATTGCGCGCATGTAGCGGGGAGTCTTGTCGCCCCAGCGCGACTTGCCCTCCTTCTCGGCGTACATGTCGTAGAAGCAACGGATCGCGCCCTCGGGGGTGAGGGGTTTGACCTCCCGCAGGCGGGCGAGCAGCGCATCCTCATCGAGGCCGAAATCGCCCCAGCGCGGATGATCGGTGGCGGTCTTCAGCACGCGCCTCCGGGTCGCGTTGTCGCGCCGGGCGAGACGGATCATCTCGGGCAGGAAGTGCGTCTCGGGTGGGATCGTGAGATCGGGATGCGCGTCGAGCATCAGCCGCAGCAGAGTCGTCCCGGAGCGGTTGACCCCGACGATGAACGGGGCCGGCTCATGGCGTTCGGCGCCCAGCCGGCGGCGGGCGTGCGAGGCGGCCGCGAACGGGCGCTTCCAGATCGGCAGCCGCGAGACGGCGTTCACGAAGCGACCTCGCCCGCGGTGTCGCGGCTGTGTTCGCCGAAATCGCGCGGCTCCGTCCCCGGCCCGTCGCCGATCGTGTAGCCGAGCTCGGTCAGCAGCTCGCCCGCGATCGACTCGAACAGTTCGCGGTCGGCGGGGTCCATCTGCTCGCGCCAGCGGCTCACTCGCCTGGGATCCGGAGCCTGGGTGGTGCGGGCGTGCGTCGCCATCCGCCGCTCAACGCTCAGCGTCGTGCGCTTGCCATCGGCCGGGAGCTCGCGCTTCATCTCCTCGAGCCGCTCGGCCGACTGCTGGTGGTAGTCGAGGATAGCGTCGTCCCAGGGCAGCTCGAAGAACTCGCAGATCCGGCGCAGGGTCGGTTCCGTCTCGAGAATCAGCTGTTCGTAGCGGACCTCCATGTAGTGGGGCACATGCTTGCTCTGCCGCTGCGCCTGACCGATCCGGCGCACCCAGCGCTCGGCGATCACGTCCACCGGGTGCTCCTTGACCGCCCGGTCGCGGATCGAGAGGCAGACGTCGCGGCCATCGCGGATTACATGCGCGAAGCGCGCCTCTGGCAGCGCCCGCTGGATCTTGCGGATCGACTTCACGTAGATCGGTGTCTTCTCGCCGCAACGCGGTTTGCCGATGCGCTCGGCGTAGAGGCGGTAGAAGGAGCGCAGGGCGTCGCCGGCGTTGAGCGGCTCGATCGCTCCGAACTCGTCTAGGAGCTGTTCCTCCGTCAGTCCGAAGTCACCCCACTCGCGCTGGGAGGTGATCACCTCGAGGAAGGCCTGGGGGGTCGCATCGCCCTGCTCGGCGATCTCGATCAGCTCGGGGACGAAGTGCGTCTCCGGAGGCATGGTCAGCTCCGGGTGGGCGTCGAGCATCATCCGTAGCAACGTCGTGCCGGAGCGATTCACGCCGACGACGAACGCCGCAGGCGCGGCAGCGGCCCCGCGCGAGGATTCGCGGCTGCTTCTGGTCCGTTGCCAGATGCTCTTGGGACTGGGTAGCGCCATCAGCGGGTGATGTAGCTTCGCGCAGTGGCCGACATCGTGCGGGCGAGGTCAGGTCGGGGGGACGCTTCTTCCCGCTCCGAGCGCGACTACGGATTGTAGGGGAGGCGCGGGGAGCCGGTCAGTGTCCTATGGGCGCGGGCGCGGGCGCGGGGGCTACGGCGTAGTCGGCCAGCACGCCCGCTCAACTCCCGCCGAGTAGCTCTCCCAGAGCCGCAACGGTCCGCTCCCAGCTCAGCTCCTCGCGCCGGGCTTCGGCGCCGGCCGCGAGTCGTGCACGTAGCTCGGCGTCACCGAGTCGCTCGATGGCCTGCGTCAGGGCCTCCGGATCCGGACGCTTGGCGGGGATCCCCGACCGCGCAGTCCCGTCGGGGTGCGAGGGCACGAGCAGGCCATTGCGCTCGTGCTCCACGACCTCGTTCATCGGCGGGTCGTCGTTGGTGATCAGAGGCTGGCCGAACGCGGTCGCCTCATACAGGGGCAGGCCCAGACCTTCCCAGCGCGAGGGAGTGATGCAGACCTCGCAGTTGGCGAGCGTGCGCAGGTGCTCGTCCCACTCCTCGTCGCCAAGCGACCACTCGATGCGCTCGTCCTTGCGCACCTTGCGGGGCAGCTTGCCGAGCCGGTCACGCTCGATCTGGGCCTTGACGAGCAGCCGCAGGTCGGGGTCGGAGGTCCGGGCAAACGCCTCCACCACCGGCTCCAGGGGCTTGCGATGGCCGAGGAACCCGCCGGGGAAGACGAAGCGGGTGAACCCGTCGTCGGCGCGCTCGACCGGGACCGCCAGCAGCTCCGGATGGATCCCCCACGGCACCCGCGGTGTCTGCAGGCCCCAGCCGGCGTAGCGCTCCTGCTCGGCCTCGATCACCGAATAGATCGTGTCGTAGGCCTCGCGCGCCGCGGGCAGGTGCTCCTCCGTGAAGTGCTCCCAGACGAAGCGGCCGATCACCCGGACCCCCCGGGCCTGGATTTGCGCGAGCTCCTCGAACTGGTAGTTCTGGTCGCAGAGCAGAACCTCAATCGAGTTCTCCTCGACCCAGGCCAGGTACTCGTCCAGCGGCACCTCGAAGGCCGAGGCCTCGGTCACCCCGGGCTGATCCCAGATCCCGGTCCGCTCCAGGGCCCCGGGACGCGGCCCCTGCTGCCGCCGCGGCCTGGCCAGCACGAAGCTCTCGTGCCCGAGTTCGTCCACGGCGGAGCGGATGTAGCGGCCGACGATCGGCTGGCCGCGGTTGAACCACTTGCTGACGATTCCGACCCTCATTCGTCGGCGCCGGCCTCGAACCGCACCGCACCGCACGCGCATCGGCCCGCGAGAGCCACGGCTCAGCGATCCTCGTTCTCGGGATTCGCCTTCGCCCTGCCGGCCCTGCGGTTGCCGCCGTGGATGCTCATCGCGCGCTGTTTGCGCGGCAGGAGTCGCTCCACTTCCAGACGCCCGACGGGCACGGCGTGCATGCAGATCCGCGAGTAGTGCTCGTGGCGCTCCTCTTCCCAGACGGTACTGAGACCCTCGAAGCCGGCCGTGGTGAGCATCTGCTCCAGGCAGAGCTTGTTCGGGGTCCACCAGTTCGAGGAGTTGTTGGTGCCCTCGCCCTCGCCGTGGTAGATCATCATCGGCCTGTCCTCCTGCAGCCGGGTGATTCCGGTCTCGATGACGAGCAGCTCACTGGTCACGTTGCGCAGGCGGAGCAACAAGCCGATTACGTTGTCGACGCTGTAGAGCAGTCCGGAGCAGAGGACGATGTCGAAGCTCTGGAGGGCCAGCCACTTCTCGCTAAAGACGTCCATCTGCAGGAAGTCGAAGCCGTAGCGCTCGACGTTGAGCTTGAGGTCCTCGGAGGTGCAGAGGTCGATGCCGAGCGCTCGGGAGGCGTCGCGACGGACGGCCTCGCCGCAGTGCACGCCCTCCCAGCAGCCCACGTCGAGGAAACTCTTGCCGCTCAACTCGACCGGCATTCTGAACTCCTCCCAGCGCGAGGCCTTGCCCGATGCCTGCAACTCGTCGCCGACTCCCTCGATATCCGCGTCCGGTGCCATGAGAGGGGGAGGCTAGCCAAGCGGCGAGAAGCCGGAGCGTGGCGCACTTATCCCATACAGGCAATTTGTGGGACAAGTGCGCGAGTGTGGTAGTTTTGCAAGCATGAGCCACACAGTCAAGCTCGGCGATCGTGGGCGCCTGGTGATCCCCGCCGACGTGCGCGCCAGGCTGGGCCTCGAGCCTGGTGACAAGCTCTCGCTCAGCGAGCGGGACGGCGCCCTGCAGTTGATGCCGGTCGCCGCCAGGATCGAGAGTCTCCGGGGCGCCTGGACAGGAACCGCCGCCGGTCGAGCGTTGGGTGATGAGCTCCTGGCGGACCGCCGCGCCGAAGCCACGGACGAGTAGGCAACGGGCCGCCGATCTCCCAATCGGTCCTCGACGCGTCCGCTCTGCTGGCGTACATGCTCGACGAGCCGGGCGCTGATCGGGTTGCGGCAGCGCTCGAGGCGGGCTGCGCGATCAGCATCGTGAATCTCGCCGAGGTGCTCGGGAAGCTAGCCGAGACCGGAGCCGATCCCGACGAGACACTTAGGCAGCTAGGCGGGCTCGGCGATGCGCTTCAGGCTCTGCCTCCGGGGCTCGATGATGCGGTGGCGATCGCCGCACTGCGACCTCTCACCAAAGACAGCGGACTATCGCTCGGAGACCGCGCCTGCCTAGCCCTCGCCGGTCGCCTGCAGGTGCCCGCTCTCACCGCTGATCGGAGCTGGGCAGGTCTCGGAGGCACCGTTCCGGTCCAGGTCGAGCTGATCCGCTTCTAGGTATCGGGCTCGGCGCCCGCTCAGACCCCGTCGGCAAGGACTGCCTGGGCGGCGTTGCGGCCGTTGAGGCCGATCACGGAGCCGGCTGGATGGGTGGCGGCACCGCACAGGTAGACGCCGTCGATCGGTGTGCGGTGGTCGAAGCGCCGCTCCCACATCTGGTCCGGGAGCGCGGAGCCCTGAAAGATGTGACCACCGGTCAGCCCGATCCGCTCCTCGATGTCGGCCGGCCCGAGCACCTCGGTGAACTCGAGGCACTCGCGCAGGTCGGGCGCCGCGGTGGAGATCGCGTCGAGCACCGCATCGGTGAGCGCCGCACCCCCGTCGGCGGCTGCTGAGGCCCCGGGAGGCGCGTACTGGGTGAAGGCGCTCAGCGTGTGCCGGCCCTCGGGGGCGACGGAGCGGTCGTAGGCGGAGTGGAAGTAGAGCTCGCAGAAGCCGATCCGGGTTTCGCCCGCGGCGCTCGCCTCGAAAGCAGCCTGACCTTCGTCCATCGGCACGGCGACCGTGACCATCGCCCGCTCCGGCCGCAGGCCTTCCGGCGCCGCGCTGAACGTCGGCATGCGGGTGAGGCCAGCGTTCAGCTTGACCACCGGAGAGTCGGTCTGCCACCCCTCGAGACGCGCGCCGAACTCGGTCGGGACCGACTCGGGGGCGAGCATCGCCTGCAGGCGCTTGGGGTCGGCGTTGCAGACGATCGAGCGCGCCCGGATCAGGTCGCCGCTCTCCAGTTCCACTCCCTCGCGGGGCAGAATTCGCGCGACCGGCACTCCCGCCGCGAGAACCGCTCCAGCCTCCGCCGCCGCATCGGCGATCGCAAAGGAGATCGTGCCCATGCCGCCGGTGACGTAGCCCCAGGAGCCGCCCGAACCCTCGAGCGTTCCCATGCTGTGCATCAGTTTCACGGCGGCCGTGCCCGGTGTCCGCGGCCCGGCGTTGGTGCCGATCACGCCCTGACCCCACATCGCCTGGTGCAGCCGCGGGTCGGAGACGTAGCGTTCGAGCACCTCCGCGACCGAGTCCTCGAAGACGAGCGAGATCAGCTCCGGGTCGTCGCCGAGGATCTTCTCCAGCTCCTCCCGCGTGGGGGAGGAGCCCAGCCACGTGTCGCCCCCGGGCCCATTCCGCAGCAGCCCCCGGGCCCGGGCGTAGAGCGAGTAGTAGGAGGCGAGCCCGGCGATGTCGGCCTCGCTGAATCCGTTCTCGCGCAGATAGGCCGAGGTCGCGTTCTCGTCGGCGAAGTCGGCGTAGGAGGTGCCGTCGGCAAACCCGCACCACAGATGCGGATCGCACAGGGTCACGTGGTAGCCGTGCTTGCGCAGGCTCAGCTCGTCGATCACGAGCTGGTCGAGCAGGCCGACGACGTAGGCGCAGGGGCTGACGAGATAGCCCTCGTCCGGGAACGGGCGCTCGATGGTGCAGGCGCCGCCGAGTTGCTCCCGCCGCTCGAGTACCAGCACCGAGCGGCCGGCCTTCGCGAGGTACGCGGCTGCAGTCAACCCGTTGTGGCCGCCACCGACCACCACCACGTCCCAGTCGCGCGCCGCGAGCTCGGCGATCGGCGCAGGCAGGCCGACCTTGCCCAACCGGCTCAGAACCGACTCGCCCGGGGCCGTCATCGATGGAGCAATTCGCCGAGGCCTTCGACGGTGTGGCGCCAGGCACGCTGCTCCGCGAGCTTCCCGACGCCCGCCCGCATCCGCTCCAGCTCGTCCCTCTCCCCGAGCCGCTCGATCGCGGCGGTCAGCTCCTGCGGGTCGGGGTCCCAGGCCGGGATTCCGGAGCGGGCCTCGCCGTTCTGGGTCGAGGAGACGAGGATGCCACTGGTGCCGTCCAGCACCATCTCCGACATCGGCGGCTTGTCGTTGGTGATGATCGGCAGACCGAAGCCGGTCGCCTCGAACAGGGGCAGCCCGAGACCCTCCCAGCGGGTGGGGGCGAGGCAGACGTCGCAGGCTGCGAAGCGGGCGCGGTGCACGGGCTCCGGGTCGTCGTCCAGCGCCAGCTCGATCCGTGGATCGGACGCGGCTGCCTCGTGCAGGAACTCGTCGTTGCGCGGCAGCTGGGCGCTGATCAGCAGACGCAAGTGCTCACCCTCGGCCCGGCCGAATGCCTTGACCACCTTGCGGATCGGCTTGCGCCGGCCGAGGAAGCTACCCGGAAAGTAGAAGTAAATACATCCAGCATGTCCTCCACTTCGCGTCCGGGCATGCTGGTGCTCGGCTGCCACCTCCAGCAACTCCGGGTGGATGCCCCACTGGATGTAGGGGCTCTCGATACCCATCTCGGCGTAGCGGTCGCGCTCAGCCAGCGTCAGCGAGTAGATCGTCTCGAAGGCGGTCTTGGCCCCATGCGCGTAGGTCTCCTCGAAGTACTCCCAGACGAAGCGACCGATCGTGCGCACGCCCTGCTCGCGGAGGTGATGGATCTCGTCGAACTGGTAGTTCTCGTCGCAGAGGATGGCGTCGAGCGAGTTGGCACGGACCCAGTCCTCGTACTCGGTGAGCGGCACGTGGTGCTCGGAGGCCTCGGTGATCCCGGGCTGATCCCAGACAGGGTCGATGTCCCCGGCGCTCGCGGCCGCCGCCTTTTGCGCGCGCGGCCCCGAGCCGGGACGCGCGAGCACGAAACTCTCGTGGCCGAGCTCGTCGAGGGCCGAGCGCAGGTGCCTGGCGACTACCGCTTGCCCCGAGGCGATCCACTTCGAGACGATGCCGATTCTCATATGCCCGCCACGTCCTCCGCTTCGCGTCCGGGCGTGCGTGGCGTCATCGCTTCAGGGCGAGGGTGATCCCGTCGGCGACGGCGACCATGGCGATCTCGACCCGGTCGTCGTCACGGATCATCCGGTTGAGCGAGTCGATCGCCTCCGGGCTCTCCTCGCCCTCCGGCTCGAGCACCTTGCCGTCTTGCAGGACGTTGTCGAGCACGATCAGGCCGCCCTGGCGCAGGAGCCGCAAGCAGGATTCGTAGTAGGCGAGATAGCCGGTCTTGTCGGCATCGATGAAGGCCAGATCGAAGGGCTCGCCGTCGGCGGCCTCGAGTTCGGCCAGCGTCTCGGCGGCCGCTCCGACGCGCAGATCGATGCGCTCGGCAACTCCGGCCTCCGCGAAGCTGGCCGCGGCGCTCGCGGCGCGCTCAGGATCCAGCTCGCAGGCGACCAGTCGCCCGCCGTGTCCGAGCCCACGCGCGATGCAGATCGCCGAGTATCCCGTGAACGTGCCGACCTCAATCGCTCGGCCATCGCCATCACCGACGCAGAGTCGGGTCAGCATCGTCATCAGGGCGCCCTGGTCGGGCGCGACCTGCATGACCGAGATCTCACCCAGCGCCGCCGTCCCCTCACGCACCTTCACCAGCGCCGCATCCTCGCGGGCGCCGTGCTCGACGATGTAGTCGTGCAGCGCTTCGTCGAGAACCGTGTACTTACTCAAGCCGTGACCTCGTAGCCGAGTTCCGACAGTAGGCCGCCGGCCTCGGCGTCGAAGGCGGCGATGTCCTCGGGGCTCATCTTTTCCTTCCAGCGGTACATCGCGCTGGGGTCGGGCGGCTGCTGGGTCATGGCGTGGGCCTGCATGCGCTCCTCGCCGGGGCGGACGGGCTTGCCGTCGGTGGAGGGCAGATCGCCCGCCATCTCGGCCATGCGATCGGCGGCGCGCTCGTAGTAGCGCAGCATCACCGGGTCCCAGGGCAGCTCGAGGAACTCGCTGATCTTGCGGAGGTTGGTTTCCGTGTCGGTGACCAGATCCTCATAGCGCAGCTCCAGGTAGTGGCCGAGCCGCTTGCCCTGCTTCTGGGCCCGGCGGATCCGCCGCTCCCAGCCCTCGGCCACCTGGCCGGCGGGCGCGCGCTTGCCCTCGCCGAGCGTCCGCTTCCAGCGGGAGAGGGCGACGTCGCGGCCGTCGCGGATCACGTGGATGAAGCGGGCCTCGGGCAGGGTCCTCTCGATCATCCGCATCTTGCGCACGTACGCGGGAGTCTTCTCACCCCAGCGCGGCTTGTCCTGGCGCTCGAGGTAGATCCCGTAGAAGGCGCGCAGCGCGTCACCGGCATTCCAGTCGTCGAGCGCCTCGAGCCGCCGCTGGACCTCGGCCGGCTCCATGTGCAGATCGCCCCACTGGCGTACCGACTGCATCACCTCGACCGCCTTGGCGGGGTCGGCGCCCTCGTCGATCGCCTCGATCAGCTCAGGGACGAAGTGCGTCTCCGGCGGGATCGCGAGGTCGGGGTGGGCGTCGAGCATCAGCCGCAGCATCGTGGTGCCGGAGCGCCCGACGCCGACGATGAAAGGGACCGGTTCGCGGTCTCCTGCGTCGTGGTTTCCAAAGATTGCTGCCATCGCCGGAAGGGTGGCAGGATCGGCGCCGGGGTGGCGCCCCGGCTCAGTCGGAGCAGGCGTCGCCGTCGCCGCCGAGCAGCTTCGCCAGGGCGCAGTAGGCGGGCTTCGGGGTTTCGCGGTCCGCCTCGACCACACCGAACCCCGCCTCGAACGGGAACGGCGGATCGGCCTGGTCGAAGAGCCGGTGGACGGCGATCAGTGGCACCCTGCGGCGCGCGAACTTCTCGAACAGCTCGACCAGCCCCTGCGACTGTGCCTGCGGGCTGATCGCGCTCTGCCCGGCGGTGGTCAGGCCCATCTCCGTAACCCAGATCGGTGTCTTCGGCAGTCCGCGCTTGATCACCCGGGCCCCGTCGTCGAAAAGCTGGACGCTGGCCGCGACCGGGTCCTTGCCGGGTGCCAGCAGCGGGTAGGGGTGCAGGCCCACGGCGTCTACCGCGGGTGGCGAGCCCCCACCCAGCACCGCTTGCAGGAACTCCACGAAGGGGATCTTGGCGGGCTTCTCCCGGGCGTCCTTCGCGGTCGTGGGGGAGGGCGCGCCGGCGACGATCGGCACCCTCACGTCGGCCACGTCGGTCGCATCGACGGTCGTCTCGAGCAGCGCCCGGTAGGCGGCGGCATCGGGCTTCGGTCGCCAGAAGTTCGGGATGTTCGGTTCGTTCCAGATCTCGATTCCCGCGGCCGCGGGATAGCGCTCGGCGACCGCGACGACGAAGTCGGCGTAGTCGGCGTAGTTGCGGGCGGAAGGCGCCAGGCCGGGTTCGGTGGGGTCGCAGTCACCCTTGGCCGCGCCGGCGACCGCCCAGCAGGGCGAGCTCGTCGCGACCCACAGCGGGGCGACGCCCTGCGCGGCGAGTTCGTCGCGGATCGCGTCAGCTCTGGTCCAGTCGTAGACCCCGGGTTCCCGCTCGACCACGGCCCAGCTGAGCGGCGTGCGAACGAAGCTCGCCCCGGAGCCCTCGAGCAGTTGGTTACCGGGATCGCCGGGCCGCAGGGTGTCGTTGTAGCCGAGCGTGGCGCCGTCGGCCGTCAGCGGACCGGTGCCGGCCGGGGGCGACGGGGCGGGCGGGGGACCTGGCGTCGGCTCGGCCTTCTCTCCGCAGCCCGCCGCTACTCCGGCAAAGAGGAGCAGAAGCACGAGCGGCGCGAGGAAGCGCGCCAGCGGTGGCCTCGCCGAGCGGCGGCGGTGCCTCACGCGATCAGCTCCGCTACCGAGGCCAGGGCGCCGTCCCAGCTGAGCTCATCGCGGCGCGCACGGGCGCCCGCCTCGAGGGTCGCTCGCAGGCCGGGGTCGGCCAGTCGCTCGATTGCGACGCTCAGCGCCGGCACATCCACGGTCTTGGCCGGGATTCCGCTGTTGGCGTCGCCGTCGTGATGGGACGGGACGAGCAGGCCGTTGACACCGTCGGTGATCAGCTCGTTCATCGGCGGATCGTCGTTGCAGAGGATCGGCTGACCGAAGGCGATCGCCTCATACAGATGCAACCCGAGCCCCTCCCAGCGCGCCGGTGCCATGCAGACATGGGCGTCGGCGCACATCTGCAGGTGCTCGTCGGTGGGTAGGTCCTCGAGGACCAGCTCGATCCGCGAGTCCCTCTTGACCGCCTTCTCGAGGAAGTTCATCCGCCGCTCGATCTGGGCCTTGAGGATCAGTCGCAGATCGGGGCTGGCTGTCGCGCTGAACGCCTCGACGATCTCCTTGAACGGCTTGCGCTTTCCGAGCAAACCCGCGTGGTAATGGAAATAGACAAGGCCCGTGGCCTCCTCTGCTTCGCGTCCGGCGGCCCCCGGGTAGCGGCCATCGCGGTGCGGCGTGATCCGCTCGTACTCCGGGTGGATGCCCCACTGCAGGAAGGGGGCCTCGATGCCCATGCCGGCATAGCGCTGCTGCTCGGCCCGGGTCATCGCGTAGATCGTCTCGTAGGCGCGTTGCGCATCGGTCACGTGCTCCTCGGAGAAGCGCTCCCAGACGAAGCGCCCGATCGTTCGTACCCCGTCGCCGCGCAGCGCCGCGATCGAGTCGAACTCGTAGTTCTGGTCGAAGAAGCAGGCGTCGAGGCCGCAGTCCTTCGCCCAGCCGCGCAGCTCCTGCTCGGGGATGAAGAAGTCGGAGGCAGGGGTTACGCGTTCCTGGGCCCAGACGTCGTCCTCCCGCGCCTCCTGTGGCATCGGGAAGCTCTCCTTGGTTGGCCGGCCGAGGATGTAGGTCTCGTGGCCGAGGGCATCCAGCGCAGAGCGCAGCTGGCGGGCGACGACGCCCTGTCCACGGTTGAACCAGAAAGCACAGATTCCGACTCGCATCAACCGGGGAGGATCGCAGAGCGACCCGTCCGGCCGCGACTCAGGCCGCGGCTGCGGCCTGAGCGACCGAGGCGAAGAGCTTGAGACCGTCGTCGGAGCCGCCGACGGCGGTCTCGATCGCGTGCTCGGGGTGCGGCATCAGGCCCATCACGTTGCCCGCCTCGTTGCGGACTCCGGCGATCTCGGCCAGCGAGCCATTCGGGTTATGGCCGGCGGCGTAACGAAGCACCACCTGCCCGTGGCCCTCGAGCGTCTCGAGCTGCTCGGCGGGGGCGAAGAACCGGCCGGTCGTGTGCTTGACCGGGATTGAGAGGACTTCGCCGGGCTCGCAGGCGGCGCTCCAGGCGGAGCTCGCGTCCTCGACCACGAGGTCCACCTGGCGGAAGAGGAACTTGAGCCCCTCGTTGGGCAGCAGCGCGCCGGGCAGCAGCCCGGCTTCGCAGAGGACCTGGAAGCCGTTGCAGATGCCGAGCACCGGTCCACCCTCGGCGGCGAAAGCCGCCACCTTCTCCATCACCGGTGCGAAGCGCGCGATGGCGCCGACCCGCAGATAGTCGCCGTAGGAGAAACCGCCCGGGACGACGACCGCATCGACCCCCTTCAGATCCGGGTCGCCGTGCCACAGCAGCTCCGCCTCACCGACCTTCTCGCAGGCGGCGACCGCGTCAACCTCATCGCAGGAGCCCGGGAAGCGGACGACGCCGAACTTCATCGCCGGCTCAGGACCCTTCCTCGTCGCCGCCGGCGCCCAGCGGTGCGGCTGCGCCTCCCTCGAGCTCGATCTCGTAGTCCTCGACGAGCGGGTTGGCGAGCAACTTCTTGCAGAGCTCGGGCAGCTTGTCCGGATCGTCCACGCGCAGCTCGACCATGCGGCCGACCTTGACCTCGCCGACGCCCTCGAAGCCGAGGCTCGGCAGCGCACGCTCCACCGCCTTTCCCTGGGGATCGACGACGCCCGCCTTGGGCCTGATCAGAACTCGCGCGAGCATGGCCGGGACCCTACTGAGCGCCGAGGCCGAAACACGCTGCCGGCCGGTTCGCTCGAAGAGGGTGGGCGAGGCTCACTTCGCCCGGTTGAGCTTGGCGCGCTTGCGAGCCCGTCCCAGGATGCCGCTCATCCGGCTCGGCGCGCGGGCCGCCGCGGCCGATTCGGCGAGCACCGGGTAGCCGGCGTTCTCGAGTGACTCGCGCATCCCGAGCGTGGCGAAGGCCTCGCCCCAGCGCGGGTCGTTGGCCGAGTAGGGAACCTCGGAAGGCTTCACCGCGCCGCGGGCCCATTCGGCGACGGCACTGGGAGTCGGCCGCCCGGATGCCCGGTAGACCCGTGCGAGGGCCCCGATCGGGTCGGCGCGCAGTTCCTCGTTGCGGAGCAGCGCGAAGCGGTCGTCGAACAGCCGGTGGCCGTCGGCGAAGGCGTGCTCGAAGGTGTGCTTCCAGACCATCAGGATGCGCAGGAAGTTGGGGGGTCGGCGGATGTGGGCGTACTCCGGGCGCTTGAGCAACTCCTGGGAGAGCTGGTAGCTGGACCAGAGCTTGCGCTTGCTGCGCTCCTCGAAGAACGAGTCGGGCGTGTCGTAGTCGTCGGCTCGCTTGCGGCCCTTGCCCATCATCATCGAGACCGCGACCGCCCGCGGGTCGCGGACGACGTGGACGAAGACGCCGTCGGGGGCCAGTGGGGCGATCGCCTCGAGCTTGTCGGAGATCCTTGTGAACTTGATCATCACCCCACCCTCGCCGGCCGGCTGGCTCAGCAGGTGGCTGACGAAGCCGGTGCAGTGCGCGGGCAGCTCGGGGCCGATCTCCAGTCTGGGTTCGCGTGGACCGCCCCAGTTGAACTCCTCGATATCGAGGTCTGGGTACTCGGCGGCGGCGTAGGCGGCGCGCAGCGCGCGGGTCTCGGCGAACGGGTCGGTTTCGCGGGCGCCGCTGCCCCCACCGGGGGTCTCGGTGTCCTCGCGGAACGGCTCGTAGAAGCAGTGCAGCTCGGGGTCCTCGAGCAGCGCGTCGTAGAGGATCGTCGTCCCCGAGCGCCGCATGCCCTGGATAAGAATCGTCATCGGGTCTCAGGTTAGACGCGGACACCCGTTGCCGAGTTGTCCCGCCGGTACAAAAGTTCAGGAGCCGGGTGGCAGGTCCTCGGGCAGGGGCACTTCCTGCGGCGGCGCTCCCTCAGCCTGCTCCCACGTCTCGAAGGCCTCGCCGTCACGTCCCTGGTGCTCACCGATGCCACCCAGCGCGATGAAGACCACGCGCGTCGCCGAGCGGTTGGAGAGCTGTCGCTTCAGGGCCGGGACCACGCGGATCAGCTCGCCCTCGGCGAGCGTCTGCTCCTCACCTTCGATGCCGACCGTGAGCTCGCCCGACAACACCAGGTAGACCTCTTCCTGGCTGTGATGGCGGTGGATCCGGCCGCGCTGGCCGGGCTCGAGGTTCATCTGGTTGAGCCCGAAGCTCGTCACGCCCAGCTGCTTGCGGAGCGTGACGAAGCGCTCGGGCGAGTCGGGCTCGAGCTTGGCGCGGCCGACGCCTGCGGCCATCCCGTCGCTCATCGGATCTCAGCCCAGCTCGCGGCCGGTGATCTTCTCGTAGGCCTCGCGGTAGCGATCGCTGGTCCCGGAAATCACGTCGTCGGGCAGGGTCGGCGCGGGAGGTGAGTGGTCCCAGCCTTCCTGATCGAGCCAGTCGCGCACGTACTGCTTGTCGAAGCTCGCCTGGCCACGGCCGGCCTCGTAGGTGTCGGCGGGCCAGAAGCGCGAGGAGTCGGGCGTCAGGACCTCGTCGCCGAGCACCACCTCCGCGCCGGGCGTGAAGCCGAACTCGAACTTCGTGTCGGCGAGGATGATTCCCCGCTCCAGCGCGTGCGCGGCGGCGTGCTCATAGAGCTCGATCGAGACGCGGCGCAGCTCCTCGATCAGCGCCCGCGAGCCGATGATCTCGGCGGCGCGGTCGATGTCGATGTTCTCGTCGTGGTCGCCGACATCGGCCTTGGTCGCCGGGGTGAAGATCGGCTCCGGCAGCATCTCGGACTCCTGCAGGCCGGCCGGAAGCTCGATCCCGCAGACGGACTGACTCTCCTTGTATTCCTTCCAGCCGGAGCCGGTGATGTAGCCGCGGACGACGCACTCCACCGGGTACATGTCGAGCTTCTTGACCCGGATCGCGCGCCCGGCAGCCTCCTCGGGCACCTCCTCGTCGAGGAAGTGGTTGGGCACGATCTCGCCGGTGGTCTCGAACCAGAAGATCGACATCTGGGTCAGCACCTTGCCCTTGTCGGGGATCGGATCGGGCAGGATCACGTCGTAGGCGCTGATCCGGTCGCTGGCGACCATGATCAGCTCCTCTCCGGAGTGGTAGATCTCGCGGACCTTGCCGCTGGAATGGAGCTTCAAATCTGTGAGTGCGTCAGTCATGCCGCGAACCTAGCAACGCACTGGACGAAAACACGCCTACGTGCGTACGATTGCCCGCAATGAGCGGCTTCAACGAGGTCATCGACGGAGTTCTGCACTGGCGGGCCCGGCATGCGCGCATCGGTCAGGACGTCCATTCCTACTACCTGCCCTTCCAGAGAGTGGTGATCGATCCCATCGGTCATGCCGATCTGGTCAAGCAGTTGGCCGAGCAGGGCGGGGTCGAGCACGTGGTGCTCACCAACCGCCACCACCTGCGTGGATCGGAGGAGCTGGTCGAGGCTTTCCGTTGCACGGTCCACGCCCCGGAGTCGGGCATGCACGAGTTCTCCGGCGAGCCACCGGTCAAGCCCTACGCATGGGGCGACGAGGTCGCCCCCGGGATCACGGCCCACGAGGTCGGCGCGATCTGCCCCGATGACGGCGCCCTGCACGTCCGCATCGGCCCCGGAGCTCTCGCCCTGGCCGACGGCGTGATCGCCTGGGATGGGCAGCTCGCCTTCGTGCCGGACGCCCTGATGGACGATCCCGAGACCGTCAAGCGCGAGCAACTCGCGGCGATCGAGCGGCTGCTCGAGCTCGACTTCGAGGCGGTCCTGCTCGCCCACGGCGAGCCGATCCGCTCCGGAGGCAAGGCCGCGCTGGAGCGCTTCCTGGCCGAGCCCGCACAGGCGGACTTCGACCTCTGATGCCGGTCGCCTGGCCGGACGCCGTCGACGAGGTGATCGCCGGCGACGCCGCGGCCGGGGTGGCTTACCTGACGCCCGCGAAGGGAGTCGTGATCACGCCGATGTCACCGCTTGGCGTGCGCGACCGCGAGCGCGGCACCGTCACGGTGTCCACCTCGCTGGGCCTCTGGAAGAAGATCGCCCGCCTGCGTGCCAATCCCGCGGCAGCGATCGCCTACCACGCCCGCGAGCACGGCTACGCCGACCGCCCCGACTTCGTCCTCGTCCAGGGGCGCGCAAAGGTGCAGCCGCAGCCGGACCGCGAGTGGCTGGAGTCGATCACCCCGCACTGGGAGCGCTTCCTCGGCCCGCGGACGACGGGGCTCACGGCCCGCCTGATGCGCGTCTACTACTGGGAGCGCGTCGGAATCGAGATCGAGATTGAGCGGGTGCTCTGGTGGCGCGACGGCGACTGCGCGGGCGAGCCCGAGGTCCTCGGTGCGCCGCTGCCCGGCCCAGCCGCCCCACAGAAGCCGCCGAAGAACGGAACCGGTCCACGCGAGGACTGCGACAAGCTCATCTCCGCGGCCGGGCGACTGCCGCACACCCTGCTCGGCTGGAGCGGCGGCGACGAGCTGCCACTCCTGGTTACGGCCCGGGCCACGGGCAGCGGCCCGAAGGGCGTGTCGCTCGCGGTGGCCAACGACCTGGTACCGCAGGGTGGTCGCCGGGCGGGGCTCACCTCGCATGCATTCGAGCGAGCCATGATCGGCCAGGAGCAGCGCATCCATACCGGCTGGCTGCAGCGCGACGGGGAAGCGCTCACATATGCCCCGCACACGAAGGCCGGTGCCCGGCTGCCGCCCTCGAAGCTGCTCTTCAACGTCGGCGCCGGGATCGCCACAAGGGCCGGCATGCGTGGCGCGCGCAAGGCCGGCGTTGCCTGAACCGGGCGACCGCCCTCAGCAGGGGGAGGCGGAGGTCGTACCCGGCACGTCCACGACCTCGAACGCCGTACCCGGGATCTCCTTCAGCCCGTTCAGGTTCCCGTCCGGCCAGCGCCTGTCGGTCGAACCGCTGATGTACCAGTTGGAGCCGTTGTCGGCGACAATCGCGCCGTAGCTCTTGAGCGCCTCGGCGATCGTCAGCGCCCGGCCGCTCAGCCCCGAGGTGTCGTAGCCGGCCGTCAGCCGCAGACGCATGCCCATCGGCGGGCGAAATGAGTTGCAGCTGTCGGAGGCGTAGTGGGTCGCCGGGCTCAGATATTCGCGCCGGGTCTGCTCGAAGGTGATCCGCAGGGCGTGATCGATCTCCCCCGAGGAGGCCTCCTCGTAGGTGGCGAGCCCCGGGAAGATCGGCAACCCGGCGGCATCGGCCGAGGTCCAGTCGGCCGGGCGCTGGCCGGCGAGCGGGGAGCCGAGGTCGAAGACCGCACCCGAGTCGCCGCTCCAGCGGTTACGGGTGCCGCCCTTCTGGAAGGAGCGGTAGAGCTCGAAGAGCCGGCAAGCGCCACCCGGCGTGGTCGGCCGTTGCACGACGAGGACGTGCCGGTCGCCGTCTGCCCCCTTGCCCTCGATCGGCGACCTGGGCGGGATCGGGTAGGGCCCGGGATCGCTCTCGTCGCCGAAGTCGCCGAAGCTGATCGGCACCCCGGGCTGGACACCGGGCACCACCACATAGGGAATCCCGTAACGAGGGTTGGAACCGAAGTCGGGGTGCACCTGATCGGCACCATCGGCGTTGATCCGGCTGATGATCTGGGCGGAGTCGGGGTCAAGGGGATCGCCTGAGACATCCCGGTTGAAGGAGTCGCCGGCTGGGAAGGTCTCGCAACCGAGGGGCGGGTGTGGGCCGTTGAAGGGCGCCAGCAGCGTCGCCTGCTTACGGGTTGCCGAGAACGGCGAGCACCTGCCGGCCCGGCGGCAGGCGCGGACGCGCAGCTCGACCAGCACCCCGGAGGCGAGGCCCCTGACCATGCCGCGCTCGCGGTTTCGCTTGATCCGGCGGGGGCGCCAGTCCTCTCCGGCCGCACGGCCCTGCAACTCGAAGTAGCGCTCGCCCGAGCGGTCCTTCCAGCGCAACTGAATCTTGCTCACCGAGACCGACCCAACCGTGGCCTTCGTCGGGGCCCGCAGGGACGCCGCAGCCGCCGGAGACACGAGCATCAACCCACCCAGCAGCCAGCCGATGAGGGCCAGGATCGCGGAGTGCTTGTTGGCGGCTGTCACCCTGCTCCCATCGGCAGACGGCGCCGCGGCGCTTAGCTTCGTCCGCGGGCGGCTCAGCCCGCCAGCGCCTCGAGCCGCTCGAAGACCTCGCCCGCGTTGCGCAGGTAGGCGGCAGGGTCGAAGGTGGCGTCGAGGTCGATGACGATGCCCGCTTCCTCCAGCGCCGGGGCCAGCAACTCGCGGAACGGGGTCCGGGTGTCCCAGGCCTGCTGGGCGTTCTTCTGGACGAGCATGTAGGCGTCGTCGCGCTGCATGCCGGCGTCGAGCAGCGCGGTCAGGACGCGCTGGCTGAAGACGGCGCCGTAGGTCAGGTCGAGGTTCTCACGCATGCGCTTGGGGTGGACGACCATCTCGGCGGCGACGTTGCGGCCGAGGTGCTGCATGTAGTCGATGCCGATCGTCGCGTCGGGGAGGATCACGCGCTCAGCGCCGGAGTGGGAGATGTCGCGCTCGTGCCACAGCGCCACGTTCTCGAGCCCGGCCTGGGCGTAGCCGCGCATCACGCGGGCCAGACCGGTGATCCGTTCCGTGGTGATCGGGTTGCGCTTGTGGGGCATCGCCGAGGAGCCCTTCTGGCCCTTGCCGAACGGCTCCTCGACCTCGCGGACCTCGGTCTTCTGCAGGTTGCGGACCTCGGTGGCGAAGCGCTCGAGCCCAGCGGCGGCCAGGGCAATCGCGGAAAGCAGCTCGGCGTGGCGATCGCGTGGGACGATCTGGGTGGAGGCGTCCTCGCGGCCCAGGCCGAGGCTCTCCATTACCCGGCGCTCGATCGAGGGAGCGAGCGAGGCGTAGGTGCCGACGGCGCCCGAAAGCTTGCCCACGGCGAGCTGCTCGAAGGCGCGGCGCAGGCGCTCGGTGTTGCGGTCGGCCTCGAAGGCGAAGCCCGCGAGCCGCAGGCCGAAGCTCGTCGGCTCAGCGTGGATCCCGTGGGTGCGCCCGACGCAGACCGTCTCGCGATGCTCCAGCGCGCGCTCGATCAGCGCGTCGCGGAAGTCGCGGGCGCCGCTCATCACGATCGTGCCGGCCTCGACGAGCTGGGTGGCCAGGGCGGTGTCGAGGACGTCGGAGGAAGTCAGGCCGTAGTGCAGCCAGCGCCCCTCGGGGCCGATCGAGTCCTGAACGATGTCTACGAAGGCGGCGACATCGTGGTTGGTGGTCCGTTCGCGCTCCTCGACGGCCTCGACGGTGAAGCCGGCGCGCTCACGGCAGGCCCGGGCGTCGGCCTCGGGCACCACGCCCTCGGCGGCCAGCGCCTCGGTCACCGCAAGCTCGACCTCGAGCCAGCCCTCCATCTTTCGGCGCTGGGTCCAGACCGACCCGATCGCCTCCCGTGTGTATCGGGGGATCAAGGCATCCCCGGACGCGAAGCGGAGGAGATGCCGTGGGTAGGCGTCCCCGGACACGAAGCGGAGGAGATGTCGCCTGTATCGGTCACGCGTTGATTATCCGGACCGCCAGGTGAGCCGCGTTCTTGGAGTTGTCGATGCCGACGCCGGCCACGGGGACGCCGGGGGGCATCTGGGTCACCGAGAGCAGCGCGTCGATCCCGCCGAGGGTTCCGGCGGCGATCGGTACGCCGATCACCGGCAGGTCGCTGTGGGCGGCGGCGACGCCCGGCAGCGCGGCGCTCAGACCGGCTCCCGCGATGATCACCTTGAGGCCGCGCTCGCGGGCCATCATGCAGTACTCGCGCACCGTCTCGGGATCCCGGTGGGCGCTCATCACGCGGACCTCGTAAGGGACCTCGGCCTCGCTCAGGATCTTGCCCGCGCCGAGCATCTTCTCCTTGTCGCTGGCCGAGCCCATGATGATCCCGACCAGCGGCTGCTCGACCTCGATCTCGGAGAACACGGTCTCTGGGTCGGGCATCGGCTGGGTTCCGGTCTCGGTGTCGCTCATCGTTGTCTGTGCTCCTGATTCTGGCTGGCGGGTTGGTATCGGTTCGGCGAGGGGGCGTCAGCTCCGTTCGGCGCTGAGCCGCTCGACAGCGCGCAAGGCGATGTCGGTTCGCATCTGGATGCCCTCGAAGTTGATCTTGCGCGCCGCATCGTAGGCGCGATCGCGGGCCTCGGCAGGGTCGCAGCCGAGCGCGGTCACCGCGAGCACCCGGCCACCGCTCGTGACGATCTCGCCGTCGCGCTCCGCGGTGCCCGCGTGAAGCACCTCGGCGCCGCTCGCCTCGGCGTCGGCAATTCCCGTGATCACGTCTCCCTTGGAGGAGCTCTCCGGGTATCCCGCCGATGCGAGCACCAGGGCCACTGCCCAGTCGTCACCGAACTCCGCGCGTATCCCCGCGAGCCCGCCCGGCTCGCGTGAGGCGAGGCAGAGCTCGACCAGGTCGGAGCGCATCCGGGGCAGGACCGCCTGGGTCTCGGGGTCGCCGAAGCGGCAGTTGAACTCCAGCACGCTCGGGCCGTCGGCGGTCATCATCAGGCCCGCATAGAGGACCCCGTGGAAGGGGATCCCGCGCTCCGCCATGAGCTTGACGATCGGCCGGTGGACCAGGTCGGTCAGCTCCTCGACCCGCTCGGAATCGACTCCGGGGACGGGCGAGTAGCTGCCCATGCCGCCCGTGTTGGGCCCGCCGTCGCCGTCGAAGATGCGCTTGTAGTCCTGGGCCGGCGCGAGCGGCACCACGTTCTCGCCGTCGCAGAGCGCCAGCAGCGAGAGCTCCTCGCCCTCGAGGAACTCCTCGAGCACGACCGTGGTCGAGCCGAAGCGCTGCTCGGCGAAGAAGACGTCCACCGCCTCCCGGGCCTCGGCTTCGTCGGCGCAGATGATCACGCCCTTGCCCGCCGCGAGTCCATCTGCCTTGAGTACTGCTGGGAAGGCGCTGCGCTCGATCTCCTCCAGCGCTTCCTCGCGACTGCCCAGCACCGTGTAGCCGGCGGTCGGCACACCGGCCTCGCGCATCGCTTCCTTCGCGTAGTGCTTGGAGCCCTCGAGCTCGGCGGCCGCCGAGCTCGGCCCGAAGGCCGGGATGCCCGCCACCTCGAGCGCATCGACGGCGCCCTCGACCAGGGGCGCCTCCGGCCCGACCACGACCAGGTCCACGGCCGCCTCCTGCGCCGCCGCGACGATCGCCTCGACCCCGGAGCCGATCTCCAGCAATCGCGCGTCCGCCGCGATCCCGGCGTTGCCGGGCGCGCAGATGATCTCCGGGTTGCGGGGCGAGCGAGCGAGGGCCCGGACGATCGCGTGCTCGCGACCGCCCCCTCCTACGACGAGGATCTTCATCCGCGCTCCGGCACGGTGCTCTGGCGACGGCCCGGGAGCACCGATCTACAGGCCCTGGGCGAAGTCCTCGGCCGGAATCGCCGTCAGCGTGTGGTTGGTGGTGGTCCCGCGCGAGCCGAGCTCGAGCGAAGCCTTGGCCATCGTCTCGGCGTCGGGCGCCTCAATCACGCTGATGAAGTCGTACTGCCCGAGCGTCGCCCACTGGTGCAGGACCTTGAGACCGATCTGCTCCATCTCGGAGTTGACCTCGTTGATCCGCGCCGGGTTGTTCTTAATCGTCTTGACCCCGTCGGTGGTCAGGTTGGTCAGCAGGATGAAATGTGCCATTTGCCCTCTCCTCCTCGTTGCTCTGGTTGGTGCCGCAGCGTGCGCCGCTGCAACACTCTTATTTCAGTTTGACGCCCGGCGTGCA
Organism: Solirubrobacterales bacterium; assembly: GCA_038206985.1. Lineage (GTDB taxonomy): Bacteria > Actinomycetota > Thermoleophilia > Solirubrobacterales > 70-9 > CAXMST01. The sequence continues at coordinate 39,217 of JBBRAH010000018.1, forward strand.
AGCTGCCCCCCGTTGGACCGCTCAGGCGGGGAGGGTCGCGACGCCCTCGATCGTCGGTTTGACGATCGGCGCCATCCCGCCCATCAGACCCCGCTGTAGGCGCGTGACCTCGAGCTGGGAGCGCTCCAGCGCGGCGGCGGTGTCGCGGTTGCAGTGGCAGCCGTGGCCGATCGCGAACCAGGGACTGTGGAAGATGTCCTGCGCACGGGCCAGGCCCTTGCTGTCGGCCCGTACGTGCTCGAAGAAGTGAAGCGAGCCTCCCGGCTTCAGCACCCGCGCCACCTCGGTCAGCGCCGCGGCCTGGTCATCGACGGTGCAGAGCACGAGCGTCACCAGGACCGAGTCGAAGCTGTTGTTGTCGAAGGGCAGGACCTCGGCGGGAGCCTCGATCACCTCGGCCTCCCACGCACTGTTCGCGAGATTCTCCCGGAGCTGAGCGGCCATCGGCGCGAACGGTTCGGTCAGCACCAGGTCGGTGACCGCCTCCGGATAGTGCGCGAGGTTGAGGCCCGTGCCGGCGCCCAGCTCCAGCGTCCTGCCTGAGACCCCAGCGACGACCTCGGCGCGCCGCCTGCCCAGCTCGCCGCGCTCGGCCGCGGCGAGCATTCGGTCGTAGGTGCGGGCGAAGAAGCGCCCGTAGGTGGCGTCGTAGGCCCGGCGGGCAGAGGATCGTCGGGTGGGTGGTGCGCTCATGCGTTAGCGCCGGCCTCCACGCTGATCAGACCCGCGATCTCCTCGCGCCGGTAGTCGAAGATCCGCTCCAGGTCGCGCTTGACGATCAGGTGCTCGGCGATCGTCCCCAGCGGCCCGAAGCGGTGCCCGTAGCGGACCAGATCGATCATCCGCGTGTGGCCGGAGTCGATCGCCTCGAAGCTGTGCGTGTGGTGCCACAGCGCGTAGGGGCCGCTGAGCTGCTGGTCCACGAACCCGTGGGGCGCGTCCCACTCCTCGATCCGGGTGCGCCAGCGGATCGGGATCCCGTGCAGTTTGAGGCGATAGTCGATCAGCGTCCCGGCACCCATCTCGATCGGGGTCGGGGTGGTGATCCGGAACTGCATCCACGGCGGTGTGATCGCCTCGAGGTTCTCGGCGCGCGAGAAGAAGTCGAAGGCCTTCTCGATGTCGGCGTCGAGCACTTGCTCTCGCCTCAGTACGCGCTCTCTCATTCTGTGCCTCCGGGGTTGAGGGGGAGCGAGTCGATCAGCTCGCCGAGATCGGCGACCGTCTTCGACCAGTCGAGCTCCCCCCGCCGCTCCCGGGCGCCGGCGCTCAGCCGCGCGCGCAGGTCGGGGTCCCTGAGTTGCTCGATTGCCGTGGTCAGGGCGGCGACATCGGGCCGGAACGCCGGGATTCCCGAGCGGGCTTCGCCGTCGGGAATGCCGGGCACCAGGAGCCCGTTTTTGCCGTCGATCACGACTTCGTTCATCGGTGGATTGTCGTTGGTGATGATCGGGATGCCGAACGCCGTCGCCTCGTAGAGGTGCAACCCGAGGCCCTCCCAGCGGCTCGGGGCGAGGACCGCGTCCGCGGAGGAGAACAGACGCAGGTAGGCCTCGGTGGGTAAATCGTCGGTGATGATCTCGATCCGGCCATCCGCCCTGCCGATCCTGCCACCGCGCACCAGTCGCCTGACCTGGGTCGCCTGGCGCTCGACCTGGGCCTTGAGGATCAGCCGCAGGTCGTCCCCCTCGGCGGCCCGGAAGGCCGCGATCGACTCGGCCAGCGGCTTGCGCTTCGACATGAAGCCACCCGGAAACAGCAAACGTACGTCTGAGGTGGTTGTCGACCCACCCGCGGCTGATGCGCCGCCGCGTACCCCCGCAGGGCGAAGCCCGAGGAGGTGGCGCGATGTATCCGGGTGGCAGCCGAAGCGGAGCCTTGGGCTCTCGATCCCTAGCTCTCCGTAGCGCTGCTGCTCGCAGGCGGTCATCGAGTAGATGCGGTCGAACGCGGCCTTGGCGGGCCCGACGTGTTCGGTCTCGAAGTGCTCCCAGACGAAACGGCCCGCGGTCGCCACGCCGCTCTGGCGTAGCCGGGCGATCTCCTCGAACTGGTAGTTCTGGTCGAAGAGGACCGCGTCGAGCCGATTCTCCTGCGCCCAGCGCAGGTACTCGTCGCCTCCAATCAGGTAGTCGGAGGCGGCTGTGATCCCGTCCTGATCCCAGACTCCGTCGCGGTCGATCCAGTCCGGGCGGATGTTCGTCTTCCGGGTGGGCCGGGCCAGTACGAAGCTCTCGTACCCGAGTTCATCGACCGCGCTGCGTAGCTGCCTGGCGACGACTCCCTGGCCGCGGTTGAACCAGTAGGCGACGATTCCGATGCGTTTGCGGCGGGCCTCCATCGACTGCAAGGCTTACATGCAACTCGCCCCGAGGCCGCGAGCCCACTTGCCCTGGGCCCTAAGATCACCACGATGATTGCGGGATCATCCTCATGCAGTGCCCTATGGCGGCTGGCGGCCACGGGGCTGCTCGCTGCCGGGTTCGCCATTGCGGGCTCGGCCCAGGTGGCCGCTGCCCAACCGCCCACAGCGGCCCAGTTCGAGTCGCGGACCGACAGCTTCCTCGACTCGCTGGAGTCCGCGCCGCAGCCGTCCCTCCGCCGGGCCGGGGGAGGAGTAGGCGGCAGCGTCGATCAGACTCCGAACAGCCCCTCCAAGTTCGGCAGGTCGATCACCGTCGCGCTCTATGGATCGCCGCAACTGACCGCGACCGCGGTCGGCAAGCGTTCACCAAAGGGTGCCGCTCGCAAGCTCAAGAAGCAGGCCAGGGAGTACCGCAAGGTCTCCTCGCGGCCGGTGAAGCGCTCGATCAACCTGATCGGCGTGGTGGCGCTCGCGAGCCCCGGCAACGACCGCAAGTACCGCAGCCGCCAGGACCCGAAGGTGATCCGCGCCTACCTGAAGGCGGCGCGCTCGGTCGGGGCCCGCCTGATGCTCGACATCCAGCCGGGCCGCTCGCCGATCATGACCGAGCTGCGGGCGCTGAGGAAGTGGATCGCGATGCCTGACGTTGACGTCGGCATCGACCCCGAGTGGAACGTCGGCAAGAAGGGTGTCCCCGGCTCGACGCAGGGCAAGGTCACCTCCGACGAGCTCAACAAGGCCTCGAGGTGGATCGAGAGCCTCCTCGCCGACGAGTCCCTGCCGCCGAAGGTGATGATCGTGCACCAGTTCCGCGAGGGCAGCATCAAGAAGCGGCCTCGGGTCAAGCAGCGGCGGACCGTCGCGGTAACCCTCAACTTCGACGGGATCGGCTCCCCGGCGGCGAAGAAGGCCGGCTACGCCAACCTGGCGCAGCGCGGGCTCTTCGACGGCTTCTCCCTCTTCTACGACCGCGATTCGCCGCTGATCAAGCCCTCCAGGGTGGTTAAGCTGCGCCCCCGCGTCGAGTACGCGATGTACCAGTAGCCGGGAGCGGACATGGAGACCTGGCATCCGCGCTCCTGGCAGCTGCCGCTGATCGTCGCGGGGCTGATCGTCCCGCCGTTCCTGGGCTTCGCGATCGGCGGCATCGCGGTCGGCACCACTATGGGAGCGCTGATGCTCGCGGCGCTGGTCGTGTTCGCGGCCCGGATGAGCCATCGCGGACCAATCCACTTCACCGGCGAGGCGAGCGGTCAGCCGGTCGTCGTCCTCGCCCTTGCAGGGGTTGAGGACAGCGCCAGCGCCAACTCGATCGCGACGCTGGCAGAGGCCGGCGCGGCCGAGCGCGATCCGGCCGAGCACTCGGTGCTCGTCCTGGCCCCGGCGAGCACCGGGGTCCTGCAGCGCTGGCTCTCTGACACCGACGAGTCGCGGATCCGCGCTCAGCAGAACCTGGCGATCTCGCTGGCGACGCTGGCCGCCGCTGGCTGCCACGCCGAGGGGCGTCTGGTGGATGCCGACCCGATCCAGGCCGTCGAGGATGTCGCCGCGCAGTACGGAGCCGAGCGGGTCGTCGTGGTCGTCGACGGCACGGACCACGACCGGGAGATCGAGGAACTGGACAAGCGGATCGACCGGCCCCTGCACAGGATCGAAGTCCGGGCTGACGACCCAGCAATTAGGATGCGAGAAACATGAAGCTAGCTTCACGGCTCCCAGCGCCCCGGCGCTGCTCGCGATCGGCTTCGGCGGCGACTGACTGAGATCGCCCCGGTGACCGCCGGGCGCGACCCCACAAACCAAGGAGTAGTGCTTTGAACGAGGGACTGAAGACGCGGTCTGCCCGTGCGATGGCCGGTGCCGCGGCCGCCTTCGCCCTGTCGATCGCCGGTTGCGGCGGCGGCGATTCGACCACCGACACCACCCAGGGGACCCCGCTTTCGAGCGCGGACTTCATCGCCCAGGCTGACGCGATCTGCGCCCAGGGCACCAAGGACCTCGACCAGGTGCAGCAGGACTTCGCCTCTTCACAGCCGACCCAGGCCGAGGCTGAGGCCTTCGTCACCGACGAGGTCGTACCAAACCTCGAGCAGCAGGCGAACGAGATTGATGCTCTCGGTCCGCCCGACGAGGACGTCGATCAGATCAACGCGATCGTCGACGCCCTGCGTAGCGGGATCGAGTCGCTGGAGGAGGATCCCAACCTGCTGCTCACCGGCGAAAACACCGCCTTTGACGAGGCCAACGAACTGGCCCTCGACTACGGCCTCGAGGACTGCGGCAACGGCAACTGACCGTCTGCCTGCTGGTGTGAGTCCGGCGAAGCTCGCGGTGAAGCTGCAGTCAGGCAGTCCGTCCTCGACGGTCGTCCGGTAGGTCCCCGTCCCGGTCTGCTCGACGTCGGTGAAGCCACTGTTGACCAGGAACTCCTCCTCCGCCACGCCGGGTGTCGGCGGCTCCCACCTTGGGGCGCTTCTCACCGCCACTCCTTGCTCATAGCTTGGTTCTCGACAACTCGAAACCAAGAGGAGGACCCACCATGACCAGCACCTTCAACCGCAGGGCCCCGCGACTCACTCTCGCGCTCGGCACTGTCGTCGCCTTGGCCTTGGCCATCGCCGGCGGCGCCCGCGCGGACTCGTCGTCGTACCCGGATCCCACCGGGGATGCCTCGGGCGTCGATGCACTCGATATCCGCAAGGTCAAGGCCGGCCACGCCGGCACGCGGCTCAAGCACGTCGTCACGGTCGTGGACGCCAACCGCTTCACCAAGCGCCAGGTGTTCATCCACGTCGCCGATGAGTTCGGCACCAACTACCGGGTCGGCAGGACGGGCGTCTACCAGGGCGCGACGAAGGTCGGCAAGGCGAAGGCGGAGCGTCGCGGCAACCGGATCGTGCTGCGCTTCTGTCCCCGCACGATCGGCAGCCCGGACACGTATTGGTGGCAGGCCTTCACCGCGACCTTCGACCACCCGCCCACGGACTGGGCGCCGGAGGCCGGCATGGTCCGCCACGACCTCGGGGAATCCAGTTAGCTGGGCTGCGCGGCCCTCTCAGCGCCGCTCACCGCCCGCGTGAAGAGCAGATCGCCGTCGACGGCGTCGACCCTGACGACGTCGCCGGCGGCGAACTCGCGCTCGAGCAGCTTCAGAGCCAACTGGTCGACGAGCTGGCGCTGGATTACGCGCTTCAGCGGCCGGGCGCCGTAGGTCGGGTCGTAGCCGAGGTTGCCGAGCAGCGTCTTTGCATCGTCGCTGAGCTCGATCTCGACCCCGCGCTCCCGCACCCGGCCCGCCAGCAGCTCGACCTGTAGCTCGACGATCTGGGAGATGTCGTCGCGGCCGAGCCGGTGGAAGATCACCGTCTCGTCGATCCGATTCAGGAACTCGGGCTTGAAAATGTTCGAGAGCACGCCCTCGATCCGCTCGCGGATGTTCTCGTCGATCTGCTCACCGGCGATCTCGGAGGAACCCACGTTCGAGGTCATGATCATCACCGCGTTGGTGAAGTTCACGGTGCGGCCCTGGCCATCGGTCAAGCGACCGTCGTCCATGATCTGCAGCAGCGTGTTGAAGACATCGGGGTGCGCCTTCTCGATCTCGTCGAGCAGGATCACCGCGTAGGGGCGGCGGCGCACGGCCTCGGTCAGCTGCCCGCCCTCGTCGTAGCCGACGTAACCGGGAGGGGCGCCGATCAGGCGCGAGACGGCGTGCTTCTCCATGTACTCGGACATGTCGATGCGAATCATCGCGTCCTCGGAATCGAACATGAACCCGGCCAGCGCCCGCGCCAGCTCCGTCTTGCCGACGCCGGTCGGGCCGAGAAACAGGAACGAGCCGATCGGGCGGTTCGGGTCCGCGAGTCCAGCACGCGAGCGACGCAGAGCATTTGCGACGGCCGCGACCGCCTCGTCCTGGCCGATCACGCGATCGTGCAGCCGGTCCTCCATCTGGATCAGCTTCTCGACCTCGCCCTCCATCAGCTTGCTGATCGGGATTCCGGTCCAGCGCGCGACGATCTGAGCGATGTCCTCCTCGGTGACGTCCTCGGTCAGCATCGAGCCGCCGCCGGAGTGCAGCTCGGCCAGCCGACCCTGCTGGGCGGCGACGTCGCGCTCGAGGTCGGGGATGCGCCCGTACTTGAGCTCGGCGGCCTTCTCGAGGTCGCCGGCCCGCTCAGCCCGCTCGGCATCCCGGTGCGCCTGCTCGAGGTCCGACTTGGACTGCTTGATCGCGTCGATCGCGCCCTTCTCGTTCTGCCAGCGGGCCTTCATCTCGGAGGCGGACTCATTCAACTCGGCCAGCTCGCCCTCAATCGCCTCGAGGCGGGCCTTGGTGGCGGCGTCCTTGTCCTTGCTCAGGGCTTGGCGCTCGATCTCGAGCTGCTGGATGCGGCGGTCCACCTCGTCGATCTCGACGGGAGAGGACTCGATCTCCATCTTCAGCCGCGAGGCGGCTTCGTCAATCAGGTCGATTGCCTTGTCGGGGAGGAAGCGGTCGGTGATGTAGCGCTCCGAAAGGGTTGCCGCGGCGACGATCGCCGGGTCGGTGATGTGCACGCCGTGGTGGACCTCGTAGCGCTCCTTGAGGCCGCGCAGGATCGCGATCGTGTCGACCTCGGAAGGCTCACCGACGTTGACCGGCTGGAAACGGCGCTCGAGGGCGGCGTCCTTCTCGATGTGCTTCCGGTACTCGTCGAGCGTGGTCGCGCCGACGGCGCGCAGCTCGCCGCGGGCGAGCATCGGCTTCAGCAGGTTGGCTGCGTCGACGGCGCCCTCAGCGGCACCGGCGCCGACGATCGTGTGCAGCTCGTCGATGAACAGCACGATCTGGCCCTCGGCTTCCTTGATCTCGGCCAGCACGGCTTTGAGCCGCTCCTCGAACTCGCCCCGGTACTTGGAGCCGGCCAGGAGGCTGCCGACGTCGAGCGCGATGACCTTGCGGTCGCGCAGCGACTCGGGCACGTCACCGGCGATGATCCGCTGGGCGAGGCCCTCGACGATCGCCGTCTTGCCGACGCCGGGCTCGCCGATCAGCACGGGGTTGTTCTTGGTCCGGCGGGAGAGCACCTGGATCACGCGGCGGATCTCCTCGTCGCGGCCGATCACCGGGTCGAGCTTGCCCGCCTCGGCGGCCTCCGTCAGGTCCTGGCCGAACTTGGTCAGGGCCTCGAACTTGTCCTCGGCATCGGGGGAGTCGATCTTGTGCGGGCCCTGGGCCTCGGTCACAGCCTTGGCCAGCGACTCGCGCTCGGGCAGGATCTCGCCGACGCCGGAGTCCTTCGTGGCCAGCGCCAGGAGCAGGTGTCCGATCGATACGTAGGAGTCGCCGAGCGCCGACATCTCGCGCTCGGCGCGGGTCAGGGCGTTGACGAGCTTCGGCGAGGGCCGGGACGGCGGCTCGTTGTCGCCGCTCAGGGTCGGGAGGTCGGCGACCGCCCTTTCGGTGCGGTCCCGGATCGCGGCCACATCGGCGGAAAGCTTGTTGAGGATCGGGACGGCCGAGTTGTCCTCGGCGTCGAGCAGGGCCAGCAGCAGGTGAGCGGGGGCGATCTCGCTGTTGCGGTACTGCGTAGCCAGGCGCTGTGCGTCCTGGACCGCCTGCGCGGCACGGGTGGTGAATCGGTCAGCTTGCATAAGTTGCAGTCTACGGGGTCAAGGGAAGCGAGTCAAGAAATCTAAGTGGATACGACTCACCTCTGTAGGGCTGACTTGCGATCTCGGCAGCGGCCGACCGCAACTATCAGCCGGTCCGCCTGTCATATTGACGACCCAGCAATACCGTTCTAATCAAATGCCGGACCGCGACCGAAGGGGAAGTAATGAGCCAAGGGCAGGGGAGCGCCCTGGACATGCCACGAGTGCACAAGCTGATCGCCGCCGCAGCGCTGAGTGGCACTGCCGCCTTGCTCACTCCGGCGCTGGCATCCGCCGCCGACTTCGAGGTCAACTCGCTCGCCGATACCGACGACGGATCCTGCCTGCCGCTGGGCGCCGGCAATTGCACCCTGCGCGAGGCGCTGGATGCCGCCGACGGCTCGCCGGGCTCCATCCCCAACGACACGATCACCTTCGCCTCGGGGCTGAGCGGCACCATCGACCTCACGGCCGACCTGCCGACGGTCAACAACTACCCCGTCGATGTTCTCGGCCCGGGCCCCTCCAATCTGACGATCGACGGCAACGGGGCCTTCCGTGCCTTCAGATTCTCGGCGGTGCCCGGCGGGGCAAGCACGATCGACGGCCTGAACATGATCGACGGCTATGGGGACAAGGGGGGAACGATCCGCGCGACCGAGTCCGGCGGCGTCACGGTCAGCAACTCGGCGATCAGCGGCAGTGTCGGACGTGCCCCGCACCTTCGACCAGCCCGGCGTGGCAAACGCGGATGACGGTACCGACATCGGCGCGGTCGAACTCGGAGACATCACGGGCCCGAACGTGGTCTTCGACTCGACCCCTCCCGCGACGACAAGCGACAACACCGCGACCGTCGTCTTCAGTTCGCCCGACGGCGATCTGGATTACTTCGAGTGCTCGATCGACGGCGCTGCCTTCAGCACCTGTGCCTCACCGTTCACAACGCCGCCGCTTAGCGAGGGAGCCCACTCCTTCGAGGTCCGTCCAGTTGACACCAGTGGCAACAGCGGCCCGACCCAAAGCGTGGACTTCACCGTCGATACCCGAGTCACCGGCCCCGATGTGACGATTCCCAAGAAGCTCACCGTAAAGGGCCGTGAGCTCAAGGCCAAGATCAGCGCCGGCGCCCAGGAGGACGTGAGCGCGCTCGCCACCGGCACCCTGATCTTCAAGCCGAAGGGCAAAGGCAAGACCAGGAAGACCCGCCTGGGGGACGTCAGCAAGCAGATCGACGGAGGCGGACGCAAGATCCTCCGAGTGAAGTTCGAGGGCGGCAAGAACAAGCGCCAGAAGCTGACCCGCAAGCTGAAGCGCACGTTGAAGGGGGGCAAGACCCAGGTCCGGCTCCGCGCCAAGGTCAAGTTCACCGACGACGGCGGCAACAACGCCGCCGAGAAGCGGGTCTCGCGGCTGAAGTTGAAGCGCTGATCAGGCGGGCGGCCGGTCAGCGGTCGTCAGCAGCGCCTGCAGCGCCAGGCGGAGCAGTTCGAGCACCTGCGCACGCTCGGCTCGGCCGCTGAGCCACTCGCCGGCCGCGGCTTCGGCGGCGCCCTGGAAGATGCGCAGGGCAATCAGCAACTCTGGAGCCGGCTCGGCGTCACCAACGTTGTTGCGCGCCATGCGGTCGATCGTCTCGGCCCGGATCTCGGCGATCAGTTCGAGAACCTCCGGGTCGCGGCGGCTCCGGGCACCGAACAGCAGCGTCCATGCTTCGCGGTCGTGCTCGACGGAGTCGAGGAACTCGTTCAGGTTGCGTTCCACCCGCTCCTGCTGGGACAGCTGCCCGAGGTCGGTACGCACGAGGGTCGAGACCTGCGTCGCAGCCTCTTTGAGCACGGTCAAATACAGCGACCGCTTGGTGCCGAAGTAGTGGTTGACGAGGCCCGGCGTGACACCCGACCGTCTGCTGACCTCGGCAAGCGAGACGCTCGCGTAGTCACCCGCGGCGAAGGCCGCGGTGGCGACCTCGAGGATCGCCGCGCGGCGCGAGTCCGGCGCCAGGCGTGTACGGGTCTGGGTTGCTTCGGTCACGCTTCTCCTCCGCTCGCGACTTTAGGCGACGCGTGTGCGGAGACGCGGGAACACGAATCCTCCTGTGTGAGCCTTCCCACAGGAGGGAGCGAACATGTGTAGAGCCGCTAAGTTCTGGGCAGGTTCACCTAATGGCGCCTGATCCACAGCAGCAAGACCAACAGCCCGCCGAGCCGGAGACCCCGACCGAGCGCCAGCAGCGAGTCTCGCGCGTGCAGCAGGCGGCAGAGCTGCGCCGTCGCACGGCGCGCGCCACCTCACGCGCTTTCGATACCCGCACCGAGCTCTGGCAGGAGGCGGGTCTGGCCGGCGAGGTCGACCAGCAGAAGTCGCGCCACGCCCTGCGCCGGGCCTTCCTCTTCTTGATCTTGATCGTCGGGGTGCTCCTCGTCTTTGCCTACCGCAAGGATCTCTTCCCGAGCGCCGGCAAGGAGATCCGCTACGTGACGGCCGGCCTGCTCGTGATCCTTGGCTGGGGGTTTGCGAGCGCGGCCGGCAAGGGCATGGCTCCGGTCATGATGCGCCGCCTCGATCCGGCCTCGGCTGGGACCGCCGGCTTCCTCGTCCGCCTTGTGACGATCGTGATCGTCGTGCTCGGCTCGCTGGCGATCGCCGGCGTCGATCCGCAGGTCCTCTTGGCCGGCGGTGCGTTCACGGCGGTGGTCGTCGGTCTCGCCGCGCAGCAGACGCTCGGCAACGTGATCGCCGGTGCGACGCTGCTCACCGCACGCCCCTTCCGCGTCGGCGACCGCGTCGGCGTGATGGGCGGCGGGATTGTCACCGAGGGCACGGTCGCCGCGTTTGGTCTCTTCTACACGACCCTGCTCGACGGCCAGGACCGGATCCTGATCCCGAACAGCGTCCTGATGGGGGTCGCCGTCATTCCCCAGGGTGAGCCGAATGCCGTCGCGCTCCTCGCCCGGTTCGAGTCGAGAGCCATCACACCCAAGGTCCTGCAGGAGCGGCTCGACGAACAGATCGACGTCGAGTTGGTGCGCGCCCCCACCATCGAGCTGGAGGAGATGGACTCCGACGAGATCATCACGCTGAGGATCAAGGCGACGCCGATCGACCCGGCCGACGGCCCCCTGCTGGCCTCTGAGGTGCTCGAGGCAATCCGCATCGGCGGCGGTCAGGGGGAGGCGACCGATCCGCACGGCGAGAAAGCGGTCGACCGCTTGAGCAACACTCACATCGACAGCTGACTGCGGCCTCGGCGAAGCTCAGAGCCGGCGTAGAGCCCAGACGCCGACGAGCGCCGCGGCGGCGCCAAGCGGGGCATTCTTGAGCGCTGTGGCGTCGATGCCGTCGCGGGATGCCAACGCGAGCCCGAAGGCCAGGGCGTCGCCGGCGTCAACGAGGGCGCCTAGCGTCGCCGCCTCCCGGAGCCTGTCCCGGTCATTCGCCACGACGAGCGCGTGCAGGCCGAGCGCGATGTCCCGGCTACCCGCCAGGCGGGCGAGGGCGACGGCCTCACCGCCCGGACGCTCAAAACCCAGGACTCCAAGCGCCTTGCGGGTCAGCCCGAAAGCGCCGATCCCGATCCCGATCCGCCCGCAAGCGATACCCAGCACCGCGAGGCGAGCGAGCTGATCCGGCGGTTGGGCGTCGAGGGCGGAAGGAGCAGGGGCGGGCACGGCAGAGAACATAGCGGCACATTTCACAGCTTTGACATCAGATCCGCCCCTGCGAGCGTCACTCTTGGTGCTCAGGTGTCCGATCTCTTCGATCCTCCAGTTCCAAGTCCGATCAGGGAGTTTGGGGCCAGGCGCTCCCAGCGGCACCAGGCCCAACGGCGCAGACGACGATTCGGGCGCTCCGTCGCAGCCGTCGCCGGGCTGGTTGCCGGGACGCTCCTGGCCGCCGCCCCAGGTGCAGTCCCGACGGGAGATCCACTGCGCCGCGCTGGAGCCGGCGAGCCGACCCCTGCCCCCCGCCCGGACGGACAGCAGGCGAGGTCCCAGCCCGTCGCGCAGCGGCCTGTCCGCGACCGTATAGACGAGGCGCGCAACGTGGCGGTCACGAGCCCCGGGCTGGTCTCATTCGCAGTGATTGGAGCCGACGGCCGGCTACGCGGTCACGCCGAGCACCGCACCTACCCTTCCGCGAGCATTGTCAAGGCAATGCTGCTCGCGGCCGAACTGCACCGGATCGCGGACTCCGGCGCGGAGCTCGATACGCCGACGGAGTCACTTCTCACGTCGATGATCACCTACTCCGACAACGACGCGGCGACGAGCATCTACGCCCGCGTCGGCGAGGCGGGTCTGGAGGAGGTGGCCAAGCAGGCCCGCATGCGCGACTTCGACGTGAGCGTCAGCTGGGGCTTCGCAAGGCTCTCCGCAGGGGACATGGCCACTTTCTTCGCCTCGCTCGACCAGGTGTTCCCGGCGCGCTATGAGAAGTTCGCCAAGGATCTGCTCGGCTCCGTCATCCCGGCTCAGAGCTGGGGCCTGCCGCAGGCTGCACCCAAGTGGCAGGTGCGGTTCAAGGGAGGCTGGCGCGAGACCGAGTCCGGCCAGCTCGTTCACCAGGCGGCTGAGTTGAAGCGTGACGGGCGGCGGCTCGCGATCGCCGTGCTGACCGACGGCCAGCCCTCGATGCAGGCGGGAGTCGACGAGGTCGAGCGAATCGGCGCGTTGCTCGCCGGCAACTGAGCTCAGCTGGAGGCGCGCTTGCGCTTGCGCTGGACCGGGATGCGCACCGGGGAGGGTGGCCCGGTCTGGTCGCTGGATTCCCCGTCCGGCTCGGGCGCCGCACCGATCGAGGTCGACTCGTAGGCGCGGTAGGGAACGATCTCCGCGCGCAGCGACCGTTTCGCCCGCTCGATCTCGTCGCTCATCCGCTGCTCCATCTGCTGGGTGCGCTCCTGCATCAGCCGCAACTCGCGACGCATGTGCTCGAGCTTGGACTCCAGCTCGAGCACGGTCTCGACACCGGCGAGGTTGAGGCCCTGATCGGCGGTCATCGCCTGGATCCGGCGCAGCCGCTCGACGTCTTCCTGGGAGTACAGCCGCGTGTTCTTGGGCGAGCGCTTGGGGTTGATCAGGCCCTTCGCCTCGTACATACGCAGCGTCTGCGGGTGCATCTCGGCCAGCTCCGCGGCGACCGAGATCATGAACACCCCGCGGTCGCGATCGAGTTCGGTCGTGACGGTTGTCCGGCGCACGGTGGTCCGCGGAGTCCGTTCCCCCCGGCTGTCGCTGCTGGCGCTCACTTGGCCCCTACCTTGCCCGCTGCCTCGGATCGATCCGCTTCCTCCCGTAGGCGGGCCTCGCGCAGGAGCCGCTCGCGCGGGTCGTGGTCTCCGAGCGACTCCGTGAACTCGTCGAGCGCCTTGCGCTGACCGCGGTTCAGGTCGTTCGGGACCTCGATCTCCATCCGGTAGTGGATATCGCGACGTCCGCCGGACTTTCCGGTGCGCGGCGGCCCCTCGCCCCGCAGCCGTTGAACGCTGCCGTGCTGGGTCCCCGCTGCGATCCGGATCCGCTTGATGCCACGCAGAGTCGGCACCTCGATGTTGCCGCCGTTGATCGCCTCGGCGATCGTGATCGGCACCTCGACCTCGAGGTTGCCGTCGTCGCGTTGCTTGAAGACCGGTGAGCTCGCCACCCGCGTGGTCACGAAGAGGTCGCCTGATTCCCCGCCGAGCGCCCCATCCTCACCCTTGCCGGCGAGCCGAATGCGAGTCCCGTCGCGGACGCCCGCGGGCACGTTGACCCGGTAGCGCTTGCGCTGCATCGTGACGCCGTTACCGCCGCATTCCGGGCAGGGCTTCTCGACCACCTCGCCGCGGCCGCCGCACTGCGGACAGGGCTGGGAGATCGCGAAGAAACCCTGGCTCTGGGAATCGACCCCCCGGCCCTCGCAGCGGGGGCAGATGATCGGCTTGCTGCCGGGGGCCGCGCCGTTGCCGGCGCACGTCCCGCAGCGGGCCTGCTTGGGAACGGTCACCGCGACCTGGGTGCCCTCCATCGCCTGCTCGAAGCCGATCGTGATCTCGGTCTCCAGATCGCGACCGCGGGGGCGTTCGGGGCCGGCACCCCGGTTGAAGATGGTCGAGAAGATGTCGCCGACGCCGAAGCCGCCCGGGCCGCCCGGGGCACCCGCACCGGCAGGACCTGCGGGGCCGAAGCGCCCGCCGAACATCCCGCCGGAGTCGTAGGCCTTGCGCTTCTCGGGATCCTTGAGCGTGTCGTAGGCGCCCTGGACCTCCTTGAAGCGGTCCTCGGCCCTGGGATCGTCGGGATTGCGATCTGGATGGAACTCGCGGACCAGCTTCCGGTAGGCACGCTTGATCTCCTCATCAGAGGCCTTCTTCGTGACTCCAAGGGTTTCGTAGAGATCGTTTGCCATCGCTGTTTCGCTTCCGTTGCCTTCCCGGTCTCCTCAGCCGCTGACCACGACCCGGGCGGGTCGCAGGATCTGCTCGCCGATCCGGTAGCCCTTCTCCAGGGTCTCGATCACGACGCCGCGCTCGGTGCCCTCTACCTCAGCGGTGGTGACGGCCTCGTGCAGCGCGGGGTCGAAGCGCTCGCCGGTGGGATCGAAGGCACCGACGCCGGCGCGCTCGAGTCCCTCCGTCAGCTCGCGGTAGACCAGCGCCACTCCCTCAGCGAGCGCCGTCCGGGCTGAAACCTCCTGGCTGGCGGGCTCACTGTCAGGGATCGCGCCGGAGGGGTCGACCCCGGCGGCCAGGAGCGCGCGCTCGAGGTTGTCGATAGCGGGAATCAGCCCCCTCGCCACAGCAGCCTTGCCCCGTTGCTCGGCGTTCCGCGCATCTCCGGCGACCCGCTTGCGGTAGTTCTCCAGCTCGGCTCGCGCTCGCTGAGCCAGATCGAGGTACTCGCCCCGCTCACGCAGGGCGAGCTCGAGCTCGGTTTCGGGCTCGGGTTCGACCTCCACCTCCACCTCGGGGGCTGGGCCTCCGGATGGATCGGCTTCAGCGTCGGGGCCCGGGGCCGGTGTGGCGGCCTCCGGGTCCTCGAGCGGTTCGGTCTGTGGCGTTTGCTCTTCGCTCATCGTGGCGCTCCGCCTGCCTCGCGGCCTCAGCGGTCCTCCTCGACGACCTCGGCATCGACGACTTCCTCGTCGTCGGCGCTGGCGCCGTTCGATGCCTCCGCTCCGGCTTCACCGTCGGCAGCGGCCTGCTCCTGCGCCGCGGCGTAGAGCTGCTCGCTCACCTTGTGGAAGGCGGCCTCGAGCTCCGAGGTCTTCGCCTGGATCTCGGCCACATCGCTCGAATCGGCGACACCCTTGAGCGCCTCGATCGCCTCGGTGATCGCCTGCTTGTCGTCGTCGGCGACCTGATCGCCGAGCTCGGTGAGCTGCTTCTCGCCCTGGTAGGCGGCGGCCTCAGCGGTGTTGCGTGCCTCGGCCAGCTCCTTGGCCTTGCGATCGTCGGAGGCGTGCGCCTCGGCGTCGCCGACCATCTGCTCGACCTCCTCGTCGGAGAGCCCGGAGCCGCCCTTGATCTCGATCTTCTGCTCCTTGCCGGTGCCGAGGTCCTTGGCGGAGACGTTGAGCAGTCCGTTGCGGTCGATGTCGAACGTGACCTGGACCTGCGGCATACCGCGCGGAGCCGGCGGGATGCCGGTTAGCTGGAACTTGCCCAGCGACTTGTTGCCCGAGGCCATCTCGCGCTCGCCCTGCAGGACGTGCACCTCGACCTGGGTCTGGTTGTCGTCAGCGGTCGAGAACGTCTCCGACTTCTCGGTCGGGATCGTCGTGTTGCGCTCGATCAGCTTCGTCATCACACCGCCCTTGGTCTCGATGCCGAGCGTCAGCGGCGTGACATCGAGCAGCAGGACGTCCTTGACGTCACCGGCGAGAACGCCGGCCTGGATCGCGGCGCCGACGGCGACGACCTCATCGGGGTTGACACCCTTGTGGGGCTCCTTGCCGGTCAGCTCCTTGACCCGCTCCTGCACGACGGGCATGCGGGTCATGCCACCGACCATCACGACGTGATCGATCTTCGCGTCGCCGGCATCGGCGAGCGCCTGCTTGACGGGCCCGACCACGCGGCTCAGCAGATCGGCGGTCAGCTCGTTCAGCTTCGAGCGTGAGAGCTTCATCTCGAGGTGCTTGGGCTGGCCGTCAACGGCCGTGATGAACGGCAGGTTGATCTGCGTGTCCTGGGCCGAGCTGAGCTCGATCTTGGCCTTCTCAGCCGCCTCGTAGAGGCGCTGCAGGGAGTTCTTGTCGGCCGCCAGGTCGATGCCCTGGTCGCGCTTGAACTCGGTGACCAGCCACTCGACGATCGCCTTGTCCCAGTTGTCGCCACCGAGGTGGTTGTCCCCTGCGGTGGACTTGACCTCGAAGACGCCGTCGGCGATCTCCAGTACGGAGACGTCGAAGGTGCCGCCGCCGAGGTCGAAGACGAGGATCGTCTGCTCCGCACCCTCCTTGTCAAGCCCGTAGGCAAGGGCGGCCGCGGTCGGCTCGTTGATGATCCGCTCGACCTCGAGGCCGGCGATCTTGCCGGCGTCCTTGGTCGCCTGGCGCTGGTCGTCGTTGAAATAGGCGGGAACCGTGATCACGGCGGAGTCGACGGTCTCGCCCAGGCGCGCCTCGGCGTCGGCCTTGAGCTTCTGCAGGATCATCGCCGAGATCTCGGGCGGGCTGTACTGCTTGTCGCCGATCTTGACGCGGACGTCGCCGTTGGGGCCGGACTCGACGGTGTAGGGCACCATCGTCTCCTCTTCCTTGACCTCGGCCTCCTTGCGGCCCATGAAGCGCTTGATCGAGAACACGGTGCGCTCAGGGTTCATCACCGATTGGCGCTTGGCCACGGTGCCCACCAGGCGCTCATCGTCGGTGAAGGCCACCACGGACGGGGTCGTGCGACCGCCCTCGGAGTTCTCGAGTACGGTCGGCTCAGAGCCCTCCATGACGGCGAGGCAGGAGTTTGTCGTGCCGAGGTCTATTCCGATTGTCTTTCCCATGATCAAGGTCCTTTCAGTTGCAGCTTTACTGGATCAAAGATTGAAAATCTGAGTGTGAGCGTAGCAGATGTGCTGAGTTCCTCAAGTGGCCCCGACCTCGCGATCCCCGGCAATCCGGGCAATCCCGGCCCTTCGTCCGCGCAGCAACTAAAGAGTCAGCGCGGTGTTGTCGATAGTCGTAGGGCACTCTTACGGGCAGGAAAGGAACCTCATGAATCTGTCACTAACAGGGCACGCGATCCCGCGTACCCGCACGATCATCTTCGCGCTGGTCGCGTTGCTCACGGCATTGGCCGTGCTCGCACCCGCTCAGGGCGAGGCGAAGAAGAAGAAGAAGGCCGTTTCAACCAAGATCACGACAATGACCCGCAACGTCTACCTCGGCGCGGATCTGGGTCCGGCGATCAACTCCACCGATCTCGACGGTGCGATCGAGGCTGCCGGCGGCATCTACAACGAGGTTCAGCGCACCAACTTCCCCGAGCGGGCGGTACCTCTCGCGAAGGAGATCAACAAGGCCAAGCCCGATCTGGTTGGCCTACAGGAAGTCGCCCGCTGGAACATTCAGGATCCCTCGGACGGCGGTTGGGAAGAGAGTGGCGGCCTGCCGGCCCCCAACGGGACTCCGGCGACGGAAACCGACTACGACTTCCTGCAGCTGTTGCTCGACAACCTGGGCGGCACCTACAAGGTCGTGACCGCGCAGGAGGAATTCGACGCGGAG
Source organism: Solirubrobacterales bacterium (assembly GCA_038206985.1). Classification (GTDB taxonomy): domain Bacteria; phylum Actinomycetota; class Thermoleophilia; order Solirubrobacterales; family 70-9; genus CAXMST01. The sequence goes on from JBBRAH010000018.1 coordinate 56,924, forward strand.
CTTCCCGCCGACATCGATTCCGACAACTCGACTGGCACTGGCCCGTTGGGCGCCGGGGTGTTCGGGGCGGACCTCGACTACCGGCTGACGATGCGTGACGTGATCCTGGTCCGCAAGGGCAGCAAGGTCAAGGCACCGAAGAAGTCGGTCAAGCAGAAGCACTACGAGAACGCATACTCGGCGACCGTTGGTGGGGTGGCCGAGATTACGGCGCTGCGCGGTTGGCAGTCCGTGGATGCGAAGTACAAGAAGGGGAGGAAGTTCAAGACGAACACCTTCCGCTTCGTCAACACCCACCTCGAGGCGTTTGGCGATCCGGCCATCCGTGAGGCTCAGGCACAGGAGCTCTACGCCAAGGGTGGTCCGCTGAAGACCGGCAAGCGAGTCGTCCTGGTGGGCGACTTCAACTCCGGGTTGACCAGTCCGCACAACATCTTCGGGGCCGATCAGCTCGCCTATAAGGCGCTGCTCGACTTCGGGATGAAGGACGCGGGCGCGATCCAGAGCTGCTGCTACCCGTCGGCACTCGATGATCCCGGGTTCACGTTCGACCACACCGTCGACCACGTGATGACCAAGCCCAAGGCAAAGCCGCTGGGCGCCTATGTCACCGGCAACGACCCGGCGGAGATCACGCAATCGGGCCTGTGGCCGTCTGACCACGGCGGAGTAGTGAGCAAGATCAAGCTACGCCGCTAGCCGCGACGCGGACACGACAAGAGTCGATCAGAGGGCGGTCCTTCGGGACCGCCCTCTTTCGTTGGGCGGCAGGTGGTGGCGCCGGCCTACTGGCCGGCGACGCGGGCGACGAAGTCCGCGACTTTCTTGGCCTCGACGCCCTGGAGGATGCCGGCGGGCATCCTGCCCTCGACCCCTCTCTGGATAGCGGCGAGCACCCGGGGCTGGTTGGCCTCGGGACCGAGGTCGCCGAGCAGGTCGTCGAGGTTGGGCCCGACGACGCCGTCGGTGCCGGCGCGAGCCAGCGTGTGGCACGAGCCACAGTTGGTCTGGAAGAGCAGCTTGGCTTCCTCGTCCACCGCGGCGACCTTCTCGGAGGAAGAGCTCGGCTCGCCCTCCTTCGACAGAGCCCAGAAGGGCACCGCGAGGGCGAAGACGGCGAAGAAAATGGCGAAGAAGAGAAAGCTGCGCTTGTTCACGGCGCCGGATATTACCCAGGCGCACGTCAGGGAGGATCTGCCTGCTCAGTCGGCGGGCTCGACCCGCCCTTCGCGCCTGGCGACGCACATGCGTGAGAGCGCGCACCGCCCGCAGCGCGGACGGGGGCGGCAGACGCGGCGCCCGTGCTCGATCAGGTTCATGTGCAGCTCATACGCGTCGGCACGCTCGGTGATCGCGAGCATCTCGTTGTGCGCCTCCTCGAACGAGGCCCGCTCGCGGAACAGCCCGAGCCTGCCGCCGACACGGTGCACGTGAGTGTCGACCGGGATCTCGGGCCGATCGAAGGAGAAGATCATCACGCAGGCCGCCGTCTTGCGGCCCACTCCGGGCAGCGCCGTGAGGTAGTCGATGGCGACCTTGCGCGGGGCCACCGCGAGCCAGTCGAGGTCGGGCTCGGGTCCCAGTTCGCGCAACACCTCCTGGATCCGGGGTGCCTTGGTGTTGGCGAGCCCCCCGGAGCGGATCGCCGCGATCACCTCGTCCGTGTCGGCATCGCGGATCTCGGCCCAACCCCCGAAGGTGTCGCGGAGTCCCCGGTAGGCGACGTCTCGATTGTTGTCGTTGGTGTTCTGGGAGAGAATCGTCAGCACGAGTTCGTGGATCGGGTCGCCGTGTGGATCGTTCTCCTTCGGCCCGTACAGCTCGCGCAAGCGGTCACGGATCCCCCGCACGCGGCGAGCCGGAGGGCGCTTCCAGCCCTTGGGAATCGGGAATCGGGGCCGTCGGTCGGGGTCACGGCCTGCGCCGGCCGACCCGCTCCTTGCCTCCGCGTATCCGCGCTCGCCGCCGCCGCCCATGGTCATGAGGATATGGAGAGCCGCCATCGGGGCCCTTAACGACCCGAGCCGCTCGATTGCTCGGCGGCTCGGGTGCTGGGCGATGCGGTTAGGTCCTACCCCACACGAAGCGCTAAGCGCTGCGTGCTTCCGACTGATCGGAGCCGAAGGGCGAATAAGGCCCCGATGTTCGCCCAGGCCTCTCAAAACAAGGAGAGAGGTTGCCCCCGAGTAATCGGCATCTCGAACCGCCGACTTGAATAACGGATCGGACAAAACTGTTCAGTCGATTGCTCCCATTCGGCTGCACGCCGCCGCCGCGGCGGCGCAGGATCGATCGAGTGCATCCTCCATGGCGCCCGGCGAGAAGCCCGCGCCGGTCAGCACCGCGGCCAGGGTCCCCATGAAGGCATCGCCCGCGCCCAGCGGCAGCGGATCGGCAACCGGTGGCGCCGCTGCCTCGCCGCAGGCCTCGCCTCGGGCGACCGCGCCGGCAGCACCCGAGGTGACGACACCGATCCCCGCACCGAGTTCCACGAGCCCCTGGGCCGCCGCCGCCGCCTCAGCGCCGGACTCGCCAACGAGTAGCCGCGCCTCGGCGATGTTGCTCTTCACGACGCGGCAGCGCGGGATCAGGGCGCGACAGGCGTCCACAGCGGCTTCGGTCGCCGGCCAGCGGTGCAGTCTCAAGTTTGGATCGAAGAGGACATCGACCGAGCTATCCGAGGCGAGCTCGACCAGCCGTTCGGTTACGGCGCGACCCCCGTCGTCGACGAGCGTGTTGGAGCCGATCAGCAGTCCGTCGGCGGCTTCGATGATCCGTTCCTCGCGTCCCGCGTGTGCGGTGACCCCCTGCTCGATCCCGGAGCCGTGGATCGCGAAGTCGGGCTCGCCGGAGGGGTCGAAGCGAACGAACGCAAACGGCGTTCGCATGCCGGGTGGGGTCAGCAGCAGGCTGCAATCCACGTCCTCCTCGAGCAGCCGCCCCCGCAGGAAACGGCCGAACTCGTCGCCCCCGCAACCGCCCGCAAGAGCGGCACTGCCGCCGGCTCGCGCGATCGCCACAGCGGCGTTCGCAAGTGCCCCGCCGAAGTAGGTGTCGAAGACTTCCGCCGACGGCTCGGCGGCATCCGGGCCGGCCGGGCGCCTGATCAGATCCACCAGGCTCTCCCCGAGGCAGACGATGCTCATCGCGCGCTCCTCACGGCCTCGAGGATAGAGCCGCTCGATCTCATTTCGCGTGGCAGGCGGAGGATCGGCTTTACAATCGCCCGTCATGCCGCGCCCGATTCGTCTCCTCGACGATTGGCTGCCGAGGGGTTGGTCTGACCTGCTCCTGCAGTTGGTCCTCTTCTTCTCTGTCTACCAGGGCTATCAGGTGGTCCGCGGTCTCTCGGAGGCCAAGGAGTCGCTCGCCTTCGCCAACGCCGAGCGGATCGTCGATCTGGAGCGCTCGCTCGGTCTGTTCTTCGAGCCGAGCCTGCAGTCGGCGATGCTCGACCTGAGCTGGGTGGTCGACTTCACCAACTGGATGTACGTCAACTCCCACTTCATCATCACCACGACGTTCCTCGCCTGGCTCTATCTGTTCCGCAACGAGCACTTCTACTTCGTGCGGAACATGTTCATGGTCGCGATGCTGATCGCCCTGACGGGGTACCTGCTCTACCCGACGGCCCCGCCCCGCCTGCTGGGCGAGGGCGGTGTGATCGACACGATCGCCGTGATCGGCGGCATCAACACCGACTCGAACACCGTGAGCCTGCTCGTCAACAAATACGCCGCGGTGCCGAGCATGCACATCGGCTTCGCCTCGATGATCGCCGTCGTTGGCGTGATGCTCGTTCAGACCCGGCCCGCAAAGGTGCTGTGGGCGCTTTACCCCTTCCTCGTGCTCTTCGTGATCATCGTGACCGGCAACCACTTCTGGCTCGATGCCGCGGCAGGAGTCGTCGTTGCTGCGATCTCGGCGTTCGTCGCCCACCGCCTTCTGGCTCCCCGCAGACCCGGCCACTGGGCCTTTCGCCCGGCGCCCGCGTGAGCCCGGGCACCCCCGGGCTGTGCCGACAGTGATCCGCCGGGCCGAGTAGCTTCCTGCCGATGAGCGAGAGGGAGGAGGCCACCGGGCGCGATGCCGCCGGCGCCGCGCGCGCGCCCCGCGCCGGAGCGGAGTTCCGGACCTATGCCCGCGATCGGCTGATCGAGAGTCGCCTGACTCCCAACACCATCTCGATGACCGGCCTCGTGCTGAACGTCGCGGCCGCCATCCTGATCCTCGAGCGGCACTTCGTTCTCGGTGCGCTCGCCTTCATCGTCGGCTCGATCATGGACACGCTCGACGGTCGCTACTCGCGCATGTCGGGCAAGGGCTCACTCTTCGGGGCCTTCCTGGATTCCACGCTGGACCGGGTCGAGGAGGGCGTGGTGATCGCGGCTGTCGCCTGGCACTTCGCCGACAGCGGCCAGGACGTCGCGGCCGCGGCCTGCGTGCTCGTCGTGCTCGGGTCGCTGATGGTCTCCTACACGAGGGCGCGGGCCGAGGCGCTCGGCGTCGAGTGCACGGTCGGGCTGGCGACGAGGCCGGTACGTGTTGTGATGCTTGCCATCGGCCTGCTCTTCGCCGAGGGTGAATTGATTGCCGACGTCAACCTGCTGCCGGCCGCGATCTACTTGATGGCGGCGCTCACGGCGATCACCACGATTCAGCGGGTCTGGCATGTGCGCGGCGAGCTCAAGGCGCTGGACACGGCCTGATCGCCCGCCGCTGGGCATGAGCCGCCCGCCGGAATCTCTGTGAAGCGCTTGTAACCAAAGCCCGACTGTGGTGTCATTTGACCCGATCGGCGCTGCCTGCCGCGGAGCCCCACGTTCCCGGCCACGCGCGCCAGTACCTAGATCCGGCAATCAAACTCGCCATCCAACCAGGAGGCTTTCGCAGACCCATGAGCAACAACGGAACCCATACAAACAGCATCAGCGCTGAGGGAGCGACCCCGGGTCGCTCCGACGATGGCAAGGTCCGCGTCGCGATCGTCGGCGTCGGCAACTGCGCCAACGCGTTCATCCAGGGCGTCGAGTACTACAAGGACGCCGACCAGAACGAGGACGTTCCCGGTCTGATGCACGTTGACCTCGGTGGCTACCACGTCCGTGACATCGAGTTCGTCGCGGCGATCGACATCGACTCCGAGAAGGTCGGCAAGGACCTTTCCGAGGCGATCTGGTCCGGGCAGAACAACACGATCAAGTTCGCCGAGGTTCCGCACATGGGGATCAAGGTCGAGCGCGGCATGACCCATGACGGTCTCGGCAAGTACCTGAAGCAGAAGATCACCAAGGCTCCGGGCGAGACCGCCGACATCGTCGGCATCCTCAAGGACACGAAGACCGATGTCCTCGTCTGTTACCTGCCGGTTGGGTCCGAGAACGCGACCAAGTGGTACGTCGAGCAGGCCCTCGCGGCCGGCGTCGGCTTCGTCAACTGCCTGCCCGTGTTCATTGCTCGCGAGGATTACTGGGGCCAGCGGTTCGAGGAGGCCGGTCTGCCGATCATCGGTGACGACATCAAGTCCCAGGTCGGCGCGACGATCGTCCATCGCAGCCTCGCCCGCCTGTTTCACGATCGCGGCGTCGAGATGCAGCACACCAGCCAGCTCAACGTCGGCGGCAACATGGACTTCTTCAACATGCTCGAGCGCGAGCGCCTTGACTCGAAGAAGATCTCGAAGACCAACGCCGTCACGTCGATCATGGGCACCGAGTTGCCGGCCGATTATGTTCACGTCGGACCGTCCGACTACGTCCCGTGGCTGACCGATCGTAAGTGGGCCCACATCCGGCTCGAGGGCAAGAGCTTCGGCGACGTGCCGCTCAACATGGAGCTGAAGCTGGAGGTCTGGGATTCGCCGAACTCCGCCGGCAT
>JBBRAH010000019.1:0-56552 GCA_038206985.1 Solirubrobacterales bacterium
ATCCACTCGCGTGCGATCCGATGCCAGTTGGCCTCCGCCTCGAGCATGCCGAGAACAGCCAGGGTCATAAGTTCGAGGCGCCGGCCGAAGAGGTGTTCGGGAACGATGTCCTGATGGCGCATGGCGCGGAAGTGCCTGGAGCGGGGATCGGAGGTCTCGATCGCCACGGTGGAGACGATCTTCTGGTCCAGCCTTACGGTCTGATCCTGGGTGTACCACCAGATCCCCTCGAGCACGTACTCCCAGAGGATCTGGGGATCGAGCTTCTCCGGCTCGGGGATGAAGCCGTAGGCGGTGAGCAGCCGGTGCAGCCGCTCGGGGTCCTCTTCGACCACGGCCCGCTGGCAAGCGAGCTCCTTCTCGGTCGTGTCGTCCTTGACCGCCTTGAACAGGCCGAAGTCGAGGAACGCGACCCGGCCGTCGCCGAGCCGGATCATGTTGCCAGGGTGGGGATCGCCGCTGAAGCGGTGCAGCCGGAACATCGAGCCGTAGTAGAAGCGGAAGATGATCTCCCCGATCCGGTTGCGCTCGGCGTCGTCCTCGGTGCGGATCTGCTCGAAGCCGTCGCCCGAGACCAGCTCGCTGACGATCACCCGCTCGCGGGAGAGCGAGGTGACGACGTCAGGGATGACGATGAACGGATGGTCGCGGTACAGCCGGGCCATCGAGCGCTGGTTGGATGCCTCGAGCTCGTAGTCGAGCTCTTCCACGATCCGCTCGCGGATCTCGTCGCCGACCGACTTGACGTCGAGTTGGGGCGTGACCCGCCGGACCAGGCGCAGGATCAGGCCGAGGTTCTTCATATCGGCCTGGACCGCGTCGTTGATGCCCGGGTACTGGACCTTCACAGCGACGTCGCGGCCGTCTTTGAGGGTCGCCCGGTAGACCTGCCCGATAGACGCGGCGGCAATCGCCTCCGGATCGAACTCCGCGAAGTTGGCCGAGAGCTTCTCCCCGAGATCCTGCTCGACGACCTTCTCCATCTGCTCGAAGCTGACGTTCGGAGCCGAGTCGCGCAGCTTGGCGAGCTCGACCTGGAACTCCTCACGATAGGCCTCTGGGACCACGCCCAGATCGACGAAGCTGAGGACCTGGCCGATCTTCATCGCCGCACCCTTCATCCCGCCCAGCACGCGGACGATCTGCTTGGCGGCGTCGAGCTGACGGCGCTCCATCGCGGCGTCGGCCCGCTCGTCGGAGCGCGTCAGGTTGGCCGCGCGGGTCCCGGTCTGCTTGACGGCCTGCGAGGCAGCGGCACCGCCCACTCTGGCGAGCCGCTGCAGTCGTCCGGTCGGGAGCTTCTCGTCGGCCACGCCGCTGATCTTCCCACTAATCAGCGCCTGAGCAGCCGCCGCGATCGCGCTCTGATCCCCGCGCCACTACCGGGCGGGCTACTGGATTTCGGCCAGGCAGCTCGTGACGTCAGCGGATGCCTCTTCGGACAGCTCGCTCTCCTTGGCCGAGTCGAACGGCAGCAGCCCGAGCGCCACGGGGCCATCGGCGGTCACCACCGGGGTGCCGAGCTGCGAGGCGGCCTTGGCGCCGCTCGCGGAGAGAGCAGCGGCCAACTGGCCGATCACGTCCTCGACCTGGGGCACGGCATCCTGCGCCGCCCCATCGTCTTCGAAAACGTAGAAGAACGCGATTCCGTCGTCCGCCTTTGCGGCTTCGAAGAAGTCGGCGCCGAGCTCATCGGCGAGCGCCGTGACCGCCGGAGCCGGCCGCTTGACCTCCTCGTATATGCCGCGGTCGACCGAGCCGCTCAGCAGGCAGTCCTTGAAGGCCGTCGCGTCCCCCGGGGCGCTCGCCTGCTCGGTCGAGGTGGCGCTCCCGTCATCTCCACCACAGGCGCTCAGCGAGAGGACGGCGGACAGGGACAACAGCGCGATGACGCGGAGTGGTCGGGCGACGGGTACTGGCATCAGGGGACTCCTCTGCGGTAGCGGGATCGTGACCGGGCTGCCTCCCGAAACCGGCTGCCGGCGAGGCAGAATAGCGCCGGCACCGGTTAATGGATTCGCGCCTGCCACAGCCTGCTGTTGGCGTGCCCGGCGCCTAGATCTGTTCCACGTTGGTCGAGCCCGCAGCGACCCGGAAGCTGGCGATCGTCTCGATCTGCGAGCCCTTCTTCATCACCGTCTTCGGCGAGCGGAAGTCGCAGCGGGCCTCCTCCCTGTTGAGGCTGAGCACGCCGTAGCCCCGGCGGTCGAAGTCCGCGTAGATGATGTGCGGATCAGCGACCGGGAGCACCGTCTCGATGTTCTCGATGCCGTCGACGTTGCCGAGCGTCTCCTTGACGCCCAGGGAAGTGACCGAGCCGCCCACGAACTCGACCCCGTAAGGAGTCCCGTCGATGCGACCCGTCGTCGTCATCCGCCCTGCGAAGAACGTGTGGATGTCGCCGGTCATCGCGACGACGTTGTCGATCCCCTTGTCGAGGATGTGGTTGCCGAGCTCGCTGCGCTCCGCCCCGTATCCATCCCAGGAGTCCTTGGTGACGGAGGCGCCGAGGGCGACGTCGAAGGACATCAGCATCAGCTGGTTGCCGAGCAGCTTCCACTGCGCTGGCGAACGCTCGAGCCGGTCCTTGAGCCAGCCCATCTGGGGCCGGCCGAGCATCGCCCGCGGCGCGTTGGCGTCGGGGCAGGGGACGAACGGGGCATCGTTGCAGGGCTGCGGGTCGCGGTACTGGCGCTCGTCGAGCAGGAAGAGATCCGCCATCCGGCCCAGCCGGGCGCGCTCGAAGGTGCGCAGGGGATCACCGCGGCGGCGCTTGCGTGGCATCGCGTCGAAGAACGCGTGGTAGCCGTTGCGGACCCGCTGCCCGATCGGCACGCGGCGCGGTTCGCCCGGGTTGGTCTGCCCATCGGAGGCGGCGCTGGAGGCCCGCTTGCCGGCGTAGTTGTCCTCGACCTCGTGGTCATCCCAGATCGCGATCATCGGATGGGCCGCCTGCGCGTCCTGCAGCGAGCGGTCGGATTGGTAGAGGCGGTACTTCTGCCGGTACTCCTCGAGTTTCTGGCAGTCGCCGTCCCCGTTGTTGCCGCTGTTGTCAGTGCGCGGCCCCGGATAGGTCCGGTTCTCGTAGATGTAGTCACCGAGGCAGATGACGAGGTCGAGGTCCTTCTCGGCGGCGAGGCCGTCGTGGGCGTTGTAGTACCCGGCCTGGTAGTTCTGGCAGCTGAAGAAGCCGATCTTGATCGGCTGCATCGAGTCGGGCGGCGGCGAGGTGCGGAACTGACCGACTCGGGAGTTCGAGCGCCGCGTGTAGAAGCGGTAGAAGTACTCGCTGGCCGGCCTCAGGCCGTTGACGGCTACGTGCACGGTGAAGTCCTTGCGCCTGCGACAGACGGCGAAGCCGCGCTTGACGACCCGCCGGAACTGACGGTCGGTGGCGACCTCGTACCGCACCCGCGAGGTCCGGTCGAGACCATCGATGCGGGTCCACAGAACGATGCCGCGCGGTGCGGGGAAGCCCGAGGAGACGCCCCAGTCGAAGCTGCCCTCGCCCGCGAACGGCCGCTTGCGCGCTCGGGCGATCTGGGCCTGGTTGAGCGGTCCCGCTGCGACCACCAGACCGCCGGCGGCGGCCGCAGAACCGGCCAGCGCCCTGCGCCGTGTCAGCCCCTCTTGCTCACGCGTATCGGTCATTGTCTGAGTGTCCTCCCGTTCGGGGCCTGTCCCGTAAACCCGGCGTGAAAGAAGTTACCGACGCCCCGCCGTTCGCGAGCCACATCCCCGGCCGGCTGCCGAGAGCGCCGGGGGTGTTCAGCGGCCCTTGAACTCCGGCTTCTGTTTGGAGAGAAAGCCCATCACGCCGATTCCGAAGTCCTCGGACTCGGCCAGCTCCTGCTGGCGGACGGCCTCGAGGTCGAGTTGCTCGGCGAGTCCCGAAAAGCAGGCGGAGTTGAGCAGCGCCTTGGAAGCTGCGTAGGAGCGGGTCGGGCCCTCCGCGAGCTGCTGCGCCAGCTCGGTGCCCGCCGCGGCCAGCTCGTCATCGGGCACGACCCGGTTGATGAGCCCCCAGTCGAGCGCCTGAGGGGCCGGAACCTTCTCGGCCAGCAAGGCCATCTCGGCAGCGCGCCCGAAGCCCATGCGCGCCGCGAGAAAGGCCGAGGCGCCGCCATCCACGGTCAACCCGATCCGGGCGAAGGCCATCAGCAGATAGGAGGACTCGGCGGCGATCACCAGGTCGCAGGCCAGGGCCAGGGAGGCGCCGATGCCGGCGGCGGGACCGTTGACCGCCGCCACGACCGGAATCGGGATCTCGCGGACGGCGAGGATCAGCGGGTTGTAGACCTCACGAAGTCCGGTGAGGACGTCGGGCTTACCCGAGTCGGTCATCGCCGCGTCGCTGCCACCGAGGTCGGCGCCGGAGGAGAAGCCGCGACCCGCCCCGCTGATCAGCACCGCGCGCACCTCGTCGTCGGCCGCGGCGCTCGCGAGGGCCTCCCCCATCTCCGCCGCCGCCTTGAGGCTCAGCGGGTTGAGTGCCTCGGGACGGTTGAGCGTCAGCCGCGCGACGCCGTCGGCGGTCTCGACCTCGATCTGCTCGTAGCTGCTCATCGGTTCCTCTCGAGTTGTGGGAAGAATGGCCGTGCGGTGAGCGGTGCTGCTCGACCGGTCCGGGTCGGCGCACTCTATCGCCGCCGCGTTGGGTAATTTCCGCTCTTCCGTAGGCCCCAGGAACCGGAGTGGATGAATGGGCAATCGAGAATCTGCCGAACGCTTGACCCTGGTGGCGATGATCTTCGCCGTGTCGATGACCTTCATCGACCAGACCATCGTCTCGATCGCGATCCCGGTGATCGAGGACGACATCGACCTCAGTCCCACCGGTGCGCAGTGGATCGTCAACGGCTACCTGCTTGCGCTCGCGGCGGCGTTTGCGTTCGGTGGACGGATTGCGGACATCGCCGGACACCGGCGCATGGTCCTGATCGGGATTGGCATCTTCGCCGGCGCCTCCGCCCTCTGCGGCGCGACGCCAACCGGCTCGTTCGCCGAGGCATGGCTGATCTTCTTCCGCGTCGTTCAGGGGATCGGTGCGGCGATCATGTTTCCGGCAGCGCTGGCGATCGTGGTCGCAGCTTTCCCGCAGGGCGAGCGCGGCAAAGCGCTGGCGATCTTCTTCGGCGTCGCCGGGGGGATGACGGCGCTCGGCCCGATCGCCGGCGGCTACCTGATCGACGTCACCTGGCGGGCAATCTTCTGGATCAATATCCCGATCGCGCTGGCGGCCGTCTTCCTGACGCTGCGGGCCAAGCCGGACGACACGCGCCGGTCGGCGCCGATGGACACCCGCGGAGTGATCCTTTTCGCGCTCGGCATGGGATTGGTCGTGCTGGGGCTCCAGCAGGCGAGCATCTGGGAATGGGCCGACCCGAGGACGATCGGCTCAATCGCCGTGGGCGCGCTGCTGCTTGTGATCTTCGTGCGGCTCGAACTCGCCACCGAGCAGCCGCTGCTGCAGCTGCGCATCTTCGCCAACCGGGCGTTTGCGGCCGACAACGCGATCCTCTTCCTGATCTCGATCGCATTCGTCCCGATGTTCCTGTTCGCGAGCCTCTACTCGCAGATCTCGCTCGGCGACGATGCCTCGCAGGCCGGCCTTTACATCGGCACCTTCTTCTTCGGCTTCGTCGTCGCCGCGCAGTGGGGTGGACGCATTCTCGACGCGCAGGGTGCCAAGGCTGCCGTCGTCCCGGGCTGCGCGATCGCCGCGGTCGGCTTCTACCTCTGGGGCGAGCAGATGCCGGATCTCGACTACAGCGCCGGCTGGTGGCGAATCGTGGTCGCCGGCGTCGGCACGGGCCTGATCCTCGGCCCGGTCAGCACCGATGCGCTCAACCGGGTGGCGGGCACCAGCTACGGCGAAGCGACCGGCATCACTCAGACCGCCCGCAACCTCGGGGCCAGCGTCGGGCTCGCCGTCCTCGGCACAATTCTCATAGCGCGCAACAGGATCAACGTGGAGGACAAGCTCACCCCACTCGTCGGCAAAGGCCAGGCCGACAAGATCGCCGAGTCGCTGAACCAAGCAGGGAGCGGCGCGCCCGCCGCCCCGAACGGCGGTGGCAAGGGGCAGGCCGAAGTCTTCGACAGGGTTCAGGAAGCCTTCGCCGCCTCCTCGCAGACCGTCTTTCAGCTGATGGCCGGGGCGATGGCTCTGGCCTTTGTGGTCGCCCTCATCTGGCTCCCCGCCGGCAAGGCTCCGGAGCTCCCGATCACCGAGTGAAATGGCGGCAGGGTCTCAGCCCCCGGCGGCGAGGGTGCTCGGATCCGGTGGCTGGTAGGGGACGAGCCGCGGATACTCGCCGCTGAACGGCTGGTTGTCGTTCGCGTCGCCCGGTTGCGGATAGGCGTTGTAACAGAAGCCCGGACCCGGAACGGTGGGCTCGCCCGTCCCTGGCCGGCACGTGCCGTCGGTCGGCGCGTCGGCGAGCAGGCCCGGATCGAGGACATAGCCGAAGCGGGCGTAGCGGCCGACGCTGTCCTTGTGCGCGACCGCGCTCGCGCCGAGCCCGTAGAAGGCGCCGATGCTGTCCGCGCGCGGGGCCAGGTAGTCGGCGATCGGCACCGTGTTCTGCGCCGCGGGGCCCGCCTGGCGCACGACCGGCAGGCTGAGCTTGTTGAGCTTCGTGACCTTGGGCAGCACCCTTTCGGAGACCCGGCGCTGCGCGGGCAGCCCCTCGATCACATCGACAAGATCTGAGGAGATCGGCCCGACCGAGAACGGGGCTCCGCTGCGGAAGGCGGGAGTGAGGCGCGGCGCCAGATCGCCGAGCTGGCGGACGACCGGATCGGCCTCGAGCAGCAGCGGCTTGACGTTGGCGAGGGTATTACGGCCCGACTCGAGCAGCGGCGGCAGCTCATCCATTGCCTGCTGGATCGAGTTGGTGTTGGAGGCGAGCGCATCCAGCGTCGCCCGGCCTCCCGAGACGATCGTGCGCAGCGACTGCTCGCGGCTGCCCAGCTCGTCGAGCACGGTCGCGGAGTCGGAGACCAGGCCGGCGATCTCCTGCTCCTGGCCCTTCAGTGATTCGGTCAACAGGTAGAGCTGATCCGCCGTGCGGGAGAAGCCGCCGATGGTGCCGTTGAGCCGGTAGCCGTTGCCCTTTGCAGAGGCTCCCCTGCCGACCGTGTCGATCAGCGAGCGGACCCTGTCGCGACCCTCCTCGTCGAGGAAGTCGAGCGCCTCGTCGAAGCGCACCCCCGGCGCCGTGTTGGTCAGCTCGTCGCCGGCCTGCAGCTCGCCCGCGTCGGGCGTACCGGGCGAGAGCAGGTTGAGGTAGGCATCGCCGAGCAGGCTGCGCTCCCCGATTCGCAGCTCCGCGTCCTCGTAGACGGTGCCGATCTCGTCGGTGAGGGTGAAGGTGACCACCGCCTGCTGGGCCTCGGAGTCGTAGGCGACCTTGTTGACCCGGCCGACCGAGACTCCCTTGTAGAGCACCGCCTGCTTGGTCGGCAGGGTTGCCGAGTCGTCGAAGCGCGCGGTCAGCTCATACGGCGAGCTGAGGAAGCCGACCGGGTCCGGGCCCTCGAACTTCTTGTTTAGGAAGACGAAGGTGATCAGCGCGCCGACTGCCAGCAGGATGCTGATCGCGACACCCACCTTGGGAATCCGATGGTCCATTAGGGAGTGCCACCTCCCTCGCCGTCCTCGGGCGCGAGCACCGGGTCCGCCGGCAGGCCCGGGAGCGTGAAGCGCAGCTGACAGGCGGCCGGGTTGGTGTCACGGCAGGTGCGCTCGAGCGCCTCGGCCAGTAGCTCCGACAGGCGCGAGGGCTGCCCGCCCCGGCTCCTCGCCGCCGCCGAGCCGAGCCCCAGGCCCTCCGGCGTGAGCTCGGAGTTGCCCAGGTAGACCTGTGCGTAGGGACCGTTGTTGGCGTTCAGCGAGAAGGCCTGGCTCCAGAGGTCCGCGAGCTGGGCGATGCCGCCCTTGTACTTGTCGAGCGCACCGATCGTCACACCGAAGTCGTTGATCGCCGGGATCAGCTCCCGCTTGACGCGCCCGGCGAGCCCCCGGGTGCCCTGCTCGAACAGGTGCAGGGGCTTGGTGCCGTCGTCGATCAGTCGACTGCCGACATCGAGGAATCGGGACGCGTCGGGGATCAGCCGCAGTGCGCTGTCGGCCGCCGGCTGCAGGTTGCCCGCCACCGGGTTGAGCTGATCGAGGGCCGAGTTGAGCGGTGCGGCGAGCGTGCGGGCCGCGGCGAGCGAGCGCTGCGCCTCGGCCAGCGTCGGCGCGAGCTGCCGGGTCGCCTCGCTCAGGTCCGCCTCGCGCCCGGCGGTCACCTCCAGCGTGCGGCTACCCGCATTGATCGTCGTCGCGAGCTGGTTGCCGCGCTTGCCGAGTGTGCTGAAGACGACGTCGAGGTGGTCCACGAGCTGGGCAAGCAGCTGCCGGCGCTCGTCGAGAGCCTCGGCGATCGGCGTCGCGGTGTCGGTCAGCTCGCCCAGCTTGGCGAGGATCTTGCGCAGTTCGGGCTCCCTGCCTCGCAGCGAGGTTGCGGCCTCCGCGATCAGGATTCGCACCTGAGCCTGGGTGTCGGCATCGAGCACCGAGGTGAGCTGATCGATGCTCACGAACGAATCCGTGCGGTCGGAGGTGATCGGTTGACCCTCCGGCAGGGCGCCCGTCGAGGGGTCACCCGGATGCACGTTGACGATCAGGACCTGGAGCACGTTGATCGGCCGCAGGGAGGCCGTCGCGTCGGCGAAGATCTTGCCCTCCATGTCCGGATCGAGGCGCAGGGTCGCGATCGCCTGGCCATCCTCGTAGCGGACGTCGGAGACCTTGCCCGCAGAGGCTCCGGCGACGCCGGCCGCCGGTTCCTTGGACGGGTCCAGGCCCTGCGCATTGGGCAGCACGACCTCGACGTAGTAGGGCTCAGGGCTCAGGAACGGGACCTGGATCTGCTTCTTGGTCAGCGTGTAGCCAACGAAGATCAGCGCTCCGATGATCTGCAGGACGAGCACCGTGCGGGCGTAGGGGATGCGGCCCGCCTTGAGCTGGGGGTTGACGAAGCCCCAGGCCCCGCGAGCGACCCGCGCCGGAAACGTGACGACACGCTGGAGGGCGTTCACTGGCAACCCCCGCTCGCGCGGATCGCATCGGCGGCGTCGGAGCTGACCGCGCTGACCCTGGCGCAGGCGAGCGGCGAGGGGGCCGGGAAGCCGCCGGCGAACGGTCCGCTGGGGTCGGCGTAGGTACCGATGTTCCAGAGGTGGCCAGAGCCGTTGGGGTTCTGCGAGGGCGTCTGGTACGGCCTGAAGACGCCGTCGGCTGCGGTGAAGGTGGTGAGCAGCTGCTCGAAGGTCGGCGGACCGTTGCGCGAGTCCTGCAGGAGGACCGGCAACACCGACTCACCGAAATCGCGGGTCACCGGGTCGAGCTTGCGGACCAGCTTGGTGAGGGTCGGCGAGGCGTCGGCGAGGCGCCCGGAGACCTTGCGCAGGTCGCTGATCAATGGCGTCGCCCGGCGCAGCACGGGGATCGTCCGCGCGAACAGAGGCGTGCCCTGGCGGACCGCCTCGGTGAAGTCGGGCAGCGCCGGATTGACTTGGCCGGCGAAGGTGTCGAGGCGATCGACCAGACCGGTCAGCTCGGGGGCGCCGTCGTTGAGTTCCTGCAGGGCGCCGGGCAGAGCCGCAAGGGTTGCGTCGAGCGGCACGGAGGAGTCCACGGTCAACGCGGCGGTCGTCCGGTTGAGGCGCTGGGCGAGCGGGATCAGGTCGCGCTCCCGGTCGGCGACCGCATCGACCGTCTGCGACATGCCGCTGATCGCCCCGCCAAGCTCGTCGCCCCCGGGGCCCTGCAGGCTGCGCGCCGGACCCTTGAGCGCCCTGGTCAGCTCCGGGGAGTTCTTCAGCGTTTCCTGGATCCCATCGATCGCCTCGCCCTGGAGGGTCTCAGAGCCGGTCTCCGCCAGATCGCCGAGGCTCTCGCGTACTTCCGGGCGGAGGATGCGCAGCGCCTCGTCGAGCGTGATGTAGTTGCTCGTGCGCTCAATCGCGATCGTGCCCTCCTCCTCCAGCAGCTCGGCGCTCGGGCTGCCCGGCGCCAGATCGATGAAGCTGCTGCCCTCGAAGAGAGTGTGGGGGCGCATATCGGCGCGTGCATCGGTCTTGACCGGAATGTCCTCGTTGAGGATCAGCTCGATCCGGGCGTCGTCGCCCACCCGTTCGACGGCGCCGATCGAGCCGACGTTGACGCCGCCAACCCGGATGTCGCGGCCGATCGCGCCGAGACCCTGGGCTGAGTCGAACTCCGCCCAGTAGACATGCGTGGAAGCCGCCGGGTTGGGCTTGGTGACCCCGAGGACGACGATCAGGATTCCGGCGATGATCGCGCCAAGGCCGATCAGGCGCTTGGCTCCGAGGCTCAGCACGATCCCGAGTCCCCCAGTGCCTCACCGGGCGCGGGATACGGATTGCGCAGGGCGTGACAGGTGAGCACCGGGATCACGCGGCCCGCCGGCGCCCCCGCGCCGAGGCCATGGCCGAAGGGGAACTCGACGCTGGTCGCCTGGGCGAGCCCCTTGCCGGCGAGCCTGATGTCGTTCGCGTAGGGCGTGACCGAGGTGACGATCTGATCGACATCGGGGGTCAGCGGGATCAGCGAGGCGACGGTCGGATAGATGTCGCGGACGAGCGGTGTCGTGGTGCGCAGGACCGGGCGCGTGGCGGCGGTGATCCGGGCCGTCTCGCTCCGCAGGACGCCGCCGAGCGCGAACAGCCGGTTGATGTCGGGCAGCGCGTCGTTGAGACCGGCCACCGCGGGCTCCAGCGCCTGCGCGGTGTCGCCGAGGTCGGCGAGCAGCGGATCAGCGAGCGGCGCCGTCGCCAGGAACTGGTCCTCGAACGGCCGCAGGCGCTGGATCGTTTCCGCCAGCTGAGTCGATTTGTCCGCCACGGTCCCGACGACCGCGCTACTCGATCCGATCAGGCTCTCGACGTCATCGGATCTCTGGCCCTGGAGGCCGGAAGTCGTTCTGGCGGCGCCGGAGATCCCACGGCCGAGGGCGCCGGGTTCGCTGGTGGCCGCCTGCAGCTGCGAGTCGAGGTTGTCGGCGGTCGGCTCGATGTTGCGGAAGGAGTCGTTGAGACCCTCCCCCCGGCCCGCCACGCCGAAGCCGACGTTGACGACCGTGTCGCGCAGCGAGTCGCGGGCCTCCTGGTCGAAGAGCTGCACGACCTCGAGCAGGTCGACTCCCGATGTGACCCTGTCCTGGCTGATCGTGCCGCCATTGGGCATCGGGTCGCTGGTGTCGCCGGGAAACAGTTCCAGGAAGGTCGCGTAGACGATCGAGTGGACCCGCACATTGGCCAGGGCATCGCTGCCGACCGGCCGGAATTCGGTCTTCGTGATGTTCGCGGTGACCAGCGCGCCGCCGTTCTCGCGATCCGGCTCGACATCACTGATCAGCCCGGCCAGCTTGCCTGAGATCCGCACGGCCTGGCCCGGGCGCAGGGGCGGCGCGTCGGCCGGCACCTCCACCTTCACCTGGTACTGACTCTGGAACGGCGGCCCGGTCGTCGAGACGAACGCGATATAGCCGAGGAAGGCGCCGACCACGGCGACGAGGATGCCGAGACCCAGCTTGTGGTCGTCGAGCTTCCCCGCGATGCCCGAAACGCGCTGGTTGAGACGTGAGGGTGAGGGTTTGTCAGCCATTGCCGAGCAGGTAGTCAAAGAGGTCATCCAGGCCGCCGGGCAACTTGCCCTTGTTCTTGTTCTTGCCCTTGCCGCCCTTGGCTTTCCCGGGCTTGGCCTTGCCGGCGAGACCAAGCAGTCCGTCACCCAGGCTCTTTCCGTTGCTGCCGCCCTTGCCATCGCCGTCGCCCTTCGAGCCCTGGCCGGGCAGACCGAGGTCGGGCAGACTGCCGGGGGCTCCGCTGCCATTGCCCGGGGAGTCGGAGACTCCGGGGTTGCCCGGGCCGGAAGCGCCGGAGCTGGAGTCGCCCGAGCCGAGTCCCGCGCGAGCGGCGGCTGCCGCCTTGGCCTGCTCGCTGAGCGCTGTGGTGGAGGCGTCGCGCGAACGGGCGGCCGTGAGTGCATCGAGGAGGCAGCCCGGCTCAACCGGCACGCCGAACACCTCGCAGTTGATGACGGCCGAGACCCGCAGCCAGTTGCGATCGAAGTGGCTCGCCGGATAGCCGGGCAGATCACCGGGCTCGACGGCCACCGAGCCGAAGCCACGCTTGCCCAGGGTGCCCTCCCCCACGCCGTAGGAGTCGTCGCCGAAGAGCGCCGGGAAGGCGTCCTTGCCGCCAAGCACGGCGTTGAGCAGATCGGCGGTCGCTCCGGTCAGATCGAAGGGGCCGGTGATCACGCGCTTGTTGCCGATCTTCAGCGTCGGCTCGGCCGCCTTGAACAGCTTGCGGGTCAGCTGCAGGGTGGGCACGGTGTCGTTGATGAAGCCGTCCGCGTTGTCGAGGAATCCGGGCAGGCGACCGACCGCCGTGGCCAGCTGCGGCGCGCCGGAGGCGACCTCCTCGGCCAGCGGCCGAGCAGCGATCGCCGAGCTGGTCAGGTTGGCGAGCGTCGAGCGCGCCTGGGCGGCGGTCTCCGGCAGCCGATCGAGGCCGGCGTCGAGGGGGGCCGACTGCGCCGCGGCACTCGTCAGCGTGACCGCCAGGGACTCGGTAAGGCGGTCCAGCTCGCGGTTCCGCTTCGCCGCCTGGCCCGTGACGTTCTCGGCGCTCTTGATCAGGCTCTTGAGCGCCGAATTCTGCTGCTCGACCTCGCCCAGGGCCTCGTTCGCCGACTCGAGCGCGGGGCGCAGGGTCAGCGCCGCACCGTTGAGGTCCTCGCCGCGGCGGTCGAGCGCCTTGGACAGCTCGACCAGAATCAGCTGCACACCGGTCCGCTCCGCCGGCCCGAAGGCGTTGAGCAGGTCGTCGAGTCGCGGCGCGACGAGCGTCTGGTTGCACTCGTCGTACGTCTCGCAGACGATCCCGTGCTCACCGAGTGGCTCGTCCGTGGTCTCACCGCCGGGGTCGAAGACGACGTAGCTGTCGCCCGTGGTGTCCTGTTGGCGAATCGCCGCCGTCGCGTCGGCCATCGGCGGCTCGATCGAGTCGTTGAGGTGGAGGGTCACGTCGGCGTTGCCCTCGTCGTTTACCTCGATCTTGCCCACGGAGCCCGCGTTGGCCCCGTCCACCCGTACGTACATGCCCTCGATCAGCGGGAAGGCGTCGTCGAACTCCGCCCGTACCTGGGTGCCGCTGGTGGACGGCCGCGAGGTGATCACGAGGATCGCGCAGACGGCGACCAGCAGGAAGGCGACCGTGACGGCAACGCCCTTGGCGAGCAGGTCGGGCATCAGCCGCCGCCCGCCAGACTGCTGCGCCAGTCGTCCCAGGGCTGGCACTCGTTGACCCCCGGCGTGCGTGTATAAGGGGCGGCGAGCTGACCCGGCGTGCACTCGTTGGGGCCGATCTCACCGCCCGCGGAGGTGCTCGGGGGCAGCATATTTGCCGAGCCGGAGGCGACCCGGATCATGTGACCGTTGGCGTCGTAGGAAGCGGTCGCATCGGCCACGTTCTGGAAGAAGCCGATGATCTCCGGAGTGAAGACTCGGAGCTGGTCGGCGACCGGATTGAGCTGGGCCAGCAGCGGATCGAGTCGCCTGAGGACGGAGGGGACGGCGCGGATCAGCGGTTTCTGCAGCCGCAACTGATCGGGGGCCTCGAGAACCAGCTTGCGGGTCTCGCTCACGAACGGCGCGGCCGCCCGCGTCGCCGGCGGGACGAGATCCGCAAACGGGCCGAGCTCGTTGAGCAGCGGCCCGCTGCGGGAGACGAGCTCGCGCAACGTCGGCACCGCCTGGTTGGTGCGGTCCAGCAGCTGGCGACCGTTGGCGAGGGCCGGGCCGAGCAGCTGGACGGAGCGCGCCAGCTCCGACTGACGGTTGGCGGTGGTCTGCAGGAGTGCGGCCGTGCGGTCCGCCGCCTCGCCCAGATCCTGAGGGCTGGCGGCCAGCGCCGAGACGACCGTCTGGCCCTGACCCACGAGGGTCCGCAGCGCCTCACCGTCCCGGTTGACCTGGCCGAGGAGATTGGCCGTCTCGTTGAGGGTGCTGGCGCTGTACTGCAGCGTCTCGTCGAAGTCGCCACCGCGGCCCTTGAGCGCCTCGTCGAGCCCGATCAGCACCTCCTTGAGCTGCCCGCGGACCTTGGGCGTCAGGGTCGAGACCGCGAGATCGAAATCGACCGGGTTGTCGGTCTCCTCCACACCGCTGAGCAACGCTCCGTGCTCGAGCTCGGGCAGCGTAGGGTCGCCTTCGGTCAGGTCCACGATGCGATTGACGGCACCGACGTTGGAGGCGAGGCGGATGTTGGCGAACGCCCCCTGGTGCAGCTTGAAGTCGTCGTCGATCTTCATCGTCACCTCGGGGTCCTGCTGCTCGTTGATGCTGACGTCGGTGACGGTGCCGACAACGATCGAGCCCGCGGTCACGTCCCCGCCGGGAATCAGGCCGCGGACGTCGTCGAAGACTCCCGTGACCTCGTAGCTGCCGCGGGAGGCGTTGACCAGCAGCAGCACGACCGTGATCGCCACCAGGAGCACGGTCAGCGCCACGACGCGCGCTGCGTAGGGCCCGATCCCGCCGGTCAGCTTGCCCTTGCCGGACATGTCCTCCCGGGCGGTGCTCACGCGATCGGTAGGCCCGGGTCAAATCCCCAGAAGAGGAAGGTCATGACCATGTTGAGGACCGTGACGACGATCAGGTTGACCGCCATCGACTGCGCCGTCGCGGTTCCCACCTCGACCGGCCCGCCGCGCACGCGGAAGCCGTAATAGAGCGCGATCGTGATCACGGTCGCGCTCAGCACGACCCCCTTGATCATCGTGTAGATCAGGTCGGAGGGCGTTGTGACGGTGTAGAAGATGTTCTCCCAGGTGCCCTGCGAGACCGTGCCGCTACGTACGTAGGAGGCGAGCCAGGCGGCGCCGGAGCCCGCGGCGAGCGAGAGCGCGTAGGCCACGGGCATGACGACCATCGCGGCGACCATCCGGGTAGAGACCAGATAGGTGATCGCCGGGATGCCCATGATCTCCATCGCGTCAACCTCCTCGTTGACGCGCATCGCTCCGATCTGGGCGACGATCCCACCGCCGACCTTGGCGGCCACGATGAAGCCGAAGATGAAAGGCACGACCTCGCGGCCGACGCAGAAGGAGCTGAACAGGGGTCCGGCGATACCGACGCCGACCGCTTGGCCGATCGCCTCGGCCGCGATCCCGCAACTGGCGCCGGCGATGAACGAGATGAAGACGATCACGAGCACGCTGCCGGAGACAAGGAGCCCGATCTGGCGGAGGATCTCGGCGCTGTAGTTGCCGACGTTGCGGAAGCCGCGGACGCTCTCATAGACGAAGCCGAAGAACTCGCCAGCGGCGTCCACCAGCGGGATGTGCTTCGGCTTCTCGATCACCCGCATGCCCCAGCGGGCCTCGGCATCGGCGGTTGCCGAGTCCGCCGGGGGTGGCGGAGGAGGTGGGGGCGGCGGGGGATTCATCCGCCGAAGTTGACCTCGGGGAAGAATGCCTGGAAGAGCTGGGTGTAGACCACAGTGACCAGCCCGATCGCGACCAGCGAGGAGACCACCGATTCGTTGACGGCGCGGCCCACGCCCTCGGCGCCGCCGCCGACCTGCAGGCCCTTGTAGGCGGCGATGATCCCGATGATGATCCCGAAAAGGGTGAGCTTGACCACGCTGCCGTACAGATCGATGAAGTTGGTCAGGGTGAGCAGCTGGCTGAAGAAGGCCTGCGCGGTCGATCCGTAGAGGAATACGGCGGCGGCGAAGGTTCCCGCGATTCCGGCCCAGAAGGTCAGCAGGCTGAGGACCGGCATCCAGAGGGCGAGGCCGACAACGCGCGGCAGGATCAGGTTGCGGATCGGGCTGATCCCGAGGATCTCGAGCGCCAGCAACTCCTCGCGGATCTTGCGGGCGCCGATCTCGGCGGTGATCGTCGAGCCGATGGTGCCGGCGACGATCGCGGTCGTGAGCAGCGGGCCGAGCTCACGTAGGAAGGCGACCGGTGCGGCTGCGGAGACACGGTCGATGGCGCCGAAGGCGGACGCCAGCGAGCCACCCTGGATGCCGATCGTCGAGAAGCCGATCACGAAGGCGACCACCGTCGCCGGCAGCAGCGTGACCCGAAAGGCGAAGACGTACTGGCGGATGAACTCCTGCCGCCAGGAGAGGCCGGGCGTAATCAGCTGGGCGAAGATCTTGCCGCCGAGAGCGGCCGTGCCACCGGCGTTGAGTAGCCACGATCCGGGCGGCACGTCCTCGCGCGCCAGGTACCCGCGGGCGGTGCTGCGCAGCCGGCTCACAGCGCTTGCGCGCGGAGCAGGGGCGGGCGCGACGCTCACCGATGTACCTCCTGAACCCGATCGCCTCGCCCGGCGATGACCCTCTCCATCGCGGCCCAAGCTACCTCACCGCGGGGCCGTGTGTGCCGGTTGTTCCGCGCCACTGGAGACCCTAGACTGGCGCCCGTGAGCAGCGAGGATCCCCGCGATCAGTTCGACGAGAAGGCCGCCGGGACGGCGATGATCGGGACGATCCTGTTCTGTCTCGTAGCCGGCGTCGGCGTCGGCGTCTTCTTCGAGCAACCCGTGATCGGCGGACTCGCGGGCGCGGTCGCGGGCATCGTAATCGGCCTCTGGCTCGTCCCCCGGCTGCTCGCCGAGCGCGGCTGATCCCGGGCCGCCGGCGTGCCTCATCGCTACCGCGCGGCAATGCTCGACTGGCTGGCCTGCGCGGCTGCCGGGCGTGGCGAGCGGGCAGCCGTAGTGGCCGAAGCCGCCGCCAATCGGGCGACCTGGCTGGGCACGGCGGGGCACGTCCTCGACTTCGACGACACGTGGACCCCGGGGCTCGCACATCTTTCGGCGCCGACGGCTCCGGCAGCGCTGCTGACGGCCGCGGAGCAGGGGGGCACGCTGACCCAGGCGCTCGCCGGGTACAAGCGCGGCTTCGAGTCGATGGCGACCCTCGCCGGCGCCGCCCACCCCGCCCTGTACGACCGCCACCTGCATCCGACCGCGGTCACGGGCGCCGCGGGTGCGGCCATCGCAGCGGGTGCGGTGTTCGGCCTTGACGACGAGCGCCTGGCCGCCGCCCTGGCCCTTGGCCTGATCCGCGGCGCCGGACTCCGCGCCGCGTTCGGCGGCGATGGCAAGGCGCTGCAGGTCGGCGGCGCGGTCTCGGCGGGGCTGGCCGCCGCGCGCCTCGCAGCTGGGGGAGCGGAGATCGACACCGAGCAGGTGCTTGCCGGCGCCTGCCGCTCCTGGGGGATCCGGGAACTCGACCTCGAGGGAGTGCTCGCCCCGGGCGACACGGCGATCGCCGACAACTGGATCAAGCGCTACCCCTGCTGCCTGCAGACGCACTCCGCGATCGAGGCGGCACTGGGCGTCGATGCGACGCGCCTTCGATCTGGACACCTGCGCATGCGCGTCCACCCGATCTCGCTGCAGGCAGCCGGCGTGGTTGAACCGCGCACCGGCCTGGAGGCCAAGTTCTCGCTCCCCTACCTCATCTCCTACGCCCTGCTCCAGGGAGCGCCAACCGTGGAGGGCCTGGCGGAGGTCGATCCTGAGGTGCTGGCCGGCGCCGGCCGGGTCGAGATCACGAGCGACCCGGACCTGGACCAGTCAGAGGCGGTCCTCGACCTGGACGGCTACGAACTGACCCGCGTAGTCGAGGCTCTCGGCTCCCCCTCCCGCCCGATGAGCGCCGCCGAACTCGAGGCCAAGGTCACCGGCCTCGCCGGAGCGGCCCTGGCCGCCGCGATGGACGACCTGACCCGCCCGGCCGCAGACCTGCTGGAGCTCGCCGGCTTCTGAGCCTGGACGCCGACACTCACCACCGACGCGCTCCTGATCCGTTCACGTCGGCCAATGCGGCCATGATAGATTTCAGGGCATAAGGGGAGTACGTCACATCACCTACGCCAACGTCGTCTCGACCCTGGCCTTGTTCATCGCGATCGCCGGGGGGTCGGCGCTGGCTCTGAGCGGCAAGAATTCGGTCAAGCACGACGACCTGGCCAACAACGTCGTCCGCTCGGCCGAGATCAAGAAGGGCCAGGTTAAGTCGAGCGACATCGCGACAGGCGCGGTAGGCAGCGCCGAGATCAAGGACGGGAAGGTCAAGACAAAGGACTACGCGGATGGCTCCGTCGATGCCGAGGCGCTGGACGCCGTACCGGCGGCCCGGATCAAGGGGTCCGGTGAGGTGCTCCCCAACCAAGTCTTCACGAGCATCGAGGGAATGACTGATTCGGCCCCCGCTGGTTACGACCCCTTCGACATGTGGGAGCCCTCGGAGCCGGGCAAGCTCACCGTCCCGATCGACGGCGTATATGTGGCGACGGGCAACGTCAACTTTGCAGTCGACGACACCGCCTCCCCGGGGCTCCCCAACGACAACGGCCATCGGCTCATGCAGGTGTCCGCGGGGGCGGGGGACGAGACGGCGCGCGTCGTCGTTCCACCCAACCGCTTCGACTCCGAGTCGACGGCTCTGTCGGCGACCGTCGTCGCCAGCCTCGAGGCCGGAGATCAGATCAGACTCCACGCGGAGCAGACGAATGACGACGCCAGCTCGAACACCCTGCTCGAAGCCAAACTCGCCGTCACCTGGGTGGGCCCGCTTCCCTGAGAGACATCCCCCCGGCAGCGCAAGCCGCCGGGCAATGCTGGTTGGACCAATGCGAGAGCGCCACATTGCGATCGTGGGGTTCGGTCGCTGAGCAGCCGGGGGCGCACTCTGACGCGTTCTACCGCTCTATACGGTCGGCAATTCGCAGCAAAGCTTCGGTGTGTGTCTTGCCTGGGCCTTGCGGGTTCCGCGGAACCAAGTCAGCCCGTCGGCGAGGCCAGCTCGCGGGCTACGGCCTCGGCGAGGTCGGCGGCGCAGGCAACCGTGGGGTAGCTCATGTTGGCTGAGGTGTCGCTGGGCTGGTGGTAGTTGGAGAGGGCCTTGTAGCGGTTTACCGAGACCAGGCAAGCGGTCGGGATACCCATGCGGCTGGGGATGACGCTGTCGGTCGAGGCGCGGGCGCGCATTCCGCGGCGCATCGGGATGCCCTCGCGCTCGGCGACCCGGGCGATCAGGTCGCGCCAGCTGACATCGAAGAAGTCCTCCATGACGACCGGCCCCTCGCCCTCGAGGAGCACGAGCCCGGGCGAGCCGAGCGTGTCGAGGTTGAGGACCCAGGTCTGCTCCCGCTCGAGCGGGGCGAGGTGGCGCTCGCAGAAGCCGTAGATGCCGCCCTGCAGGACCTCCTCCGCACCGCAGGAGCCGAAGATCACGCGGAGCCCCTCGACCGGCCGCTC
Organism: Solirubrobacterales bacterium; assembly: GCA_038206985.1. Taxonomy (GTDB): domain Bacteria; phylum Actinomycetota; class Thermoleophilia; order Solirubrobacterales; family 70-9; genus CAXMST01. Next base: position 19,368 of record JBBRAH010000019.1, read on the forward strand.
GCGCAGGGCTTCAGCCATGGCGACCATCGCCGCGACCGAGCTGAGGTTGTCGCTGGCGCCGGGAACAACGTCGGAGCGCTCGATGTCCTCCATCAGCGCCGTCCCGGCGGCCGAGAGCAGGGCTCCCGCCACGGCCAGCTTGCGCCGCCCCGTGAAACCGCCGGCAGCGACCATCAGCGGACCGGCCAGTAGTCCCCACCACTGCGGCAGCGAGGTGTCGATCCGCTCGACGATCCCCGGGAAGCGCTCACCCAGCAGACGCTGTCCGGTCGGGTCGAAGACCTGGCCGGAGCGGGCAGCGTCGTGGTGGCCGAGGATCACGAGGGTCCGCTCGGCCTTCGGGTCGCCAGCCGCGCCGACCACGTTCCAGGTGGGCTTCTCCTCCATCACGGCCTTGCGCCAGGGGCGGAAGCCGTTGGAGATGTCGTCGGCGATCAGCGCCGCAACGCCCAGGCCGACGGCAGCGCTGAGCTTGCGCAGCCGCCCGGTGGCGGCGACGACACCGGCTGCACTCGAGGCGGCAGCGAGCTTGGCGAGCATCCCTGCGAAGCCGTCGTGGAAGCGCTCCTCATCGACCACGGCCGGCGCCCCAGCGGCGGTCAGGCGCTCCGCGATCCATTCCGCCGCCTCGCGTTCCCCCTCGGAGCCGGCCAGTCGCACGATTCCCTCGAGCGACTCGACCACCTCCCGCATAGTCTCGACGGCGAGCTGGGGACGGTCCTCGGAGAGGCGTGCGTTGGTGGTCGTCATCGCGCCAGCCTAGCGCCGGGCGGTGGTGCCGTTCTGCGCGCCCGCGCCGGATCCGGGGCGGGAGAGTTGCTCCAGCAGGTAGACGAATGAGGCGAAGCTCTCGCCGCTCTGGCGCTGCAGGCCGACCTCGCAGGTGCGGTTGGCGCAGAGGTGGGCGTCGGCGTCGGCGGCCATGATCTCGGCTGCCTCTTCGCCCAGCGCCGAAGCGGTCAGCTCAGGGTGCAGGAAGCCGCGGTCTCCCGCAAAGCCACAGCAGCCGGCGCTCGCCGGCGTCACGACCCGCTCCGCCAGCGCTCCGGCCACCTCGGCGAGATCCCGGTCGAGGCCGAGCTTCCGCGAGGCGCAGGTCGGGTGCACCACCGCGCTCTCCAGGCGGGCGCCGATCTCCAGCACCGGGAGCAGGTGAGCCTGCGCCCAGGTGATCGAATCGATGATCTCGAGCCGAGCGTGGCGATCGGCGTTGGCTTCGTCGAGCACGCCGGCCGCCTCGAGCAGACCGAGCGTGCAGGAGGTCGCGTCGAGCACGACCGGCAGCTTGCCCTCGCCGCTCCAGTTCCAGAGCTTGTGGATGGTCTCGTTGGCCATCCGCGCGTGGGCGCTCGCGTAGCCCTTGGAGGAGAACGGCGTGCCGCAGCAGGAGCCCGCGACGTCTTCCGGGATCCAGACCGGCAGGCCGGCTCTCGCGGAGACCGCTACCAGCACCTCCGGCAGGCTCTCGATCCGGCCCGCCGGCGGGCCGAAGATGCGGTTGATGCAGGCGGGCATGTAGACGGCCGCGGCGCCGTCGCGGGCCGTCCGGGGCAGCTCGCCCGCCGGGGAAGGCATATCCGGTGTCCAGGCCGGGACCAACTCGGCCCCGACCGCCGAGCGCACCCGCTCGCTGATCCAGCCGAGGGCCGCGTCGCCGGTCACGCGGCTGATCGTCTCCCCCAGGCCCAGCCCGCTGCGAGAACCGCGTTCGACCGCGGCCCAGTTGCCGGCGAGGTGCTCGGCCACCACCTCCGCTCGCTTGCCGTTGCGCTCGGCCCGCAGCTCCTTGACCAGCGCACCGGTGTCGATGCCGAGCGGACAGGCCAGCGCGCAGGAACCGTCCGCAGCGCAGGTGTCCAGGCCGTCGTACTCGAACTCCTCTAGCAACGCGGTCTGCAGCGGCGAGCCCTCGGGCTGGCGGGCGATCTCGCGGCGTAGCACGATCCGCTGTCGCGGCGTGGTGGTCAGGTCGCGACTCGGGCAGACCGGTTCGCAGAAGCCGCACTCGACGCAGGCGGTCACCGACTCCTCGATCTCGGGAGTGGTCCGCAGGTTGGCCAGATGGCACTCGGGGTCCTCATTGAGGAGCACGCCGGGTCCGAGCACGCCGGCCGGATCGGCGAGCTCCTTGATCCGCCACATCATCTCCGTGGCCTTCGCCCCCCACTCGCGCTCGACGAAGGGGGCCATGTTGAGGCCGGTGCCGTGCTCGGCCTTGAGCGAACCGTCGTACTTGTCAACGACCAGCGCGACCAGGCCCTCCATGAACTTCTCGTAGCGCTCGATGTCCTCCGGCTTGGCGAAGTCCGGGGTGAGCATGAAGTGCAGGTTGCCGGCCGAGGTGTGGCCCGCGACCCCGGTCAGGAAGCCGTTCTCGCCGAGCAGGGCCTGGAGGTCGGCCGCGCACTCGGCGAGCCGGGCCGGGGGCACGCAGACGTCCTCGATGATCAGCGCGGTGCCCGGCGGGCGCAGCTTGCCGATCAGCCCGTGCAGACCCTCGCGCACGCGCCAGTTGAGCTCGATCGTCTCCTCCTCGCGCGTCCACTCGACCGGGCGCAGCAGCTCGTGGGGCTCGAGCACATCGTCGGCGGCGGCCTCGGCCTGGGCGAGCCCGTCGACCTCCTCCGCTCCAAACTCGACCAGCAGCGCAGCCGAATCCAGCGGCAGCTCCTTCCAGTACTCGGGAGTGCCGGGAATCGAGTTGGCGGCAACCATCAGCGCCGGGGCGACCATCAGCTCGACGGCGCGCGCACCGGCGGCGACGAGGTCGCCGACCGGCTCGGCCGCCGCGGCGATGCTCGGGAAGTGAATCCAGGCCACCGTGGTCATCGCCGGCACGGGCACGGTCTCGTAGGTGGCGTCGGCGATGAAGGCCAGCGTCCCCTCGGAGCCGACCAGCAGGCGACGGAAGATCTCCAGCGGAGTGTCGGCGTCGAGGAAGGCGCAGAGCCGGTAGCCCATCGTGTTCTTGATCTCGAACTTGCGGCTGATCCGTTCGCGCAGGTCGGCATCGGCGCGGAGCTCGTCGCGGATCTCCTCCAGGCCCGCGCAGAGCTCCGGCTCGAGCTCGGCGAAGCGCTGCTCGGTACCCGGCGCGGCGCTGTCGATCAGGGCGCCCGATGCCGTGACGAAACGCAGCGCGCTGACGGTCGAGTAGGAGTCGCGGGTGGTGCCGCAGCGCATCCCGCCGGAGTTGTTGGCGACCACGCCCCCGACCGTCGCGATGTCGGTGCTGGCCGGATCGGGACCGAGCTTGCGGCCGTGCGGGGCGAGCACCCGGTTGGCGTGGCCGAGGATCGTCCCGGGCCGCACTCTGGCCCGGGTCGCTTCGGAGTCGAGGATCTCGGTGCCGCGCCAATGGCGCCGCACGTCCACGAGGATCGCGTCGCTCTGCGACTGGCCGTTGAGGCTGGTGCCGCCCGAGCGGAAGGTCAGCGGGATCCCCGACTCCCGCGCGTAGCGGAGCAGGAGAACCACGTCGGCCTCGTCGCGCGGCTGCACGACGACCTTCGGGATCAGGCGGTAGGGACTTGCGTCGGAGGAGTAGCGGATCAGGTCGGTGGGGCGGCTCAATACCTGGGCGCTGCCGAGCAGTTCGCTCAGGTCCGAGCGCAGGTCGATCGGTGTGCCGCCCGCCACCCACCCGGGGGCCGCGTCGGCGGCAGGCTGGCTCTCGACCGCGCCGGCCACGCTCAGCCCAGCCACATGCCCGGAGCGACGCCGACCTCGACCAGCGAGGGCCCGCTGTCGTTTGCGATCGACTTGCCGAGCGCCTCACGCAGCTCGTCGGCGCCCTCGACGTTGGTCGCGTCCATTCCGTAGCCGCGGGCGACCGCGGCGGTGTCGAGGGCCGGCAGATCGAGACCGGGCGCTCCCTCCACACCCTCGGCCAGCGAGAACCACTTGAGGATCGCGTACTCGGAGTTGCGCAGGATCAGGAAAGTGACCGGGACCTTGTAGGCGACGGCCGACCAGAACGCCGTGATCGCGTACTGCGCGGAGCCCTCCCCGATCACGCAGACCACGGGCCGGTCGGGCTGCGCCATCTGCACTCCGACTCCGGCTGCGAGGCCGAAGCCGAGGCCGCCACCGCCGCCGAAGTAGTAGCTGCCGGGCCGCGAGAGGCGCAGCTGGTTGCGCAGCGCGATCGTCGAGGAGGGAGCCTCGAGCACGATGATCCCGTCGTCGGGAAACACCTCGCCGAGCACGGCCATCGCCTCGGTGCCCGACATCGGATCGGACTCGGGCGGCTCCATTGGACCCTCGCGCTCCTCGGGCGCCTCGCGCTCGGAATCCTCGAGCGCCTCCAACAGTGCGGCGAGCGTCACCGCGATGTCGGCGACGATCGCCCGGCCCATCGGCGCCCGTGCGGCCTCCTCGGGATCAGACGTGATCGCCACCAGCTCCGCGCCCTCGGGCAACAGGTCGCCGGCGATGTAGGGGTAGTAGCTGAACACCGAGGCGCCGACGACGAGGATCAGGTCGTGGCCGGCGAGCGTCTCGGAAACCGGCGCGATCGCGGGCGGCAGAGCACCCTTGAAGTTGGGGTGATTCTCGGGGAAGCCGAGCCGGGCGCCGCCGGGCGCGGGGATCGCCCAGACGGGCAGGCGCTGGCTCTCGGCCAGGGCAACGGCGTGGTCCCAGGCGCCTGATGCGTCGATGTCGGGGCCGGCAACCATCACGGGGTTCTTGGCGGCAGCGAGCTGCGCGGCCAGAGCCGCGACGGTGTCAGGCGCGGCGCCGGCGCGACTCTCGACCTCGCGGGCGATCGCCTGGCCCGAGCCGTCATCGGGAGCCTCAACGGTCCAGTCGTCCATCGGGATCGAGACGAAGGCCGGGCCCTTGGGAGCCAGCGAAGCTGTGTGGATCGCCCGGCCGATCGCGGCCGGAACGTCCTCGGCCCGCGGTGGCTCGTAGCTCCACTTGACCAGCGGATGCGGCATCCGGGTCGCGTCGCGGTTGGTCAGGTTGGCCTGCATCGTGATCGCTGGGCGGACCTGCTGGCCGGCGGTGATCAGCAGCGGCGTGTGGTTCGCCTGCGCGTTGAAGATCGCCCCCATCGCGTTGCCAACACCGGGTGCGGTGTGCAGGTTGACGTGGCCGACCGTGCCTGAGGCCTGGGCGAAGCCGTCGGCCATGCCGACGGCGACCGCCTCCTGGAGTCCCAGCACGTAGCTGAAGTCATCTGGGAAGGCGGCGAGCATCGGCAACTCGGTCGAGCCGGGGTTACCGAACATCGTGGTCATCCCGTGCTTGCGCCACAGCTCGTAGGTGGCCTCGCGGACCGTGCTCATCGGTGTCTCCTCCTCGAATCGTCGTTCGGCGCAAGCTGCACCGCGGCGTCCGAGGCTATCCCAACCTGTCCTCAGTCCTTCGTCTCGCCCTCATCCGAGCCGTCGCCCGGGCCCCCGATGCGCCCGCGGCGTGATGCAGCTCCACCCGGGAGGCGGTCGAGCGCCCGGCCGAGGCGCTCGACGGAACCTTCGAGGGGCTGGGTCATCGTCACCGCCCGCTCGAGGGCGGGCAGGGCCTTGTCCAGCGTGCGGATCAGCGGGTCCACCTGAGCCCGGGCCTCATCCACCGACTTGATCAGCGGATCGACCTGGGCCTGCGCGGCGTTCATCGACTCGATCATCGGATCGATCTGCTCGGTGGCGCTGTCGATCGTCGCGATCAGCCGCTCGATCACCACGATGCCGCGCTCGGCGACCGGGATCGCCTCCTCGGCGATCACCTCCACCCGTCGTACCGACTCCAGCGCCGGCTCGATCTGATCGAGCGCCCTGCGCAGCGAGGCGATCTCGTCGATCAGCCCGCGAATCAGTTTCTCGGGAATCCCCAGTGGTCCGGGTAGGCCGGGCAGCTCCATGCCCCGCATCATCCACGATCGGCCATCCCGAGCTTCCGGAGGAGCAGCGGGGCGACGCGGTAGCGCTCCTCGCCGAGCTCTTCCCGCAACGCATCGAGCAGGGTCACGACGTGCGTCGCGCCCAGCTCGCCGGACCATTCGACGGGCCCGCGGGGGTGGTTGGCGCCGAGCCGCAGGCCGGCATCAACGTCCTCCGGGCTGCCATGGCCATCGCCGATCAGGAACGACGCCTCGTTGATCAGCTGGCCCACGATGCGACCCAGCACCAGGCCCGGGGCGTCCCCCACAGCCTCGACCCGACGACCGAGGCTGCTGAGCAGCTCGGTGCTGCGATCGAGCGCCGGCGGCTCGGTGCGGGACGTGCTCGTGATCTCGACCGCCGTCGCCTCGGCGAGCGGCGGCACGAGGTGAAAGCCGGCCGCCTCGGGATCGAGCCGCTGGAGGGAGCCGTCGTGGAGATGACGAAGCCGCGGGATGCCCGGCACCGGATCGTGTGCGCCGAAGTCGATGCAGAGCCAGGAGTGCTCGTCCGCGTCCACGCTCACCTGCCAGCCCGCGGCCTCCAGCAGCGCCCCGAGCTGCCCGGCCGCCGGCAGCTCACCGCGAACCGCAACAGAGCGATCGCCACCGCCGCCCGGGGCCGGCGGCTCGGGATCGTCGGGCCGGGCCTCACCATCGCCGTATGCGAACCAGCCGCTCCCGGTCTTACGGCCGAGCTCTCCCGCCTCGACCTTGGCGGCGGCCAGGGGCGAGGGCCGGTAGCGCGGCTCGCCCTGCGAGCGGCTGAAGAAGGTCTCGGCCACCGCGTGGTTGACGTCGATCCCGATCAGGTCCATCAGCTCGAATGGACCCATTCGGAAGCCACCGGCCATGCGGGCGATGCGATCGATCTGCTCGGGCTCGGCCAGCCCCTCCTCGGCGAACTTCAACGACTCCAGCGAGTAGGGCCTGTTGCAGCGGTTGACCAGGAAGCCGGGCACGTCGGAGGCATCGATCACGCGTTTGCCCATCACCTCGGCGAGAGCGCGGGCGCTCTGTAGCGCGGCCTCCGACGAGTCCGTGCCCGCGACGACCTCGACCAGCTTCATCACCGGAGCGGGGTTGAAGAAGTGCATGCCGACGACGCGGCCGGGCTCAGGAGTGGCGGCCGCGATCTCCGCGATCGAGAGGGAGCTGGTGTTGGTCGCCAGCACGCACCCGGAGGACACGACCCCGGCCAGCGCGCCGAACAGAGCGACCTTCAGCTCGAGGCGCTCCGGCGCCGCCTCGACCACCAGCCCCGCCTCCGCCAGCCCGGCCAGTTCCGGGCAGCCCTCGACGAGGCCGCGAGCGGCCGCGGCCTCGTCCTCCCCCAGCCGTCCCTTCTGCACGCTCCGCGCCAGCACGCTCGAGATCCGCTCGAGGCCGGACTCGAGAGCCTCCGGATCGGGGTCGTGGAGCAGCGTCCGGGCTCCTGCCTGGGCCGCGAGCTGCGCGATCCCTGAACCCATCGTTCCCGCGCCGACGACTCCCACGCAGATGGGCATTCCCCGCGCTGCGTTGGACCTTCCAGCGGACATCCGCGGCCGACCCTACCCGCGACCCTGCTGGCACGCCGCCAACATTTGTTGGCGAACTGCCAACAGTGGTACAGTCAACCTATGGCGCGCACCTCCCCCCCCGCCGCTGCCTCGACCTCTGCCTCCGGAGCGCAGCGCGGCACCCGCCTCGAGCCCGACGAGCGTCGGCGCCAGATTCTCGAAGCCGCGCAGGCGCTGTTCAGCGAGCGGCACTACGGATCGGTCTCGCTCGACGAGGTCGCCGCCGCCGCTGGAGTCGCCCGCGGGCTGATCAACCACTACTTCGGCACCAAGCGCGACCTCTACGTCGAGGTCGTCCGCGAGATGGTCCGCGTACCGCCTTTGCCCGTCCCCGAGTACGTCGCGGGAACCAGCGTCCGCGAGCGGGTCTCCCAGGCGATCGACGGCTGGCTGGCGATGACCTCCCGCAATCGCGGAACGTGGCTCGACTCGATCCGCAGCCAGGGCCTCGGCGATCCGGAGATCGCGGCGATCTTCGAGGAGGCGCGCGAGGACGCGGCGATCCGGATGATCGCGATCCTCGGCCTCGGGCCGATCGAGGACGTCCCGCCCGAGCGACTGGCGATGATGCGCGCCTACGGCGGTCTGGCAGAGGCCGCGACCGTGCAGTGGCTCGACCACGGCCGCCTCAGCCGCGAGCAGGTGCACGAGTTGCTGGTCGAGTCGGCCACCCGCATGGCCGAGGGCCTCTTCGACGTGGTCATGGCCGGCGAGTCCGGCTCGGAGCAGACCGAGTGAGCCGCAGAGTCTTCGAACCCCCTTTCAATCCAGTTCACCGCAGCAACCAAGGAGTAGCCCACATCCAATGAGCCCGACCGCAACCACCACCTCCCCCGTCAGTGGCTTGACCGACGAGCAGACCGACTTCGTCGAGGCGATCCGCGACTTCGCCAAGCGCGAGGCCGGCACCGGCGAGCAGCGCGAGAAGCTGACCGACCACTACACCGAGCTGCACAACGGCGAGATCTCCAAGCAGCTCGGCGAGCTCGGCTACCTGGGCGCCTCGGTCCCCGAGGAATACGGCGGCACCGGCGGCGGCATGGTCGATGCCTGCCTCTTCCTCGAGGAGGCCTTCCGCGGCCTGCTGCCGATCGCGGGCTACCCGGTCACGCTGATCACCGCCGGCGCGGTCAACAAGTTCGGCACCGAAGAGCAGAAGCAACAGGTGATCGGCGGCATGTGCGAGGGCAAAGTCTCGGCGATAGCGATGAGTGAGCCGGAGGCGGGCTCCGACGTCGGGGCGCTGTCCTGCAAGGCGGAGAAGACTGACGACAATGGAGGCGGCTACGTCCTCAACGGCCAGAAGACCTGGATCTCGGCGGCCCACATCGCCGACCAGATCCTGACCGTCGTGCGCACCGACAGCTCGGGCTCCAAGCACGAGGGCCTGACGATGTTCCTGATCCCGTCCGACGCCGACGGCGTCGAGATCAACGGGATCATGACCATGGGCGGCAAGGAAGTGAACGACGTCTTCCTGACCGACTGCTACCTCGACGACAGCTACGTGGTTGGTGAGGTCGGCGGCGGCTGGATGCAGCTGATGAGCGGCCTCAACGTCGAGCGCCTGATCGTCGGAGCGAACGCGCTCGGGATCGCCCAGCGCGCCTTCGACGACGTGCTCGCCTACATCAAGGAGCGCAAGCAGTTCGGCCGACCGATCGGCTCCTTCCAGGTGCTGCGTCACCGGATCGCCGATCTCGCGACCGAGATCGAGGCCGCCCGCCTGCTCACCTACGACGTCGCCCGCAAGACCGACGCGGATCCGCTGAAGATGCTGCCCCGCGAGGCCTCGATGGTCAAGCTGCTGACCACCGAGCTGGTCAAGAAGGTGACGCTCGAGGGGATGCAGATGATGGGCGGCTACGGCTACGCGAGCGAGTACGACATGGAGCGCCACGTGCGCTCGGCGCTGGTGATGCCGATCTACGCCGGGACGAATGAGATCCAGCGCGAGATCATCTCCAAGACGTACGGCCTCTAGGAAGGAAGCCGGCGTGAGCGAGCAAACCGACAAAGGCGAAGGCACCGGAGGGCGGGCGACGCGGGACGCGACGGCGTTCCTGCGCGCCCAGTTCGCCGAGCAGAAGCGGATCGCGACGATCCAGCCGCAGGCGCCCCCGGCCCTGCTCGCTCGGGTCAGCCGCTGGTTCTGGGCCACCGTGCTGCGCGAGTTCGCGCACCAGTTCGCACTGATCACCGGCACACTGATCGGGCTGCTCGGCGCCTTTGGCGGCTTCCGCCACCGCCTCGGCCGCCTCGCAGGGCTCGGGCTGGGCGGGCTGCTCGTCGTCCAGCTGCGGCACGCGATCGCCGCCCACCGCAGCGCCGCGACCATCGAGGATGCGCTCGAGGGACTCCCCGAGAGCGAGGACAACCGGATTCCGCTGCGGGAGCTGGCGCTGCCGCCGCTGATGTTCGTCGCGCCCGAGGTGAGCCGCGAGCGCGGGGTCCTGTTCTCGGAGGCGGACGGCGTGCGCCTACGGCTCGATATCTACCGGCCGCGGGAGCTGCCCGAGGGGCCGCGGCCCGCGGTGATCCAGGTGCACGGCGGCGGCTGGCTCTCCGGCTCCCGCTTCGAGCAGGGCATTCCCCTGCTCAACCACCTGGCCGGACTCGGCTGGGTCGGCTTCAACATCGACTACCGGCTCAGCCCGGAGGCGACCTGGCCCGACCACATCGTCGACGTCAAGCGAGCGATCGCCTGGGTTCGCGAGCACGCCACTGAGCTCGGCATCGACCCGGACCAGATCGCGATCACCGGCGGCTCGGCCGGCGGGCACCTCACCGCCCTCGCCGGGCTGACTGCGAACGATCCGGCCTTCCAGCCCGGCTTCGAGCAGGCCGACACGAGCGTGATCGCGGCCGTCCCCTTCTACGGGGTCTACGACTTCACCAACAGCAGCGGGCACTACTACCCGCAGCTGCGCAGCTGGACCTTCGAGCAGGTGGTGCTGAAGAAGCCGCTGGAGGGCAACGAGGAGCTCTACCGGGCGGCCTCCCCTCTCTTCCGCGTGCACGCCGACGCGCCGCCGTACATGGTCATCCACGGCGACCGCGACACGCTCGTCCCGGTCGGCGACGCGCGCGACTTCGCCGCCAAGCTGAAGCGGGTATCGAACAGTGACGTCCGCTACGTCGAGCTGGCCGGCGCCGAGCACGCCTTCGACCTCTGGCCCTCGGTGCGCAGCGCGCGGGTCGCCGACGCGATCGGCCGCTTCCTGACTTCGCTCACTTCAAACCCCGATTCCAGGACAACACAGACTCCGCAGGGGGACGATTTCGTCCAGACTGCTGGGTCGACTTCGAACTGACAAAAACCCACGGACACAAGGAGACATCTCAGATGCCTGCCACAGAACCACTCGTATTCGACGCGATCCGCACGCCCCGCGGCAAGGGCAAGGTCAACGGCTCGCTGCACTCGACCAAGCCCGTCGATCTGGTCGTCGGCCTCATGCACGAGACCCTGATCCGCAACGAGAAGCTCGACCCCAACAAGGTCGATGACGTCGTCTTGGGCGTCGTCTCCCCGGTCGGTGACCAGGGTGCCGACATCGCCAAGACCGCGGCGATCAAGGCCGGCCTGCCCGACACGGTCGCCGGCGTTCAGCTCAACCGCTTCTGCGCCTCCGGCCTCGAGGCGGTCAACATCGCCGCGCAGAAGGTCGCTTCCGGCTGGGAGGACCTGGTCTTCGCCGGCGGGGTCGAGTCGATGTCCCGGGTCCCGATGGGCTCCGATGGCGGCGCCTGGGCGATGGATCCCGAGACCAACTACGACACGTCGTTCGTGCCGCAGGGGATCAGCGCCGATCTGATCGCGACCGTCGAGGAGTTCTCCCGCGACGACGTCGACGCCTACGCGGCCCAGTCACAGGAGCGCGCCTCGGCCGCTCAGGAGGCGGGCAAGTTCTCGAACTCCGTGATCCCCGTCAAGGACATCAACGAGTCGGTCGTCCTCGACCACGACGAGTTCATCCGCGCCGGCACGACGGTCGAGACCCTCGGTGGCCTGAAGCCCTCGTTCCAGGTGATGGGCGAGATGGGCGGCTTCGACGCGGTGGCACTGCAGAAGTACCACTGGGTCGAGAAGATCAACCACGTCCACACGCCGGGTAACTCCTCGGGCATCGTGGACGGCGCATCGCTGCTGACGATCGGCAACGAGGAGACCGGTTCGGAGCTGGGCCTGACCCCGCGGGCGAAGATCCTCGCCACGGCGGTCTCCGGCGCCGATCCGACGATCATGCTGACCGGCCCCGCTCCCGCCTCGAAGAAGGCGCTGGCCAAGGCCGGCCTGACGGTCGATGACCTCGACCTGGTGGAGATCAACGAGGCCTTCGCGGCCGTCGTGCTCCGCTTCGTCAAGGACATGGGCCTGAACATGGAGCGGGTCAACGTCAACGGCGGCGCGATCGCCATGGGCCATCCGCTCGGCGCGACCGGCGGCATGATCCTCGGCACGCTGATCGACGAGCTCGAGCGCACCGGTGGCCGTTACGGCCTCGCGACGCTCTGCGTCGGCGGCGGCATGGGCATCGCCACCGTCATCGAGCGCGTCTAACTCCACACAGCAACCTGAAGGGAACTCCTCAAATGAGCGAGAGCACCACGATTCAGTACGAGCGCGGCGATGACGGCATCGTCACCCTGACGCTCGACGATCCCAACCAGTCCGCCAACACGATGAACGCGGCCTACGTCGCCTCGATGGGCGCAACCGTCGAGCGGCTCGAGGCCGAGAAGGAAGACCCGGGTATCAAGGGTGTGATCATCACCTCCGCGAAGAAGACCTTCTTCGCCGGCGGCGATCTCAAGGACATGATCAAGGCGACCCCCGCGGACGCCCCCGAGATCGAGCAGATGGTGACCACGGTCAAGGACCAGCTGCGTCGCCTGGAGACGCTCGGCGTACCGGTCGTCGCCTGCGTCAACGGCGCCGCGCTCGGCGGTGGGCTCGAGATCTGTCTCGCCACCCACCACCGGATCGTCGTCAACAACCCGAAGATCCAGCTCGGCGTCCCCGAGGTCCAGCTCGGTCTGCTCCCCGGCGGCGGCGGCGTGGTCCGCACGGTCCGGCTGCTTGGCCTCGTCGACGCACTGATGAAGGTGCTGATGGAGGGCAAGCGCTACAACCCGGAGAAGGCGAAGGAGATCGGCATCGTCGACGAGCTCGTCGACAGCCCCGACGACCTGCTCGGCGCCGCGAAGGCCTGGATCGAGGCCAACCCCGAGGCCAAGCAGCCCTGGGACACCGACGGCTACAAGATCCCTGGCGGCAAGCCCTCCCATCCGGCGCTGGCGCAGAACCTGCCGGCGTTCCCGGCGAACCTGCGCAAGCAGCTCAAGGGAGCCAACTACCCGGCACCGCACCACATCATGGCTGCGGCTGTCGAAGGTGCCCAGACCGACATCGACAACGCGATGAAGATCGAGGGCCGGTACTTCACCGACCTCGTCACCGGTCAGGTCTCCAAGAACATGATCCAGGCGTTCTTCTTCGACCTGCAGGCGGTCAACGGTGACCGCGGCCGGCCGGAGGGGATCGAGCCCTACGTCGCCAAGAAGGCGGTCGTGCTCGGCGCCGGGATGATGGGCGCGGCAATCGCCTACGTCTGTGCGAAGGCGAAGATCGAGGTCGTCCTCAAGGACGTAGACCAGGCAGCCGCCGATCGCGGCAAGGAGTACTCGGAGAAGCTGGTCGCCAAGGGCGTCGAGCGCGGCAAGGTCACCCAGGAGAAGGGCGACGCGCTGCTGGCACGGATCACGGCGACCACGGACCCGGCTGTGGCCGAGGGCGCGGACATCGTGATCGAGGCCGTCTTCGAGGATCCGTCGGTGAAGGAGCAGGTCTTCAAGGAGATCGAGCCCCATCTCGCAGCGGACGCGATCCTCGGCTCGAACACCTCGACCCTGCCGATCACCGAACTGGCCGAGAACGTCAGCCGTCCCGATGACTTCATCGGGCTGCACTTCTTCTCCCCCGTGGACAAGATGCCGCTGCTCGAGATCATCAAGGGCGAGCGGACCGGCGATGAGGTGCTCTACAAGAGCCTCGACTTCGCCAAGCAGATCGGCAAGACCCCGATCGTCGTCAATGATTCGCGCGGCTTCTTCACGAGCCGCGTGATCGGCACGTTCATCAACGAGGGCATCGGCATGCTCAGCGAGGGCATTCCCGCCCCGTCGATCGAGCAGGCCTCATCGCAGGCCGGCTACCCGGCGCCCGTGTTGCAGCTCTCAGACGAGCTCAACATGAAGCTGATGAAGAAGATCCGCGTCGCCGCCGAGAACGCGGGATCGGTCGATTCCGGCTGGAGCGACCACCCCTCGATCGCGGTGATCGACAAGATGCTCGAGGAGGAGCGTCCCGGCAAGCTCGAGAAGGCCGGCTTCTATTCCTACGGCGAGGACGCCAAGCGCACCGGCCTCTGGGAGGGCGTCAAGGCCACCTGGGGCGGCGAGAACATGGACGTCCCCTTCGAGGATATGAAGGAGCGGATGATGTTCGTCGAGGCCCTGGAGACGGTCAAGTGCATGGACGAGGGCGTCATCGAGACGGTCTCGGACGCCAACATCGGCTCGATCATGGGGATCGGCTTCCCAGCCTGGACCGGCGGAGTCATCCAGTACATGAACGGCTATGAGGGCGGTCTGTCCGGCTTCGTCGCCCGCTCACGCGAGCTGGCCACCAAGTACGGCGAGCGTTTCGACCCGCCGGAGTCCCTGGTCGCCAAGGCCGAGGCCGGCGAGAAGTATGAGGACAAGGAGCTGGTTACGGCCTAGACGCCCTCCGACCGGCGCCTGAGCGCACCGGGTCGGGGCTTATGTGGCTTCGCCACACCGTGCCCCTCCCCGGCACACTCATGCTTGGTCGGAGAAGGTCTATTGGATTGAAGGTGTTGGACGGCCCGGGTTTCTCGCCCGGGCCGTTTGCGTTCTGGGCGTCGACCAACCAGCACTGCGGCTCGTGGGCCGTCAGCCCGAGCCCCTTCGGATCCCCGGTAGATGCGCCAACCTGCGGTCTGCGGCAGTCGCCTCGGCACGGCGTTCACGTGCGCGTACGTCGAGCAGGTCGGTGTTGGCCAACCAGAGGCGGAGCGCCCCGGCCGCCGCACCGACGATCGTGTTGCTCGTGCGTCGCTCCATGGTCGGTGCAGCCTATCCAGAGCGACAGCATCTGATGTCCCTGGCGAGTACACTACGCATCATGCCTAGAACGACGATTGATCTCGATTCCTCGGTGCTGGAGCGGCTGCGTGCTCGGGCAGCGCGCGAGTCGAAGAGCATGGGGGCGGTGGGCTCCGAGCTCCTCGCCCGGGCGCTGGAGGAGAGCCCCGAGAACACTCAAGCGTTTGAGTGGCCGAGTTTCGACCTCGGGCAGCCTCTCGTTGATCTGGAGGATCCCGAGCAGGTCCGCCGCGCCCTGGACGGCGTCTAGTGAGTGTCACGGTTGATGCCAACGTCCTGGTCTACTCCGTCAACCAGGCCGCAGAGGAGTTCGCGCCGGCAAGCGCGCTGGTCGAGCGGCTCGGGCGCGGGCCCGACATCGTCTACCTCTTCTGGCCCACGGTGATGGGCTTCCTGCGGATCGTCACCCATCCATCGATCCTGCCGCGCCCCCTGACGGCCGACCAGGCGGAGGCGACGATCGAACGACTGCTCGTTCAGCTCCACGTGCAAGCGCCCGGCGAGGGCGGCCGCGACTTCTGGGCCCTCTACCGGGCGACCGCCGACCGAGCGCGGGGCAACGACGTCCCGGATGCCCATCTGGCGGCGCTGATGCGCAGGCGCGGAGTCCGCACGATCTACACCCGCGACCGGGGTTTCCGTCGCTTCCCTGACCTCGAGGTCAAGGACCCACTGGCTGAGTAGGCGCCGGCGGCGGAAGGGCTTCCCCCGGGCCTGCGCCCAGGGAGCAGATCGCGAGACACTGCAGCGGGCGCAGATCGTCGAGGTGCGAGAGGACCCGGCCGTAGTGGCGGCGGGGAGCGACGATGCCCTGCGCGACGTCGGCGTCGGCGTCGATCGCCAGATCCAGGTAGCGCTGGGAGGGGACGCTGTCATCGTCGAGCAGCAAGAGCTTGGTCGTCGCGTCGGTGATCCCCTCGCGCTCGCGGACCAGCCGCGGGCCCACTCCAGGGCGCGGGCCTTGGCCCGGGCCCCGCAGGAGAAGGACGCGGGCACCACGAGCATCCGGTCGGCGTCCGTGCAGGGCTCCATCGCCTCGCCCTCGTCCGCCACCACCCAGATCTCGAGCGGGACGCCGCAGCGCAGCTCTCGTACGGCGGCCGCGACCTCGCCGGCGGCGGCGAGGTCCGCCCTGGTCGTGATCTGGACGATCACGCGGCGAGTGCGGCGCGGCGCACTCGCATTCGTCCGCGCGGCGCGAAACAGGGCGAACCCGCAACCCAGGGCCGACAGAAGCACGGCCAGCAACGGCAACGCCCACGCCAGTCGGATCGCAAACTCGAGGTGGGTCACGTGGCTCCGGAGTGCGACGCGAGCTTCATCGCTCGCCACCCTACGAGAGGGGCCAAGCGGCCCTGTCCGGAGGCACTGGACGTTTAGGCAATTGGGGTTAGACGGATTCGCTATCAAGCTAATCCGGCGGGTGCCGATGGTGTGTGCGGGACCGGGGGGACCGGCTCCCGCCGACACCGTCAGCTACAACCATCGGGAGTAACCAACCTTGTCCGTCCGCGCTCTGCCATCCGTCCGTCGCCTTCTGCTGCCGCTGCTGGTCGCGGTCACACTGCTTGCCGGGCTTGCGGCCACTCGGGCGGAGGCGGCCGACCCGCCCTTCCTCGGTTGGTCGGCGGTGTTGCCGCCGTTGCAGGGCACCTACTCGCCCTCGAGCGAGGACGAGTGCCGAAGCGGCAAGACCAAGTGCGTGGACAAGGTCATCCGCGAGATGGAACAGCGCTTCGCGCCGCTCGTCTCCAGCTGTGACCACAACGCGATCTTTGCCCTCTCCTACCTGCGCACCACCGAGGAGTACCGGCGTGCCATCGACGACCCCGCCTTCTTCGAGGACACGCCGTTCATCAACCACCAGGACGCGGTCTTCGGCGCCTACTACTTCGACGCGTATGACGACTGGTACGGCGGCCACGTGGAGCGAGTGCCGCCGGCCTGGCGGATCGCGTTCGACGCGGCCGACAAGCACAAGGTGAGCGGCGTCGGCAACCTGTTCATGGGTCTCAACGCGCACATCAACCGGGACCTGCCGTTCGTGCTGGCCGGCATCGGCCTGGTCAAGCCCGATGGCTCAAGCCGCAAGACTGACCACGACAAGGTCAACGTCTTCCTCAACCGGGTGATGGACGACCTGATCCCGGAGATCGCCGAGCGCTTCGACCCGACGGTGGACGACACCAGCCTGCCGGGTCCGATCGAGGATCTCCTCACCTTCCAGGCCGTGCCCGCCTGGCGCGAGGCGGCCTGGCGGAACGCCGAGCGGCTGGTCAACGCCCAGACGCCCGCTCAGAAGGACGCCGTCGCGCAGAGCATCGAGAGCTACGCCAAGACGCAGGCGCAGACCTTCAAGCTGCTGACCAGCTATGGGCTGTTCGGCAGCTCAGCCAGCCGCGACGCGTACTGCGCGACGCACCACGGCTGAGCGCGGTGCCCGCTGACGACGGCGACGCCTAGCGGCGGTTGCGCTCGCGGATGCGGCTGAGGTCGCGATCGGTGTCGCTGACCTCGGAGGCGATCTCCGCGGTCGCACTTGCGATCAGGCGCGAGGCGAGGGGCGTCAGAAATATCGCGACCAGCGCGCTGGCGGCGATGAGCAGGAATGGGTCTGTGAGTTCCATAGCTCGAGGGTAGGTGCCGCGCGGCGGCGACAGTGTGAGGGTGGTCACGCAGGGTGGTTCAGCCCACGATGTGGGCGTGGGCGTCCTCGATCACCCCGGCCACCTCGTCCCAGTCGACCTTCGGCAGGTCGAGGCGCAGGCCGATCCAGCCCCGCGGGCCGACGTAGGGCGGCACGAAGAACCGCTCCGGCGCGTCCTCGACCAGCGCCTGCTGGACCTCCTTCGGGCTCGCTGCCCAGAGACAGAGCCGGCCCTCGAACCACTCGCGCTCGTCGTGCACGGAGGCGAAGGTACGTGGCTTGCTGCCCGTGCCGGCGAAGAAGGTCGGAGTGCCGTGCGAGATTCGCTCCTCCACCTCGGGCAGAGCCAGGGCCAAGGGGCGGATCTTCTTCATCGCCGCCTCCAGCCGCGGCGTGCTGACAATCGGATGAGCCATCGCCGAGAGTCTCCCAGTCGCGGAGCTCGGGACGACCTGCCGCCCTCCAGGCTCAAGCTCCCGCCGTGGCGAGACCGAGGAAGCAGACGGGCGAGGTTTCTGCGCAGTTCGAAATGTAGACGCAAGGTACGCGCGCGGCTCGAGGTGCAAGAACTCGCCCGAAGTCTCGGCGGCGAGCAACTCGACACGGGCTACCCCAACCGAGCCCACGTCGGCGATCGGCCTGGGGTGGGCACTGTTTCCGCTCCTCCTCCGGTTTCCCTGGATGCCAGGGCAACGGGCCTCATCGTGCGAGCAGGCGATCGAGCTTCTGCTCGATGCTGGCCAGCGACGGCTCGCCGACCCCGGCCACCGCGCCGCCGGCCGGCGGCCATGCCCCGGGAAGCACGAACTCGAGCACCGCATCCGCGATCTGATCGAGGTCGGGTGGATCCGGGGCCCCAAGCCACCCACGAAACGAGTGCTCCGCCGTACCGAAGAAGGCGTCGCGGGTGAGGCGGGTCGAGACCTCGGGCTTCAATTCGCCTTCGGCACGCAAGTCCTCGAGCAGGCGCTCGAAGTGGCGGGTCACCCGCCGGTTGTTCTCCCTCAGGGCGGCGACGACGTCAGGGTCACCGGTGCTCCAGCCGCCCTCGCCGATGAAGACCCCGTGCAGCTGATGGTTGCGCTCGTGAGCGTGAAGCCAGAAGCGGGCGAAGACTCCGATCCGCTCGCGGGGCGTGCCGGGAACGTCCAGCGCCGTCTCGATCTCCGCCACCAGCTCGTCGTAGTAGTCGCCGATCGCCGCTGCGAGCAACCCGGCCTTGCCACCGAAGTGGAAAGCAACGGTCGGTTCGGAGACACCCGCGTCGGCGGCGACGTCGGCCAGCTTGGTTCCGGCGTAGCCCAGGGACGCGAAACGCTCTCGCCCGGCCGCGACGATCGCGGCGCGTGTCCGCTCGCCCCTCGTGCCGGTCCCCGGACCGGACCGGTCATTCCCGTTCGTTGTTTGCGCCTTTGCCACCACCTGAGTCTAAATCAGTTATAACAGAGGCAGACTCAGTCATGCCTCCCTTCAAGTCCCGCGCCAACACCGCTGCCGAATCGTTCGCAACCAACCGCGAGCAGATGCTCGAGCTGATCGCGGAGCTGCGGGAACTCGAGGCCTCCGCCCGCAACCGCTCCGACGCGAGCCGCGAGCGCTTCGAGGCCCGCGGGCAGCTCCTGCCCCGCGAGCGGATTGAACATCTGCTCGACCCCGGCGCCCCTTGGCTGGAGCTGCAGAGTGTCGCGGGCTGGCAGGCGGATGGAGAACGCACCGCCGGCGGCAGCCTGATCGCCGGAGTCGGTTACGTCTCCGGGACGCGCTGCATGGTCGTCGCCCACGACAGCGGCATCGGCGCCGGGGCGATGGACTGGGCCGCGGGCGAGAAGCTGATCCGGGTTCAGGCGATCGCGCTGGAGAACAAGCTGCCTTTCGTTTTCCTCGTTGAGTCGGCCGGTGCCAACCTGCTCGAGTACCGGGTCGAGACCTGGACGCAGGCCGGACGCTGGTTCGCGAACCTGGCCAAGCTCAGCGGCGCCGGGATCCCCACGGTCACGGTGCTGCACGGCTCTGGGACCGCGGGCGGCGCCTACTTCCCCGGCATGTCCGACGTGGTGATCGGCGTGCGCGGCGGTGGCAAGGCCTTCCTCGCTGGACCGCCCCTGCTGAAGGCGGCGACGGGCGAGATCGCCGACGCGGAGGAGTTGGGCGGTGTCGACATGCACGCCACGGTCTCCGGCCTGATCGAGCACCGGGCCGAGAGCGACCGCGACGCGCTGCGGATCGCCCGCGACGTCGTTGCGCGGATGCACTGGGGCGCCGACTGGTTGTGGCCCGCTCCGGCCGATTTCGAGGAGCCGCTCTACGACCCCGACGAGATCGCCGGCATCGTGCCCGTCGACTACCGCCGCGGCTACGACGTGCGCGAGGTGATCGCCCGGATCGCCGATGGCTCAGACCTGCTCGAGTTCAAGGCCGACTGGGGCCCGGAGACCATCTGCCTGGAGGCCTCGATCCACGGCTACCCGGCCGGCCTGATCGCCAACAACGGCGCGATCGACAACGCGGGCGCGGCCAAGGTCACCCACTTCATCCAGCGCTGCACGCAGCTCGGCACGCCGCTCGTCTTCCTCCAGAACATCACCGGCTACATGGTCGGCATCGAGGCCGAACGCGGCGGCATGATCAAGAACGGCGCGAAGATGATCCAGGCGGTGATGAACACCCCGGTGCCGCGGATCACGATGATGCTCGGCGCCAGCTTCGGGGCAGGCAACTACGGGATGTCGGGACGCGGCTACGACCCGCGACTGCTGTTCGCCTGGCCCAACTCGCGCTCCGGAGTGATGGGCGGCGCCCAGGCGGCGCAGACGATGCGGATCGTCGCCGAGGATAAGGCCGAGCGCAAGGGCGAGAGCGCCGATGCGGCCGAGATGGACGCGCTGGTCGAGCGGATCACGGCGCTCTATGAAGCCCAGGAACCAGCCTTCGTGACCAGCGGCCGAGGCCTCGACGACGGCGTGATCGACCCGCGCGACAGCCGCAAGGTCCTGGCCATTTCGCTGGCCACCGTGCACGAGGCCGAGATCGCCAAGCCCCGCCCCCTCTCCTTCGGTGTCGGGCGCATCTGATGGGCCCGCAGCCCCCGGGCACCGGGCGCTTCGGCACGGTGCTGGTCGCCAACCGCGGCGAGATCGCGGTCCGCGTGATGCGCACCGCCAGGCGACTCGGCTACCACACGGTCGCTGTCCACTCGGACGCGGACGCAAGCGCCCCACACGTCGCCGCAGCGGATCGCGCGATGGCGATCGGGCCGGCTCCGGCGAGCGAGTCCTATCTCTCGATCGAGAAGATCCTCGACGCTGCGCAGCGCTCAGGCGCCGAGGCGATCCATCCCGGCTACGGCTTTCTCTCCGAGAACGCCGCCTTCGCCGAAGCCTGCGAGGAGGCGGGCATCGTCTTCATCGGCCCCCGCCCCGACGCGATCCTGGCGATGGGCGACAAGGCCGAGGCCAAGCGCCGGGTCGCGGACGCGGGAGTCCCGTTGCTCGCCGGCTACAACGGCGAGGCCCAGGACGAAGAGCGGCTGCTGGCTGAGGCCAAGACGATCGGCTTCCCACTGATGGTCAAGGCGGCGGCCGGCGGTGGCGGCAAGGGCATGCGCCTGGTTGCCGATTCCGCCGCGCTTCCTGACGCGCTCGCGGCCGCCCGGCGCGAGGCGAAGGCGGCCTTCGGCTCCGAGACCCTGATCCTCGAGCGGGCCGTGGTCAACCCACGTCACGTTGAGATCCAGATCCTCGCCGACGCCCACGGCAACGTCGTCTCGCTCGGCGAGCGGGACTGCTCGGTCCAGCGTCGGCATCAGAAGGTGCTCGAGGAGGCGCCCAGCCCGGCCGTCAATGAAGAATTGCGCGAGCGCATGGGCACCGCGGCGGTGGCCGCCGCGCGCAGCGTCTCCTACCTGGGAGCCGGCACCGTCGAGTTCCTGCTCGACGACGCGGGCGAGTTCCACTTCCTCGAGATGAACACCCGGCTGCAGGTCGAGCATCCCGTCACCGAGATGGTCACCGGGTTCGACCTGGTCGAGTGGCAGCTGCGCATCGCGGAGGGCGAGCCGCTCGGCTTCGGCCAGGACGAGGCGCGGATCGACGGCCACGCGATCGAGGCCCGTCTCTACGCCGAGGATCCTGCCCACGACTTCCTCCCGCAGACCGGCGAGGTGATCGCCTGGCGGGCCCCCGAGGGCGCCGGAGTCCGCGTCGATTCCGGGATCGAGACAGGATCGGAGATCCGCGTCCACTACGACCCGATGATCGCCAAGATCATCGCCCACGGGCCGGATCGCGAGCGAGCCCGGGCGCGGCTCGTGCGGGCCCTGGAGGAGACCACGCTGCTCGGCCCCGCCGGGAACCGCGGCTTCCTGATCTCCGTGCTTGAGGACGAGCGCTTCGCCAGCGGCACGGCGACCACTGCGATGCTCGAGCAGATGCCGGAGCCGGCGGCCGTCGGGCCAAGCGAGCTGGCGGCGATCGCCGCGCACCTCTACCGGGCGAGACGCGAGGCCGCGAGCGCAGCGGCGCCCGGTCTGGCGGGCTTCTCCTCGATCGGCGAGCTCGGCACCTGGCTGGAGCTGGACTTCGACGGTGAGCATCATCCGGTGCGGATCAACGACGGCCCGGCTGGGCTCCGGGTCGAGGTCGATGGGGAGCCGGTCGAGCTGGAGCTCGAAAGCAACGACGTGATCACCGTGGAGGCGCTCGCCAACGGCCGGATTCTCGCCCACCTCCGACGTGTCGATGTGGCGCTGACTGACCTCGACGCCCTCCCTCCATCCGCCGCCGACGCGCTGGGCGAGGGTGTGTTGCTGGCGCCCATGCACGGCGCCGTGATCGCGGCGGAGGCCGCGGCCGGCGACCAGGTCAAGAGCGGCCAGAAGCTGGTGGTGATGGAGGCTATGAAAATGGAGCAGGAAGTCGTCGCCGATATTGACGGGACCATCGAGGAGATCGTTGCGGTCGGCACCCAGGTCTCCGCGGATCAAGTGGTCGTGCGGATCGCCCCGTCCGAGGGCTGAACGCCTCTCCTCCGAATACGCTTGGGCCGTGGACAACACCGAGGCTCACCGGTTCGCACGGGAGAAGGGGAGCTCCAAGCCGGTCTTCAGAACCGTCCGTGGTCTGGCGATCCCGTACATGAAGCTCCTCTACGCGCTCTCGATCGAGGGAGCCGAGCGGATTCCCGACGAGGGCCCGGTGATCATCGCGCCCAACCACAAGAGCTTCTGGGACGCCTTCTTCGTCGCCGCCGCGACGAAGCGGCCGATCCGCTTCATGGGCAAGTCGGAGCTCTTCGAGGGTCGCGCCGGGGCGATGCTGATCCGGCTCGGCGCCTTCCCCGTGCGCCGCGGCTCCTCTGATGCCGAGGCACTCGAGACCGCCCGGCAGATCCTCCTCGACGGTGGCGTGCTCGCCCTCTTCCCGGAGGGCACGCGCGTGCGCGACCCCCAACTCCTCGGCGAGCCGCACAAGGGGGCTGCGCGCCTGGCGCTCGAGACCGGGGCAACGGTCGTGCCCTGCGCGATCACCGGCACCGAGAAGCTCTTTGCGGGACCGCTGCCCCGCCCGGGACGGGTGCGGGTCTCCTTCGGCGAGCCGATCCCGGTTCCGCAGGCGGAACCCACGCCCGAGGCCGCCGGTGAGTTGCTCGACGGCCGGGTCTGGCCCGAGGTGGAATCCGAGCGGCAACGGCTGCTCACCCACCCGGGCGTGATCGCGGGTGGACTTGCTGCGCTCGGCCTGGCCGGCGGTCTTGCGGCCCGCAAACGGCGCAAACGCTGAGCCGGGGTACCCCGGGTACCGAGTTACCCTTAGGAAGCGGCCATGGCGAACCTGTTCGACGAGATCTCCGAGCACCAGCGAGAGTGGATCGCGCGCCAGGCCCTGTTCTTCGTCGGCAGCGCCCCGCTCAGCGAAGACGGCCACATCAACCTCTCCCCCAAGGGCCCGATCGGCTCCTTCGCGGTCCTCGGCCCCGACCGGGTCGCCTACCTCGACGCCCACGGGAGCGGCAGCGAGACGATCGCCCACCTGCGCGAGAACGGGCGGCTCTGCGTGATGTTCTGTGCCTTCCAGGGCCCGCCGCGGATCCTGCGTCTGCACGGCCGCGGCGAGGTCGTGCCCAACGACGACCTCCGCTTCGAGGAGCTCCTCAGCGAGGCGGACTTCGCCGACGCATCGATAGTCGAGGCGAGGCGCTCGGTGATCGTGGTCGACGTCGAGCGCATCGCCGATTCCTGCGGCTACGGCGTGCCTCTGATGAGCATGGAGGGCCACCGCGAGCACCATGCGCTCTCGAGCGCGAAGAAGGTGCGGACGATGGGCGCCGACGACTACGAGACCTTTCAGAGGGAGCGGGGTGCCCGCAGCATCGATGGGCTCCCGGCCCAGCGTCCAAACGAGTAGCTCAGTCAATCGGACATGGTGTCCGATCAGGCGGTATGCTCGCCGCCGATGGGCTCCATCACCCGGAAACCGCGCGCCACTGCCGCCGAACAACGACGGCCTGCGATCGAGGCGAAGCTGCTCGAGGCGACCAAGCGACTGCTCTCCGACGGCACCCCCTACACCGAGCTCTCGATCCAGCAGCTCTGCTCGGAGGCGGGGATCGCCCGCTCCACTTTCTACGTCTACTTTCGAGACAAGCCCGACCTGGTCGCCCGGCTCGCCGAGGAGATGGTCGGCCAGCTCGCCGGGGCAGCCAGCGCCTGGTGGGAGCCCGGATCCGAACGGGCCGACGTACTCGCCGCGACGCGGCGGCTGATCGGCCTCTACCGCGAACACGCTTCCCTGCTGGCCGCGCTGACGGAGACCGCCGCCTACGACGTCGAGTTGCGCGAGGTCCAGGTCGAGATCGTCGAGCGCTACGCCAGGCCGCTGGCGCAGCTGATCGAGCACGGCCACCACGACGGCGAAGTGCGCGACGTGCACCCGCGCGAGACCGTCAGCTCCCTCGCCTGGATGGTGCAGGGCTCGCTCTACCACCTGGGCCGGGAGGCCGACGACGCCGAGCTCGACCGGCTCGCGGAGACCCTCACGGCGATCATCTGGCACGCGCTTTTCCCGGACGGGGAGCCCGCATGAGCGCCGGCCCCCCACCGCTGATCGACCCCGGGCCGCGTCCCCCCTTCCCCGGGCCCTCCGCGGTCGTCTCCGACATCCGCCAGGTGCGCGCCGCGCAGAAACGCGTGCCGATCCCGCGCGGCGAGAACAACGTCTCGCTGACCCGCACCTGGCGTGCACGCCACGACGTGCTCAACCTTCTGCTCGAGGGCTACTACAAGTGGGGACCGCTGTTCGGGATGCGGATCCTGCATGACCAGCAGGCCTTCATGATCGGCCCGGAGGCAAACCACTTCGTGTTGGTCTCCGGCCGCGACAACTTCCGCTGGCGGAGCGGCCGCTTCGGCGACCTGATCACCTTGCTCGGGGACGGACTACTGACCACCGACGACGACTACCACGACACCTCGCGGGCGATCATGATGCCCGCCTTCCACAAGCGGAGGGTCGCTGCCGCGGCCACGGTGATGACGGCCGAGGCGCGCGCGGCCACCGAGGGTCTGCGGGCCGGACAGACCATCGACATCTACCACTGGACCCGCGAGCTGGCGATGCGGATCGCTATGCAGGCGCTGTTCGGGTTCGACCCCGGCTCGGCCCGCGCCGGGGAGACCGCGGCTGTATTCGAGGAGGGTCTCTCCTTCCACGGTCGCGAGTTCATCCTCCAGGTGATGGTCGGGCCCGGCTCCCCCTACGAGAAGCTGAAGCGCTCCCGGGCCGAGCTCGAGCGCCTGGTCGGGGCCGAGATCGCAGCGCGGCGGGAGGCCGGCGGCGAGGCCGACCGGGACGACATCCTCAGCTCGCTGCTCGGGGCCACCGACGAAGAGGGGCGCACCCTGAGCGACACCCAGGTGCTGGACCACGTGCTCACCTTGCTGTTCGCGGGCCACGACACGACGACCGCGACGACGACGTTCCTGGCCTATGAACTGGCCCGCAACCCCGAGTGGTTCGCTCCGCTGCGCCGCGAGCTGAGCGACGTCGTCGGCGAGGCGGACGAGCCGAGCGCCACTCAGCTCTTCGGCGAGCTGCCGCTTCTGACCCAGGCGATCGACGAGACGCTGCGCATGTACCCGCCGGCCTGGATCGGCCCACGGCGAGTGGTCAGCGACTTCGAGTTCAACGGGATCGGAGTCCCCGCCGGGCTCTCGATCGCCTACTCGTCCTGGGTCAGCCACAGGCTTCCTGACGTCTGGGAGGACCCGCACCAGTTCGACCCGACGCGGTTCGAGCCGGAGAAGCGGGCAAAGCTCCCCCGCGGCGCCTACGTCCCGTTTGGCATGGGCCCGCGGGTCTGCATCGGCAAGCGCTTCGGCTACACCGAGGTGCACGCGATCGCGGCGGCCCTGCTGCGCGACTTCCAATGGTCGTTGCCGCAGGGCGAGGAGATCAAGATCGAGCAGGCACCTACGCTCTCCCCGAAGGGCGGACTGCCGATCCAGCTGCGCGCGGCCTGAACGTTCTGTCAGTCTTCGCGGACATGAATCGCAACCTGATTGCAATCCTGTTCGCCGCCCTCCTGGGCGTGGTCGTCCTTGTCGTGGTCCTCGCCCAGGGCGACGACTCCACCGACAGCAGCTCCGACTCCGCTTCCGCGGATCTGACCGACACCACGGTCAAGCCCGAGATCCCGGCCGGGGAGGGCGATCCGCCGACCGAGCTGCAGATCGACGACATCGTCGAGGGCGACGGCGCCGAGGCCAAGCCCGGCGACCAGGTCACCGTCCAGTACGTGGGCGTCGATTACGCGACCGGCGAGGAGTTCGATGCCTCCTGGGACCGCGGCGAGCCCTTCACCTTCCAGCTCGGCGGCGGCCAGGTGATCGAAGGTTGGGACGAGGGTGTTGTCGGCATGATGGTCGGCGGTCGGCGCGAGCTGACGATTCCACCCGATCAGGCCTACGGCGCACAGGGTTCCCCGCCCGCGATCGGCCCGGACGCGACGCTCACCTTCGTGATCGACCTGCTCGACGTGCAGTCAGGCGGCGGTGGCCAGGGCTGACCCCGGCCGCTCGCTAACGTTGAACGCGTGAGCGACGCCGCCACCTCAGAGTCCGCGACCTCGTCCGAGCGGATCCACGTAACCCGCTCACGGGCACGGCCCGGAGGGATCGCTGCGGAGAAGGTCGCGGGCCGCCCGTTCCGCGAGCGCAAGCCGCCCTGGTTGAAGGTGCCGGCCCCCGGCGGACCCACGTACCGGGGCCTGAAGAAGATGATGCGCGAGGAGGGCCTCAACACCGTCTGCGAGGAGGCCAACTGCCCGAACGTGGGCGAGTGCTGGGAACGCGGCACGGCGACCTTCATGATCGGCGGCGACACCTGCACCCGGCGCTGCGGGTTCTGCAATGTGCAGACGGGCGTCCCGACCCACAACGACCCCCTGGAACCGATGAAGGTTGCGGCCTCGGTCAAGAAGATGGGCCTCACCCACGCCGTCGTCACCTCCGTGGACCGCGACGATCTGCCCGACTACGGGGCGAGCGCCTTCGTCGGCGTGATCCGCTCGATCCGCATGCAGGCGCCGGACTGCAGGGTGGAGATCCTCACCCCCGACTTCCGCGGCCAGGAGATGCCGCTCGCCCGGGTCGTCGCCGAGTGCCCCGATGTCTTCAACCACAACGTCGAGGTAGTACCGCGCCTGTACCCGATGGCCCGCCGGGGTTCACGCTTCGATCGCTCAGCCCGAGTGCTGAAGCTGGCCAAGGAGATGGGCGGTGACGAGGTGATCACCAAGTCTGGCCTCATGGTCGGGCTCGGCGAGAGCTTCGACGAGATGGTCGAGACCTTCGGCCTGCTGCGCGAGCACGACGTTCAGGTGCTGACCGTGGGCCAGTACCTACGCCCCACCGAGCGCCATCTGCCGGTCGTCCGCTACTGGGAGCCGGAGGAGTTCGAGGCACTCGAGGTCGAGGCTCGCAAGATCGGCTTCGAAGCCGTCGCGGCGGGGCCACTGGTCCGATCGAGCTACCACGCGGACGAAGCGGCTGCTGAGGCCCGGGCGGCCTCCGGCGTGCCGGTTGGCGTTACTGCCTAGCTCGGCCCAGCAACTCAGCCCGGCAGGATCACGGCGAAGCGGGCGCCGCCGCGCGGCGGCGAGCTGACGCTGATTTCGCCGCCGAGGCCCTCGACAATGCGCTTGACCAGGGTCAGGCCGAGGCCGGAGCCCTTGCTCGAGCGGGCGCTGTCGCCACGCCAGAAGGGCTCGAAGACCTTGTCGATGATCTCCGGCGGAATGCCTTCCCCGTCGTCCTCGACCACGAGGGAGATCCCGCCGGTCGTGCGCTGCGCGCGGATCGCGACCATCCCGCCGGGCGGCGTGTGGCGGATCGCGTTCTGAACGAGGTTCTGAACGACGCGGGCGATGCGCGGCGAGCAGAGGGACTCGGCTGCGTCGCCGAGCTCGGCCCGGACCTTGATGCCCTTCTCCAGGGCCGCGCCCTCCACCAGGGCGAGGGCAGCGGCTGCGGCATCGCCGAGGCGCGCCTGCTCGGCATCGGCCTCGATCGCGCCCGCCTCGAGCTTGACCAGCTCAAAGAGGTCGTCGGTGAGATTGGTCAATGAGTCGACCGACTTGCCCATCTCGGCCATGTAGCGGTCGCGCTCCAGACCCTCGGGGACGATGCCGTCCTCGATCGCCTCGATCATTGCCCGCAGGCTCGCCAGTGGCGTGCGCAGGTCGTGAGAGGCGGCGGTGATCATGTCGAGCCGGTGAGCCTCGAGGTCGCGCTCGCGCTCGATCGAGGCCTGCAGGCGAACGGCCATGTCGTCGAGCGTGCGCGCCAACTCGGTCAGCTCAGGCTCAGCGACGATCGGGCCGATGCGCGCGTCCAGGTCACCGTCGCCGAGGCGTCGGGCGGTCGCGCTGAGCTCGTTGACCGCGAGCGTGGTGGAGCGGGTCAGGGCCAGCGCCGCACCTGCGCCGGCCGCGGCCGAGTAGAGCAGTAGCACCGCGAGGTGGCCTGCGGCATCGGAGTCAAGGTACATCAGCGCACCGAGGATCAGCAGATTGCCAAGCCCGACGAGGCTGGCGACCGCGACCGCACCGAGGGTGCGGCGGCGGATCGAGGAGCCCTCGAGGAGCTTGGCAGCGACGGTGGCCGCGATCACCGAGAGGATTAGCGCCGGGGCGAGCGAGACGGCCAGCGAGCCGAGATCCTCACCGGGCATCCCGAGGGCGGCGGCGAGGATCAGGGTCGCAAGGGCGCCGACGGCGGTCACCGCGGCCGCGAAGGCGGCAGTACCGAGGCGCGGCCCGAAGCGGCCGCTCACGGCTCGAACCTGTAACCGGCGCCGCGTACGGTGATGATCCGCTCGGGTGCGGAGGGGTCCCGCTCGATCTTCTCCCGCAGGCGCCGGATGTGGACCGTGACGGTCGCGGGATCGCCGTCGAAGGAAATATCCCAGAGGGCGTCCAGCAGGTCTTCGCGGCTGAACACCCGACGTGGGTTGACGGCAAAGTAGTGCAGCAGGTCGAACTCGCGAGGGGCGAGGGTGAGCGCCGTGTCGTCGAGCCTCACCTCGCGGGCGACGGGGTCGACCATCAGGCTCCCGAAGCTCAGCTCGCCGCGCCCGCCGTTGGCGTTCGCGGAGCCGTTTCCGCCGGCGGCCGGGTCGTCGCTGGGAGCCGCGGCCTCGCGACGGCGGAGGACCGCATGGACCCGGGCGACCAACTCCCGCGGTGAGAAGGGTTTGGCGATGTAGTCGTCGGCGCCGAGGTCGAGGCCGGCGATCCGGTCGTCGGTGGTTCCGCGTGCGGTGAGCATGATCACGGCGCTCTCGGTGTTGGCGCGGGCGCGGCGCAGCACCTCCAGGCCATCGACCTTGGGCAGCATCAGATCGAGGACGATCAGGTCCGGAGCGCTGGTCAGCGCGCGGATTGCGGCCTGCCCGTCGCCGACTGCCGTCACCTTGAAGCCCTCGCGCTCGAGGTAGCGGGCGACGACTTCACGAACCATCCGCTCGTCATCGACGACGAGGATGCGTGTGGGAACTCCAGCGCTCATCAGGCCAACTGTCCTCCTCGGGGCTTACGACGAGGTTACGCGCAGGAGGGTCCGGGCCGATCAGGTGAGCCGCTCGAGCACGGCACCGTCCGCCCCGATGGCGACGGCCGTGGGCACGATCGCGATGCCGTACTTACGGGCCAGATCCGGACGTTCGCGGACGTCGATCTCGACCAGCGGGTCCTCACCGGAGCCGAGCAGGGCACTCAGCTCCCGGCACTCGGTGCAGAGCGGGTGGGTGAACTGGACCACGGTGCGCGGGATAGCCAGCCGCGGGGCACTGCCGATGTCGGCGGGATCGATCGAGTCGTGATGGCGAGCCGAGATGCCGCGCAGTCGGGCGCTCAGGCGATAGAGCTCACAGCCGGCGCAGAAGCCGGTCGACGCGGCAAGCAGCGCCAGGAGGGCAACCAGCGCACCGAGTGCGTTGCCGAGGGGCTGGGCTCCGAGCCACCAGGCCAACGACGCGCCCGTGAGGAACGCGATCCCCATCAGATTGGCCAGGCGCGGCGCACGGGAGTCTTCGAGGCGGCCCTCGCCGATGCGTGGCTGGATGACCTCGAAGTAGAAGCGGCAGGCCAGGCAGAACTGGCGGCCGAAGGTGACGCCGATGAAGAGCTGCAGGGCGAGCAGCGCCCAGGCGAGCGGCCAGCCGAAGATCACGCCGGCCGCGGCAACGATGCCGACGACGGCCTGGTTGGTCCGCGGCGCGCGCTCGTCGATGACCTCCGTATCCCGATAGGGATCGGCGCTGCGGGGCGGGTGGGTTGTGGCGGTGGGCTGCATGCGGGTCGCGGATTGTGGCAGGGCACCGGCGGCGGCTCGCCATCCGGCGGCGGTCGCCGGCCCCTGCCGCCCTAGGCTTCCCGCAACTTTGTTCCCGCTCAAGGACAACCTGCCGACGTCCAGCTTTCCGCTGGTGACCGTGATCCTGATCGCGCTCAACTTCGCAGTCTTCGGTTTCCAGCTGCTGCAGCCGACCAACGAGGCCTCCTCCGCTGAGTTGGCAGAGCTCGGGATCTCCGAGCGGGATCAGCTGACGATCGAGTTCGGCGCGATCCCCTGGCGGATCCTCCATCCCGGCACCGACTGCGGTGTCGATGCCTTCGCCGGCGAGCCTGAGGTGATCTGCGACGACGCGCCTCGCTCAGCCCAGTTCAAGCAGGACGGGCACCCGGGGAACCTCGACATGGCGCCCTGGTGGCTGACCCTGATCACCTCGATGTTCATGCACGCGGGCGTGCTGCACCTGTTCGGGAACATGCTGTTCCTCTGGGTGTTCGGCAACAACATCGAGGACTCGATGGGACGCGGGCGCTTCCTCGCCTTCTACCTGCTGGCCGGGGTCTTTGCCGTTTACTGCCAGGCCGTCCTCGATCCCGACTCGACGATCCCGGTGATCGGGGCGAGTGGCGCCGTGGCGGGTGTGTTGGGCGCCTACGCCCTGCTGCGCCCGAAGGCGAAGGTGCTGAACTTCGTGCTGATCCCCTTCTTCTTCACCTTCATCGAGATCCCGGCCCTCATCATGATCGCGCTCTGGATGTTGCTCCAGTTCGTGCCGCTGGTGGGGCAAGTGGCTGCGCCGGAGTTGGCCGAGGGCGCCAGAGTTGCATACTTCGCACACGTGGGCGGGTTCATCTTCGGACTCGCGATGATCAAACTGTTCGCAAGACGGGACCGAGAGAAGGAGACGGCATGGAACTGAGAGGCGTGATGCTCGGCATGGCCTGCGCCTTCGTGCTGATCTTCGCCGGCATGACCTTCTCGGCGATGGCTACGGCGGAGCTCAACTTCGCCTCGATCCTCGCTTTCGGCTTCTCGTTCCTGATCCTCGGGATCGTGCTGCTCGGCCTGATCGGCGCGATGCGCGAGCCGCCCGACGACGACTGAGGCCGCCGGGCGTCTCCGGCCGGCCTGGCTCAAGCCGGGTTCAGGCGAGGGGCTGCTGGGGGGCCTCGAGGTCGAGCAGGGCCTGCTTGCGCTCCGGCCCACCGAGGTATCCGGTGAGGCTGCCGTCGGCGCCGAGCACTCGGTGGCAAGACACAAGGATTGGCAGCGGGTTGCGGGCGTTGGCCGAGCCGACGGCACGGGCATCGGCGGCCTCCAGGCCGAGCGTCGCCGCGAGCTGCCCGTAGGAGGTGGTCTCGCCGTAGGGGATCCGGAAGACGCCCGCGAGGACGCGGCGGTCGAACTCCGAGCGCGGCTGGGCCAGAGGCAGGTTGAACTCCCGCCGGGCGCCGGCGAAGTACTCGGCAAGCTGGGTGGCCGCGGCCTGGAGCTCGGGGCCGGGGGCCTGCTGCGATGGCGCCGCCCGGGTCGCGTCGTCGGCACCGTCGGCCGCGAAGCGAAGCTGGCTGATCCGGCCCTCGGCTGCTACGAGCGTTAGCGGGCCGACAGGGCTCGGAACGACGAGGGACTGGCTGGTGGCTGTGCCGCTCATATCCCTGTCAACGCGGTGGTGCAGCGGAACGTGAGGCGGGCAGCCGCCGAGCCGCGACCTACTCGTCGCGCGGGGTGATCCGGAAGACCGAGACGACCTCGGCCGACTTGGCCTCCGGATGCGCGACATAGGCGCTCGGACCGCCGCCGAACCAGCCGGCGCTTTCGTTGTCGCCGACGAAGATCCCGGGATGGTGCGTCCCGTTCCCGTCCTCGACCCAGACCTTGTCGCCTTCTCTGAAACCTTGCGGCTCGTCATTGCTCATCGGCGGAGCCTATCTGGCTCGATGCCGGAAACCGGCTGACCGTTGAACTCTGACGCGCTCTACTGCTCTATGCGGTCTGCAATTCGCAGCAAAGCGTCGATGCAGGTTCGCGCGAGAAGACGGAGCCGCGGCGATGAGAATGGAGCCAGACGGAATCGAACCGACGGCCTCGTCCTTGCAAAAGACGCGCTCTACCAACTGAGCTATGGCCCCAGAACCGAGGTCGATTCTAAAGATGATTCGCACCTGGCACCAGAACCTTCACAGAGATGGGCGCACATGTGGGAGTATCGGGGCATCGAAGCCCAGGGTGGCCCGCACGCGGGACGCCCACTTCTGGAGGAGAGGGAATGGCCACTGAGACTGCAACTGCCACCGTGGACACTGCGGATGCGAGCGATGGGATCGACCCGCGGGCGGCGCGGGCCACGGTCTCCGACCTCGAGGTCGTCGAGCACCACTTCAACAAGGCCTGGGACTCGCTCGGCTACAAGGACGACATCCGGCCTGTCTTCTCGGAGCCCTACCGCGAGGTCTCGGTGCAGATCCCGATCAAAATGAACGACGGCCACACCAAGGTCTTCCACGGCTACCGGATCCAGCACAACGGCGCCCGTGGTCCCTACAAGGGCGGCATCCGCTTCCACCCGGAGGTCAACAACGAGGAGGTCCGCGCGCTGGCCTCGATGATGACCTGGAAGACCGCAATCGCCGGCGTCCCCTTCGGCGGCGCCAAGGGCGGCGTCAACTGCCCGGCCGATCTGATGGAGAAGTCCGAGGTGCAGAAGATCGCGCGCTCCTTCATGGACAAGATCTACAAGGTGCTGGGACCGACCCGCGACATCCCGGCGCCCGACATCAACACCAACGCCCAGGTGATGGCCTGGATGATGGACGAGTACGGCAAGCTCGAGGGCCACACGCCGGCGATAGTCACCGGCAAGCCGATCGAGCTCGAGGGCTCCTACGGCCGCGACGCAGCGACCGGGCGTGGCTGCGTCTTCATGTACCGCGAGGCTGCGCCGAAGCTGGGTCTGACCCCGAAGGAGACGACCTTCGTGGTCCAGGGCTTCGGCAACGTCGGCTCGTGGGCGGCGCGGATCATGCAGGAGATGGGCGCGACGATGGTCGCGGTCTCCGACGCCTTTGGTCAGATCCGCAACGACGCCGGCATCGACGCCGAGGCGCTCTACAAGCACATCCACTCCGAGGGCGGCAAGCTGGCCGACTTCCCCGGCGCCGAGCCGATCGAGGTCGGCGATCTGTACGAGGTCCCCTGCGACGTCTTCTTCCCCGCGGCCCTCGGCGGCATGATCCACGAGGACAACGCGCCGCTGATGAATTGCAAGATGATCGTCGAGGGCGCCAACAATCCGACGACCTTCCAGGCCGACGAGATCCTCTGCGACAAGGGCGTCTACATCATTCCCGACCTGATGGCCAACGCCGGCGGTGTGGTCTGCTCCTACTTCGAGTGGGTGCAGAACCTGCAGCACTTCCGCTGGGACGAGCGGGAGGTCAACGACAAGCTCGGCGCCGTGATGCGCCGTGCGTTCCGCGAGGTCTCCAGCCGCGCCGAGGCGGAGGAGGAGTCGCTGCGCGAGACGGCCTTCAAGGTCGCGATCGAGCGGGTCGTCTCGGCGAGCCGCACGCGCGGCTACGTCGACTGATCAGTCGTCGAAGTCGAAATCCTTGGGCTTGCCGCGCTGCTCGAACCACAGGCGCTCACCCTCGGGGGCGTCCTCGAGGAAATCGGGGGTCTCCTCGAGGAGATCGTCATCCTCGTCCTCGATCTCGTCCTCTTCCTCCTCGTCGACGAACAGCTCGCCGCTCTCGGGCTCGAGATCGCGTGATGCCGTAGCCGGCGCCTCCTCGGTGCCGGGCTGCCGGGGGAGGGGGTTCTCCTCGGCATCCGGGTCGG
The DNA here is from genome assembly GCA_038206985.1 of Solirubrobacterales bacterium. Classification (GTDB taxonomy): domain Bacteria; phylum Actinomycetota; class Thermoleophilia; order Solirubrobacterales; family 70-9; genus CAXMST01. The sequence continues at coordinate 53,342 of JBBRAH010000019.1, forward strand.
GGATCTCGAACTCGAAATCGTCGCCCTCGGCTTCGAGGGCTGCGCCCGAGGGGGCGGCGCCCGGTGCGGGGGGATCCTCGTCGTCGAGGTCGAGGTCCAGTTCCATGTCCTCGAGTTCAAGCGCATCGCCGCCCTGGTCGAAGATTGCGGACTCGGGCGGCTCCGGGGGGGTGGCCTCGGGAGCCGACCCCGGCTCGACGGCGGGGTGATCGGCGGTGTCGTCCAGATCCGAGTAGTCGAGGCGGGCACGCTCGGCCGGGGTGACATCCCCCGACTGCGCCGACTCCTCGGGGGCCTCGGAAGGGGCCTCCGGGGCCACGGCCTGCGGAACCTGCTCGCCCGTTTGCTCCTGCTCGCCCGTGGCCGGATCGAAGTCATCGTCGTCGAAGCCCTCGAGCCACTGGGGCTCCGAATCGGCCTCCGGCGCGTCGTCGGCGGACTCCATCTCCTCGTCCGCAAGCGGCTGCTCGCGCGAGTCGGGCTCGCCCGGGCGCTCGGAAGGTCCGAACGCCTCCTTCTCGAGGCGGTCTAGGTCGTCACTCTCGGCTCCGTGCTTGCGCTTGAGGTCGAGGTGCTCGCGGATCGCGTCGTCGAGTATTCCCATGGCTCAGATAAGGGTTACAGATGCAGGGACCAGTTGGGGCGGCGGCAGCTTGTCTGACACTTCGCCTTCAAAGCCGACATCCCTGCGCCCGGCGCGGGTCCGCCGGGCCACGCACCAGGCTCAGCCCGCGGCGACGACCCGATTCTTACCGCTGCGTTTCGCCCGGTAGAGGGCCTCATCGGCGGCCGCGATGATCTCGCGTGCCGAGCCGCCGTCGGCCGGCATGGTGGCCACACCCAGACTCGCCGTGACTCTCAGCGCCTGGTTGCCCTCGACGCCTGGCACCTCGGTCGTCTCGATCCGCTCTCGGAGGCGCTCCGCAACCTCGATCGCGCCCTCCCGCGGCGTCTCGGGCAGGGCGAGGACGAACTCCTCGCCGCCGTAGCGAGCGGGCTCATCGATGCCGCGTGACTCGAGCCGGATCATTCGACCGAGGGATTCGAGCACCGCGTCACCCTGAAGGTGCCCGTAGGTGTCGTTGACGTTCTTGAAGTTGTCGATGTCGAGCAGGACCAGCGAGAGCTCACCACCGAAGCGGGCGGTGCGCGCCGTCTCGTTCTCCATCCACTCGCGGAAGTGGCGGTTGTTGGAAAGGCCGGTGAGCTCATCGGTGACCGCCTGCTCGGCAACGCGCTCGTGGAGACCGACGTTCTGGATGGAGACGGAGGCCTGACCGATGAGATAGCGGAGCACCTCGTGCTCGGCGGGCTGGAAGGGACGACCCGTCCGGACCACGCCCATCGTGCCCAGCACCGCGTCACGATCATCGGCTCTGACAAGCGGGTAGGCGACCGCCTGCTGCTGGCCCACGGTGTCCTCCGCCAGCCCCCTGGCGTCGATAGCGTCGTGCGCCGCGCCGTCCAGCGCGGCCGTGGCCTCCTCCTCCGGAGCCCTGCCGGCCGTGACGGCCGGGGCGTCCTCAGCAAGCAGCTCGATCCGACCTGAGTCGGCCTCGCACGCCGCGATCGCCGTCTCCAGCACGATCTCGAGCAGAGCCGTGCGATCCAGGCCGGCCGCAAATGCCTCGCCGAGCCTCTGCACGGACTCGTCGAGCTGCTCGCGCTGCCGGCGCAACAGGCCCATCTGCTCGCTGAGCTGATCGCTCATCTTGTTGAACTCGCTGGCCAACCCCGCCATCTCGTCGTTGCCCTCGACCGGAACCTGCTCGCTGAAGTCGCCGCCGCCGATGCGCCGCGCCGCCGCCAGCATCTCGGCGATCTGGCCCTGCAAGGAGCGGAGCACGACGAAGATCAGCAGCGTTGCCAGAGCGAGGAACCCGGCGAGAACGGCGATCACCAGCGGCTGGGAGGCGGCGAAGCCCTCCTCCGGTGTGACCGCAAGGACCAACTGCGTATCGGACCCTGCTCCCCCGAGCTTCAGCGCCACGGCGCGCAGGTCGCCGTCGGGACCCTGGATCGTTACACCGCCCGGATCGCTGGGCAGTTGGTCGGTGCCGAGATCGGCCGTCGAGGTGATCAGCTCACCGTTGGAAACTACGGCCGCCTTCGTCGCTGTCCGGTCGGCGGCATCGGCGGCGTACTCCTTGGGGTCGAGCATCGCGACCTCGATCGAGCCGACCTCGCCCTTACTCGGCAACTCCACGGTCTGCCTGGACGAGGCCACTCCGCTCGGGATGCCCGCGGATGCCAGCTGCATCCCGGCCGCGTCGAAGAACCCGACCGTGACCGGCCCCGAACCGCCGACCTCGGTTTCGGCGACGCTGCTCAGGTAGCGCTCGTTGCCGGCTTGCAGAGCCGGGCCAACCCGATCGAGGTTGGCGATCCGCTCCACCTCCTTGGCGGCCCGCGCGAGCGCATCGTCATAGGTCACCCTCGAGGCCTCGAGGGCGGTCGAGAGCCGGGCGTCGGCCTTGCCACTGCGGGAGTCATTGCTGACTTCAACCACGAGCAGCGCGACGGCGATCATGGGTACGACCACGATCGCGACGAAGAAAAATGTTAGCCGGCCTCGGAAACTCATGCTGTCGCCCGTCAGTCATGCGTAACGCGCGCCTGACAGTCGCTCTATCGGCAGTTTCGCCGTCGTCAGTGAGATTCCCGCCGCCGGCCACTATCCTTGCGTCCCGCGACTTCGTTCGCGACGCGGGGCTGTAGCTCAGTTGGGAGAGCGCCTGGATCGCACCCAGGAGGTCGTCGGTTCGAGCCCGATCAGCTCCACTGCACGAATCCCCTGCAAGGGGTCTTCTTTTCCGCGGAGACGACCACGATCGGAATCAGCGCCAGGATCCGGAAGAACGTGCTCAGCCGGTTCAAATCCCGATCGGGATAGTCGACGCTGAATTGACGGGGTAATCCCTCATCTGACTCTCTTCCTGAGCTTCGTCATGGGCTTGTTGCCGGGGCCGGCCGTTCCCCACCGGATAGGACCGGAGATGGCCGGAATCCCTTGACGATCAGATAGATCGCGAAGGACGCCTCGAAGGCAGCCTCCGGAATGGTGAACAGGACGTGTGCCCCGTCCTGCTCGTAGACGCCGAAGAGCACGGCGATCGAGGACAGGAAGATCAGCGGGCCGCCGATCACTCCGAGCAGCGCGAGGCGAGGAGGCATCAAGCCGGTTCGGTACATCAGGTAGCCCAGCAGCAGG
>JBBRAH010000020.1:0-55956 GCA_038206985.1 Solirubrobacterales bacterium
CTTGTGACCATCGTCGCCCTGCCCTTCGGGCCGAGGGGCGCGTTAGCGTGCAGCTTCATCCGGTTTCTCCTTGGTGTTGGGTGCTTAGAACACCCCCAGCCTCCAAGGAGGGCCGGATGAACAACGTGGTTAGGAACTACAGCTAGGCCGCGCCGGCTTCACCGCATTGAGTGCCCGTCGCTTCCGGCATCGGATCGGATGGGCCGGCGGTGGCGCGGTCACCCGCATGGGCCAGCAGGACCGAGGAGACCGGATCGCAGGGTCCGACCCCATAGGGATCCTCGGAACCGGCCCGGGGCGGCCCGTCCTCGAGCTGCCAGACGAGGAAGCCGTCGAGTCCCAGGGCCCGCATCGCCTCGACACGGGCGTCGAGGAAAGCAGCGCGATTGCCGAGGGTCTGGGTCGTGACTGAACCGGTCGGGTTGCCGAGGGCGTCCAGGTCGGCTTCGAGGCCGAGCTCTCCGGCGACGATCGGCTTGCCGGCCTCGGTGCACTGCTCGATGCGCGCAGCGACGCCGTTGATCGCGTCACCCGGCAGCTCTATCGCTGCGTCCTGCGGGACCTCGTCGTAGATGTGCAGGCTGCAGATGTCCATCGCTCCCTGCGCAGTGAGGTAGTCGGTGCCGGCCGTCCCGCACTGGCCGCTGCCGATTGCGCCGAGCGAGATCAGATGGTTGGGATCGGCTGCCCGGATCGCATCCGCGCCGGCCCAGCCGAAGGCGACCAGCGCGTTGCGGGCCGACGCCTCCTCGCAGCGCCCGTCCGGCAGAGGAGCCTCGGGTTCGTTGGCGAGCTCCCATAAGGCGATCCCAGGTTCGGCGGAGTAGTAGTCGGCGAGCAGGGCGGCGTACTCGACGTAGGAGAGCGAGCTGCCCGACTCCGCATGCACATAGCCGCCTGAATAGAAGCCGTGGTCCTTCGTGCTTCCGCCGGCCTCGCAGTCGGCCCAGTGGTTGGTGAGCACCGGGATCACCCTCAGTCCGCGCGCTACCGCCGCATCGATGACTCGATCGAAGGCCGCGAAGTCGCCGAGCCCGTCGCCGTCGGGATCCCAGATCGACTGGAAGAACCACGTGCGGACGACAGTGCCCCCGGCAGCACGGATCCGATCCAGGCGCTCTCCCAGCTCCTCGCCACTGATCGGACCGGCTTCCGCATCGCAGGCGTACCCGCCGGGGATCGCGGTCATCCGATAGTCGTTGAAGCCGACGGCATGCCATGGCTGCCCACCGACGGTGAGCGCCGCGTCCTCGGAGCGGACGAAGCCCGTCGTGTGCTCGGCCTCGACCGCCGGCTGCGGCACGACCGCGTTGCCGCCGGAGCCGAGCACGGACGTCGCCTGCAGCACGAACTGGAACGCGAGGACAGACACCACACACAGGGCGACGAGTGCCCCGATCGTGCGCTCGGCGGGCCGCCTGCCGGCTCTCGCGTGCGCTCCGACGGACACTCCGACCGCCTGTGAGCGGTCGCCGGTTCTCGGCGTGGTGCCGCGGGTCTTAGATTCCACGGCGTCAGACCGTTTGCTGTTGGTAACCGCGCGAATGGCGGGGCCTCCTAGCCCTCGTCGGGTCGGGAGCCAACCTCGCCTACTGCCCGCGGCCGGGAATCGGTCCACAGGTGGACAGGCGGTCGCGAGCGGTGATCAACCATCTGGCGCTTGCAGCTCTCCCGATGGATGAGGTGCGCCATCCTCCAGCGGTCCACGGCCGACGGCGCCGGCTGATAAAAGGGGCGTGTGAGCAAGCGACAGGTACGGGTCCGCGTGATCGTTGCCGACGACCACCCCGTCTTCCGCCGGGGATTGATCGAGTCGCTGAAGCGGCGCGCCGACATCGATGTGGTCGGCGACGGCCACGACGGACCGACAGCGCTGTCTCTGATCGAGACGGAGAAACCGGATGTGGCCGTGCTCGACGTGCAGATGCCCGTCTTGAGCGGGCTCGAGGTGCTCGAGGCGGCCAGGAAATCACATCCCGACACGCGCGTGATGCTGCTCACCGGCTTCCGCGAGAGCCGCGCAGCCTATGAGGCGATGGTGCTGGGCGCCGCCGGCTATCTGGCCAAGGAAAGCGACATCGACCGGATCTGCGACGCGATCGCCGCGATCGCCCGCGGGGAGACCGTGATCGGGGACGAGTTCCAATCAGGCCTGGTCGAGGAAATCCGGCTGCGTGAGGCCGGCAACCGCCCGGCGCTCAGCAAGCGCGAGCTCGAGGTGCTGAGGCTGACGGCGGATGGAAACCCGATCGCCGCCGTTGCAGCCAAGCTGCACTTGAGCGAAGCGACGATCAAGACCCATCTGCATCACATCTACGGAAAGCTCGAGGTCTCAGATCGCGCGGCCGCCGTCGCCAGTGCGATGCGCTGGGGGCTGATCGAGTGAGGCGAGACCCTTCCGGCACTGAAAAGAGGACGCCGTCTCCGGCGCCCTCTTTTCAGATCCTCCGCTTGTGATGCATCATGCGGCGCGGGGGGAAACTAACGGTCGGCGTCCGTGCCGGTTACCGTCGGGGCCCTTCGCCCTTCTAGCTTAGTTTCGACAGGACTGGCAGCTCCCGCATCGGTCCACGGGTTGATCGTCAGGTTTACCCCACCGCGAGCGCCGTATGACGGCCGCTATCGACCGGATAGTTGACGAACTTAGATACGCGAAAGCCATTGGGGTGTATCAGGCTGGGTAGGCGACCGCGGGTGCCTGCTCACGCGGACTCTCGGCGGGCCCCTTCTCAGAACCCACGTAGGCGGTGTGGGCGACATCCAGGAGCCGCTCCAGCGCGTCCACGACCAGCGCCGGAGAGGCGCCCCAGGGATTGCCGAACGTTTGAGTGAAATCCTCGATACCGGTGCACGACATCGGTCCCGAGCCCTTCGTCACGCAGACGATCAGGGGGAAGTGGTGGTCGTCGGCCAGAGCGTAAACGCGAACCTCGACGTCGGGGCCCTCGATCAAACGCCGGCCGGGGGCAAAGATCACCCCGGTCAGGTTCTCGAGTGAGCGACCCAGGCCTTCGCCGAACCGGTCCAGCCGCCAGCTCTCGGGCTGCCCTGGAGTCAGGCCCCAGGTCTGAGCAACCGCGTCGATCGTCCGCTGCCGATCGAGCTTGAATGCCTGTCCGCCTGTCTGGTACATGTGCTCTCCGCGCCTCTCGGGGTTTACCTTGGTGGAAGAAATGGAGAAGGCGCCGCTGTCGCGACGCCTTCTCCGCCGTTCCGTCTCCCGTAGATCGCGTGGATTCCGAGAGCGGTCTGTTGGGCATCTAGCCCACGCTTTCGGCTTCCATGCCGGGGGGACAACCGTGTCTGGGATCACTATGCACCCCGGAAGACCCCCTTGGTATAGGGCGCCAGGATGGCCCACAGGATGAACTGCGCTCATCCGATCGGTGGATGCCATCCCAACTCCCGCGAGGCCGGAAGAGGTTCTGGGCGCGGTGTCAGCGTCGGCGCCTGCCACCCCCATACAATCGGGCCGGTGAGCGCCAGCGGAAAAACCCGGATCACAGTCCTGATCGCCGATGACCACCCGGTTTATCGCCAGGGTCTGGAGCGAGCAATCAAGGAGCGTCCTGATCTGGATCTGGTCGCCGCGTGCGAGGACGGCCGGGAGGCGCTCGAGCAGATCACCGCTCTGAGCCCCGACGTCGCAGTCGTCGACGTGCGCATGCCCGGTCTCGACGGACTCAAGATCGTCGGTGCTGTCAAGCGCGAGAGCATGCCGACGAAGGTGATCCTCTTGACGGGTTACGAGGACTCCGGCGCGGCCTATAGAGCTCTGGCCGCCGGTGCGGCCGGTTATGTCTCGAAGGCCTCCGACAACATGGATCTGTGCAACTCGATCGCGTCGGCCCACCGGGGCGAGACGGTTATCGCTCCGCAGTTCGCCGCCGGCATCGCAACCGAGATCCAGATGCGCGAGACAAGCGACCGCCCCGCGCTGACCGAGCGTGAAGGAGAGGTGCTGACACTCCTCGCCGAGGGCGGTACCGCGCAGAAGATCGGCAACGAACTGCATCTTTCCGAGGCAACGATCAAGACTCACCTGCACAACCTCTACGAGAAGCTCGGCGTCTCGGACCGCGCCGCCGCCGTCGCCAAAGCGATGCGCTGGGGCCTACTCGAGTGAGCGACTCCCACCCTCCCAGACCCGGAGCTGGAGGACCCGCCGACGAGGAGTCCCCGCTCCAGGTGATCGGTCAGCTCGCCGGCGGCATCGCCCACGATTTCAACAACATCCTCGGCGTGATCATCAACTACGCCCGCTTCGCCGCGGGCGGCGTTCCCGCGGACTCGGCGGCACACGCCGACATCGAGGAGATCCGCAGGGCCGCGGAGCGCGGTGTCGGTCTCGTCCGCCAGTTGATGATCCTCGCCCGCCGCGAGACCGGCGAGGAGTCCGTCTTCGACCTGAACGAGCTGATCAGCGGGCTCGACGGCTTCCTGCGCTCGACGATCGGCGAACACATCCGGGTCGAGCGGCGCCTGTATCCGAGCCTCTGGCCGATCGCGGAGGACCCGGCGCGAGTCGAGCAGGTACTGGTCAACCTCGCCGTCAACGCCCGCGATGCGATGCCCGAGGGCGGCACGCTGATCTTCGAGACCGAGAACGTCGAGTTGACGGAGACCGAGACCCTCGCGGAGCCTGGCGTCGAGCCGGGGCGCTTCGTCCGCCTCCTCGTCTCCGACACCGGCGTCGGCATGGACAGCGAGATCGCCGCCCGGGCGTTCGAGCCGATGTTCACCACCAAGTCCTCCGGGCAGGGCACCGGCCTCGGACTGGCGACCGTCTACACGATCGTCAGCCAGACCGGGGGCACGATCAACCTGAGCTCCGAACCCGGCGCCGGAACGAGCATCGAGATCCACATCCCGGCGACCGACCTCGGGCCCGCCAAGCTGACCCGCCCCACGCAGGCGGCGCCGGCCGGTCGTGGCGAAGCGATCCTGATCGCTGAGGATGATCCCGCCGTGCGCCGCGTCGCCGAGCGCATTCTCTCGAGCGCCGGCTACATGGTCAGCTCTGCAGGCGGCGGGCCGGAGGCGCTTGATCTACTCGACGACCGCAACCGCAAGGTCGATCTGCTGCTCGCCGACATCGTGATGCCCGGCATGCGGGGGGACGATCTCGCCCGGCGCGCGGTCGCGATGCGTCCCGGCCTCCACGTCCTCTTCATGTCCGGATATTCGGACCAGGCACCGCCCAAGGATCTTGGCCCGACCGCGGGGACAGCATCGTTCATCGACAAGCCGTTCGACGCGGGCGCCCTGCTGGAGCGCGTCCGGCTGCTGCTCCAGCCCGGGCCCCAGTAGGCGCCTCCCTCCCCCGCGTCGCCGGCGGCTGGGACCGGATAGCGTGCCTACGGTGAGCGTCGTCAAAGACAGCGGCAAGCGCTCGCTGCTTCCGCCCTTCGGCGACGAGCACGAGGAGTTGCGCGCAACGATCCGCCGTTGGGTGGAGAACGAGATCGTGCCCTTCCAGGACGACTGGGAGGAGGCCCGGGAGTTTCCGCGCGAGTTGTTCGGCCGGGCGGCGGAGCTCGGCTTTCTGGGGCTCAAGTACCCGGAAGAACTCGGCGGGCAGGGAGGTGACTACCTGCACGACGCGGTTTGGGCCGAGGAGATTGCCGCGGCCGGGATCAGCGGGGGGGTCGGTGCAGGTCTGGGGGCGCACACGGGGATCGCGACACCCCCGGTGTGGAAGTTCGGGACACCCGATCAGCACGAGCGTTTCCTGCGGCCGGCGATCGCCGGCGAGAAGATCGCGGCGCTCGGTATCACCGAGCCCGGTGCCGGATCGGACGTTGCCGGGATCCGTACGCGTGCGGAGAAGGTCGACGGTGGCTGGCTCGTCAACGGCTCCAAGACTTTCATCACCAACGGCGTGCGTGCCGACTTCCTGGTCTGCGCCGTCAAGACCACCCCCGCGGGCGGCCACCACGGCATCTCCTTCCTGATCCTCGAGCACGAGATGGAGGGCTATGAGGTGACCTCAAAGCTGGAGAAGATGGGTTGGCACGCCTCCGACACCGGCGAACTCTCGTTCACCGATGTTGCCGTTCCCGCGGAAAACCTGCTCGGCGATGAGAACGGCGGCTTTTATCTGATCATGGCCAACTTCCAGTGGGAGCGGCTGCTGATGGCGCTCGGGGCCGTCGGTGGCATGCAGTGGTGCCTCGAGACGACGCTCGCCTACGCCAAGGAGCGCGAGGCCTTCGGCAGGCCGATCGGCAACTTCCAGGTAATCCGCCACAAGCTCGCCGAGATGGCGATCAAGATCGAGACCGGGCGCGCGATGACCTACAACGCCCTGCGCCTGTTCCACGCCGGGCAGGACGCCTTGGGCGAGGTCACGCTCTCGAAGCTGTTCACGCAGCGGGCCGCGGTCGAGGTCGCCGACGAGGCTGTGCAGATCCACGGCGGCTACGGCTACATGCGCGAGTACCACGTCGAGCGTGCCCTTCGCGACGCCCGCCTGGGCCCGATCGGCGGCGGCACCGACGAGATCATGAAGGAGATCGTGGGCCGTGGGTTGGGACTCTGACCTGGAGGCACCGCGTCCGTTGACCTTGGCTGATGTGGATGCCGGGGTCGCTGCTTCCATTGCTCGCGCTTTTGCCTGGCATGAGCCGTGGGGGGCCTGGGCCTTTCCCGATGAGTCGATCCGCGAGGAGACGATGACGCGGCTCGTCGAGGAGGATCTGCGCGACCGCTTTCTCGAACACGGTGAGTGCTGGACGATCGCCGGGGTCTGCGTGACCCTGTGGATGCCCCCGGGGCTCGAGGTCTTCGCTGACCGGCGCAGCGAGGGCGACTACGTGACCTACGGTGAGCAGGCCGACGCGATGCGGGCGGGTGACGAGCTGGTCAGCTCGTTGAAGCCCCCCGGAGAGCACTGGTACCTCGACACCATCGCCACGGCTCCCGAACGTATACGCCAGGGCCTGGGTGCCCGACTACTTGATCACGACCTGGCGATCCGGGACGCCGCCGGCGACACCTGCGCCCTGGACACCCACATGCCCGACAACGTGGCGTTCTACATGCGGCGCGGCTTCGAAGTGGTCGGCGAGGGAAAGCTGCCCGGCGGTGGCCCCGACCTCTACATGATGCTCCGGGAACCCCAAAGCTGAGCCGCGGCACCCGTAGGCCATAGAGTGGCCCTCGGATTTCAGTGGCAATACGAGCAATTACCCGGAGAGGACTCAATGGGACTTCTGGACGGCAAGGCAGCGATCATCACCGGCTCCGCGCGCGGGATCGGGCGGGCGACGGCGGAGCTCTTCGTAGCTGAGGGCGCGAAGGTCCTGATCAACGACATCGACGGCGATGTCGCCGGGCAGGCCGCGAGCGAGATCGACGGCGAGACCGCGGTCTTCAGCGGCGACCTGACCGAGGCCGGCGCCTGCGACAAGCTCGTCGAGGCGGGAGTCGAGGCTTTTGGCTCGGTCGACATGGTGGTCAACAACGCCGGCTACACGTGGGATGGCGTCGTCCACAACATGAGCGACGAGCAGTTCCAGGCGATGCTCGACATCCACACCATCGTCCCCTTCCGGGTGGCGCGGGCGCTTGCCCCACACTGGCGCGAGGCCGCCAAGGCAGAGCGCAACGAGGGCACGGAGGTTTTTCGCAAGATCGTCAACGTCTCCTCGATCTCGGGCACGATGGGCAACGCGGGCCAGGCCAACTACTCGGCCGCCAAGGCCGGTGTGACGGGACTCACCCGGACGCTCGCCAAGGAGTGGGGTCAGTTCAAGATCAACTGCAACGCGGTCGCCTTCGGCTTCGTCGAGACCCGCCTGACCCAGGCGCGTGAGAAGGGCGAGGAGCTCGAGACCAAGACCGGTGAGAAGACGCCGCTGGGGATCCCCGAGCAGATGCGCGAGATGGGCATGATGATGATTCCCCTGGGCCGCGCGGCCGATCCGGCCGAGGCGGCAGGGCCCGTTCTATTCCTCTGCTCAGGGCTCTCCGACTACGTGCACGGACAGGTGCTGCACGTGACGGGTGGCCAGTTCGGCGGAATGACCGGCTGAACGGCGGCGCGCACGGGTTCGCGGCCGCTCGCGGGCCTGATCCGCCCCGGTCCAGCCCGCGTACCCCCTGCCATGGCCGAACGTGATCCCAGCCCGCGCCCAACCGCAGCGGCGGATGCACGCCGCGTGCAGCGCCGCGTCTTCGGCGGCATGTACGCGTTCTGGAGTTTTGTGGCCCTGGTGGTGGTACTCGTTGCTCTCGCCGGCTGCGGCGGGGATGACAACTCCGGCGCCGGGACCACATCCACCCCGGCGGACGAGGCGTCCACGGCGACGACAGACGGAGGCGACTCCGGCGCAACCGTGGTCGCGGCGCTCGGAGACTCGATCACCGCCGGCTCGCCGATCTGGGATCCCAACCCGGCGATCCGTGAGCAGATCGGCCCGGCCCTCGACGAGCAGAGTCAGTTCGAGTACTGGGCGAGCAGAAAGGACTCGTCGCTCGAGTTCCGCAACTGCGGCGTCTTTGGCGAGCGCACCGACCAGATCGCGACGCGACTCGACGAGTGCGCCGCCGGCGCCGATGTCCTTATCGTCCAAGGCGGCATCAACGACATCGCCCAGGGCCGCCCGGTCGCCGCCGCGGCCGACGACCTGCGAGCGATGGTCGAACAGGGTCTCGAGGCGGACCTCGACGTGGCAATCACCGAGGTGCTGCCCTGGAACAACGGCTTCCCCTCGGCCGCCAAGCCGATTGATCAGCTCAACGAGATGATCGCCGCAATCGCGGACGACGAGGGCGTGCCGCTGATGCCCTTCTACTCGACCCTGGACGACAAGCAGGCGCCCGGCAGGATGGCCCCCGAAAACACGATCGACGGGGACCATCCCTCGGTGGCCGGCTACCGCCTGCTCGCCGAGCAGGCGGTATTGCCGAACCTTCCCTGAGCCGAGCCTTTGGACTAGGGGCAACCGTCGGCGAGCTGCACGCCAAGAGTCGAGCCGCCGAGGACAGCCGGCTTCTTGCCTACCTGTTTCCACTCGACGATGGTGTCGCTGGAGCAACTCGTGTTCTGGACCAGCGGGAATGTGAACGAGCTTGCCGCGCCCTCGAAGAGCACGCTCTTCGGCTGGGTCAGCACGGAAGCGTCCTCGTTGACGATGCGGAACTTCGCTTTGCCCTCCTTCAGCTCTGCGCTCACGGTCGCGAGAGAGCCGTCGAAGCTGCCGTACGCGCTGTGCAGGCCGGGAACCTCGGTCCACTTCTTGTTCTTGGTCTTCGCCTTCTCGTTGCCCTTGCCGTTGGACGAGTAGAAGTACTGGTACTGCTGCTGGCTGATTCCGGTGTCGGTGGCAGCGACGACAATCGTCGGCACCGCGATCATCAGGCCGGCGATCAGCGCGACGACGAGCTTCTTTGGCAGATGCATGGCAACCCTCCCTGGGCTGTATCGGATACGGGGCTCCTCTCAGGAGCCGGACCGTCCCAGCCTACTCGCCGGACGGGTCCTTCCGCCGACGTTCTTCCTGCAACGGCTTGCCGTCCTCCTGGCCGATCTCCGGCGGCCAGCGGCCGAACCAGTCGTCGCGCGCGCCGTCCACGGTTACCGTCGTCCCGCTGAAGAAGTCGCCGGCCGGTGAGGCCAGATAGGTGATCAGCCAGGCGACCTCCTCCGGCTCGCCCAGCCGGCCGAGGGGGATCGTCGACTCCATGGTCTCGACCATCTTGCGCGGGTACTTGGTCTTCAGGGTCTCGGTTGCGATCTGGCCGGGTGCGACGGCCACGGTGGTGATCCCGTAGCGGGCCCACTCGATCGCGAGCGTTCGCATCATGTTCTCGATGGCCGCCCGCGCCGCGCCGGAATGCACCATGCCCGGCATTCCGTTGTGGGGGGAGAGCGTGACACTGATCACCTTGCCGCCCGCGCCGCCGGGAATGAACGACTGCGTGGCGACGGCGTGCGTCATGTTCCAGGTCCCCTGGACGTTCAGCTCGGTGACCGTGCGGAAGCCCTTCGCGGAGATCTCCTCGGCAGGGGCGAGGAACTGGCCCCCGGCGTTGTTGACGAGTGTGTCGATCCGGCCGTGCCGCTCGACGATTCCCGCGACCATCGCGTCAACCGCGTCCTCATCGCGGATGTCGCAGCTGATCGCCTCGCCGGTGCCCCCCGCCTCCTCGATCATCGCCAGCGTCTCGGCCAGGGGCTCGGGCCGGCGACCGCAACCGATCACGCTCGCGCCCAGGCGGGCGAGCTCGAGCGCCGTCTCGCGCCCGATACCGCCGCCGGATCCAGAGATCAGGACCGTGCGGCCGTCGAGCAGGCCGGGGGCGAAGATCTTCGAGGGGGGCGTCGACGCGATGCGGGCAGACTAGCCATCTATTGCGCGCCGGCAAATGAGGAGCAGGAATGCGCCGCGAGCTTGCCGAGCAGACCCCGCAACTGACGCTGCTCCCCTGCGCTCAGCGGCGCGAGGAGCTCACGCTCGGTCTGGGCCGCGATCCGCTCGGCCCGGTTGAGCATCCGGGCGCCGCCCTCGGTGAGCACGATGTACTGGCGCCGGCGGTCGCCTGGATCGCGGCGTCGCGCGAGCAGGCCGTCTTCCTCCATCTCGTCGAGCAGCCGGACGAGATTGCTGGCATGGACACCCAGCGCTCCCGCCAGTTCGGCCTGCGATGCCGGCCCCGAATCGGCCAACCGGTGCAGCACGGCGAACTGCTGGCCGCGAAGGCCCAGTTCGCCCAGCGAGCGGGCGAGCGAGCGATTGGCCGCGCGCGCGAGACGGCTGAGCAGCAGACCGCAGCCCTCGTCGTCCGCACTTGCCTCGCAGCCGTGCCCCGGCCGCGCTGTGATCGAGACCTTCACCACCATGGCGAATAGCTTATCAATGCCTATGGTTATACTTGATATGCAATTTCAAGCCGGAAGGCGGAGCCGATGAATCTGAACGCGAACGACCTGGTCCTGATCCCCCTCGACGAAACGGTCCTGTTCCCCAACATGACGGTGACGATCTCCGCCGACGTGGGCGACGCCGACACCGTGCTGGTCGTCCCGCGGCATGAGGACGGGTATGCGGAGGTCGGCACGATCGCCGAGGTGCTCGAGACCGGGCGCCTGCCCGGCGCGGGCCACGCGGCGACCGTGCGGGGAGTGCGGCGCGCCCTTCCCGGCGTCGCCCGCACCGGCTCCGACGGCAAGCTGCGGGTCAGCGCCAAGCCCCACACCGATGAGGTCAATGACGAGGACCGGGCGAGCGAGCTGAGCCGCGAGTACCGCGCGGTCGTCGAGGAGATCCTCGACCTGCGAGGAGCCGACGAGAGGGTCCACGCCTTCCTGCGCTCCGTATCGACCCCCGGCGAACTCGCCGACACCTCCGGCTACTCCCCCGACCTCAACTTCGAGCAGAAGCGAGAGATCCTGGAGACCCTCGCGGTCGAGGATCGGCTCCAGCGCGCGCTGGAGCTACAGCGGGAGCGGCTCGCGGAGCTGCAGGTCCGTAAGCGGATCCGCGACGACGTGCACGAGGGCGCCGAGGCCCAGCAGCGCGAGTACTTCCTGCGCAAGCAGATGGACTCAATCCGCAAGGAGCTCGGCGAGGACGAGGGCTCGGTCGCCGAGGAGTACCGCTCGAGGATCGACGAAGCCGGGATGCCGGATGAGGTGCGGGAGCAGGCCGAGCGGGAGCTCGGGCGGCTTGAGCGCAGCGGCGATTCCAGCGGCGAGGCGTCGATGATCCGCACCTACCTCGACTGGCTCGTCTCCGTCCCCTGGTCGGAGCGCTCCGAGGAGGTCCTCGACCCGCTCCGGGCACGCGAGGTCCTCGATGCCGATCACGCCGGCCTCGACGACGTCAAGGAACGGATCACCGAGCACATCGCCGTGCGCAAGCTGCGCGTTGACCGCGGTGTCGATGAGAATCGCGACGCGGGGGCGATCCTGACGCTGATCGGCCCTCCCGGCACCGGCAAGACTTCGATCGGCGAATCGATCGCCCGGGCGACGGGACGTGAGTTCGTGCGCATGTCGCTGGGCGGCATCCGCGACGAGGCCGAGATCCGCGGTCACCGCCGCACCTACATCGGAGCCCTGCCCGGACGCCTGGTCCGCGCCCTGCGCGATGCGGGGACGATGAACCCGGTGATCATGCTGGACGAGGTCGACAAGGTCGGCGCCGATTGGCGCGGCGACCCCAGCTCGGCCCTGCTCGAGGTGCTCGACCCGGCCCAGAACCACAGCTTCCGCGACCACTACCTCGACGTGGAACTGGATCTGAGCCAGGTGATGTTTATCGCCACCGCGAACGTGGCCGAGACCATTCCCGGCCCGCTCCTCGACCGCATGGAGGTCGTTCGTTTCGACGGCTACACGACCGATGAGAAGCTGGCGATCGCCGAGGGCTACCTGTGGCCGCGCCAGCTCGAGCGCAATGGACTGCGCGAGAAGGAGGCGACCATCGGCCACGAGGCCCTGCAAGCGACGATCACCGAGTACACCCGCGAGGCGGGTGTGCGCGGGCTCGAGCGCGAGCTGGGCAAGATCCTGCGCAAGACGGCTACCAAGGTTGCGTCCAGCGAGGTCGAGCCCCCGATCGAGGTCAACACCGAGGCAGTCCGCGAGGCGCTGGGCAAGCGGCGTTTCTGGCAGGAGGCTGCCGAGCGCACCGCGCTGCCGGGCGTCGCCACCGGCCTCTCGGTCACCGGCAGCGGCGGCGACGTGCTCTTCATCGAGGCGACGGCAATGGCCGGCGGCTCGGGAGACGGCGGGAGCGGCAGCCCGAAGCTGCAACTGACCGGACAGCTCGGCGATGTGATGAAGGAGTCGGCGCGGATCGCGCTCTCCTTCCTGCGCTCCCACGCGGAGGAGTTCGAACTGCCGGCCGACGGCTTCGACGGTCGCGAGTTCCACCTCCACGTCCCGGCGGGAGCAATCCCCAAGGACGGGCCGAGTGCCGGAATCACGATGACCACGGCGTTGGCCTCGCTGCTCAGCGGCAGGCCGGTCAAGCACACGGTCGGGATGACGGGCGAGATCACGCTGCAGGGCCGGGTCCTGCCGATCGGCGGCCTCAAGCAGAAGGTGCTCGCCGCCCACGCCGCGGGCCTGACCGACGTGATCATCCCCGAGCGCAACAGAGCGGATCTCGATGACGTGCCCGCCGATGTGCGCGAGGAGATGAGCTTCCACCCGGTCTTTACGATCGGCGAGGTGCTCGAACTCGCACTGGAGCCGGAGCCGGCCGCGGCCCTGACCGCCTCCGCCTGAGGGCGGGCCGCTCCCGGCTCCACCCTGCCAGCGGCTTTGCGGCCCCCGGCCCTCTCCGGGTCGGGGCCGCATCGTCATCTAGCCTGCTCACGGATGACTCTGAAGGCCGAAGCAAAGCCGCTGATCGATTCGCTGCCCGGGGGTGGCCCCCCGGGCACCACCGTGGCCGTCGAGCCCTTGCTCGGTGCCGAGGCCCAGATCCCGCCGCGCTTCATGGAGAGCAACGGCGGGCGCCTGGCGTTCGCGCGCGGCCTCGGCATCGGTCTGCCGCGTTCGCGCTGGTGGTGGTGCCCCGTGCCCGCCTACGTGATCCATCACCCCGACGCCGGGCCGGTACTCGTGGACACCGCGCTGCATCCGTCGGTGGTCGCCAAGCCCTCCGCCAACCTCGGCCGGGCAACCGCGGCGATGGCCAAATTCCGCTTCCCCGACGGCGATCTCGCGAGCCAGCTGCGGGACCGCGATCTCGACCCCAAGGGCATCAAGACGGTGGTCATGACCCACATGCACTACGACCACGCTTCGGGCATCGCCGAGTTCCCGAACTCGACTTTCGTGCTCAGCTCACGCGAGTGGGAGGCGGCCTCCACGGTCGCCCGCCCCGCACTCCACGGCTACCGGCACGCCCTCTTCGACTACCTCTTCGACTACCGGACGGTGGACTTCAACGGACCGTTGATCGACTCCTACGCGACCTTCGGGCGCACCTTCGACCTCTTCGGCGATGGCAGCGTGCGGCTCGCGTTCACCCCGGGTCACACCCTCGGACACATCTCGGTCGTCGCCCGCCTACGCGAGCACGACTTCGTGATCGCCGGCGACGCCGTCTACACCAACCGCCAGCTCGCCGGCGAGAACGTCCCGCCCAGGCCCGAGGACGAGCATCAGTGGGAACGTTCACGGCGCGAGCTGCAGCGCTTCGCCAAGCAGTTCCCCGCGGCCACGGTGATGCCCGGCCACGACCCCGAGGCCTGGGCCCAAGTCGAATCCCGCTACGAGTAGCTCGGCTTGCCCGCCCCGCGGCGGACCCTCTTGATCACCGAGCTGCGCCCCTCGCGCTCGAGCTCGGCGTACATGCGTCGCACCTCGGAGAAGATCTCCTCGGCGCACTCGAGCTGCTGGTCGCGATCCGGATCGGCGACCACCGGGAACCGGATCGGCTCGCCGTAGCGGACGGTGACCTTCGGAAAGGTGAGCCGCTTCCAGCGCCGGATCCCCTGCGAGCCGTGGATCGCGACCGGGACGACCGGGACGCCGGTCTCCAGGGCGGCGCGCCCGACACCGGGGCGTGGCGTGCCCAGCTCTCCGGTCCGTGAGCGCCCGCCCTCGCAGTAGATCATCACCAGACCGCCGCGCTCGAAGCTCGCCCGGATCGTCGTGAACGCCTCTTCGTCCTCGTGGCCGCGCCTGATCGGGAAGACACCGCCCGTGCGGAAGATGTAGTCGCCGACCGGATTGCCGAACAGCTGCGACTTGGCGAGGAAGCGGATCTTGCGACGCAGGTAGGCACCCGCGAGGAAGTGATCCATGTTCGAGAAGTGGTTGGAGGCGAGGATCACCGGGCCCGAGGCCGGGACGTTATCCACCTCGATCGCACGGGTCCTGTAGATGAAGAGGGAGACCGGGGTGGTCACCATGCGGACCAGCTCGTAGGTCCAGCCGGGGTCCTGGGTGCGAGCGCGCTCGTGGAAGTGCTCGAAGTAGGAGGCCGGACGGTCGTCCTTGTAGTTCTGGGGGCGAAGTGTGGGTTCCGGCTCAGGCACAGGCAAAGGGGTTGGGCGGTGGGAGTGCTCTGGCTGACCTACCCCCGCCCGCTCGCAGGGTTACGCCTGGCCGAGGAGAGCGGGATCTTCGTGATTGTTCCGGTAGAACTCGACCAGCGGCTCGGCGTAGGAGGCGAAGCCGGGACAGGTGAGGCCGGCGCCCGCGAGCAGCTCAGTGGCCCTGCGGGTGTCGTAGCGGACAGGATGGTTGAGGTAGCGAATCGTCTCCGGGGGCGAGCCGCCGAACAGGCGCCGGACCGGCTTTGCGCGCAGCGTGGCGGCGACGGGTTTTGCCGGCACCATGCCGCGCGGCTCTCTGCCCGTGTAGAGCCGGCAGAGCAGCGCGAACATGTCGTGGGCGCTCAATGGATGCGGGTCGCAGAGGTGCAGGGTCTCCCCCACCGCGCTCTCCTGCTCGCCGAGCTCGGCGAGAGCGGAGACGATGAAATCGACGGGCACCGCGTTGAACGGCACCGCACCCCGGCCGATGAAGGGAACCGGCATGTGCCGCCGAGCCGAGGCGTCGATGAAGCGCAGTACGTAGTAGGGGCCGTCGAACTTCTGGGTCTCACCGGTCCGCGAGTCACCGACCACGATCGCCGGCCGGAACACTGTGGTCGGGATGCTCGGCATCGACTCACGCACCCAGACCTCGGCCTGGAACTTCGTCGACTCGTAGTGATTCTTGAAACTCTGGCCAAGCGCCAGCTCGTGCTCGTAGACCGTACCCGTGCGCTCACCGGCCACGTAAGCGGTGCTCACGTAGTTGTGGCGCTGCAGACCCTTGCAGTCGGCGCAAAAGTCGAGCACGTTGCCGGTGCCGTCGACGTTGACCCGCTGGGCGATCTCGAGCGGGACGGCGAGGTCGTAGATGGCCGCGAGGTGATGGACGACCGCGACCTCCGCCACGAGCCGCTCGTACACGCCGGCGTCGAGGCCCAGCCGGCGGCTGCCGATGTCGCCCTCGACGATCTCGATCCGCCCGCCCGACGGGTCGAGCTCGGCTGCCGCGACCCGCGCCGCCGTGGCCATCCGCGCTTCGACCAGGGCGACGATACGGCGTTCGTCGCCGCCGGCCAGCAACGCTGCCACGAGGCGACGGCCGATGAATCCGGGGAATCCGGTGAGGAGGTGGGTGCTGGACATCGCCGCGGAACCCTAAGTGATTCGTGCACCCCGGCGAGCCGGGCGGATATGAGAACTCAGCCGTCGGGGCCGCTCGAGGCGGCCCTCTTCGGCGGCCGGCTGAGAATCGAGACGATCTCACCGACGGCGTGCTCCCGCTCGAGCGGATGTCTCAGCGGGAGTTCCCCGTGCAGTTCATAGCGGTTGCGCCGACCGACGCGCATCCGGTTCAGGTAGCCCTCGCCCACCAGGTCGGCAACGATCTTCTGGGTCGCGCCTTCGGTGATCCCGACCTCCGTGGCAACCACGCGCAGCAGCGCGTCGGGGTTCCGCGCGAGGCAGATGAGCACATGGGCGTGATTGGTGAGGAATGTCCACTCCGAGGGCATCTCGTTCACCGAGGTTACAACGAAACGCCTGCAACGTCCAAGGATCAACATCTAATTTAGAAAATAGGTTTTTGTTCTGGTATGTTGCAGACATGCTGACTGAG
Source organism: Solirubrobacterales bacterium (assembly GCA_038206985.1). Lineage (GTDB taxonomy): Bacteria > Actinomycetota > Thermoleophilia > Solirubrobacterales > 70-9 > CAXMST01. The sequence goes on from JBBRAH010000020.1 coordinate 16,622, forward strand.
AATGCTGCCGCAGCGCAGCCGGTCCCCCGGCAAGGCGGCCGTTCTGCCGGCTCACGGGCTCCACTGATAGTCGCCGCCGTCGGCTTGACTGCCGCTACCGCCGCCCTGCTCATCAGCCTGATCTCGGGCCCATTCTCGCTCGCCGCCGGCACGGATCAGACCCTCGGCCTGAGGTTGACGACGCTCTCCTGCAGCCTCCTGGTGCTGATCGGCGGCCTCGGATTAGTCGTGCAGTCGTTCGTCTGTCGCTACTCGGTCGACGATCCCCGACTCCGCCGGCTGCAGTCGCTGTTGCTCGCGGCGATGGCAGGTAGCGCGTTGGTCGCAGCGTCGGCGAGCCTGCTGGTGCTGACCGCCGGTTGGCTGATCACCAGCGTCGCCCTGGCGGGCCTGCTCGCTCACCGCCCTGACGGGCAGGCGAGCGGCCGGACCCTGCGGCCCGCTCTGCTTGCGCTCCTGGCGACAGACCTCAGCTTGCTTGCGGCGACGGTGATCGTGACCGCGTCCGCCGGCGATGTGCGGCTTGACGCGCTTTCGGGGGCGAGTGCGGAGCTCGCTGGAACCACGGTCGGGGACGTCGACGCGCACGCCCTGGTGGCGGTGCTCATCGTCATCGCCGCTCTCGGTCGCAGCGCCCAGATTCCCTTCAGGTCCTGGCTGGCTCAGACGATCGCCGTGCCGACTCCGATCTCGGCGCTCCTACACGCGGGTATCGTCAATGCAGGCGGGGTTCTGATCATCCTCACCGCGCCGTTGGTGACCGAATCATCGGTGGCGATGTGGCTGCTCTGGGCCGTGGCGGGGACGACGATGCTCTACGGAACGTCGCTGATGATCGCCCGGCCCGACGTGAAGGGTGCGCTGGTGCTCTCGACCCGCGGGCAGATGGCGTTCATGCTGCTGCAGTGCGCGATCGGCGCCTTCGCGGCGGCGATCTTCCACCTGATCGCCCACGGCATGTACAAGGCGACGCTGTTTCTGGGGGCAGGGAGCGTGATCGACGAGAGCCGCGTGCTTGCTCGCGCGCCGCATCCGCCACTGCCCGCTGCGCGCGGGGCCAGGGCGCTGAGGCAGGCGCTGCCGGCGCTCGCCGTCCCCGCAGTGCTGATCGTCGTCGCTGTCACAGTCGTCTCACCAGGCCTCAGCGATGACCGGGGAGCCATCCTCTTGCTCGGCTTCGCCTGGGCGAGCGCCGCACAGGCGAGCTGGTGGTGGCTGCGTCTGCGCGAGCCGAGCGGAGCGGGAAGGGCGATCGCTCTGGCTGCGCTCGCCGCCGCCATCTTCATCTACGTGGGGCTCCTGGGCGGAGCCAAGGACCTTCTCGCCCCCGACATCCCCGCTGCCGGCGATGGGGTCGTTCCGGTGGCGCTGCTCGCACCGGTGCTCGCCCTGGCGCTCGCCGCGACCGCGCTGCGCTGGCTCGCCGCAGCCCTGCCCTCGGGTGGAGCGCGGCTCGGGCGCTTCGGCCGGCTGCAGCGCCGGCTGTACGCGCGAGCGCTCAGCGACGGTGCATGGCCGCCCCGCGGGAGTCTGGGAGCGCCGCTCGCCCGGCGCCTGCGGCGGGCCCCGGGCTCGAGCGGGAACCCGCGACCTGTACTCGGGGTCGGAGAGTGAGCGCCTACCACCAGTCGAGCTCGACCGCGAGCGAGGTGCGGCTCCGGGCTGAGGTCGCTCGCGCGGCCGACATTCTCTTCCCGGTCTGGCCGATCGGCACGTTCATCGCCGTGAACCCACTCGGCAACCTCGCCCAGATGCCCTTCGGCGAAGCGATCGCCGAGGCCGAGCACGCGCTTGGCGCTACCTGCTATCCGGGCCCTGAGCTCTTTCGCCGGGCCCGGGCAGAGGGGCGCATCGAGGACGGTGACCTGCGGGCGGCGGTCGAGCGGGCCCGCTCCGAGGGTCGGTTGGGCGGGGCCGCGAAGAGCGCCGGGGATCCGCTCGCGCCGCCGGAAGCCGGCGCACCGGAGTTACAAGCGCCGAGCCCCCGCGAGCTGCTTGACCGTCGCGACGGTGGTCGACGGGCCGCCGCCGTCGATGCCGAGATCGCGAAGTGGTGCGCCGCGTACCTCGACGAAGGCGAGTCGTCATGGTCGATGCCCGGTCGTGAGCTCGGCTTCTACCGGTGCTGGCGCGAGCTCGCGGTCGCCGACGCCTCCTCGCGTCGTCTCGGCGCCGGCGATCTGCGCGCGGCCGCCCAACGGCTGCCCGACTCCCCGGCCGAAGCACTCGGCGTGGCGCTCGCCGAGCTCGGCGTCGATGACTCCGCCCGGATAGCGGCCCTGCGCCGGCTTCTGGCCCGCAACCACGGTTGGGCGAGCGCGGTCCGCTGGCAGGTCGAGCGCCGTCACCGCCCCGAGCACCCGATCGACCTCGTCGACTACCTCGCGGTGATGAGCTTCTATGAGAACGCCCTCGCGGTTGCTGCCGAGGAGCGAGCTGACCCGAGCCTGGCCAGGCCCACTCCCTACGACGGCGAGGAGGACACCAGGCGCGTGCGGCTGGAGTTGTGGCTCGACGCGTACGAGTGGCACTATCGCGACCGCCTGCTCGCCGACATGGCGCGCAACGATGCAAATGGGCGGACCGACGAGCGTCCCCGGGCCCAGGCGATCTTCTGCATCGATGCCCGCTCGGAGGGGCTGCGCCGGCACCTCGAGTCGACCGGGAACTACGAAACGCTGGGCTTCGCCGGATTCTTCGGACTCGCGATCCGCCACCGTCCGCTCGGGACAGCGCCGGGATCAGGTACCGCTCAGTGCCCGGTGCTGCTCTCCCCAGCCGCCGAGAGCACCGAGCGGCCGCTCGTGGGCAGCGAGGCGCCTGCGGAGCGCTGGATCGCGCAGCTGCGTTCGGAGGCCGCCGGGATCGAGGCTTTCCACCAGGTCAAGAACGATCTCTCCTCGAAGTTCGCCCTCGCCGAGTTCTGCGGCTGGGCCTTCGGCCCCGCCGCGGCGCTGCGAACCCTGATGCCCGGACTGTCACCTTCCGCCCGCCGCCCGAACCTGCGGACGGCTCCCCTGGTCGATCGTCCCACTCAGATGGAGGCCGAGGCGATGGCGGCCGAGCTCGAGCGGGAGATCGTTCGCGAGCTGATCCGGATCCACCTCGGTGCCGGCCGGGCGGTCCCCGAACACGAGATCGAGCAACTGCGAAAGCACGCGATGGGAGGGGCGGAACCACCGACGCGCCCTCGGCGCAGCTCCCGCCGCCGCTGGACGGAGCTCCTGGCCGCGCTGGGCCAGGCCGGGCTCGATACCCGCTTCCACGAGGACCGCGTCGAGGAGTTCGGCGCCCTCGGCCTGAGTAGGGCTGAGCAGTCGCAGTGGGCACGGGTCGCGCTGACGATGATGGGCCTGACCGAGCGATTCGGGCGCCTCGTGCTGCTCTGCGGACACGGCGCCGGCAACGTCAACAACCCCTTTCGCTCATCTCTGGACTGTGGCGCCTGCGGCGGCAACCACGGTGGGCCCAACGCGCGCCTCGCCGCCGCCCTGCTCAACTCGGAACCCGTTCGCGAGGATCTCGCAGCGACCGGGATCGAGATTCCCACCGACACCCGGTTCGTGGCCGGTCTCCACGACACCACTACCGACCGGGTCGAGATGTTCGACCCCGAGCAGGTACCTGTCACCCACCGTGGCGATCTGCTCGAGCTCGAGCGTGACCTCGCCCGCGCCGGCGAGGGACTCTCGGCGGAACGGCTCGTCAGGCTCGGTGCGGCGCCGCACGGCGCGGCGCGACCGGCAAGCCGCAAACGCAGCCTCGACTGGGCACAGATCCGCCCCGAGTGGGGACTCGCCCGCAACGCTGCCTTCATCGTCGGGCCGCGAGAGATGACCGCCGACCTCGATCTCGAATGTCGGAGCTTCCTGCACTCCTACCGGGCCGAGGTCGACCCCGAAGGCAGGGCACTGGAGACGATCCTCACCGCACCGCTCGTAGTCGCCGAGTGGATCAACCTCCAGTACTACTTCTCAACCGTCGACCCGGAACGGTTCGGCGCCGGTGACAAGACGATCCACAACGTCGTTGGTCGCCGTGGCGTCCAGCTCGGGGCCGGCGGCGACCTGCGGATCGGCCTGCCGCGACAGGCGGTCTTTGTCGGTGAGCGCCCGTACCACGAGGCGATGCGACTGCTGGCTGTGGTGCAGGCGCCGCTAGGCCAGATTTCGGAGATCGTCTCGCGCAACGCCGTGCTCAGGGAGATGCTCGGCGGCGGCTGGGCGGCGATGTGCGCGCGGGAACGGACCGGCGAGCCGTGGCAGCGGCTGCGTCGTGATCTCGGCTGGGAGCCGTGGCGACCGGCCGATCCGGGCCTTCTTGAAACGCAAACAGCTACAGACGGAGGTGCGCAATGGGTCGCGACGGCCTGACACAGATGACCAAGGTCGAGGTCGTGGTCCGCGGTTCCGACGCCGTGCGGGTGCGAGAGCTCCTGACCGGCTCGGGGGCACGCGGCTACACCTCGATCTCCAACGTGTCCGGCCTGGGCCACCACGGCTATCACCAGGGCCGGCTGCTCTTCAACGAGGAGGCGGCGCTCGATCTGCTGATCGCCGTCGTCCCCGACGAGCGGGCCGACGCGTTGATCGAAGGGCTTCGGGTCCTGTTCGAGGACCGGCCAGGGGTGATGTTCGTTTCCGAGACCTTCGTCAGTCGGCCGGAGTACTTCGGATGACCGCCCGTGCCGAAAGCACACACCCCCCGGCCGAGCGCCAGGTCGGTGCCAGCGCCCGCGTCGGCATCGTCGGCGGCGGGCAGCTCGCCCGGATGACCCATCAGGCAGCGATCAGCCTCGGCGTCGAAGTGGTGGTCCTCGCGGCGGACCCCTCAGATGCCGTCTTCGGAGCGTGCCCGAACGTGATGCTCGGCGCCCCCGACGATCTCGAGGCTCTTCGCGGCCTCGCCCTTGGCTGCGACGTAATCACGTTCGACCACGAGGGAGTGCCGGGAGAGTGCATCGAGGCCCTCGAATTTGAGGGGTTCATAGTGCGACCGGGCTCGGCGGCCAAGCGAGCCGCGCAGGACAAGCTGCATGCTCGCCGGTTGCTCGGCAGCCTGGGCTTCCCGGTACCGGACTTCGAGGCGGTCGGCTCCGTAGGCGAGGCCCATGCCTGCGGTGAGCGCTGGGGGTGGCCGATCATGCTCAAGGCACGCCGCGGAGGCTACGACGGCCGCGGCGTGGTGAAGGTGAGCGAGGAGCAACTCGAGTCGGCGATGGCGACCCTCACCGGAGCGTGGATCGCCGAGCGCCACGTTCCGATCGAGCGTGAGCTCTCCCAGATCGTCGTCCGCGCGGCGGCCGGCGAGCAGGTCTGCTACCCGCTGATCGAGACCGTGCAGCAGGACGGGATCTGCGTCGAGACGCGGGCGCCGGCGCAGGTTGGAGAGGCGGTTTCGCGGCGCTGCGTCGAGCTCGCCGGCGAGCTCGCCGGCGCAATCGGCGCCACCGGCGTGATCGCGGTCGAGCTCTTCATGAGCGCCGACGACGAGATCCTCGTCAACGAACTCGCCCTGCGCCCTCACAACTCCGGCCATCTCACGATCGAGGGTTGCGAGACCTCACAGTTCGAGAACCATCTGCGTGCGGTACTCGGCTGGCCGCTCGGGTCGACGGCGATGCGCGCCCCTGCGGCTGCGATGCGGAACGTGATCGGTGCCGGCGAAGGCCCCGGACCATCCCGGCGGCTCGCCGAGGCCCTCGCGGTCGAAGGCGCCCACCCCCACCTCTACGGCAAGTCGCCCCATTCTGGACGCAAGCTTGCGCACGCGACCGCGCTCGGCAGCAGCGCTGAGCATGCGGCGCAGCGGGCCAGACGCTGTGCCGAGCTCCTCGAGGGCGGGGAGGCGACGGCGTGAGCGGCTCAGCGAAGGTCGCGATCGTGATGGGATCCGACTCCGACCTGGCAGTCATGCAACCCGCCGTCGAGATCCTGGAGGAGCTCGGAGTCCCCTGCGAGGCGCGGGTCGTCTCCGCGCACCGCACGCCGCACGAGATGATCGCCTTCGGCGAGCAGGCTGCCGAGCGCGGCATCGAGGTCGTGATCGCGGGCGCCGGCGGCGCCGCCCATTTGCCGGGCATGCTCGCGGCGACGACGCGCCTACCCGTGATCGGTGTGCCGGTTCCCCTGCGGCAGCTCGACGGGCTCGACTCGCTGCTATCGATCGTGCAGATGCCGCGCGGAGTGCCGGTCGCCACGGTCTCGATCGGCGGCGGTCACAACGCCGGCCTGCTCGCAGCGCGAATCGTGGCCTGCGCTGATACGGAGCTTGCCTCCAAGTTGATCGACCACCAGGCTGAGCTGCGCGCAAAGGCGGCCGCGGGCGACCGCGCGGTCGCTGAGGCGACGGGCAGGGGCGAGTGATGCTGGCCGGCAAGCGACTGCTGATCAGCGGCCTCGTCGATGAGCGCTCGATCGCCTATGCCGTCGCCCGACGGGCACAGCTCGACGGCGCCGAGATCGTGCTGACCACGCTCCCCCGGGACAGGCCGGCCGCCGAGCAGGCTGCCACGACACTTCCCACTCTTCCCGAGATCTTCGACCTCGATGCGACCTCGGTAGACCACCACGACGAGTTGGCCGAGAGGATCGGGAACGAATGGGGGGAACTCGACGGCGCCCTGCACGCGATCGCGTTCGCCCCGCGCGATGCGCTTGGTGGTGACTTCCTCGCTGCCCGGCCCGAGGGTCTGAGCCTCGCCTTTCAGACCAGCGCCGTCTCGCTCGCCCACATGGCGCGCCTTGTGCGCCGACTTGCACCGAGTTCGGGCGCCGGCCTGATCGGGCTCGACTTCGATGCCGCGAGAGCCTGGCCCGTCTACAACTGGATGGGGGTCTGCAAGGCCGCGCTCGAGTCAACGATGCGCTATCTCGCCCGCGACCTCGGCCCTGAACTCGTCCGGGTCAACCTGGTTGCCGCCGGGCCGCTTCGGACCCGCGCAGCGGGGGGCATCGCCGATTTCGAGCAGCTCCTGTCGGCCTGGGAGAAGGGCTCGCCCCTGCCTTGGGATCCCGACGACACCGCCGCGGTTGCCGACCCGATTGCTTTCCTGCTCTCCGATAACGCGCGGGCGATCAGCGGTCAGATCATCCACGTCGACGGCGGCTATAGCGCGATGGCGGCACCGCTGGTGCGGCCGGGGAGCTTGGGCGCCGGCGCCGGCGCCGGGGACGCGGAAACGGAAACGTGACCGGCCAGGAGTCATCATCGTCCCGGGTAGGGCCATGCCGGTGAACGCGGCGAAGCCCGGACGGTCCCGCCTCGCAGTAGTGGGCTGCATGGATGCGCGGATCGATCTTGTGTCCATGGGAGCCGATCAGACTCCGGATCTGCTGATCACCAACGCGGGCGGACTCGTAGCCGGGGATGTGCAGAGCGATCTGGCACACGCGCGCCACGCCCTCGGGATCGACGAGATCCGGGTGGTGATGCACACCGACTGCCAGTTGCATGGCCTCGACGACGACTCCTTTCTCGCATCGATCGAGGCGGAAACCGGCCACCGGCCGAGCTGGAGTCCGGGGGGCTTTGAATCGCTCGAGACTGAACTCCGGGCGGGTATTGGGCGGTTGCGTGACGAGCCCCTGCTGTCAGGCGTCGCGCTTCGTGGCTTCATCCTGGACGTCACCACCAGGCAGCTCGAAGAGGTCGGCTTCGCCGGCTGAGGGAGTGGGTGGATCGTATCGTGGCGACTGACCTCCTTCTGGCAGCGCTCGCGCTCGCGGGCCTGGCGATCGGCGCCGCGCAGATGGTCAACGGCGCGGTGCGTATCGCCAGACACCTCGGTGCCAGCCCGATCTTCATCGGCGCCGTGCTCCTCGGCGCCGGCACGAGCCTTCCCGACGCGCTCGTCTCAGGGATCGCCGCAGCCCGCGGCGATCAGGGGATCGCCCTCGGCAACGTGATCGGATCGAACACCTTCAACGTCGCGATCGCGCTCGGCGCCGCCGCGATCATCACGCCGATCGCCGCCTCACACACCTTGTTGCGCCGCGAGGCGCTGCTCTCGGCGCTCGCCGTGATCCTCTTCTTCGCGGTAGCCGCGATCGGTCTTGGGCACGGTGGTGGCCTGCTGCTCCTGGCGCTAGTGGCTCCCGCACTGTGGGTGCTCCGAGGTGCGTCAGCCCCGGTAGACGACGATCAGCGTGAACCGCCGCCGCCGCTCCGGACGAGCGTCGAGGTAGCGCGAACCGTCGGGGCTCTCGCCCTGATTATCGTCAGCTCGCGCGTTCTGGTCACCAGCGCCGAGGAGCTGGCGACCGACCTCGGCGCCTCGCAGGCACTGATCGGCCTCACCCTCGTTGCCGTCGGCACCTCGATCCCCGAACTCGCCGTCTCGGTACAGGCCGCCCGCCGGGGCGAGCATCAGCTCGTGCTCGGCAACGTCCTGGGCAGCAACCTGCTGAACAGCCTCGGTGTCGGCGGCTTGATCGGGCTGCTCGCGCCGGTCCCGGTCGAGCTGGACGACCTGTTCGGAGCCGGGATCCTGATGCTCGGGATGGTGCTGGTTGCCACGGCACTGCTCGCCAGCGGGCGCAGACTGGTGCGCTGGGAGGGCGTGGCGCTCGTCGGCATCTATCTCACGCTTACGCCCCTGGTGGCCTGATACCGAGCGGTCGGCTCGCGGATGAGACTCGCGGGCTTTCAGTCCGCGGCCCAATCCCGCGAGCGCTCGACGGCCCGCAGCCAGCGGTCGTGCAGGCCGGTGCGCTCGTCGGCGCTCATCCGGGGCTCGTACGTCGCCGCCTCGCGCCACATCTCGCGCACCTCCCCGGTGCTCCACAGGCCGGTTGCGATCCCGGCCAGATAGGCGGCCCCAAGGGCAGTCGTCTCGGAGATCTCCGGAACGATCACGGGCGCACCCAGCACGTCTGCCTGGAACTGCATCAGCCAGCTGTTGGCGACGGCGCCGCCGTCAGCGCGGAGCGCCACGAGGCGCTCGCCCGACGCCGCCTCCTGGGCGCGCACCGCGTCGACGGTCTGGTAGGCGATGCCCTCCAGGGCGGCCCGAGCGAGGTGGGCCCTGCCGCTGCCGCGGGTCAGGCCGACGATCGCGCCGCGCGCATAGGGATCCCACCAGGGCGAGCCGAGCCCGGTGAGCGCGGGCACGAAGTAGACGCCGTCGTTGCTGTCGAGACCGGCGGCGAGTGCCTCGGTCTCGGCGGCGGAGTTGATGATGCCCAGACCGTCCCGGAGCCACTGGATCGCCGCGCCGGTGACGAAGACGGCCGCCTCCAGCGCGTAATCAGCGCGGCCCTCCTCGAGGCCCCAGGCCACGGTCGTCAGAAGTCCATCCTGAGGCTCGGGTGCCTCCGCGCCGACGTTGAGCAGGACGAAGCTGCCGGTCCCGTAGGTGTTCTTGGCATCGCCCGGCGCCAGGCAGGCCTGGCCGAAGAGGGCGGCCTGCTGGTCGCCTGCGATGCCTGCGACCGGGACCTCGCCGCCGAACTCGGTCGTCGTCCCGTAGACGTGGGCGGAGGGCATCGGGGTGGGCAGCGAGCCGGGATCCACACCGAGCAGCTCGCAGAGCTCGCCGTCCCATTCCAGTTTGCGGATGTCGAACAGCATCGTTCGCGACGCGTTCGTGTAGTCGGTGATGTGACAGCCGCAGAGCTTGAAAACCAACCATGAATCGACGGTGCCAAAGCGCGCGCCGGGACCGGCGGCGGCCTCGACGTTCTCGCGCAGCCACTCGATCTTGGTGCCGGAGAAGTAGGGATCCAGGACGAGGCCGGTGCGCTCCCGCACAAGCGCCTCGTGCCCCGCCTCCCTGAGTTCCTCGCACCTGTTCGAGGTGCGCCGGTCCTGCCAGACGAGCGCGTGATGGAGCGGCTCCCCGGAGTCGGTGTCCCAGGCAATGGCGGTCTCACGCTGGTTGGTGATCCCGATCCCGCGCAGGTCCGCACCCGCGACACCTGCATCCGCGAGCGCCTCGTGGCCGACCCGGCGCGTCACCTCCCAGATCTCGGTCGCGTCATGTTCGACCCAGCCGGGCCGGGGGAAGTGCTGGCCGAACTCCGAGTAGGCGCGGCCCACGATCGAGCCCGCGTCGTCGAAGACGAGCGCCGTGCTGCCGGTCGTTCCCTGGTCCAGTGCGAGGATCATCTGTGCGGTTTTGGTGCCTCTCCGGGGAGGAGCCTATCCGCGGCGGCGGGTCCGGTAGGCCGCGGCGATGTCGCGCAGTTGCCGGCCGCGGTGGACGAACCCCCCGAGGGTCTTTCCGGTCGCCCGGTGAGCGAGGTCGAGGTCGATCTCGGCCACCCGCGCACCGGAGCGCACGGCGTCGATCGTCATCCCGGTCTCCATTCCGTAGCGCGGCGCGAAGGGCAGCAGGCCGATCAGGGTCGCGCTGCGCATCGCACGCTGCCCGGAGATCGGCTCGGCCGCCTCGAAGCCGGAGAGGCTGCGGATCGCCCAACGCGCGAAGCCCTTGGCGGCGCCGACCCCACCTCCGACCTTGCGCGAGAACGAGGCCACGGCAAGGTCGCACTCGTTGGCCTCGACCGCCTCGAGCAGCGGGATCAAGCGGCCGGCCGTCTCGCCGAGGTCGCCGTCACAGAGCAGGATCATCACGTCCGGAGGCGTCTCGGTCAGCGCGGCCTGACAGGCGGCGGTCATGTTGTCGCCCTTGCCGTGCGGCCGACCGCGGCTGACCACCTCGGCTCCGGCCGCGAGCGCGATCCGCCCGGTGCCGTCGTCGGAGGCATCGTCGGCGACGAGCACCCGGATCCCGGGCGAGGCCCCTTGCAACGCGGCGATCGTTTCCGCGATCCGGTCTGCCTCGTTGCGCGCGGCGACGACCGCGATGCGCGATGCCACGCGCGACTCAGTCGCGCTTGCCGCGGCCCCAGAGCAGCTTGAAGGCGCGGCCCAGAAGCTTGGTGACGCTCGCCTTGTCGTAGGGCAGCATGTGGATGTCCTTGTTGGTCGGCGCGAAGCGCGTGACCAACAGGGTCTGCTGCTTTGTGTACTTACGGATTCCGTTCGCACCGTGGCGGGAGCCGACGCCGGAGGACTTCCAGCCGCCCATCGGCAGCTCGAGGGCCACGTAGTTGAGTTGCGCGTCGTTGACGCAGACCACGCCGGACTCCAGCCGGCGGGCGATGCGCTCGCCCTCTGCCGTGTCCTTGGTCCAGACCGAGGCCTGCAGGCCATAGGGCGAGTCGTTGGAGAGGCGCACGGCCTCGTCTACGTCGGCGACCTTCATCAGCGGCAGCGTGGGGCCGAAGGTCTCCTCGGTCATGCACTCCATCTCGTGGTCGACGTCGAGCAGCAGGGTCGGCTCGAAGAAGTCGCCGGGACCGGCGCCCCGCTTGCCGCCGACGACGGCACGAGCGCCCTTGCCGACGGCATCGTTGACGTGCTCCTCGACCAGATCGGTCTGCGAGGGCGAGGTCATCGCCCCGACATCGGTGACGGCGGGGCCGCCGGGAACGCCCTGGCGCAGCGCCCGCATCTTCTCGGTCACCTTGGCGGTGAACTCGTCGTAGACAGGCTCCTCGACGTAGACGCGCTCAACCGAGATGCAGGTCTGGCCGCCGTTTTGCATCGAGTAGTGGACGGCTGCGTTGGCCGCCCGCTCGAGGTTGGCGTCCTTGCAGACGATCATCGGGTCCTTGCCGCCGAGCTCCATCGCGCAGCCCGTCAGGGTCTCCCCCGCCCGCGCCATCACCTTGCGGCCGACCTCGGTCGAGCCAGTGAACATGATGAAGTCGACCGCGTCGATCAGCGAGTTGCCGATCGCCGAGCCCTCGCCGACCGTCACCTGGAAGACGTCCTCAGGGACGCCGCACTCAAGCAGGCCCTCGCGCATCAGCAGCGAGGTCATCGGGGTCAGGGTCGCCGGCTTGAGGACGACCGAGTTGCCGGCGGCGAGCGCCGGGATGCAGTCGCCGAAGCTGTTGGTCAGCGGGTAGTTCCAGGGGCCGATCACGCCGACCACGCCGACCGGCGCGTAGCGCACCACGAGCTTGCGGCCGAGCACGAACGGCGAGGAGGAGCGCACCTTCTCGTCGGCCAGGTACTTGGGCGCGTTCTTGGCCCAGAAGCCGAAGGCCGAGGCTGCGTAGGAGACCTCGGCGAGCTGCGCGTCCTCGTAGGTCTTGCCGTTCTCGGTGACGATCGTGGAGATGATCCGCTCCGAGTTGTCGAGCGTCCACTTCTGCATGCGACGCAGGATGCGGCCGCGTCCCTCATAGCCGAGCGCGTCCCAGGTAGGCTGCGCAAGGCGAGCGCGATCGACGATCGCGGTGACTTCGTCGGGGCTGCAGGCGGCGACGGTGGCAATCAACTCGCCGGTCGCGGGATTGTGTACCTCGACCGTCTTGCCGGTCGGCTTGCCGTTGGTCTGGGCGCTGGTCTCGGGCGTTGCGGTCGGCTCCACGAAATCCTCCTGTTTGGTCCTCTCCAAATTCACGGAACTGGCCGGTGGGCCAGTCCTTGCGGCAGACGTTACAGACCTTTCGACATCGTGTCAGCACCTCGCCACCTCCCCGGTCCCCGATCGGGTCGCGTGCCATAGCCTTGCCGGGATGAGCACCGAATCGAGAGGAGCGCGGGAGCTGGCGGAAGGGGCTCTGCGGCTTGACTTCCCGGCCGAGGCGGTCGCCCGGCTGACGCTCTCCAACCCCGAGAAGCGCAACCCGCTCAGCCACGCCGTCCTCGACGCGATCAGCGCGACCCTGCCCCAGCTCGACCACGGGATCGACATCCGCTGTGTGCTGATCACCGGTGAGGGCCGCGCCTTCTCGGCCGGCTACGACATCGGCGGGATTCCCGATGAAAGCTTCGAACGGGACGCCGAGGCGCTCGTTGCCCATCCGTTCACGGAGGCGATGGACGCGATCAGCGCCCACCCGTATCCCGTGGTTGCCGCGCTCAACGGTCACTGCCTCGGTGGTGGCCTCGAGCTGGCGGTCCGCTGCGATCTGCGGATCTGCGCCGAGGAGGCGAAGCTCGGCATGCCACCGGCGAAGCTCGGCCTGATCTACGGGCACACCGGCCTCGAGCGATTCATCGAGGCGATCGGCGTCCCGCGGACCAAGGAGCTCTTTCTGACCGGGCGCAACCTCGAGGGCCGCCGAGCCGAGGAGATCGGTCTCGTGCACGAGACCCATCCGGCCGAGCGGATCGAGGAGGTCTCGCTCGAACTCGCGGCGCAGATCGCGGCGAACGCGCCGCTCTCGATGCGCGGCAACAAGAAGGCGATCGAGACTCTGGCCCGCTTCCCGCGGCTCAGCCCCCGCCAGGAGGAGGAGCTGGTCGAGCTGCGGCGCTCCTGCTTCGGCTCTGAGGACTTCCGTGAGGGCATCCGTGCCTTTGCCGAGAAGCGGGAGCCTCGCTGGCAGGGCCGCTGATGGCGCCACCGGCGCTGAGCGCCGAGGCGCGGGCGCTGGCAGCCACCGACCCCGTGATGGCGGCGCTGATCGAGCGCATCGGGCCGCGCTCGGCGCAGGAGCGCCGGCGCGGACGCGAGCCATTCGAGGAGTTGGCGCGGATCATCGTCGGCCAGCAGGTCTCAACGGCCGCCGCGCAGACGATCTGGGGACGGGTCCTGGATGCCTTCGAGGGGGTCGCGCCGACGCCCGAGGCGGTGCTTGGCAGCGCCGACGAACTGCGCGCCTGCGGGCTCAGCGGACGCAAGGTCTCCTACGTCGTCGGACTGGCCGAGTCGATCGTCGCGGGCGAGTTCGAACCCGATGCCTTGAGCGAAGCGTCCGACGAGGAGGTGATCGCGGCCGTCACCGCCGTCCGGGGCCTCGGCCGCTGGAGCGCCGAGATGTTCCTGATGTTCCACCTCTGCCGGCCCGATGTCTTCTCCGGGGGCGACCTCGGGCTCCGGCACGGGATCCGCATAGCGCTGGAGCTCGACGAGCCACCGGCGCCGGAGGAGGCCGAGCGCATCGCCGAGCGCTGGCGGCCCCACCGGACGCTCGCTTCGATCTACCTGTGGGCCGCCACCTCCACCCCGCCGCCGGACGCCTGAACCCATTAACGAGAGCAGCCGCCCCCAGCGGACTGGGGGCGGCCGACACTCGAAATAATGGGGGCGGTTAAAGGGGAGCAAACACCGCCCCCGCAGGTGAATATACATGAATGCATCTTCGTGCGACAGAAGATGACCACATGATTGCCGAATATTACCTTCGGCCCTCGGCCGGTCAGTCCGCCGGCTCGGCGGCCTCGATCACCCCGAGCACAGCACCTGAGTCGACCTGCTGATCGACCTCGACCCTGAGCTCCGTCAGGACTCCCGTGGCGGGTGCGGTCAGCTCGTGCTCCATCTTCATCGCCTCGAGGACTGCCACCGGCTGTCCCGCCTCCACCGGATCGCCGGCCCCGACCATCAACTTGATCACCTTGCCGGGCATGGGCGCCACCAGCGCCCCTTCCGCGGCGGCCTCCTCACTACCCGGATAGCGCGGCGCGAGCTGGAGGTGGGCCTGCCCGCGCGGGCTGTTGACGTAGATGTCGTCGCCGTAGGTGGCAACCGTGTAGCGGCGACGCACACCGTCGGCCTCCAGATCCAGCGGCCACGGGTAGGGAGCCTCGTCGTGGAGGACGACACCCTCGAGAGCTTCGCCGCCCACGGATGCCTCGATCTCTCCCCGCGAGAGGCCGTAGGCGATCTCGCGGCGCTCCCCGCCGAAAATCATCTCAACCCTTTGCGGAGCGGAAGGGTTGTTGCGAAAGCCGGACGGAGCCAGGCCGATGCCTCCCGTCGCCCGTTGCTCGCGGCCCCTGTGGCCCATGCCGGCGAGCGCCGCGGCGACGGCGTACACCGGCAGGTCCGCGACTCCGAGCAACGGCTCGCTGAGCTCCGGATGCCGGCCGATGAACCCGGTGTCCGTCTCGCCGGCGAGGAAGGCCGGGTGCCCCAGGGTGCGGACCAGAAAGTCCCTGTTGTTGATCAGGCCGTGCAGTTCGGCCGCCCTGAGCGCGCTCGCCAGGAGCGTGGCAGCGTGCTCCCGCGATGGCGCCCAGGCGATCACCTTGGCGAGCATCGGGTCGTAGTGAGGGCTGACCACGCTGCCGTCCTCGATCCCCGAATCGAGCCGCAGGATCGCGCCCTCGTCCTCCCCGCGGGAGGCCGAGGGCGGGCAGAAGGGCACCGCTCCATCGAGGTGGATCGACCCGATCACCCCGGTCTGGGGAAGGAAATCTGCGGCGGGATCCTCAGCGTAGAGCCGGACCTCGATCGCGTGCCCGCGAAGCGTGGCCTGCCGCGCCGCGGGAGGCAGCTCGCCGCCGGCCGCCACCTGCAACTGCAGGCGCACCAGATCCAGCCCGGTGACCAGCTCCGTCACCGGATGCTCGACCTGCAGGCGCGTGTTCATCTCGAGGAAGAAGAACTCGCCGTCATCGCCGAGCAGGAACTCAACGGTGCCGGCGCCCTCGTAGCCCACTGCCTCGGCCGCCGCAACGGCTGCGGCGCCGATCCGCTCCCGCAGCTCGGGATCGACCGCCGGCGAGGGGCTCTCCTCGACCACCTTCTGATGGCGGCGCTGGATCGAGCACTCGCGCTCACCGAGGCTGACTACATTCCCGTGCGAGTCCGCGAAGACCTGGATCTCGATGTGGCGGGGATGCTCGAGGTAGCGCTCGAGGAAGACCGTGTCGTCCCCGAAGGCCCCCAGCGCCTCGCGCTGCGCGCCCTCGACGGCCGGCGCCAGGCCGGAGGCCTCGCCGACCACGCGCATGCCCTTGCCGCCGCCGCCCGCCGAGGCCTTGACCAGCAGCGGGAAGCCGACCCGCTCGGCTTCGGCCGAGGTATCGGAGCCGGAGCTCAGCTCCGCCCCGGGCAGCACGGGTACTCCGGCCTGCTCCATCATCGAGCGGGCCCTGACCTTTGAGCCCATCGCCTCGATCGCGTCCGGCGGCGGTCCGATCCAGATCAGTCCCGCCGCCTGCACGGCGCGCGCGAAGGCGGCGTTCTCCGCCAGGAATCCGTAGCCGGGATGGATCGCGTCCGCACCCGTGCGAACGGCCGCCTCGATCACCGCCTCGGCGCGCAGGTAGGACTCGGCCGGCGCGACACCGCCGAGCGGCACCGCCTCGTCGGCGTCGAGCACGAATGGCGCCTCGGCGTCCGGCTCCGAGTAGACCGCGACCGTCGCGATGCCCAGCGACTCGCAGGTTGCGAAGACGCGGCGCGCGATCTCGCCGCGGTTGGCGACCAGCACCCGGCTGATCGTCCGGCGAGCTGTCTCGGTGTTGGAGGCGCTCACTCCCATCACATCCGGAAGACGCCGAACTGACGGGAACCGCGCACCTCTGCGCCGTGAGCGGCGGCGAGCGCGATGCCGAGGACCGCGCGCGTGTCGCGCGGATCGATCATGCCGTCATCCCACATCTCGCCCGAGGAGACGAAGGCGTCGGATTCGGATTCGATCTGTTCCTCCACCGCCTGCTTGGCCGCCGCGAGCTGCTCCTCGTCGACCTCGATCCCGCGCCGCTCCGCACCGCCGCGCATCACGATCTCCATCACGCCGGCGAGCTGCTTGGGGCCCATCACCGCGGTCTTGTAGTTGGGCCAGGCGAAGACGAAGCGGGGCTCGAAGCTGCGCCCGCACATGCCGTAGTTGCCGGCCCCGTAGGAACCTCCCATCATCAGGGTCAGCTTCGGCACGCCGGTGTTCGCCACCGCGTTGATCATCTTTGCGCCCGCCTTGACGATGCCCCGCCGCTCGTAGTCGGTGCCGACGATGTAGCCGGTCGTGTTCTGCAGGAACAGCAACGGGGTATCGACCTGGTCGGCGAGCTGGATGAAGTGCGCGGCCTTCTCGGCATCCTCATTGAAGAGCACGCCGTTGTTGGCGAGGATGCCCACCGGATAGCCGAACAGCTCGGCCCACCCGGTCACCAGCTGGGTGCCGTAGGAGGGCTTGAACTCGTCGAAGCGGGAGCCGTCGACCAGACGGGCGATCACCTCGCGCGCGTCGAAGGGGATGCGCAGGTCGTGGGAGGCGATGCCGAGCAACTCCTCCGGGTCATGGAGCGGCTCCTCTCCCGCTCCGCGGGACTCGGGCCCGCGCTTGCGCCAATTGAGGTTGCGCACGATCTCGCGCCCGATCCGGCAAAGATCCACCTCGTCGGCGGCCATGAACTCGCTCACGCCTGAGGTCCGCGAATGCATCTCGGCCCCCCCGAGCGCCTCCTCTTCGGCCTCCTCCCCGGTCGCCATCTTGACCAGCGGGGGGCCGCCGAGGAAGATCAGGCCCTGCTCCTTGACCATCACGGTGTAGTCGGACATGCCGGGCAGATAGGCGCCGCCGGCAGTGGAGTTGCCGGTGACGAGCGCCACGGTCGGCACACCGGCCGCCGAGGCCTGGGTCAGGTTGCGGAAGGTCGCGCCGCCCGGCACGAAGATCTCCTTCTGCCGGGGCAGATCGGCGCCGCCGGACTCGACGAAGCCGACCGTCGGCAGGCGATTGACCCTGGCGATCTCCTGCATGCGCAGGCTCTTGCGCAGGGTGTAGGGGTTGGAGGTACCACCACGCACGGTCGGGTCGGAGGCGCTGATCATGCACTCCACCCCCTCGACCACGCCGATCCCGGCCACGAACGATGCGCCGACCTCGTACTCGGAGCCGTACGCCGCAAGCGGCGCCAACTCCAGGAAGGGCGCGTCGCGATCCAGTAGCAGTTCGATCCGCTCCCGCGGCAGCATCCGCCCGCGCCCGTGGTGGCGCTCGATCTTTGCCTCGCCGCCGCCGAGCCGCGCCTTCTCGAGCTGCTCGTCCAGCTTGATCAGCCGTTCGAGCATCTTCTCCCGGTTCTCGGCGTAAGTCGCCGAGCCCGTGTCTATGCGGGTTTGAAGCACGGTCAAAGTAGGAAGTGGAACTTACTACTTGCTACGAGCGTCCGGGGCTCGAGGGACGCCGCCCGGCGTCGGCCGACCAGATGCCGCTGCCGCGGCGACACAACCGACAGGCGGAGATATCGCCGCAGCAACGCGGCTGACTGATCCGACATTCCGTTGTCGTTGTGGTCGGCATCCGTGCCTACTGCTGAAACGCGCGGCAACCCGATTTGTCAGGGTGTATTCCCGAGATCCAGGTACGGTTGCCGCGGAACTCAGGCCAGACCGGAGCGCTTCACGTAGCGGCGCAACTGCGACTGGCGAGAAATCGAGGAATCGGCGACGCCGGCGAAGGAGACCTTCCTCCCCTTCGTGCCATAGACGAAGGTGCTGCCACCCGGCCCGCTGCGGATCCAGAGGCCGCGCCCGATCTTCTCGGCCCTGCCGCGTAGCTCGGCGACCCGCGACCCGCGGCCGATCCCATCGGCCTGGTTGCGCTGCAGGGTGCTCGCCACGAAGCGCAACTTGCCCTTTGTGTCGAAGACGCCGATGATGTTGCGGCGACCGCCGAGCTCGCGCTTGCCTCCCTTGCGGTTGCGCGTGCACCATTTCCACGCCCGCTGGCGATCGACCGGCTGCCCGGCCCTGTAGAGAACGCGCTTGTAGGCCTTGCCGATCCGCAGATTGTGGCCGATCCCTCGATCGGTGATGTCGCCGTTCCAGGACGGGCAGCGGACCTTGGGGACACCCTCCGCCCGTTCCCACATCTGCAGGTAGGCCTCGGAGCCGCGGCCGAGGTCGTTCACGATCCGGTCGCCGGCGATCATCCGCAGGTCCTCGACCCAGTCCGGGTAGAGACCGTAATGATCGACGCCGTCGGTGTTGATGTCGTAGGTCCGCGTCCCGGACCGCTGGGGGAGGACCTTGAGGTCGCCGTTCCAGTTGCGGAACGGATAGGTCACCGGATTGGGGACGTCGCCGCCGCGCGGGCCTCCCTGGGAGCCGAGCCCGTTCTGGTCGGCGCCGAAGCCGAGACCGAAGTACTGCTTGCCGAGCTTCTCGATGTCGTCCTCGCGCAGGCCCTTCCACTGCTCAGCGAAGCTCTCCGAATCGCCGGCATAGGGCGTGATGATCCCGCCGAGCTTGTAGATCCGCGAGAGGGCGCTCTCGGTGCTCCAGCTGTGAGACGAGATGACCCCGGAATAGTCCTCCGACTCGAGCAGGCTGAGCGCCTGATCGCGGCCGTAGACACCCATGTGGTCGGGGTCGAAGATCATCTTCTTCTCCATGATCCGGCGGATCGCGTAGGTGCCAAGGCTGGAGAGCGCGAGCCTGTTGCAGAGCGGGGGCGGCGGGTAGATGGGTGCCGCGCCGGGGGGCAGCAGGGCCTCGAGCCCGTTGCCGATCAGGTCATCGTCGTTGTGGTGGGCGGAAAGCGGCTCCCTGTCACTGTTGACCTCGTCGTCGCAGTGCTCGTAGTCGATGTACCTGCCGGTCGAGATGAAGTTGCCGGCGTTCGTGACCGCGCCGGTCTGTCCGTCGTCCCCCGCGACGCCGACCAGGGCGTTGTCGAACTTGTTCGTGAGCTCGAGCTGGCGGACGCCGAGTTTATGGATCTCCTTCAGCTCGCGGTCGATGTCCGCGCGATCGCAGGCGGGCGTCGCGTTCGGGGGCCGCAGTCGACAGCCGAAGGGCTCCGAGACCTCCATGCCCATGATCACCGCGAGCTTGCCGTCGTTGATCACCCGGCGGGCGGCGAAGGGGCTCTTGACGATCCGATACCAGCCTTCGCCGGGTCCGCCACTCTGAGCGTCGATGTAGTCCTGCAGCTCGTACATCCGCTGTGCCTGGAGGCGGACGCCGTCCATCTCGTCGCAGCTGTTCTTCTTCAGCGGGTAGATCTCGCAGAGCACCCGGTTCTCGACCAGCAGGTTGACGAAGATGCGCTCCCCCGCGAGCCAGGATCGCTCGACCCATTTGTAGTAGGAGCCCTCGTGGGTGAGGGACTTGTCGTCGGGCCAGCCCTCGAAGGTCGGCCAACCGTCGGTGCTCTGCACGACCGAATCCCCGGAGACTGCGTTCTCGAGGACCGCCCCGGAGTGGTCAGCGGTGTGGTCGGGACAGTCCACGAGCGCATACGGCGCACCGAACCGATGCCACGGACGCCCGCAGTGGGCCCGGCCGCCGAGGAACTCGAACGCCATGTGGTGCATGTGGCCCTCGACCAGGCCCTGGGTCTCTCCGTAGCGCGGGAAGCCGGTGCTCGGGGCGCCCTTTACGTTGGTCCTGATCTCGGGGTACTTCGGGCAACCATCGGCTTCCTCGAAGGCGTAGGTGGCCGCCCCCCCGCCGCTGCCGGCCGCCACCGGGACGAGCTTGCCCGAGCCGTTGACCGCGAGATCGCGGCCCACGAAGGAGTTGGTGATCGTGAACGGTGTCCCCGCACCGGTCACCTTCCAGTCGGCGCCGTTGGAGGGCTCGGTCTCGGATGTGACCGCCGAGGCCGAGGTCGAGATGAAGTCCTTGTCGAGGCCGAAGAAGAGGTAGCGGCCGAGGTCGGTGGCCTGCATGCGGAACTTCTCGGCGCCGGCGAGGTTGGAGGTGGCCACGTAGCCGCCCGCCTGCTGAGCCACATACTTGCCTGTGGCGACCGACTTCAGCGCGTAGCAGTTGTGAACCAGCGAGTAGCGCGTCTGCGGTGTGGATGCGCTCGTCTCGGACTCCTCGGCAGCGGCTGCCGCCGCAGGGCCGAAGAGCATCGTCAGCAGCACAGTGGCGGCCACGGCCGGACCCCGAAGACCCACGCGGCGACCGCCCTTTTCCCTCCACCTTCCGTGCATTGGCGTCAGTCTAAGGAATCAATTTAGCCCTGGTAGCAGTTCCCGCCGACCCGAGATGCGACCCTTTGAGAGATGGATCCCGTGCCCGAGACGCCGCGCTCCGCCAAGGTCCCCTCCGGGCGCTCGGTACTCCTGCGCCTGCTCGCCGCCGCGCTCGTGGCCGGTGTTGCGCTCACGGCCAGACAATTGTTGCTGGATGACGACCCTGTGGCCTCCAGCGCCGGGGGCTCGCGGTTGATCGGCTACGAGCTCGACAGCAAGTTGATCGGCGAGACGCTGCCGATCAACGTCGTGATCCCCCCCGGGGCCACCGACGGCGAGCGCTCCCTGCTCGTCTTCCTGCACGGGCGTGGCAGCGACGAGGGCAGCTACCTCAACTCTGACATGTACGCCGGCCTGGTCGCGCAGCAAGGCAAGGCGCCGGTCGTCGCCTTCCCACGGGGCGGACCCGATTCCTACTGGCACGATCGCGACGACGGCGATTGGGGCTCATACGTCCTCGACGAACTGGTTCCGGCCATGGTCGAACGCTTCGACATCGAGCCCGAGCGAGTCGCGATCGGTGGCATCTCGATGGGTGGCTTCGGCGCTTTTGACATTGCGCGCATCTCGCCGGAGACCTTCTGCACGGTCGGCGGGCACTCTTCGGCTGTCTGGGAGAACGCCTCCCAGACCGCTCCGGGCGCCTTCGACGACGAGCAGGACTTCGAGGATCACGACGTGATCGGCCTGCTCGCGGCACCCACCGGGCCGCTCGATGGCAAGCGGGTCTGGCTCGACGTGGGCGATGACGACCCTTTCCTGCCCGCCAACATGGCGTTCGAGGAGGCGCTCGACGCCGGAGGGGCCAAGGTGGATCTCGTGACCGGCCCAGGCGCCCACGAAGATGCCTACTGGAACGCCAACTGGCGGCGCTACTTCCGCTTCTATGCGACCCAGTTGAAGCGCTGCCAGACGAGGGAGGCCGACGGCGGCGAAGAGCGCCGGGTGGAGGCTGAAGCGGGCGGCTGAGTGCCGGGAGCCGTCCGGTTACGCACCTAGATTTATGCGCGTAACCGGACCGGAGGAACTTCCATGCCGCCCTTGATCAGCTTTGAAGAGGCCCTCCAACTGGGCGCGTTGACCGACCACGACGAGATCGGCGACCTCGTCGAGCGGGCCTGGGCAGTGCGCACGGAGCGCTTCGGCGACTCCACCGACATGTGCTCGCTGGTCAACGCCAAGTCGGGCGGCTGCGCCGAGGACTGCGGCTTCTGCGCGCAGTCGCGCTACGCCGAGGCGGATACGCCGATGCACGCGATGATGGAGCCCGAGCAGATCCTCGAGCACGCCCGGGCCGCCGAGGCGGCAGGCGCGCACCGGTTCTGCATGGTCACCCAGGGCCAGGGCCTGAGCAAGCGCGACTTTCTCAAGATCGAGGAGGGAGCGAAGCTCGTTGCCGAGCACACCAACCTGAAGCGCTGCGTCTCGATCGGACACATCTCCCCCGGTCGCGCGCAGCGCCTGGCCGAGGCCGGCGTGCAGCGCGTTCATCACAACGTCGAGACCGCGCGCTCCTACTACGAGGAGGTCACCACAACGGTCCGCTACGAGGGTCGCGTGCGGACGATCGAGGCGGTGCGCGAGGCAGGCCTGGAGACCTGCGTGGGCGGCATCCTCAATCTCGGCGAGTCGGAGCGCCAGAGGGTCGAGATGGCCTTCGAGCTCGCCGAGGTGGATCCCACCTCGGTGCCGATCAACCTGCTCAACCCGCGCGAGGGGACGAAGTTCGGCGACCGCGACCTGATGGACCCCTGGGAGGTCGTCAAGTGGGTGGCGATCTTCCGTCTGATCATCCCCGGGGCGCTGTTCCGTCTCTGCGGTGGCCGGGTCGAGAACCTCGGCGATCTGCAGCCGCTCGCCGTCCGCGCCGGCCTCAACGGCGTGATGATGGGCAACTTCCTGACCACCCTGGGCGCTGAACCGGCCGACGACAGGGCGATGTTCAGCGAGCACGGGCTCAACGTCGCCCGTCAGAACGACAACGGCTCCAACCCGCGCCCCGACAACCGCGACGGCTGGCTCGAGGGCGACTCGCCGCGGACGCCGGTGGACGAGCTGATCGACAGCCAGGACGAGGCCAGATTCTGGGATCCCTCGACCCAGCTGCGAGTCATCAAGAAGAAGGGCAAGGTCCCGGCCTACCCGAAGCCCGGCGCGGGATCTGCCTCTCGCGAGGCTGCCGCCTGATGGCGGACCCAGCCGCGCCCAGGGGAGTCACCGAACGGCTCCAGGATCTACGCGAGGGGGGCCTGTACCGGCGGATGCGCACGATCGAGGGCGCGCAGGGCCCGCGCGTGCTCCTCGACGGGGTCGAAGTCCTGCTGCTCTGCTCCAACAACTACCTCGACCTCGCCGGGCATCCGGCCGTGCGGCTGGCGGGGGCGAGCGCCTACCGCGACCTCGGCGCCGGTGCCGGGGCCTCGCGCCTCGTCTCGGGCAACATGGCGGTCCACGAACGGCTCGAGCGGCAACTTGCGGCCTTCCACGAGCAGGACCGGGCCTTGCTGTTTGGCTCCGGCTATCTCGCTAACACGGGCACGATCGCGGCGCTCGCCGGACAGGGTCAGGTCGTCTACTCCGACGCCCTCAACCACGCTTCCATCGTCGATGGCTGTCGGCTCGCCGGGGCGGCAAAGTTCGTCTACCGCCATCGGGACGTGGAGCATCTCGCCTGGGCGATGGAGCGGACCGCCGGGGAGGCGGCGCTGATCGTGACCGACGGACTGTTCTCGATGGACGGCGACGTCGCGCCCCTCATGTGGCTGACCGAGCTCGCCCACAAGCACGGTGCCCGCCTGATGGTCGACGAGGCCCACGCGGTCGGCACGTTCGGGCCCGGCGGACGCGGGACCGTGGCCGCCGCCGGTCTCTGCG
The DNA here is from genome assembly GCA_038206985.1 of Solirubrobacterales bacterium. Lineage (GTDB taxonomy): Bacteria > Actinomycetota > Thermoleophilia > Solirubrobacterales > 70-9 > CAXMST01. Next base: position 40,181 of record JBBRAH010000020.1, read on the forward strand.
ACGAGGTAGACGTGATCACCGGGACACTCGGCAAGTCGCTGGGCAGCTACGGCGCCTATGCGGCGACGAGCTCCGAGCTGCGGGAGCTGCTGATCAATACGGCCAGACCGATGATCTTCTCCACCGGCCTGCCCCCGGCCTGCGTGGCTGCGGCCGAGGCCGCGCTGGAGCTGATCGCAGCCGAGCCGCAGCGGATCGAGCGCCTCCAGGAGAACGCGGACCTGCTGCGGAGCGAGCTCGAAGGCCACGGGCTGAAGGTCGGCGGCTCCCGCAGCCAGATCATCCCGGTGCGGGTGGGCGATCCGGAGCGCGCGGTCTCCGCCTGCTCGCGCGCGCTGGACCGCGGCGTCTACGCGCAGGCGATCCGTCCACCGACCGTGCCCGACGGCACCTCGCGTCTGCGGCTCACGGTCATGGCATCGCACGAGCCCGGCGAGCTCAGGCGAGCCGCCGAGGTGATCGCCTCCGCGGTCGCGGCCGTCGGCGCCGGCGGCGAGTGGTCGATCGATCTGCCGGACGAGAGCGGCGAGATCAGCGTGCACGACGTGCGGCCCGCGGCGGAGATGCCTCCCGCGGCCGGCAACCGCGTCTAGCGGGAGCGGCGACGTGGCCGGGGTGTTCGTCACGGGCACCGGGACCGAGGTCGGCAAGAGCGTCGTCGCCGCGCTCATTGCCAGGACCGCTGCGGCGGCCGGTGGGCAGGTCGCGGTCTTCAAGCCGGCGGTATCCGGGCTCGACGAGGGCGGCGAGAGCGACCAGGCCCTGCTGCGCCGCGCCTCCGGTTCGGGGCAGAGCGAGGCTGAGATCGCGCCCTACCGGTTCGGACCCCCGCTCTCGCCCCATCTCGCCGCCGAGTTGGCGGGCGAGGCGATCGATCCGGCCCGCCTGCTCGAGGCGGCCGCCGGCGCCGCCGCCGGCGCGGACCTGCTGGTCTGCGAGGGGGTCGGCGGGCTGCTCGTGCCGCTCACCAGCGGCTACCTGGTGCGTGACCTGGCCCGCGATCTCGGCTACCCACTGGTGGTCGTTGCCGATGCCGGCCTGGGGACGATCAACCACACCCTGCTCACCCTCGAGGCCGCGCGGGCCGTCGGGCTCGCGGTGCGCGCGGTGGTGCTGAACCGCTGGCCGGCCACTCCCGGTGAGATGGAACTCTCCAACCGCGAAACCGTGGCCGCCCTCGGCGACGTGGAGGTGCTGACCCTCGGCGGGATCGAGCTCGAGCGGCCCGGCGAGTGGCCGGCTCTGGCCCTGCCCTGAGGGCCACTCCCGCAAACTGCGCGGTTCAGGTGGGGTGAATCCGACCGGTCCCGCTCCTAGATTGAGCGTGACGATGTTGCACCCGATCGGCGAGCTCGACCAGCTTCACGTTTGGCACCCGTTCACCCAGCAGCAGGGCTGGGCCGAGGAGGAGCCTCTCGTGATCGACTCGGCCGAGGGCACCGACCTGATCGATGCCGACGGCAACCGCTACATCGACGGGACCTCGTCGCTGTGGTGCAACGTCCACGGCCATCGTCACCCACGCATCGACGCGGCTGTGCGCGAGCAGCTCGACCGCGTGGCCCACTCGACGATGCTCGGCCTCACCCACGCCCCGGGGGCCGAGCTCGCCGCGCGCCTCGCGGCACTCGCGCCTCCCGGACTCGAGCGGGTCTTCTACTCCGACTCGGGCTCCACCGCAGTCGAGATTGCCCTCAAGATGGCGTTTCAGTACTGGCAGCAGCGCGGCGGTCAGCACCGGCTCCGCACCCACTTCGTCAACCTCACTGACGCCTACCACGGGGACACGGTCGGCTCGGTCTCGGTCGGCGGCCTGGATCTCTTCCACTCCGTCTACGAGCCGCTCCTGTTCAGCACCCATCAGGTCGCCCCCGGAGATGTGGAGGCGCTCGAGACGGTCCTCGACTTCCACGACGAGGAGATCGCCGCCGTGATCGTTGAGCCCCTCGTTCAGGGCGCAGCGGGGATCAAGGTCCAGCCCCCCGGATATCTGCGGGAGGTGCGGCGGCTCTGCGACAGCCACGGCGTGCTGCTGATCTGCGACGAGGTCGCCACCGGCTTCGGCCGCACGGGCACGATGTTCGCCTGTGAGCAGGAACAGGTCGCGCCGGATTTCCTCTGCCTCGGCAAGGGCCTGACCAACGGCTACATGCCGCTCGCGGCGACAATGGCCTCCGAGCGGATCTACGAGGGCTTCCTCGGCCGCCACGAGGAGTACCGGACCTTCTTCCACGGACACACGTTCACGGGCAACCCGCTGGCCTGTGCGGCGGCAATCGCCAGCCTCGACACCTTCGAGGCCGAGCACACGCTGCTGCGTCTGCAACCGAAGATCCGCCTCCTGCACGAGATCCTCGAGCCGCTCGCGGAGATGGCCGAGGTCGCCGAGGTCCGGGGGCGCGGCTTCATGGTCGGCATCGATCTGGGCGAGCACGATCCAGCGCTGCGGCTCGGGCACCGGGTGACGCTCGAAGCTCGCAAGCGTGGCGCCATGGTCAGGCCGCTCGGCGACGTGATCGTGCTGGTGCCGCCGCTCGCGATCGAGAAGTCCGAGCTCGTGCGGCTGGTCGAGATCACCGCTGCCTCGATCGAGGCAGCGGTCGCGGGCGCCTACGCGGACCCGGCGAGTGAGCGCGGGGGCAGTGCCAACGAGACCGCTGGAGCAGACCGGATCGCCGCGTGAGCGGGCGCGCGGCGCTGGTTACCGGCGCCTCGACCGGGATCGGCCGCGCCACCTCCCTCTTCCTGGCCCGCTCCGGCTTCCGGGTCTATGGCGGCGTCCGCAGGCAGGCCGATGCCGAGGCACTGGCCGCTGCGGCCGATGGTGTCGGCGATCTGCAACCGCTGATCATCGATGTCACCGACGAGCCCGCGATCGGCGCGGCGGCGAGGAGGATCCAGGAGGACTGCGGTGAGGCCGGACTGCGCGCGCTCGTCAACAACGCCGGTGCCGCCTACGTGGGGCCGCTCGAGTTCGTGCCCCTCGAAGACTTCCGCAAGCAGCTCGAGGTCAACCTGGTGGGGCAGCTCGCCGTGACCCAGGCACTGCTGCCCGCTCTGCGGACCGGTGGCGGTGGCCGGATCGTCAACGTCACCTCGATCGGCGGCCTGGTCTCGACGCCCTTCTACGGCCCCTACTGCGCCTCGAAGTTCGCCTTCGAATCGGTGAGCGACTGCCTGCGGACCGAGTTGCGCCCCTGGGGAATAGACACCGTTGCGATCGAGCCGGGCAGCATCGCCACGGAGATCTGGACCCGCGGAACCGAGATCGCCAACGAGATGCGTGGCCGCATGCCGGCGGAGGCCGAGGCCCTCTACGGGGAGGCGATCGACGCCACTGAGCGGATCAGCGCCGAGACCGGGGCACGGGGCATTCACCCGGACGAGGTCGCGCGCACGATCCACAAGGCGATCACCGTCCGGCGACCGCGGGCCCGCTACCGGGTGGGCCGCGACGCGAAGGCGATGACGACCGCCTCCCGGATGCTGCCGGACCGGATCTGGGATCGGCTCGTGGCACGCACCCTGAAGCTGCCCTGAGGCCGGCTCCGCTCAGGCCGGCTCCAGTCCCCGTGTCGGGTGCCGATAATCACCTGTGATGAAACCACGCGGCCGCCGTAGTAGGGGCATGCAAGGAACGATCGCCGCCAAGGCGCCGGAGACGACGGAAACGCAGCGCACCAATGCCGAGGCGCTGGAAGCGGCCTTCGAACAGCTCTACCGCTCCAGCCGCGAGGACGTCTTCGCCTACGTGGCTGGGCTGCTGCGCGACCGCTCCGCCGCCGAGGACGTGACCGCCCTGGCCTTCGAACGCGCCTACCGCAAGCGCCAGCGCTTCGACTCCCGCAAGGGGACGCCGCGAGCCTGGCTCTTCGGGATCGCCCGCAACGCTGCACTTGACGAGTTGCGGCGCCGCAAGCGGATTGCCGCACTCGCGGCCGACCCCGAAGACACCGCGTCTGCGAGCCTCGACGAGGAGGCCGAGGTGGCCCTGCGTCGCACCGCGCTGCGCAAGGCGATGGCCGGCCTCGACACCCGCGACCGCGAACTGGTCGCGCTGAAGTTCTTCGCCGGACTCTCCAACGCCGAGATCGCGACCGTGATCGGCCTCAGCGAGAGCAACGCGGGCACCAAGCTGCACCGAACCATCGAAAAGCTGAGGAGGGCCTGCGATGAAGCTGCCTGATCGAGACACCGATGCCGGCCCGAGCCCGGAGGCCGAGCGCGAACTGGATGCGGTGGATCGGCTGCTGGCCGGCGAGCGCCCCGGCGCCGGCGAGGAAGGTCTCGCGACGCTCGTCGCCGACCTGCGGGCCGAGCGACCGCCCTACAGCCTCAGTCTCGAGCAGGAGCTGGAGCGACTGCGCGAGAACAGCTTCCGCGGGCCCCGCACGGGCCCGCGCGGGTGGTTCTCCGGCGCATCTGGCGCGTTTGCGGAGGGTGGGCGCCTGCGCCGTCCCGGTGGCTGGCTGGCTCCGGCGGGGGGACTGGCGACGCTCGTGGTGGTGGCGACCGTTGTGGTGAGCGTGGCCGACCAGGGCGGGCAGGACCAGACCCTCGATGCCGGCACATTCCTGAGCGACGATCAGAACGCCAAGACCGTGCCCGAATCGGCCGGCGGTGGCGCGGCGGGCGTCTCCGGCTCCGGCTCCGGCTCCGGCTCCGGCTCCGGCGAGATCGCACCCCTCTCGGCTGCGGAGGACAGCCTCGACTCGGGCGCGGCCGGCGAACTCGCGCCTGCGCCCAACACCACCTCCAACAAGGGCGAGCGCACCGCGCGTGGCGCCGCCAAGCGGCAGCAGGACCGCAGCGCCACCGTCTCGCTGGGCACCGATACGAGCAAGGTCAGCGAGGTCGCCAACCAGGTCGTGCAGATCACCGAGACCGCGGGCGGTGTGGTGGTCAGCTCGAACAGCAATGAGACACCAACCAGCGCTGTGGCGAACCTGCAACTGCAGCTGCCGACGCGCAGCCTCGACTCCACCCTCGATCAGATCACCGACCTCGCCAACGTGCAGTCGCTGAACGAGGCCGCGGTCGACATCACCAAGCCCTTCGTCTCCGCCCAGGACAACCTCGCGGACGCCCGGGCCGAGCGCAAGCAACTGCTTCGAGCACTCGGCAACGCTAAGACCGAGCAGGAGGCTGACGCGATCCAGGCGAAGATCGACAAGGCGCGGCGCCAGATCTCGCGGGCCGAGTCTCGCTTCCAGAACATCGCCCGCCGGGCCCGGCTCAGCGCTGTCGCCGTGAACATCGACGGCACACCGAACGGCGACGACGACGGCAACTGGTCGCTCGGTGACGCGGCCGACGACGCGCTCAGCGCGCTGAAGACGGTGGCGGGGGTCTTGCTGATCTCGGCCGCGATCCTCGCTCCCCTCGCCTTGCTCGCGATCGCGATCGGCCTGGTCGCCCGGGCGATCGGCCGGCGGCGGCGCGAGTCCGCGCTCGACGACTGAGGTGGCGCCGGGCCGATAGGCTCCGCCCGATGAGCGATACCGAAACGACCATGTGGATCTGTACCTCCTGCGGCTACGTCTATGACCCCGAGGAAGGCGATCCCGACGGCGGCATCCCGGCAGGGACAAAGTTCGAAGCGATCCCCGACACCTGGTTCTGCCCGGTTTGCGGGGCCCGCAAGTCCGACTTCGAGCCCTACGAGGAGTAGGGCCGCCCTGGCCACCAATCCGACCTCACCGGCCGTCCCCAGGCCGGCAGCGACCGTGATGCTGATGCGTCGTGGTGGCCGCCACAACGAGCGTGGGCTCGAGTTGCTCATGCTGCAACGCGGCCGGGATGCGAAGTTCATGCCGGGCGTCTGGGTGTTCGCCGGCGGAGTCGTGGACCCCGAGGACTTCGAGGCAGCGAGGACTGCCGAGTGCCCGGCCGGTGTCGAGCCCGAGGAGTGGGCGCACCGGATCTGCGGAGCCCGTGAGCTGGCCGAGGAAGGTGGCGTGGAGATCGGGCCCGAGGCGCTGCTGCCCTGGTCGCGCTGGATCACCCCCGACTTGGTCCCACGCCGCTTCGATACGCGCTTCTACGTGGCGCTCGCGCCGCCCCACTGCAAGCCGGAGCCGGACCACGTGGAGATGGACGACGCCCGCTGGATCAGCCCGCGGGCAGCGCTGGATGCCGATGAGGCCGACACCATGGAGCTATCCTTCCCGACGGTCCGCCATCTCGAGGACCTGCTCCCCCACGCCGACGCGGACGCGGTCCTCACCGCGGCAGAGACGATCGTGGTCGAGCCGATCCTGCCAAAGGTGATCGGCACCGAGGAGTCCTTCGAGGTCGTGCTGCCGGGCGAGCCCGGCTATCCGGCCGACTGAGCGCCGGCCGGGCTCGGCGGAAACGGCTCCGTACCGGCGTTCCAGGGCCCGGGCGGGTAGGTCACCACGTTGTCCTCCTCGAGCTCGCGGCGCACCCGGAGGAAAAGCTTGCCGGCGTTCAGCAGCGCCAGCTCGAGCTCCTCACGGGTCCGCTCTCGCAGTCGCCACATGAAGTAGAGCTGGCTGTCGAGGCCACCGAAGTCGACCTCGCGATCGATCGATGTGATCCAGGCGAGGAATCCCGGGCTGAACAGCTCGCGCAGGGCGATCGGGTCGTATTGGCGCGGCACGGTCGCCAGGAAGCGCTCGTTGAACTCGATGCTCTCGAACTCCACCCTGCGAGCGGTGTGCTTGCGCAACTGCTCCTCCGGCCGGGCCTCGATCGACTCGACATCGAAGCGCGGCACGACGGTTGCCAGGTCGGGCATGTGAGCCTTGATCAGGACGCCATCCGGCAGCACGGTCTTGCTGAACAGGCTGCCCGTCTCGCGCTCGAGGGCATCGCAACACGCGCCCCAGAACCCTTCGACAAGCTCGCCCGTCAACCGGTTGCTGCCGCCGGGACACAGCGCCGCAGGGCCGTTACGTGGGTTGAGCCCACCGACCTCGTCGTAGCGCAGGCCGCGCTCGGCCGCCACATCACGAACAGCCGAGATCCAGCGCTCTCGCTCGTCTGCGGCGCTCACGCTCGGCTTTGCGCCGATCCCGGGCTGCCCGCAGGCACGGCATCCGCCCCGCCCAACTCGGCGAGCAGGCGACGGTACATCGGAAAGGTCGAGCTGGTCAGGGGCACCAGCTTGAGGATCTTTTCGATCGGCCCCTCCGCCTCCATCTCGCCGCGGGCGAGGGCGAGGGCGACGTTGACCTCACCCATCCAGAAGCGATGCGCCACATCGGCTTGCATCCTCATCGTCACCTCGCCGTCGGCGGCCGCTTCACCGCAGGTGACGCCATCGCGATCGTCGCCGTGAAGCGTGACCGTGATCACCGACGACGGGTCCGTGAACTCCTGGCGCAGGGACGTGCCCGCGCTGCGGAACCTCGGGCCCAGATCCTCGTCGGCCATCACGTCAGACATCAGCCTGCCGAGGTGGTCGTAGACCTCCTGTGCATTCTTGAAGTAGCCCATCCCCATCTCCTGAACCCCGACGATGACGTCAATCCTACGCGGCTCGAGCGACTGCTCGCATCCACGCACCCCCCGGGCAGGCGCCTCTACTTGTCGGCGTCCAGGAAGGGCGCGCGACCGCCGCCGAAGGGGTTGGGGAAATCCTTGTGCAGGAAGCACGGGGCGAAGTTGACGCCGACCGGCGGGCTCTTGCCGTCGCCCCTGAACCGCTCGCCACCGATGTGGTCGCAGTCGAAGTCGGGGAAGCTGCCCCGTTTGCCGGCCTCGCCCTGGGCAATGACCTTGTCGAGCGGTGGCAGGTAGCCGTCGCCGCGGTTGGTCGAAAGCCGCTGCTGGTAGACCGAGAGGGTCTCCTGGGTGATGTATCCGAGCTGGCGCAGCGTGTGCTTGGCCGCCGGCTGACCGGGAACTGGCACCGTTGTGCCGGCGAGACCCGCGGGCGGGCTGGAGAGGAAGTCGGTGACGCTCGTGCGGTAGAAGTCGAGGTAGCTGATCACCGGGTTGAGGTTCGCCAGGAATGGATCGAGTTCGGTCAGCACCGGGCTCAGCCCATCGAGGAACTTGGCGAGGTCCGGGAAGCCCTTCTTCGAGACGCGCACCAGGTCGTCGAGATCCGCGAACAAACTGCTCAGGCTCGGCGAGAGCTGACGCACGGAGCGCAGCGTCGGGCTGAGGTCGTCGGCGACAGGCTGCAGGTCCTGGACCAGCGGCAGCGTGTTGCGCTGGAACTCGTCGAGGCGATCGAGGGTCAGTCGCGTCTCGCGCTCGAAGGTCGGGAACACCTGGAAGGTGTCCTTGAGGGCCTGCTGCTCGGAAGCGATCGCGGCGAAGGTGTCGTTGGAGTTGGTGATCGCGCCCGCGAGTGCGTTCTCATTCTCCGTGAGGGCCTCGAAAACGACTCCCGTATCCCGGACGAGCCCCTTCAGCGACTGCTTCTGGCGCTTGAGAATCGCCAGGGTGCCGGAGGCATCGTCGAGGAAGGGCCCGAGGTTGCCGAACGAGTCGTTGAGGTCCATGCCACGACCCTGGATGGCGACGGCCGCGTTCTGCTGCCAGCGCTGGAAGGACGCGCGCGTCTCCTCATCCAGGGCGTTGAAGATCTCATCGATCTGGGTCTGGTTCTCGGTCTGGCCTATGCCGAGCGTTCCCTCTTCCGGGATCGCCTCGACGTTCGCCGTCTCGGCATCTGTGTTGTTGGCGGCCGCGCCCAGGCTGACGGGGGTGCCGGCGTCGGTCTCGGTGCCGGAGGTCAGCTCAACGTAGGTCTCACCGAGGAGCGTCTTCTGTCGCAGGATCGCCCGTGCGTCGGCGCTCAATGGGGCGAACTCGGGCTGGAGCTCGATCACGGCGGCGGTCAGGTCCTGACCGTCGAGGCGCTGATCGGGGGGGGCGAGCTCGGTCGACTTCACCTTGCCGACCGAGACGCCACCGATCCGGACGTCCGACTCCTGGGCCAGTGCGACGGCCTCCGGGAAGTAGGCAGTGACACGGTAGCTCTTCGGCTTCAGCGGCACCGGACCGCCGAAGGCGACCCAGAGAAAGAGCAGCAGGCCAAAGCAGGAAAGTGTGAATCCTGCCGCAATGAGCAGCTTGCCGACTGATGGTGATGATTTCTGCATTAGCTCTCGATCACTCCGCTCAGCATGCTCCGAAGAAGGGTCCGCCGGGCGCGAACAGCTGCCCGAGGCCGGTCACTGCCGGCGCGAGGGGGCTGGAAGCGAGCAGGCTCAGTGCCTCGTCGCAGCCCATGGTCAGGTAGATACGGCGCAGGAAGCCGTGCGCATCGCCGACGCTGAACACCGAGCCACCGACGTGCCCGAGCCAGCCGGCCCAGTACAGGTAGCCCTCGTCGCGGCCCGCCGTACCCGGCGCCTCAGCGCCATTGGGGTTATAAGCGGCCATGTTCCCGAGCCGGTTGATCTTGTTGCCGACCACGGTCAGCGGCGGGGTCGCCTTGCTGAGACGGCGTGCGGCGGTGTTGAGATCCGGGATTGGCTTGCGCGCGGCACGCACGAACGGGCGAATCTGATTCTCGATCGGCCCGGTGGTCTCGTTGGCGAGCTTCAGGGTGGAGGCGTTGACCTCGTCGAGGTTGCGCGCGAAGGGCCGCAAGCCCTCGAAGGCCGGGCCGAGCTCCGCCGCGAAGATGGCGGTGTTGGTGAGCGCGAGCTTTGTGTTGCGGAGAGTCTCCGGCAGCAGCGCAACCGCCCGCTGGACGCTCGGATCCTGCTCGGCGATGGCGCCGAGCGCAACCGACGAGGCCTGCGTGAGGCGGGTCAGATCCTTGTCGGCCTTGCCGACCTCCTCGGTCAGCAGGTTGAAGTTGGTGATCAGGCGGCGCAGATTGGCGCGGCGCTTGGTTACCTCGCGGTTGAGCGTGGCGAAGTCCTTGTTGATCGGGCCGAGCGAGCCCAGCACCTTGCCGAGATCCTCGCCGCGGTCCTCGAGGCCCTCGCCCGCTCCGACCAGGAGTATCCGCAGGTAGGCCTGCGTGTCGCCGTCGAGGGCGTCGAGGATCTCATCGAGGTTGACATCGGGCGCCGTGTTTTCGAGCGTCACCGTCCCCCCGTCCTCGATCTCTCCGGCATTGCGGGTACCGGGGTCCATCTGGAAGAACATGTCCTTGAGGCCGGTCGTTGGGCGCAGCAGCATCGTCGCGTCCTTGTAGACCGGCAGATAGTCGCGATCGACGCCGAAGGTGACGACTGCCTTGCCGTCCACCAGCTCCACATCGTCGACGTCACCGACCTGCACACCCGCCACCCGCAGGGTCTGGCCCTGGCCCGGCACCACGGCCTGGGCGGTCTGGAACTCGGCCTTCAGCTCGAAAGGCTTCTCCTCGAGGATCGGGATACGCAGGCGCTGCTCCTGCAGGATCGCGTAGCCGATCACGCTGCCGACGACCACCAGGAAGGCGATGGCCGCGAAGTCGCGAGCGTGCTTGCGGATCACGGTGCCCATCAGTCGCCGAACCTGTCGTAGAAGTCCTGCAGTTTCTTGAGCGCGTCCTTCTGGACGGGCTTCGCCGCCGCCTTGTCGCCGTCGGCCTCGAGCACCGCGGCGTCGTTCAGTCCCTCAAGCACGTTGGTGGACTTCTGGAAGATCTTCGCCGCGGAGCCCGAGGTGGGGACCGCGTCCGCGGGGGCGGAAGTGTTCGTCGGGCCGGCGCCGACCGCACCTGCACGCAGATCCGGGGCGTCCTGGTTCTCGCAGGGGATGCCGGGCTCGAGCGGGGTCTTGGCTGAGCTCTCGATCGCCGGCGTGGTGCCCTGAATCGGGAACTGGGTGACACCCGACAGTGCCTCGCCGTTTGCGCCGGTGACCGACACCGTGTTCGTGCCGCCGCCGCCGGCAATCCGGATGTACTGGCCATTGGCGTCGCCGGAGCGCGACTCGCCCGCGATCCCTGCCAGCCCGTAGGCCGTCTCCTTGTAGACCTCGCCGGTGGCCGGGTATGGGTAACCGGCGCCGCCCTCGACCGAATCCAGCGACCAGGGAATGATCACCTGGTTGAAGCAACTCGCCAGCGTGCGACCCTGCTCGAGGAAGTCCGGGGTGCGCTTTACGAGGCGCGCGAGGTTGGGCACGGTCGGCACGAGGTCGCGGGCGAGGCCGCGCAGCTCCTGCTTGCGGGAGAGGAGCCGGACCTGGTTGAGAAGCGGCGTCGCCGCGTCCAGGGTCTCGGGTGCGGTGCGCACGCCCGGCAGGGCCTCGCGGGCGAAGGCGCGTAGCGACGGGAAGGCGGCGTTGAGGTTGGCAAAGGCGGGCCCCCCGGCCTCCAGCACCTGCGGCAGCTCAATGACCGCCTGCTCGAGGCTCTGATCCTGTGCGGCAAAGCTCCCCGTCACCGTCTTCAGGTTGGTGACGGTGTCCTGCAGCGCGCGCTCGTTGGCCCCGAGGCCGGCAATCACCTTGTCGAGGTTGAAGATCAGGCCGGAGAGGTCGTGGGGGTTCTCGCCCAGGACCGCCTCGTTGACCTGCGAGGTGTTCTTGAAGTTGCCCTTCGAGGTCTTGTAGAGAGTGCGGAGCGACTTCGCGCCACCGCCATCGATCAGGGCACTGCCGAACTCATCCAGGAAGACCTGGAGGTCCTCGCGGGCGTCGCCCTGCAGAGCGCCGGTGAGGATCTGATCGAGCTGCACCGAGTTCGCGGTCTGCGCGGGCGAGAAGGTCTGGTCGGGATCCTGCGCCGGAGACCCGGGGCTGCCGGGGCGGACGTCCACGAACAGATTGCCCTCGAGGAACAGTCGCGGGCGCAGTTCGAACGTCGCGTCCTCCTTCAGTGGCAACCCTGAGTCATCGATGCTCATCGTCACGATCGCTCCGCCCGCTGCATCGCTGCCCTGGATGCCTTCGGAATCGCCGCTTTGAGCCGTGACCAGCTCCTGCGAGTCGGGTGCCAGCGGCTCGACACCGGTGACCTCGCCGACTTCGACGCCGGCGATCCGCACCGGCGTGTTGGCGCGCAGGTTCTGGGCGGAGTTGAAGGCGACCTTGTACTCGGTGCCACCCGCGAACGGCAGGTCCTTGGTGAAAGCCATGTAGGAGGCGATCGCGAGCACGATCGCGAGGATCAGGCCGAGGACCGCGTTCGGGATGCGCTTCTTGTCAGATGCGCGAGCCATTAGGGCTGCCTCCCTGCGACGCGCGTGTCGCGGAGAGAACGTGAGCCATCGCTGTTCCAGTAGACCGTCGTCGGCCCGCGGCTGCCGGGCAGATCGGGGACCCCGATCGCGGGGTTGCTCTTGCCCTGGCCGGGGATCCGCAGGTCGCCGAGCAGATAGCCGGCCTGGCCACGCTGGCAGTCGGCGTTCTTCTGACCCGTCGGACCGGTCGGATCGCCGTGCAGGATCGGCAGCTCATGCGGCTCGAACTCGCCGGTGATCGACTTGCCGTTGGCCTGGACACCGGAGTAGCCGGCGATGGAGAGTCCGGTCTCGACCTCGCCCGGGACCGTGATCGGGACGCCGGCACCGATATCGAGCGTCAGCGAGCCGGGAGGGGTGGAGATCAGCGAGACACGCTGGGTGTAGCCGACCGAATCACGCTCGGTGATGTGCTCGGTGAGAGGCCCTGCGAACCAGTAGTTCCAGTAGTTGCAGACCGTCTGGGCGGGGACCACGTACTCGGCCAGGTGAGCGGCCTCGTCGAAGGTCTTGTCCAACCGCTTGATCGAACTCAGTGTGGTCGGCTCCTCGACCAGATCCTCGAGCGAGGTGAAGACCGTCTTCAGGTCCCGGTTGCTTCGCGGGGTACGGCGCAGGACCGGCGTGCCGATGTCGATCGCCTGGTTGAGATCGGGCAGCGCGAGGCGCAACTGGCGCACGCCGGGCCGCAGGCGCGAGGAGAGGTCCGTGAACTCAGCGAGGAAGCGCCGCTGGGCCGGCAGCACGCGGATGCCGGTCTGCAGGGTCGGCGGACCCTCGATGATCGTCTCCTGCAGCTTGCCCGTGTCGGCTGAGATCGCGCCGAAGGTGATCGCGAGATTGGTGAACAGCTCGGCGTTCTGGCCGGCGATCGGCGCCACGATCCGCGCCGCATCACCGAGTTCGGGGAACAGGCGCCGGAAGCGGGTGTCCTCGTTGCTGATCGCCTTGGCGACCGGCTTCAGGTTCGTGAGCAACGGGTTCAGCGACTCGATTGCGAGGTTCAGCGATCCGCCCCGGCCGGCGAAGGCATCGCCGAAGCCGAGCAGGTTCTGGCGCGCCGCGTTGCGGGTCCGCTGGTCGAAGGTGTTGCCGATGTCGTCGAACTCGGTCTGATCGATGAAGGTGCCGTTTGCAGCGGCGTCGTTCTTGGCGGCCTCGTCGAGCGAGAGGATCAGGCTGTCTTCGTCGCCGGGATCGTCGTTGTCGTCGGTGCCGTCGAAGACGAACGCCTCCGGTGCCGGCGGGCCGTCACCGCGGGTGATCTCCAGATACTTGAGACCGAAGGAGGACTTGTAGCGGACCCGGAAGATCGAGTCCTGCGGCAGGCCTTCCGCGCTCTTGTCCAGCTTCAGGTTGACACGCGCGACCACGTCGCCCGCGGGATCGACGGAGGTGTCCGTTTCCGGCCCCGCCGTATCGGTCGCCGTCTCACCCTTGTCCTCCACTCCACCCGCGTCCGTCTGCCCCGTCTGGGCGCTCTCGTCCGTCCTCTTGACGGCCTCGATCGACTCGACCACGCCAACCCGGATACCGCCGATTCTGACCTCGTTGTTACGGCCCAGGCGCGAGGCGTTGGGAATATCGACCGAGACCCGATAGGTGGGCACGAAGGGCAGGCCGTTGGTGGCGTTGTAGGCCAGGAACACGGCCACGACCACGATCAGGGTCGTAATCGCGCCGACCATCGTCGGCGAGGAAGCCAGCGCCTGCATGGGTGAGCGCCTCATCGAGACACCTCGGCGAGGGCGATCGTGGGGATGGATGTCTGCAGCAGTGCGTCCATGGGTCAGTCGCTGAAGAGGTAGCCGAGGAGGTCGCGGGTGGGATTGCTGCCGCCGCCGCCCAGGCCGCTGTTGCCGCCGCGCTGCAGAAGCGGGCTGTTACGGATGCTGTTGCCGAGCTTGGGCAGGTCGAGAGCGTCACCGAGCCCGCCCGGGACGTTACCGGCTCCGGATCCGGAGCCGCCGGCGCTACCGTTGCCGCCGCCGGAGTTGCCGCCCGAGCCGCCGCCGTTGCCGGAGCCTGAGCTGCCGTTGCCGCCTGAGCCCTTACCCTCGCCGCCGCCGTTGCCGCCGTTGCGCTTGACCGGCTTCTTGTCGCTCGCCAGCGACGCCCCGTTGGGATCGCAAATGTCTTCATCGGTGGAGCCGTCGGGGCAGACCGAGGGGTCGTACGGCTCAAGGGGGATGTTCTCGTTGATGCCGGGTTGGTTGGGGCCGAGCCAGGACACGCAGTTGTCGGCTTCGAGGATGTTCGTTGTTTCGCCGCCACCCTCGGCCGGAACCGTGTTGCCGGCGTTGTAGCTGGCGCAGGGACCCTCGCCAACCTCGAAGATCGAGAAGTGGAGCAGGTGGCTGACCTGGTCGAACTGGTTGAGCGCACCGGCCTGGTAGTAGACGTAGTTGAGCAGGCCCTCCAGACCGGTGTACCCGGTCTTGCCCTTGCGGCCCGTGTCGACGTTGGCACGCTTGTCCTGCGCGACGGCGCGATTTGGATCGTCGAGGTCACGGAGGAACTTGGAGAGGCTGTCGGCCGCTGAGAAGGCGTTCTTGCTGGAGACCTTGAGTTGCTGGATCTCGTTCCTGCCCTTGCGCAGAGCGCGCTGACCCACGTTGGCGGCGCTGCCGAGCGACTTGAGCGAGACGGTGCCGGCGGCGTTGAAGTCGGGGAGATCCCGCGAGAGGTCGGCCAGGCCCGGTCCGGCGAGGCGCAGGTCGCGGAGCAGCGGGGTCTGGGTGACGGCCAGCTCGTTGAGGCGCTTTGCGGTCGGGTTGAGCTCCGCGAGGAACTCATCGAGATCGCGGAAGTTGGCGGAGAGCGAGTCCCTGACCTCGGCCGAGGCCTCGGCCGTCGTCTTCGAGTTCTCGATGAAGCGGACGACGTCCTTGCGGCGGTTGGCGAGCTGCGCAAGCACCGTGTCGGAGTTCTCATTCAGGTCGCGGATGATCCGGTTCTGATCCGCCAGCACGCGGGTGATCTTGCGCGCCTCCTCGAGTGCGGGCGCGCCGCGGCGGATCGCGTCGTTGAGGTTCTCAGGGTTGCCGGCCAGCGCCGTGCCGAACTCGTTGATGATCAAGGTGAGCCGCTCCTTGTAGGAGTCGCGCAAGCCGCTCTGGACCAGGTCGTTCTGAACCGTCTGCCGGGTCTGCTCGACGGGGATGTCGGGATTGTCACCGCGCTCCGCATCGCTGCCCGTGCCCTCCTGCAGGGGCGGGCCCTTGGGGATGCAGTCGATGAAGTACTCGGCGATCAGTGACTGCGGCTCGGAGGAGCAGATAGTGTCGGTCCCGAGCTGCGAGAGCTCGCCCGAGAGCTTGACCTCGATGACGGCACGCTTGTCGGAATTGATCTCGAGGCTCTCGATGAGGCCCTGCTCTACGCCGGCGACCTTGACCTCGGAGCCCGTCACGAGGCCAAAGGCGTTGTCGAGCTCGATGAAGTAGGTGTGCTCGTTGTCGCCGGTCGCCGTCGAGGCGAAAGCCGTGGCTGCGGCGAGGATCGAAGCTGCGATGAATGCGATGCGTCTCATGGCCCGGGCGGAATCTGGCTGGGATCGCAGTCGAGGGAGCCACCGTCGGTGTAGGGGTTGGAGCCGTCGGGAGCCGGGCGCTCGTTGGCGCCCGGGCAGCGGGTGTCGTTTCCGGTGCTCAGGAGTCCAAGCTGGGT